>NZ_JAODTZ010000026.1 GCF_025399795.1 Streptomyces rhizosphaerihabitans | reverse complement strand
CCGCCGAGGACAAGATCCGGACCGTTCCCGGTCCGACGGCTCCAACGAGCCCACACGTGGCCACGTTTTACGCAGGTCAGCGACGCGGGACGCCTGCACCGGCCAGCAGACGAAGAACACGCCGACGTGCGCACGGGCAGCTCGATACAGCTCCACTTGCCACCCTCCACCGGTAGCCGGCCGAAAATCAGCAGAAGGTTCAAAACAAAGCTTCGTCGGCGGTGCCGAGAGGATCGATATCCGGAGCGCCGGATAGTGAGTCGGGGGCAGGAGAAGGTTGGCGGCGACGTACTGATTCAGAATTTCGTCCCGATCCATGAACATGATCCGGCTACGCCCAGAGGCGCCCAAAGAATTGCCCGGCCAATTGCGTGTAGCCTTGACGATCTCGCCGCCGGTCACAAGAAAGCATTGTCGACGAGCTCAGTGAAAAAATCGGTGATGTATACGCTGGGGCGGTAAAGAAAGCACTTCGACTCCGAAAAGCCGCCGGGAGCGTCAGAGCCGAGATTTCCGCAAACCAGGTCGCCAAGGGATTCGAGCGTCCTCTTCCTGAACTTCACGCTGAAGCCCCCTCCCCCGCCACTGCCAGGTCGGCCACGAGCACGTGCCACCCCTCATTGCGCCCCGCTCCAGACGTAGACGGCAGAGAGCGGCTCAAGTACGCGCGCACCTACCCGAGCGTCCACGCGCGTGACCTTCGCTACCGCAAGGTCAATACTGGGGATGACAGCACTCCCGCCGACCCCGCGTCCAATCGCCCCGCAAATCTGACAAGCCATCACGAAAGTCGGCATCAGTACCGCCACGGCCCGGCAATGAGCTCCACGAAGCACCAAGATCAAAAACTAGCCGCACCAGGCTTGACCAGGTAAAACACAGGTCAGGAACTCGTCCGTTAATCTCACCGGGAGGTACCCATGAAGATGCTCATCAACGTGGCGGAAACGGTGGTGGCGGACGCGCTGCGGGGCATGGCGGCAGCGCATCCGGAGCTGACGGTGGACGTCGAGAACCGCGTGATCGTCCGCAGGGACGCCCCGGTCGCGGGAAGGGTGGGCCTCGTCTCCGGCGGCGGGTCCGGGCACGAGCCGCTGCACGGCGGATTCGTGGGCCCCGGGATGCTGTCGGCGGCCTGCCCGGGCGAGGTCTTCACCTCACCGGTGCCGGACCAGATGCTGCGGGCGGCGGCCGCCGTGAACAGCGGCGCGGGCGTCCTGTTCATCGTGAAGAACTACACCGGCGACGTCCTCAACTTCGACATGGCGGCGGAGCTGGCCGAGGACGAGGGCATCCGGATCGCCAAGGTCCTCGTCAACGACGACGTGGCCGTCACCGACAGTCTGTACACGGCCGGGCGGCGCGGAACGGGCGCGACGCTGTTCGTGGAGAAGATCGCGGGCGCCGCCGCCGAGGAGGGCGCGCCCCTGGAGGCGGTCGAGGCACTGGCCCGGCAGGTCAACGAGAACTCCCGCAGCTTCGGCGTGGCGCTCAGTGCCTGTACGACGCCGGCCAAGGGCAGCCCGACGTTCGATCTGCCGCCCGGGGAGCTGGAGCTCGGCGTCGGCATCCACGGCGAGCCGGGCCGGGAGCGGCGCGCGATGATGACCTCGCGCGAGATCGCCGACTTCTCCGTACACGCCGTCCTGGAGGACCTCGCACCGCGCAATCCGGTGCTGGTCCTCGTCAACGGCATGGGCGCCACCCCCCTGCTGGAGCTGTACGGCTTCAACGCGGAGGTGCAGCGGGTGCTGACCGAGCGGGGCATCCCCGTCGCGCGCACCCTGGTCGGCAACTACGTCACCTCTCTCGACATGGCCGGGGCATCGGTGACCGTCTGCCAGGTGGACGAGGAACTGCTGCGCCTGTGGGACGCGCCGGTGAAGACGCCGGGGCTGCGCTGGGGCGTGTGAACCCGGTCGACAGGCCGGGTACGTGAACCGGTGAACGGGCCGGGGTACGTGATCCCGGCCTGTGGACCGGCGCAGGCGAGCCCGGCCGACGGAAGGTCGGCCGACGCGGGGGTCGGCTGACGCGGGGGTCGGCCGACGCGGGGGTCGGCTGACGCGGGGGTCGGCTGACCGGGGGCGGCGCCGCCCTGCGACCGTCGGCCGGCATCAGGTCAACTTTCGTACCACGCAAGGAGATTCCGTGCTCGACGCCGATTTCTTCCGCCGTTGGATGACGGCGACCGCCGCGTCCGTGGACCGCGAGGCGGAGCGTCTCACCGACCTGGACTCGCCCATCGGTGACGCCGACCACGGCAGCAATCTGCAGCGCGGATTCGCCGCCGTGACCGTCACGCTGGAGAAGGAGGCTCCGGACACCCCCGGCGCCGTCCTCACGCTTGCCGGGAGGCAGCTGATCTCGACGGTCGGCGGCGCGTCCGGGCCGCTGTACGGCACCCTGCTGCGCCGGACCGGCAAGGCACTCGGGGACGCCGCCGAGGTCACCGATGAACAGTTCACGGACGCGCTGCGCACGGGCGTCGACGCGGTCATGGCGCTGGGCGGAGCCGCTCCCGGCGACAAAACCATGATCGACGCCCTGGTGCCCGCGGTCGACGCGCTGGCCGAGTCGTTCGCCGCGGCGAAGTCCGCCGCCGAGGAGGGCGCCGTCGCGACGACGCCCCTGCAGGCCCGCAAGGGCCGGGCGAGCTACCTGGGCGAGCGCAGCATCGGGCACCAGGACCCGGGCGCCACGTCCTCGGCGCTGCTGATCGCGGCACTCGTGGAGGCGGCCGGTGAGTGACACCGAGGGACAGCTCGTCGGCGTAGTGCTGGTCTCCCACAGCGCCGCCGTCGCCACGTCCGTCGCCGAACTGGCGACGGGTCTGGCCGGTGGCGGCACGGTCGCTCCCGTGGCCCCGGCGGGCGGCACCCTGGACGGGGGCCTCGGCACCAGCGCCGAGCTGATAGCCGCCGCCGCGGCCTCCGTGGACCGCGGGGCCGGTGTCGCCGTACTCACCGACCTGGGCAGTGCCGTACTCACCGTCAAGGCACTGCTGGCCGAGGGCGACGAACTGCCGGACAACACGCGGCTGGTGGACGCTCCCTTCGTCGAGGGGGCGGTGGCCGCCGTCGTCACGGCCTCGGCGGGCGCCGACCTCGCGGCGGTGGAGGCGGCAGCGGCGGACGCGTACACCTATCGGAAGATATGAGCACCGAAGGGGCTGACGAGCGGGGAGAGTGAGGACCGGAAGGCCCGAGGGCCGGGAAAGACGAGGGCCGGGAAGCGCGAAGACCGGGAAGGGTGAGGACCGGGATCAGGAGATCCCTTTCGCCGCGACGATGAGAGCTGAGCGGATGGTCGCCGCCAGCTCCGACCGGGCCGTCGCGGGATCGGGCTCCTCTTCATCGGTGCGCCACGCGTAGTGCTCGACCGCCGCGCGCAGCGCCGCGTTGAGCATGGCGGCCTGGATCTCCGAGCGCAGATCGACCGCGACCAGCCCGGCGCGGTCGGCCAGGGCGCGGGCGAAGGCCGGCTCGGCCTCGTCATGGGCCTGGAGCCAGACGGCGCGCAGTCCCGGCTCGGTGCGGGTGAGCCTCAGCAGTGTGCGGACCCTCGGCGGCTGCGGTTTCGCCAGCGGGTCCTCGACGCTCAGGGACGCCCGTTCCAGGGCGTCCTCCAGGAGACCGTCCGCCGGCCAGGCGCGCAGCGCCGTGGCGATCGCGTCGATGCCGGCCGCGAACAGCGGGCTGACGCAGCTCTCCTTGCTCGGGAAGTAGCGCCACAGGGTCCGCCCGGACACGCCGACGGCCCGGGCGATCTGATCCCCGGTGGTGGCGGCCACGCCCTGGTCCACGAAGAGTTCCACCGCGGCGCGGGCGATATCGAGCCGGATCTCGGCCCTGCGCTCGTCGGTCAGCGGAGGCCGCCCGGTACGGCCCCGGCCGGGGTGTTCGCCGATCGCGCCGTCCGGCACTGGTGACTCCTTCGTTCCGTCTGCGGATGCTGCCCGGGACTGCGGTGATTCTAGCGATCTCCGTCACCACCTCCTGAGGCTTTCTGTCATTCAGTGACATTAAGTCGTACTGTGCGGGTGCAGCACCTCGGCTGCACCCGTACGCACCTCTGGGAGAACGCCATGAGCACCACTGGACTGGACGGCCGCAGCGTCATCGTCACCGGCGCGGGCTCCGGCATCGGCCGTGCCACCGCCCTCGCCTTCGCGGCCGAGGGCGCGCGGGTGGTCGTGGCCGATCTCAACGCCGATGGCGCCGCGGAGGTCGTCAAGGAGATCGAGGCGGCAGGCGGCTGCGCCGTGGCCGTCACGGGCGACCTGAGCGAGCAGGCGGTCGTCGACCGGGTGGCGGCGACCGCGGTGGAGCGGTTCGGCGGAGTGGACGTGCTGGTGAACAACGCCGGGATCATGGACCGCATGTCGGCGGTGGCCGAGGTCAGCGACGCGGAGTGGGAGCGGGTCATCCGGGTCAACCTCACCGCTCCGTTCCTGCTCACCCGGGCGGTGCTGCCGCACATGCTCGCCGCCGGCAAGGGCGCCGTCGTGAACACCGCCTCGGAGGCGGGCCTGCGCGGCAGCGCCGCCGGCGCCGCGTACACCGCCTCGAAGCACGGCATCGCGGGACTCACCAAGTCCCTCGCCGTGATGTACCGGGACAAGGGCATCCGCACCAACGCCATCGCCCCGGGCGGCACCAGGACCGGCATCACCGTGGACCTCGAGGCCGGCGCCCACGGCCCCGCCGTCCTCGGGGCGTACATGGGCAACGTCGGCCGGCCCGCCGAGGCCGAGGAGCAGGCCGCAGCGATCGTGTTCCTCGCCTCGGACGCGGCGAGCAACATAAACGGCGTGATCCTGCCCGTCGACAACGGCTGGGCGGCGGTCTGACATCCGGTCGGGGGCCGGCGGCCGACCGGGGGGGGCCACCCGGTACCTGCCGACGCTGCGGCCCGGCGCCGGGCTTCGGCGACTATCCCCCGTCCAGGAGCCTCCGGGCCAGCCGCTCCCCGGCCGCCACCGCGGCGGCGTGGTCCTCGATGGGTGACACCCGGGAGTTCTTGAAGACGATGTAGGTGACCCCGGACGGGGTACCACCGCCGCGCGGATCGGGGCGGATACCGAGCGCCGCGGCCGTCGCGTACGAGGCCTCGCCGATGATGTCCTGCGGGCCGGTGTCACCGACGACGGCGTACTGGACGCGGTCCTGGTAGATCACGGCCGCCACCGAGCCGGGCTCGATGCCGTGGTCCCGGTAGTTCCAGATGTCACTGGGGGCCGGGACGACGATATAGGGCAGCGTCTCGGCGCTCAGACAGCGGCCGTCGGACTGCTGGAATGCCGTGGACTCGGAGAACAGCGGGTCGGTACGGCTGTTGCACAGGGGGCCCGGTCTGCCGTCGCAGTCGATGTCCATGTCCGCCTCCCAGAAGACGGCACCCGGGGTGCCGCAGACCGGGATCCCGGCACGGGTGCCGTCGTCGCTGCGGTATCGCCCGTTCGAGACGGCGGCGCAGCCACCGAGCTTCGCCAGCAGGTCGGCGGCCCGGACGGATCCCTCCCGCCCGGGCGCGACCGGGCTTCCGGGGCGGCCCGTGGTGGGGGTGGTGGACAGCAGCGCCGGGGCCGCGGCGAGCAGGGCGGCTGCCGCGGCCGCGGCCAGCCTCAGCGACTGGACACGCACGACGGGAGACCCTCTCCTGGGGAACATGGACGCTCATTTGCCCAAATCTGGTGGGCGTCCGACAGCGCGTCCACCGGGAGGGGGCCGGACGGTGCACGGCCACTTCCCCGGGCGCCGTGCGGCCGAGGGCCCGAGCCACAGTCGGCTCCGGCCACTCGACCGCACGCGTCGGCGCGGGATCAGCGACGACAGCGTTCCGCGCCGGGGGTAGGAACTCCCCTGAAAACAGGGCGAGTTCACACCGCGTCAGGATCAGCATACGTACCTCCTCAACAGTCCGGTCAACAGCGTCCACCCTCTTGATGTGGCCGCGTCACCCGTGTCTTATAGGTACAGACCAATCCCGTCGAGGGAGGGCAGACCCTTGCGCCGCGTTCCCCCCACCGTCCTGCGCGCGCTGGTGTGCGGCGCGCTGCTCGCGCTCGCGTCCTGCGGATGGGCCGCCCGGACAACCGGCCAGGACGAACGGCTGCCCGCCGCGCCGATGGGCGTGACCGCCGCCGCGGGCAGCGCGACCAGCGTGCACGTCATGTGGAACCTGGTCTCCGAGAACCCGAGGATCACCCGCTACGAGGTATATCGCGGCACCACCAAGGTGAAGGAAGTGCCCGGTTCTGAGCACATGGTGGACATCACCAGGCTCGAACCGTCCACCTCGTACGTCTTCACGGTCCGGGCCCGGAACGCCGCCGGAGTCCCGGGGCCGCCCAGCAAACCGGTGCGGTCCACCACCCCGGCGGCGGTCGCGGCCGACGGCACTGCGCCCACCCGCCCCGGCAGCCCGCGCGGCAGGGCGGTCGGCGGCCGGGCGGTCCAGCTGTCCTGGGCGAGGTCGTCCGACGCGCGGGGCGTGGCCTCGTACGACATCTACCAGGGCACCTCGAAGATCCACAGCGTCGGCGGAGCGCAGACGGCCACCGTGGTCACCGGGTTGCGGCCGGGCACGGCCTACGCCTTCACAGTGCGGGCCCGTGACGCCGCGGACAATGTCTCGCCGCCGAGCAACACGGTCAGGATCACCACCGCCCCGGGCTCGGACGACGGCCGGGGCACGGCGCCGACCGGCTTCCGGGCGACGACCCATCGGAGCGACGGGGCGTACTACATCGACCTCGCCTGGACCGCGCCCGAGGTCGACGGAGTGATCACGGAGTACCGGATCCATCTCGACGGGCGTCCCGTGACCTCGCTCGTCTGGGGCGGCAGCCCGCCCCGCGGCACCTGCACCTACAGCTTCTACGTCGGCCGGGAGGCGGACGTGACACACCGGGTACGGATCCGGGCGAAGCTGCCCGACGGCACCTGGGGCGGCTTCTCCGCGGAGCGTTCCGTGACGACGGGGCGTCAGTGAAGCGTCCGGCAGGGCTGGTCCGACTGCGATGGGTCCGGAGAGACCGGTCCTACTGTGACGGGCGTAGGGGCCGGTCCGGCTGTGACCGGTCCGGCGCTGCTGGATCCGGCCGGGCCGGCCCCAGCAGCGCCGGTGATCGCCACGACCCGGCCGCGCGGGCCCCGCACCCGGTGACGGTGAATCCTCCGAGGCAGCGAACCGCCGACCGCGTCGGCCACGTCGGTAGTCAGCCGCGTCGGCCACGTCGGTAGTCAGCCATGTCGGCCACGTCGGTTGTCCGCCGCGTCGGCAGTCCGCCGGACGATGGAATTCATCACCTGCCCGGTCCCCGTCCGCATGCGGGCCCGGCCCGGGGCGCATTGGCTCGCACTGAGGCAGCACGGGCCTTCCAATCCTCGGCGGCGCATGGGATGTACCGCCAACCGTGCCGCTGGAGGGCAGTTCCTATGCGTACCACTCAGACACTTCTCCGCTCCGGCCTGACCGTGGCCGCCACCGCTGCGCTTCCGCTCACCCTGGCCGCCCCGGCGGCCGTCGCATGGGGTTCCGGGATCTCCGTGAGCACCAGTGGCACCTCGGTCTCGGTCACCACCAGTGCCTGCCCGAGCAACGGAAGCAGTTTCGGCGATGCCTCGCTGCTCTCCAGCGGGCAGTCGAACTTCGCCCAGGGTCGGCAGATGTCGCTCACCGGGACGAGCAACAACCAGTCGGCGGCCTGGACAGGCGTGGGCCCCGGCACCTTCACGGTCATCGTCGTCTGCCAGGACGGCACGACGGCGGGCACCCAGTCGATCATCGTGGCTCCCAGCACGGCCCCCGCGACCCCCACGATCTCGACGACGGTCTCACCCTCGCCGTCGCGCGGTGTCATGGGCGGGCTCGGCGGGGCCGTGAAGGACTACGGCACGGCCACGGTCGTGGGCGGCGCGGCCCTGGTCGTGACCGGCACGGTGGCGGCGGCGTGGTTCCTGCGCCGCCGGTCCAAGCCCCACCGGCTCTGAGCCGAAGTCCTTCGCAACAGGCGGCCGTTCCGTCGACTCCGGTCGCGGACGGCCGCCCAGTCGTGCTTCGTCGGGTCTCTCCGTCAGCGCCGACCAGGAGCGCGCCGAGCGCCGACGGGCACTCCAGGCCACTGTCGCTGCTGGATCGCCCCGGGCCGGCGCACGGACCGGCAGGTTGGCCGAGCCGGCATCCTCTGCGGGCGAGGCGGCGCCTGGTCATGGGCGGTCACGCACGCTCGCAGGAGCGAGGCGCTTGACCCTCACGTGGCGTCATGCCGCACAGTCGGTGGCGTGAAGGAGCACCTGACCGTGGGACGTGTGGCCGAGCTGGCCGGCGTGAGTGTCCGCACGCTGCATCACTATGACGAGATCTGCCTCGTGCGGCCGTCCGCGCGAACCTCGGCCGGGTACCGGGCCTACTCGGCGGGCGACGTGGAGCGGCTGCGGGAGGTGCTCGCCTACCGGCGGCTGGGCTTCGGATTGCGCGAGATCGCGGATCTGGTCGACGACCCGGCCACCGACGCGGTCGCGCACCTGCGCCGGCTGCGCGGCCTGCTGCTGGAGCAGCGCGACCGCGCCGCTGCCACGGTGACGGCCATCGACCGGGAACTGGAGGCACGGGCCATGGGGATCAGGACGACACCGGAGGATCAATTGAAAGTGTTCGGCGCGCAGTTGTACGACGTCATCGGGTCCGCATACCCGGCGACCCGGCGCACCGAGCCGCGGATCGCCGCGAGGATCTGGGATGCGCTCGGGGACGCACGGACGGTACTGAACGTCGGGGCCGGCACCGGCTCCTACGAGCCCCCCGACCGCGACGTCACCGCGGTGGAACCGTCGGCGGTCATGCGGGCGCAGCGTCCCGCGGGCGCCGCTCCGTGCGTGGCCGCCGCCGCGGAGAGCCTCCCGTTCGAGGACCAGTCCTTCGACGCCGCGATGGCCTTCAGCACCGTCCATCACTGGCGGGACCCGATCGCGGGCCTGCGCGAGATGCGGCGCGTGGCCCGCCGAGTGGTGGTGTTCACGTACGACGCCAGTGATACCGGCCGGCTTCAGCGGTTCTGGCTAACCCGCGACTACCTGCCCGAATTCGCCGGCCTTCTCGTCGGCTGGCCTTCACTGGCCGACCTGACCCGCGCGATCGGGGGCCGCGCGGAGCCGGTGCTCATCCCGTGGGACTGCGCCGACGGCTTCTTCGAGGCCTACTGGCGCCGGCCCGAGGCGTACCTGGACGAACATGTGCGCCGCGCGGTATCGGTATGGACCAGAGTCGGGCCGGAGGCCGAGCGCCGGGCAGTGAACGGACTCCGCGACGACCTTTCCTCAGGCCGATGGGCCGAGCGCAACCGCGACCTCGTCGCCCTCGACGCGGCCGAGCTCGGCCTCCGCCTGCTCGTAGCCTGAACCAACGTGCGCGAGAACGCCGCAAGGGAGCCGACCCGCCGGAAACAGTCCGTCGCGGTGCGACCGGAGCGGAGCGTGAACCGATCATTCGGATGAGCGGCGGACAGAACCCTGGTCGCGCCCCGGCATGCTTTCGAACTCCGCCAGGGCGTGGGTCAGCCACTGGGTCCAGAACGTCTCCAGGTCGATACCGGCCCGCAGGACGAGATGGCGCAGACGGTCTTCGGGGGTGCTCTTCTCCGGCGGGAAGTCCCGGTCCTGGATCTCCTCGTACTCGGCCAACTGGCGCCGGTGCAGGGCGAGATGGCGGCGCAGATCGGCATCGAGGCCTTCGGTGCCGACGACGGCCGCGGCACGCAGGCGCAACAGCATGGTGTCACGCAGCGGCTTCGGGTCCTGCGAGGTGGCCGTCCAGCGGGCGAGTTCGGCGCGGCCCGCGGGCAGGACTTCGTAACTCTTCTTCTGACCCCGGGCGTGCTGCTCCGGGGGCAGTGCCCGGATGTACCCCTCAGCCTCCAGTTTCCCCAGCTCGCGATAGATCTGCTGATGCGTCGCCGACCAGAAGTAGCCGATCGACTTGTCGAACCGCCGGGTCAGTTCGAGGCCCGACGAGCGCTTCTCGAGCAGGGCGGTGAGGATCGCGTGCGGGAGTGACATGGGGTCATCCTAGGGAGGGCCGCGGGCGCTGCCCGGTGCCCGGCCGCTGCCGGCCGGACACCGCGACAGCCCTCCCGCGGTTCGTTTCTTGCGGTGGCCTAGAGCGCCGCCGCCAGTTCGGTGCCCTGCTTGATGGCGCGCTTCGCGTCCAGCTCCGCGGCCACGTCGGCGCCGCCGATGAGGTGGACGCCGCGGCCGGTGGCGCGCAGCGCGTCGTACAGGTCGCGGCGGGGCTCCTGGCCGGTGCACAGCACGATCGTGTCGACCTCGAGGACCTGGCTGTGCCCGTCGACGGTGACGTGCAGTCCGGCGTCGTCGATCCGGTCGTACTGGACGCCCGGAACCATGGTGACGCCGCGGTGCTTGAGCTCGGTGCGGTGGATCCAGCCGGTGGTCTTGCCGAGTCCGGCTCCGACCTTGGACGCCTTGCGCTGGAGGAGGTGCACGGTGCGCGGCGGGGCGGGTCGTTCGGGGGCGCCGAGACCGCCGGGCATCCGGTAGTCCATGTCGACGCCCCAGTTACGGAAGTACGTCTCCGGGTCCTCGCTCGCCTTGTCGCCGCTGTCGGTGAGGAACTCGGCGACGTCGAAGCCGATACCACCGGCGCCGAGGATGGCGACGCGGTCGCCGACCGTGGCTCCGTCGCGCAGCACGTCGAGGTAGCCGACGACGCTCGGGTGGTCGACGCCCGGGATCTCCGGGGTGCGCGGGCTGACGCCGGTGGCGACGACGACCTCGTCGAAGGCCTCCAGCGTGTCCACGGTGGCCCGGATGTTCAACCGGACGTCCACGCCGTGCAGTTCGAGCTGCGTGCGGAAGTAGCGGATGGTCTCGTCGAACTCCTGCTTGCCGGGGACCTTGCGGGCCACGTTGAGCTGGCCGCCGATGTCGCCCGCGGCGTCGAAGAGGGTGACGTCGTGGCCGCGTTCGGCCGCGCTGACGGCGCAGGCGAGTCCGGCGGGCCCGGCACCCACGACGGCGACGGTCTTGCGCAGCCGGGTCGGCGCGAGGACCAGCTCCGTCTCGTGGCAGGCGCGCGGGTTGACCAGACAGGAGGTGATCTTGCCGCTGAACGTGTGGTCGAGGCAGGCCTGGTTGCACCCGATGCAGGTGTTGATGGCCTCCGGACGTCCGGCTTCGGCCTTGGCGACGAAGTCGGGGTCGGCGAGCATCGGCCGGGCGAGCGAGACCATGTCGGCGTGGCCGTCGGCGAGCAACTGCTCGGCGATCTCCGGGGTGTTGATGCGGTTGGTGGTCACCAGCGGGATCGAGACGGAGCCCATGACCTTCTTGGTCACCCAGGCGTACGCGCCACGCGGCACCGAGGTCGCGATCGTGGGGATACGGGCCTCGTGCCAGCCTATGCCGGTGTTGATGATCGTCGCTCCGGCGGCCTCGACGGCCCGCGCCAACGTGATGACCTCGTCGAGCGAGGAGCCGCCGGGCACCAGGTCGAGCATCGACAGGCGGTAGATGATGATGAAGTCGTCACCGACGGCCTCGCGTACGCGGCGGACGATCTCGACGGGGAAGCGCATCCGGTTCTCGTACGAGCCGCCCCAGCGGTCCTCGCGCCGGTTGGTCTGCAGGGCGATGAACTCGTTGATGAGGTAGCCCTCGGAGCCCATGATCTCGACGCCGTCGTAGCCCGCCTGCCTGGCGAGCCGGGCGGCGCGGGCGTAGTCGTCGATGGTCTGCTCGATCTCGGCGTCGCTGAGTGCGTGCGGCGGGAAGGGGCTGATCGGGGCCTGCAGCGCGCTGGGGGCGACCAGGTCCTGGTGGTAGGCGTAGCGCCCGAAGTGCAGGATCTGCATCGCGATCTTCCCGCCCTCGCGGTGCACCGCGGCGGTGATCCCGGCATGCTGCTCGGCCTCGGCCTCGGTGGTCAGCTTGGCGCCGCCCTCGTACGGCCGTCCGGCGTCGTTGGGCGCGATGCCGCCGGTGACGATCAGGCCGACGCCGCCTCGCGCGCGGGCGGCGTAGAACTCCGCCATGCGCTCGAAGCCGCGCTCGGCCTCCTCCAGGCCCACGTGCATGGAGCCCATGAGCACGCGGTTGGGCAGGGTTGTGAAGCCCAGGTCGAGCGGGTTCAGCAGATGCGGGTAACGGCTCATCGGGCCCTCCGTGCGCGGTGTCGTACGTCTGTTGTAGACGACGGGCCACGCATTATGCAACTAGTTGCATAATGAGGAGGATCACTCGGCTCGGAGCCTCACGATCGCTCGGCCCGGGCCGGAGGAAGGCCCGGCGCGGAGCCTGCGGATCGCTCGGCCCTAGCCGAGGAGGCCCGGCGCGAGCCGAGCAAAAGCGCGGTGGCGGGGCTGGAGGAAGGTTCAGCCGAGAGCCACCCGGGCCACGAGTTCGGCCACCACCACGGGCTGGTCGACCATCACCAGATGGCCCGCGTCGGGGACCGAGACCATCGTCACGTCGGGGCCGGCCTCGAGTCCGGCCCGCTCCTCCTCCGACAGACCGACGTCGTCGTGGTCGCCGCGCACGACCCAGGCGGGCACACCCGAGTCACGGAGCCGGGAGACCAGGTCCCGGTACCGGTCCAGATAGTCGAAGTAGTGCCGGATCACCTGGCGGCAGAACGCAGGATCGTTCTTCTCGAACTCGGCGGTCAGCGCTTCGCGGCGGGCCGGTGGCAGATTGCTCACCATGACCCGGGGCGTCAGCTTGAGCAGGCCCGCCCAGGCCAGCATCCCGACGCCCGGCACCCGCCCGAGGCTGTTGGCGATCGCCAGCGCCTTGTCCTCGTCGGATGCCGAGAACGCCGGGGACAGCAGGACGACAGGGCCGGCGAAGTGCCCGCCCGCCGCCATCTCCAGGGCGACATTGGCACCGATGCTGTGCCCGACCACGACGCCGCAGCCGCGCTCGGCGGCCAAGGCGCCCGCCAGCGCCGCGTAGTTCTCCATGGAGAGATCACGCGGAGGCGTGGTGCCCGCGTGCCCCGGAAGGGTCGCGGCGACCAGCCGCACCGGCGCGGTGGCGAGCGGCGGTGCGGCCATCAGGTCGTCGTAGAACGCGGTGTTGCACATCCCGCCGGGCAGCAGCAACACCCTGGCGCTCGCGTCGGCGGGCCCCGACTCCTTGATGTCCCACGCGTCGAACTTCTCGGGGGCACTGCTCACGTTCGGCCTCCCTCTGGCAACTGCGGTCAGCCAGAGTGTGGCGCGCGGGGCGGCACAATCGGCCGATCAGGGTCCGAACGCGGCATGTCGCCCGCGTCGGCCCGCCCGGTCAGGGCTTCACGCCGATCACCACGTTGGCGTACCTCTCCTCCGAAACGGCCAGTCGGGCGATCAGTCCGCCGCGGGCGAATGCCTCGACGGCCGCGGGTGCCTGGCGCTCGCTCGTCTCGACGAGGAGGCAGCCTCCGCCGGCCAGCCACGGCGGCGCCTCGGCGGCCACCCGGCGTACGAGGTCGAGTCCGTCCGCGCCGCCGTCGAGGGCGACCAGGGGTTCGTGGTCCCGGGCCTCCGACGGCAGCAGGCCGACCTCGTCGGTCGGGACGTACGGCACGTTGGCGGCCAGGACGTCGACGCGACCGCGGAGGGTGGCGGGCAGCGCGGCGAACAGGTCCCCCTCGTGGACCTGGCCGGCGAACGGCGCGACATTGCGGCGGGCGCAGCGCACCGCCGCCGGGTCGATGTCGGCGGCGTGCAGTTCGGGCCCGCCGAGGGACGCGGCCAGCGCGGCGCCCACCGCACCCGAACCGCAGCACAGGTCCACCACGACGGACGCGCCCCGCGCGAGCGCGACGGCCTGTTCGACGAGGAACTCGGTGCGGCGGCGCGGCACGAAGACGCCGGGGTCGAGGGTGATGCGCAGACCGTGGAACTCCGCCCAGCCGAGGACGTGTTCGAGGGGCAGCCCCGCGACGCGCCGGTCCACCATCGCGGCGGCCTCGTCCGGGGTGCGGGCGGCGGAGAGGATCAACTCCGCCTCGTCCTCGGCGAAGACACAACCGGCGGAGCGGAGCGCGGCGACCAAGGAGGCTGTCGCGTCAGGAACATCAGGAGAGAGAGGAGGCATGAAGCCGAGGGCCTTTCGACGAGCCGAAGGGCGCTCCCGCGGTCACCTGGAGACGGTGACCGCGTTGCCTGGAGAGGAGAGCACCCGACCTGACACAGCGGTAATGGGTCTCACCTCCTCGGCAACTCATCGGCCGAGACGGTCCACGGCCGGGACGGCCACTTTACAGGAACGATCAGCCGACGGGCGGGGACTGGTGACCACCGGATCCTCATTTGGTCGACCCGTGCGCCCCTCTCCCCTCTTCGTTCCCTCTTCCCGCCGAGTTGTACTATGCAACCAGGAAGGAAGAGAGGTCCCGTGATGACATCCGCCGCACCCGAAGGGCCCGGAGAGTGCGCGGCCACCACCGGGACAGCGACCGACGGGGTGACGGCCGACGCGGCCGTGGAGATCATCCAGCGGGAGATGACCGTGTTCGCCCGGCGGGCCCGCGCCTCGGCGGGGCGTATGCATCCCGAGCTGTCCCTGGTCTCGTACACCCTCCTCGGCCATCTGGAGGAGGTCGGCGGCTGCCGGGCCACGGACCTCGCCGAGCACTACGCGCTGGACAAGTCCACGGTGAGCCGTCAGGTGGCGGCGCTGGAGCGGGCCGGGCTGATCGAACGGCGGATGGATCCCGAGGACCACCGCGTCCAGGTGCTGCATCCGACAAGGGCGGGCACGGAGATCCTGGCCCAGGTGACCCGTAGCCGCCAGGTGGCCTTCCGCGAGCGGCTCACGGGCTGGTCGGAGCAGGACCTCACCCGCTTCGCCTCGTATCTGCAGCGCTACAACGCCACGGCCACCGCCACCGCCACGGAGAAGCCGGAAGCGGGGCCGCCGAGTGACTGATCCGGCGTCCCGGCGGCTCAGCGGCGCAGTGCCGTCCCGAGGTGGCGTGATGCCGTCCCACGGTGTCGTGATGCCGTTCCGTCGTCGTGACGCACGGGTGTCATCCCACGCTCACGGTCCGGCCGCCGCCCAGATGCTCGGGCACCCGCGCGGCCATGAAACGGGTCGTGCGGCGCAGCCGGAAGCCCAGCGACTCGTAGAGGCGGATGGCGCCGGTGTTGCCCGCGGCGGTGTGCAGGAACGGGGTCTCGCCGCGTTCACGGATGCCGTGCGCGACGGCCAGGATCAGGCGCGTGGCCAGGCCCTCGCCCCGGTGGGCCGGGTCGGTGCAGACCGCACTGATCTCGGTCCAGCCCGGTGGACGGAGCCGCTCGCCCGCCATGGCGATCAGGGCGCCGTTCCGGCGGATCCCGAGATACGTGCCGAGCTCGACGGTGCGTGACAGGAAGGGTCCGGGCCGGGTGCGTTCCACCAGGTCGAGCATGTCCGGCACGTCTTCGGGGCCGAGTACCACCGCCTCGGTGTCCGGCGCCGCGGCGAGTCCGTCGTCGACGAGCTGGACACCGTCGAGACTGAAGGTCACCTCCCAGCCGTCCGGGGTCCGCCCGCCGAATCCCGCCAGCGGCGCCTCGCCCCCGGGCCCCACCAGGGCCGCGAGATCCGCCCAGTCACCGGCGTCGGGGTCGTCGGGCAGCGCCAGCCACGGAGACACGTCCACGGGGTAGCGCAGGACGCGTCCACGCCGTTCGGCGAAGTGGGCGTGGGGCCCGGTGAGGGAGCCGAGGGCCGGGTTGTCGAGCGGGTGACGGCCGGGAGGATTCTCCGCTTCCTCCGGGCTCCCCGCCCCTGTGAAGACGTACGCCTCGGCCATCTGCTCCCTCACTCCCCTTCGCTGTGTCACCGGTTGTCGCGGCCCCGCTCACCGGTTGTACATGTACGGACCATCGGACTTCACTGCAGCAGCAAGGAAGATCGGGGCACGGCTATTCCCGGGCGCCGGGAGAGTTCATACGTCCGCAATGATCAGCGCCCCTCACCGGCTCGGAGCACGGTCCACTTGCGCGTACCGTTGAATGGCTAAGCACCGGTGCGCGTCCGGGGCACAGACCCGCACGCTCGCGCCGATCACGCTCGATCCGCGGGCCGCCGCCCCCGGCGGTCCTGGAGGCACCACCCGTATGAACGTCACGCGAGGCTTCACCGGGCGCCCGCGCGCCCACAACCGCGGACTGCCGCCCGGCCAGTACGACGCGGGCGACGACTGGCCCGTCCTGTCCGCCGAGGTCACCCCGGACCTGGCGCCCGCCGACTGGACCCTGCGGATCGACGGCCTGGTGGCCGAGCCGCGCACCTGGAACTGGGAGCAGGCGCACGCGCTGCCCGCCTCGGCGTACGAGGGCGACATCCACTGCGTGACAGGCTGGTCGAAGTTCGGGGTGCGGTTCGGGGGTGTGTCGCTGGACGCCTTCCTGGAGGCCGTACGACCGGATCCGTCCGCCACCCACGCGGTCGCGTACGCGCACACCGGGTACACCGCGAACCTCCCGCTGGCCGACCTCACCGGCGGTCGCGCCTGGATCGTGTGGGACTACGACGGCGCACCACTGCCGGCCGAACACGGCGGCCCGGCGCGGCTGGTCGTGCCCCATCTGTACTTCTGGAAGAGCGCCAAGTGGATCGCGGGCATCCGGATCCTCGACCACGACGAGCAGGGCTTCTGGGAACAGAACGGCTACCACGCCCGCGGCAACCCCTGGGAAGAGCAGCGCTACTCCGGTGACTGAGACCACGACCGAGACCTTCGTACCGCCGACACGGTTCGCCGTGCCCGGCCGCATCGCCGTGAACACCCGGACGGCCACCACCTGGCAGACCGCCACGCTCACCGAGATCCGCGGCGAGACCCCTCACGCGGCGACCTTCCGATTCGCCGTGCCGGCCTGGGAGGGACATCTGCCCGGCCAGCATCTGCTGCTGCGGCTCACCGCCGGGGACGGTTATGCGGCCCAGCGCCACTACTCCATTGCGTCGTCGCCCGACGACACCGGTCACATCGAACTGACCTTGGACCATGTCGACGGCGGTGAGGTCTCCGGCTGGTTCCACACCGTGGCCCGGCCCGGCGACTCCGTCGAGGTCCGCGGTCCGCTCAGCGGCTTCTTTGCCTGGCCCGGGGACCGGCCCGCGCTGCTCGTCGGCGCCGGCTCCGGTGTCGTACCGCTGATGTCGATGCTGCGGCACCACCGCGCACGGACGATGGACGTTCCGCTGCGCCTTCTCGTCTCCGCGCGAAGCCCCGAAGAACTCATCTACGCACGCGAGTACGGCGACGAGACCACAGCCGTTTTCACTCGCCGCGCCCAGAACGGTGCGCCCGTCGGACGTATGGCCGCCGCACATGTGGCGCCCTTCCTGGCCGAGCAGCCGCCCGGTGGGTGGGAGGCCTACATCTGCGGATCCAACGGATTCGCCGAGCATGCCTCGCGGTTGCTGGTGGAGGCCGGGCAGCCGGTGGACCGGATTCGGATCGAGAGATTCGGCTAAGGGCCGTGCTCCGCCCTGCTGGGTCGGGTTCCGCCGGCTTCCCGCGGGTCCCGCCGGGTCCCCACGCGTCCCACCGGGTTCCCGTGCCGCCGACGGCCGGTCGGGACGCTGCGGGCGGATCGGCCGACGTGTGCCCCGGGAGCGCAGAAGCACGGGAAACGCAGGGAACCCCGGGAGCGCAGGGAGAGCCGCAAAGCTGCGGGAGCGGCGTCAGCCGTGCGGCACCACGACGACCGGACACGTCACCTGCCGGATGACGGTCCGCGCGGCGCGGCCCAGGCGCTCGCCCGCGCGGCGGCCGACGATCAGCAGACCGGCGCCGGTGGACGCCCGGAGCAATTGGTCTCCGGGACGGCCGTGGACGACCTGTTCCGCGACCGGGACGTCCGGGAATTTGTGGCGCCAGGGCCGCAACGTGCCGGTCAGGGCGCGCCGTCGGCCGGTCTCCTGGTCGTTGGCGCCGCCGGGCGACGGCACGATGGCCGACGGAACGGCGGGTGCGGGATCGTGGAGTGGAGACAGGGTCCAGGCGTGCACCACGAGGAGCGGTGCCGAACGGACGGCGGCGGTGTCGAAGGCGTAGCCGATCAGGTCGTCGGCGGGGTGCTCCAGGTCGAGGCCGAGGACCACGGGACGATAGGACGCGGCGCTCATCGGTGTGCGCCCTTGAGTGAATTCCCTTTCGTCCTCGGGGAGTTCGCCCGCACGGACCAGGACGACCGGACATGTCGCGCCGGCCGCGACGGTCAAGGCGACGGAACCGGTCAGGAAGCCGGCCGGAGCGGGGTGGCCGGTGCGACCGCGGGAGCCTACGACGAGGGTCTCGGACTCGGCGGCCGCCGCGAGCAGTGCGGGCACCGCGGGCGTCTCGGTGTCGCGCGCGACGATGTCCAACGCCGGGTGTGCGTAAGACAGTTGGATCGCCGCCCGGTCGAGCGTCGTCCTGGTGCGCCCGGCGGGCACATCGACGTCCGGAACGCGTGCGGATACGCGCGGCCGTGTGCCCGCGTGCAGCAGACGCAGCGGGAGACGGCGCCGTCCGGCCTCGCGGGCCGCCCAGTCGGCGGCGTCCAGACTGGCGCGCGAACCGTCGATTCCTGCGGTGATGGTGGTGCCGGAGTTCATGAGCGATGCCTCTCGGAACTTGGACGACTACGGATGCCGTGATGCTTTGCCCGCGGCGCCGCCGGGGATTTCGGCCGACGGGTGTATCCGGCCGATGGCGGGGCAGTCGGGGTGCGCCCGGGTGTCGCGGGCGGGGACGGTCGGTGTTTCGCCATCGGGCTCCTGTTCGCCGACGCGGTGGTTCGCGGGTTCGCGGGTTCCACGGCGGGCGGGGATCAGTCGTACGGCGCCGGAGTTCGACGGGGGCCGGCAATGACCGCTGCTGCCGCGCGCATGACGGGTGCGACATGACGGGTTCGGCGAACCGGACGCTTACGGGGGGGGCTGTTCGACCCCGGGGTCGCAGGCGCCGGTACCGAGGAACGTCCGGGCGCCGGAGCGGTGCGCTGCGGTGATCCGGCAACTCACGCTGGCCATGGGCGTCTTCACCGCCACGGGCGCCGTCTTCGTCGTGTTCGTCGCGCACCTCTGCGTACGCCGGGCCCTGGAACGTCGTCGGCTGGCTCACTGGGAGCGCGACTGGGCGCAAACGGAACCGGAGTGGACCCGGCGCACGGCCTGACGGGCGCCCTGGATCTGGGGCACCCACCCGTCGAACCAGAGGACGGGCGACTTCCCGGTGAGGAGCGAGCTGATGAACGGCGCCGGGAAAGTCTTCGTTCTCGGCGCGGCCGTGGCGGGCCCCCGAGGGCGGACGTACCGTGTGATCATCCGCACCCGTATGCCGAAAGGTGGTCCTCGATGGCCCTGTTCGACCTCCCTCTCGACGAACTCCGCACCTACCGCAGCGCGTCCACAGAGCCCGAGGACTTCGACTCCTTCTGGACCAAGACTCTCCAGGAAGCCCGTGAGCACGATCTCGCCGCCCGCTTCGAGCCGGTCGACATCCCGCTGAAGACCGTCACGGTCCACGACGTCACGTTCGCCGGGTTCGGGGGCCATCCGGTCAAGGGCTGGCTGACCGTGCCGGCCCGGGCGAACTCGCCGCTGCCCACGGTCGTCGAGTTCATCGGGTACGGCGGCGGACGTGGGCTCGCGCACACGCATCTGCTGTGGGCCTCGGCCGGCTTCGCGCACTTCGTGATGGACACGCGCGGCCAGGCGAGCGCCTGGGGCGGCGGCGGGACCCCGGACCCGGTGGGCAGCGCGCCCGCCTTCCCCGGGTTCATGACGCGGGGGATCGAGGATCCCGAAAACTACTACTACCGGCGGCTGTTCACCGACGCGGTGCGCGCCGTGGAGGCGGCCCGCTCGCATCCGCTGGTCGACGCGGCCCGCGTAGCGGCGCTCGGCGGGAGCCAGGGCGGCGGCATCGCCATCGCGGTCGGCGGGCTGGTGCCCGACCTGGCGGCGATCGCCCCCGACGTACCGTTCCTGTGCGACTTCCCGCGCGCCACCGTGCTCACGGACCGCTCCCCCTACCGGGAGATCGGCAATTACCTCAAGACCCACCGCGGCCGCACCGAGGAGGTACAGCGCACTCTCTCCTACTTCGACGGGGTGCACTTCGCCGCGCGCGGCCGGGTCCCCGCCCTGTTCTCGGCGGCACTGGAGGACCAGACCTGCCCGCCGTCGACGGTCTTCGCGGCCTTCAACGCCTGGGCGAACAAGGAGAAGCAGATCGAGGTGTACGACTTCAACGACCACGAGGGCGGCGGCCCCTACCAGCAGGCCGCGCAGCTGCGCTGGCTGCCCGCCCGCGTCTGAGGCCCGCGATGGACACGACCACGGCGGCACGACGCTTCGTACGGGTGTGGGAGCGGGCCTGGGCGGCCCATGACGTCGAGGCGATCCTGGAGCTGTACTCGGACGCGTGCGTCCACCGCTCCATGCCGTTCCGGGAGCCTCACCACGGCCGGGACGAGCTCGCCGCGTACATCCGCTGGTCCTTCGCGTCCGAGACCACGACCGATGTCCGCTTCTCCGAACCCATGATCGGCCAGGACGGCCGCGCGGTCGCCGAGTTCCGCGTCCTCGCGGAGGAGGACGGCCGTCCGTCGACACTCGCGGGCTGCGTCTTCGTCCGCTTCGACGCGACGGGTCTCGCCGTGGAGACCCGGGACTACTGGCACAGCACCCCGGCGTACGTGCCTTCTCTCCCCTGGCAGACGACTGCTTAGCTCGGCGAGCGCACCGAGAGATTCCGGAGGGACAGAACTGGACCGGCTCAGCCCGGCTGTCCGCTGAAGGGACCGAGGTCGCGTTTCTCACCGATGGCTTTCCCACGCGCTGCTGTCTTCGGACAGCCGTGCCGAACTTGCGGGGGTGATCGGTGCCGAGGCCGAAGCCATCGTGTACCTCTACGCGTCGTGTGACCGCAGGGCCACGTATCCGACGCTCGCGCATGCCGACGGGGTCTTTCGGAATCGGTTCACCGGTGGTCTCCATACTCCGGAGCCGCACCTTCGCCGGGACTTCGCCGAGCTGTCCGCCGCCAACGAACTCGACCTTGCCCGCATCGACTCCGCCTTCCGCGAGAAGTGGAGGGCCGAACTCCTCGCACTGTTCACCCGGTTCAGGCCCCTGCTGAGCCAACCCGCCTGGTCGGACTGTCGCACTGTGCTTGCGACGGCTCCGCAGGACTGAGTCGGCCCCTCGGCGCCTGACACGATCTCGCGGCCCCGTAGCCGCACCGCTGGTGCTCGGCCGCTCGCCTGCCCGCGATGCCCGGGTGATGGACAGTCACGAGGGCATCGCGTCGGAGGCGGTCTCGGTGGCACCGTACGCCTACGTCGTCGAAGGGTGCGAAGACGGACCGGAACCCTTCGCCGGATCGATCGCGGATATCTTGGCCGTCCTCGAGGAAGGTGAGCGACTCCATGGAGTTTGTGTTTTCCGGCCGAGTGATCGAATGGCGCGGACCGTCGCCGTACTACTTCGTCCGCGTGCCGGACGAGGAGTCCGCCGACATCCGCGAGGTGGCCGCAGTGGCCACCTACGGCTGGGGCGTGATCCCGGTCGAGGCTCACATCGGCGAGGCCGCCTTCCAGACGTCGCTCTTCCCCAAGGACAGCGGTTACCTGCTCCCGCTCAAGGTCGCTGTGCGCAAGCCGAGCGGCCTCTCGGCAGGGGACGATGTGACGGTGAGAATGACCGTCCGTCTCCACGAAACCCGACCCCGCCAGGGTTCACGGTCACGGCACCAGTGAGCGGGCGGGGGCTCTGAACGCGGCTCGGCGATCCACTCCAGTCACGCTCACTGTGCTGTGGCCGCCGCCGTGCTGTCGCCGCCGCGGCACGGGACCCCGCGCACGCGCAAGCCGTCTCGCCACGGTCACCGCTGCCCGGTCAGGCGTTCCCCGCGTCGAACTCACGGTCGATACGCAACATAAGGTTGCGTGTTGACGGCAGGACCACTAGAGTCATACGCAACCGATGGTTGCTCATGGGAGGTCTGTAGTGGAGTTCGGAAAGCTGGAGCGCGAGATCCGCATCGACGCGGCACCGGAGATCGTGTTCGATGTGGTGAGTCGTCCCGAGCACATCAAGATGTGGTGGCCCGATGACGCGTCGTTCGAGCCCGCGCCGGGCGCGGTCGGCGAACTGGTGTGGGGCGACCGCGCCGCGGTCGAGGCGATCACGGTGGTCGACGTCGATCCGCCGCACAGGTTCGCGTTCCGCTGGGTCGCTCCTGGTGGTCAACTGCCCGATGCGGACAACTCCCTCCTGGTCACCTTCGAGCTCGAGCCCTCCGGTGACGGCACGATTCTGCGCCTGACCGAGAGCGGCTGGCGGGAGAAGGGCTGGGAAGCCGCCGTGCTCGAGGAGGCATTCCACGACCACGAGCGCGGCTGGGACCTGTTCCTGCCCAGGCTGCAGAGCTACGCCCCTTCCGTGGTGGCGCAATGACGGTCGCCGTCGACGACGAACTCTGGTCGGCGATCGGCGACCCGATCAGGCGCCGCCTGCTCGACCTGCTGCTCGCGGAAGGAGTCGGTACCCCGACCAGCCTGAGCGATCGCCTCCCGATCTCACGCCAAGCGGTCACCAAGCACCTGGGCGTCCTCGATCGCGCGGGCCTCGTGCACGCGACACCGATGGGCCGCGAACGGCGCTACGAAGTCGACGAGGCGCAGCTCACCCGCGCCGTCCGGCAACTGAACGAAGTCGGCAGGAACTGGGATGCGCGACTGAACCGCATCAAGCGCATCGCGGAACAGATCCAGCGCCAGAAAAACGACTGACCAACAGTCCACCGGAAGAGATCTCCGGCGAGCGGCCCCTCGACCCCGATGCCGCTGCCGGTCCCCGCGGCCAACGCAGGCATCGCGTGGAGCTCGTACGCCGGTGGCGTGGCGATCGCCCCCTTCGCCGCCTCGTCCGCGGGCGGTCACCGGCCTGATCATCGCGGAGATCCCCGCCCCGGTCGCCTGAACCGCCGCCTTCTGAAGCCTCCGGCAATCGCGGACGCGACAGAACTCGCAGCGGCGACGGGGTGACCGTCGGCCCTTCGTAGTCATTCAGAAGAACAAATCACCTTTGGAGGACACAATGAGTGAATTGCTGCTTGGCGACAAGAACGCTGTGATCTATGGAGGCGGCGGCGCCATCGGCGGCGCTGTCGCACGGGTATTCGCCCGGGAAGGCGCGAGAGTTTTCATCGCCGGGCGGACGCAGGCGAAGCTCGACGCCGTTGCGCGTGACATCGCCGCTACGGGCGGAACGGTCGAGACCGCCGAAGTCGACGTTCTCGATGAACAGGCGGTCGAAAAGCACGCCGCCGAGATCGCGGCGAGGGCCGGCAGCATCGACATCGCCCTCAACGCCGTGAGTGTCATGCACGACCAGGGGACCGTGCTGGCGGACCTCTCGCTGGAGGAGTTCATGCGGCCGGTCGACGGCTTTCTGCGGACGCTGTTCATCACCAGCAAGGCTGTGGCCCGGCACATGGGTCGCGAGCGCCCTGGCGTCATCCTGACGCTGTCCGAGCCGGGCTCCAAACTGGCCGTGGGCGGCATCCTGGGGCACAGCGTGAGCGCGGCCGGCAAGGAGGCCTTCTCGCGGGTCCTGGCCGCGGAGCTGGCACCCAGCAACATCCGGGTGATCTGCATCCGCCCACACGCTGTCGTCGACGCTCCGGCGGCGGGTTCCTACACCAAGGACCTCTTCAAGCAAACCGCGGCAGCGGCGGGCCAGTCGGTCCAGGAAATGCTCGAAGGCGGGGGGATGGTGCAGGGAACGCTTCTGAAGAGGCTGCCCACACTCTCTGAAATCGCGGAGACGGCCGCGTTCCTGGCTTCGGATCGAGCTGGAGCCATGACCGGAGCAATCGCCAATCTGTCCGCCGGCGCACTTGTCGACTGAGGCCGCCATGTCCGATCAGACAGACGTTTTGTCCAACCAGGCCGACAAGGCCGAGCTGCTTCGTTCCCTGCACATCCCGGGCGCTCCGCTGGTGCTGCCGAACGCCTGGGACGTGGGCAGCGCCCGCGCCGTGGTCGACGCGGGCTTCCCGGTGGTCGCGACCGCGAGCAACGCGATCGCCGCCGCTCTGGGCTACGACGACGGCGAGGGTGCCCCGAGCGAGGAGATGATGTTCGTCGCCCGACGCATCGCGGCCTCTGCCGACGTGCCGGTCACGGTCGACGCCGAGGCCGGTTACGGGATGGCGCCGGAGGAGCTGGTCGAA
This sequence comes from Streptomyces rhizosphaerihabitans, assembly GCF_025399795.1. Lineage (GTDB taxonomy): Bacteria > Actinomycetota > Actinomycetes > Streptomycetales > Streptomycetaceae > Streptomyces > Streptomyces rhizosphaerihabitans. Next base: position 115,830 of record NZ_JAODTZ010000026.1, on the reverse strand, counting down.
GTGCTGAGCGGGATCGGAGTCGTCGGCTGCAACATCGAGGACAGTGATCACGCCAACGGCGGCCTGATCGACGTAGATGTCCGCGCCGTCTACATCGCGGAGATGCGCGCGGCCGCCGGGCGGATCGGGGTGCCGCTGGTCATCAATGCCCGGATCGACTCCTTCTTCCCCACCTCACCTCTGGCCGGGCATCGAAGGCGTGCCGACGCGATCAGCAGGGCTGAGGCGTACTGGTCGGCAGGCGCTGACTGTGTCTTCCCTCCCGGAGCAGGGCCGGACGACCTCCGGGCCATCGTCGCCGAGGTCGGCGCGCCGGTGAACGCTGGTCTTCCACTGAAACACGGGTCGCTGGACGAGCTTCGCGCAATCGGTGTGGCCCGGGTCTCCGTAGGACCCCAGCTGTACCGCAGCGCACTCGACCACCTGCGCACCGATCTGCAGCCCCTCCTCGAGACACGGAAGTGACGGACCGACTCGACAGTCATGGGCCGGAGCAGGCCACGGCCCCCTCATTTGCCCACCGGCACGCGCACGAGCCTGCCGTCGCCGCCGGCTCCCGGGGCGAGGGTGCCCAGAGAACAACTCGCGCTGGTGGCGGCGAGGGTGCAGGTGCCCGTGCTGGAAGTCGCCGAGACGCTGAAGTCGATCTGGCCCATGAAGCGGTCTGCGCCGAGCAGTTCGCGCTCGGTGAGGATCTTGTCGATGACTGCGGATGTCGCCGCCGATGAGGCCCAGGGCCATGAACAGGCCGAGGCGGCCGGCGCGCTCGGCGCTCGCGGGAGGGTGCCCCTACGGGACGTTCCACGCGGCGACGAAGGGCTGCTCCTCCTCGGTGGCCAGGAAGCTGAGAGTGCCTGGATGCGGGTGGCCGAGCAGTCGGCCGGCGGACGCGTCGAGGCCGAGCCAGCGCACGGTGAGCACCCGCGCCAGATGACCGTGCGCGACAACGGCGACGTCGCCATCGGCCAACAACGGCCGGATCCGGTCCAGCACCGCGTCCGTGCGCGCGCCCACCTGCTGGAGTTGTTCGCCGGGATGGGCCGCGTCGCCGGGCATGACGCCGTCCCGCCACAGGTCCCATCCAGGCCTCGCCTCCTGGATCTGCGCCGCGGTCAGGCCCTCATAGCCGCCGTAGTCCCACTCCAACAGGTCGGGATCGGCCCGTACGTCGGTCAGGGCCGCCAACTCGGCCGTCCGCACAGCACGGCTCAACGGGCTGCTGAACACGGCGGCCAGATGGCGTCGGGCAAGTCTCGGAGCGAGCGACTTGGCTGTGGCCTCGCCTGCGTCGGTAAGCGGAATGTCAGTGCGGCCGGCGTGCCGGCCCGACAGGCTCCATTCGGTCTGACCGTGCCTGATCAGTATCAGTTCACCCATGGCGGCGCACGATATCTGATCATGCGGCACGGCCCTCGACTCCGGCGGCACGACAGGCACTGTTCGCCGCGTGGTGTTCGCCCGCCGTTTCCCGCGCGGCGGGCGAGTTCACGGCGCGTTGCTGTCATACGGCTCCCGTCGGCTCCAACAGGCGGGTCAACGGCCCGTACAGGCTCAGCCCGAGGACTTTCGGACACTGCGGGTTCGACGGCTCTCGCAATCTCGTGGGCCCGGAAGCGGGGTCTTGGCGGGGTGCGTGATGAGCCGCGCGGGCCCGCGCATCGCAGTCGACCCAAGGGAGTCGGCGCTCGTCGACGCCCCGTGTGGCACGTTCCGGGAGCGGCCCGTGCCGACCGGGGGCGCGGGCTGAAATCGGCCGAAGTACCCGGACACCCTTTCCTGGTGGTTTAGACCAATGCTAGATGTGGTGGCGCACCGAGTCCACACGGCTACGTTTTGTCACCACGCAGGAGGCGCGGACATGGCCCGCACCACCCATCCGTCCGACCACGAACCGCTCTACGCGCGGATCGCCGCGCAACTGCTCGGCGAGCTGCGCGACGGGATCATCCCGCCCGGCGAACGCCTGCCGGGAGAACGTGAGTTGGCCACCCGGTTCGGCGTCAGCCGGGAGACCGTACGGCAGGCGTTGCAGATGCTGCGACGCGACGGTCAGGTCTCCACCGACCGGCGTGGCAGCCATGCGACGCTGTCCGGCACCGGCGCCGAGCACGTCCCGTCGCTCGACTTCCCCGTCGGCGCTCACACCGGCGAACCCGACGGGTGCAGGCGAACCACCGTGACCTGGGAGGCTCCCCCACCGGAACATGCCGAAGCCCTCGGACTCGCCCCGCTGCGGGCGACGTTGGTCCACCGCTACGAGTCGGCCGCCACCGACGGCAGCGGGCTGCGCTCGGCCGTGACCTCCTTCTCCGCGATCGCGGTGACCGAGGTCGAGGAGCTCGCCCGCTACCGCGACCGCGCGGACGGCCACGCCTCGGCACAGCTGTCACGTGCCTACGACTGGATGCGCAAGGCGGGTCTGACCCTGCACCACCGGGACGCGATCACCCGGCTCCCGCAGTCGGTGCGGGTCACCCGGCGCGTTCACGACCAGTACGACCGGCCACTGGAGATCACCGACCTGACCGTGGACGCCCAACAGGACGCACTGGTCTACGAGTTCACGCTCCCGGCGGCCAAGTGAGCTCCCGGGTTCCATTCTCGGAGACCGACTTCGCCGAGGACCTCGCCGAGATCGACGTCCCGACGCTCATCGCGCACGGCAACGGCAACAGCAACGGCAACGACATCGTGCCGATCGCCGCCGCCCTCAAGACGGCCCAGCTGGTCAAGGACGCGGAACTGAAGGTGTATCCGGGCGCACCGCACGGCCTGGTGGGCGAGTCCGAGCGGGCCTTCGACGCCGATCCGCTCGAGTTCGTCCGCGCCTGACGGGCGACCGCCCGCGCGGACATCGGTCTCACGCCCCTCGGTGCGCCGCCGAGGGGCGTGAACCGGCGTCCTCCCCGGACGGGAGAGCCTCCGGAGCCGGCCCGCCCGTCATGCGCCTCCGGCCGACCGTCCCGAGGTGCCCTCGCGCGTGGCCACGACCGAGGTGTCCTCGTCGCGCGTGGCCACGACCATCCGGGCCCGCGGGCTGCCGTCCCGTCGACGGCCGAACTCGGTCAGCGCGTGAAGCTCCGTCCGGAATCCGGCCCGCGCCAGCTCCCGCTCCACGTCGTCGAGCCGGAACGCGCGGTAGTACATGACGAAGGTCGGACGCCGGACGGCGTTGCGCACCCGCATCACCGTGTCGAAGCCCAGCAGGGCCCAGTACCAGGGCGAGCCGGGCCGCGGCGGAGCCATGACCGGGAACGCGAAACGGCCACCGGGACGCAGGACGGCATGGACCCCGGCGAACAGACCAGGCAGTTCGCGCGGCAGAAAGTGCCCGAAGGCACCGAAGCTCACGACCAGGTCGAACGCGGGCGCGAAGGGGAGGGCGCGGGCGTCTCCGCGCACCCAGGCGACCGACGGCGGCCCGTCGTCGCGCCTCGCCGCCGAGGACGGTCCCCCGCCGGCGCACCTCACCGCCGGGGACAGCGAGTCGTCGGCGCACCTCACCGCCGAGGACAGCGAGTCGTCGGCGCCGAACCGCGAGCGTCCGACCGTCAGCATGCCCGTACTGATGTCGACGCCGGTGACGCTCTCCCGGCACAGGTCGCGCAGGACCTCCATGCCCGCGCCGGTACCGCAGCAGAGGTCGAGTCCCGCGCCGAACGGTCCGATCGGCGCGAGGGCCCGGCCCACCGCTTCGAGGATCGCGTCCGGAGTCCGGAACGGCGTGTGGTCGAACTTGGGCGAGAGCAGGTCGTAGCCGTGTTCGATCGACGAGAGGGCCTGTACGGCCAGTTCGCGGAGGGTAGGACCTTGCGGGGTGAACATCTCGCCGAGCTTAGGGGCTGCGGTTCGGATCGGGTCGCAGAGTGCGGAGGGTGCAGAGGGGCGCAAAGGGCGCGGAGGATGCCTGCTCGGCTGGAGTGCCCCCGCGCCCGCGGCATGATTCGAACGACAGTCGAACGGCAGCCTGTGGGGCAGCGGACACCGGGTGCGCTGATCTATCGTCCCGGACATGACCTCGTTCCGCCCCGCCCCCGCCTGGCTGGCCGACGCCGTCTTTTACCAGATCTACCCGCAGTCGTTCGCCGACTCGAACGGCGACGGCATCGGCGACTTCGACGGAATCACCGCACACCTCGACCACCTCGCATGGCTCGGCGTCAACACCGTTTGGCTCAACCCGTGTTTCGTGTCCCCGTTCGGCGACGCCGGATACGACGTCGCCGACTACCTGGACGTCGCTCCCCGCTACGGCTCGTCCGACGACCTCGCCCGCCTCGTCGACGAGGCGGGCCGCCACGGCATCCGTGTTCTCCTCGACCTCGTGGCGGGTCACACCTCCGACCAACACCCCTGGTTCCGCGCCGCGATGGACGATCCGGCCGACGACCGGTACATCTGGGCGCCCGAGGGCTCGCCGGACGGCTTCGTCCCCTCCCCCGGGACGCGCCCGGGGGCGTATCTGCCGAATTTCTTCGCGTTCCAGCCCGCCCTCAACTTCGGTTACGGGCGCACCCATCCGGCCGAACCCTGGCGCGGGCCGGTCGACTCGGAGGGCCCGCGCGCCAACCGCGCCGAACTACGCAGGGTCATGGACCACTGGCTGGGTCTCGGACTGTCCGGCTTCCGTGTGGACATGGCCGCCTCGCTCGTGAAGGACGATCCGGGCAAGAAGGAAACAGCAGCGATCTGGACGGAGTTGCGCCACTGGCTGGACGGCACCCATCCGGACGCCGTGCTGCTCTCGGAGTGGGGCGAACCCGAGGTGTCCGTCCCCGCGGGGTTCCACGCGGACTTCTTCCTCCAGTTCGGCGGCCCCACCGACGGGCTCGCCCTGCGCTCGCTCTGGAGCAACGGCGAGGGCACGGTCAACGAGGCCTGGGACCCGCTCGACTGCTTCTTCGACGCCGAGGGCCGAGGCTCCCCGCGCCCCTTCGTGGAAGCCTGGCGCGGTGCGGCCTCCACGCTCGGTGAGGACGGGTTCATCGCGCTCCCCACCTCCAACCACGACTTCTCGCGGCTCAACTGCGGCCCCCGCACGGCCGGTCAGCTGCCCGCCGCCTTCGCCTTCCAGCTGACCTGGCCGACCCTTCCGGCGATCTACTACGGCGACGAGATCGGCATGCGCCACCTTCCGGGACTTCCCGGGAAGGAGGGCAGCGTGCTGGGACCGCGCTACAACCGCGCTGGTTCCCGTACCCCGATGCAGTGGGACGCCGGCCCCAACGCCGGATTCTCCACGGCTCCCGCCGACCGCCTCTACCTCCCCCTCGACCCGTCCCCGGACCGCCCGACGGTCGCCGCCCAACTGGCCGACGACACCTCGCTCCTTCATCTCGTACGCCGCCTGATCGCGTTGCGCGCCGGCACGCCGGAGCTGGGGCCGGGCGGCTCGGTGGAGGTGGTACACGCCGGGTATCCGTTCGTGTACGTGCGGGGCGGCCGGTACCTCGTCGTGGTCAACCCCCGCCGAGAGCAAGCGAGTTGTCGCTACGACGGCGCCGAGGGCGGCCGCCCGCTGGAAGCCACCGGCATCCGGATCGACGCCGGCACCATCAGCGCGCGGGGATTCGGCTACGGCATCTTCGAACTCGCATAAGGCCCACCGACGTAGGCCCCCCACCGGCCCAGGGCCCCACCGGCGTCGGGGCCCCACCGGCGTCGGGGCCTCCGGCGCAGGGGTCCCACCGACGAAGGGCCCCTACACCGATCGGCACTCCGCGAGCCGCTTCTCCAGAAATCTCCGCTCGGCCGCGTTCTCCACCAGATCGAGTGCCCTCTCGTAGGCCTCGGCGGCCTCCGTCGTGCGTCCGGCCCGGCGCAGCAGGTCCGCGCGGGTGGCGGGCAGCAGGTGGTACGCGTCCAGCTCGCCCTCCCCCTCCAGTTCGGCGACCAGGGCCAGCCCGGCGTCGGTGCCTTCGGCCATGCCCACGGCGACCGCTCGGTTGAGCCGGACCACGGCGGAGGGCACGAAGCGTCGGAGCTCGCCGTAGAGGGCCGCGATGTCGGCCCAGTCCGTCTCCTCGGCCGTGCCCGCGGTGGTGTGGCAGGCCGCGATCGCGGCCTGGATCTGGTACGGGCCCGGGCGCCCGCGGCGCAGGGCGGTCTCCAGCAGTGCGGCACCCTCCTCGGCCTCGGACCTGTCCCAGGCAGTACGGTCCTGGTCCTCCAGGGTCACCAGATCGCCGGAGGCGTCGACGCGCGTTCCGCGCCGGGCGTCGTGCAGCAGCAACAGCGCCAGCAGACCGACGACTTCCGGCTCGTCGGGCATCAGACGGGCCAGGACGCGGGCAAGACGGATCGCCTCGGCGCAGAGGTTCGTGCGCACCAGATCGGCACCGGCCGTGGCGGCGTACCCCTCGTTGAAGAGCAGGTAGAGGACGCCGAGGACGCCCGTGGTGCGTTCGGGCAGGAGGTGCGCGGGCGGTACGCGGTACGGGATGCCCGCGTTGCGGATCTTCCGTTTGGCACGCACCAGCCGCTGCGCCATGGTCGCCTCGGGGACGAGGAAGGCGTGCGCGATCTCGGGAGTGGTCAGCCCGGCCAGGGCACGCAGGGTGAGCGCCACCCGGGCCTCGATGGGCAGCGCCGGGTGGCAGCAGGTGAAGATCAGCCGCAGCCGGTCGTCGCGGACTCCGCTCCCGTCGTCGAATTCCGAGTCGTAACGGCCGTCGCAGGGGTCGTGGGGACCATAGGCGCTGTACGGGTCATAGGTGCCGTACGGGTCGTACGGCTCCTCGTCGCGTGTCGACACCGCCACCTCCCGCAGCTTCTGCGCACCGACCGCCTCCCGGCGCAGCACGTCCAGGGCGCGGTTGCGCGCGGTCGTGGTCAGCCAGGCGCCGGGGCGGCGCGGTACTCCGTCGCGCCGCCACCGGTCGAGTGCCTGGGCGAAGGCGTCCTGCGCGCACTCCTCGGCGAGGTCCCAGTCGCCGGTCACCCGGATCAGGGTGGCGACGACCTGGCCCCACTCCTCGCGGAACGCGGCGGCGACCGCCTCCTCGACTTCGTCGTTCACTCCCAGAGCGGCCGCACCTCCACGGAACCGCCGCCCAGCGCCGCCGGGTGCCGGGACGCGAGCGCGATGGCCTCGTCGAGGTCGGCGACCTCGATGATGTCGATGCCCGCGACGTACTCCTTCGATTCGACGAAGGGGCCGTCGCTGAGCAGGACCTCGTCGCCCTGGACCCGGACGGTGGTGGCGTCGCTCGCAGGTCGTAGCCGGGCGCCGCCCTTCACGAGGTCACGGTCGCGCACCTCTTGGAGGTACGAGGTGAACCGGGGGTCGTCGGCGATCTCCTCGGGACCGGGTTCCTCGCCACCGACCGGCGTGCAGAGGAACAGGGCGTACTTCATGGCCGGAGCTCCCCGGTCCCCGGCATGTCGGCGGGCGACGACGGCACCGACGTGTGCTGATGGACGATCTGCCAGCGGTCGCCGGCCGCGCGGTAGCCCGTGGTGACGCGTGCGGTGGTGTCCAGGGTTCCGCCGTCCACGAGCGGGGCGCGCAGGCGCACCAGGGCATGGCTGAACGCGACGCTCTCGTCGATGCGCAGACGGAAGTCGAGCACCTCGCGGTCGACGGGTCCTGCGAGCGTGGAGAACCACTGCTCCTCCGCCTTGCGCAGGGCGTCGGCGCCACTCCGCTCCAGGCCGCTCACGGGGTGGAAGACCTCGACGTCGGGGGCGTAGCAGGCCATCGCCCGCTCGATGTCACGCTCGCGGACGGCCTCGGTGAGCTCCGCGTCGAGGCGGCGGATCTCCGCTTCGGCGTCCCCGTCGTCCCAGAACGCGCGGACCTCCATGGCGCCGATGGTCGCGACCGGGTGTTTCGCGGCGGCCTCGATCGCCTCCTCCATGTCGGCGCAGTCGAGGATGTCGAAGCCGGCGACGTACTCCTTCGTCTCGGCGAACGGCCCGTCGGTGCGCAGCACTTCGCCGTCGCGCACCCGGACGGTGACCGCCTCGGCGGGCAGCCGGAGCCGGTGACCGTGCAGCCGTACGCCGCGCTCGGCGCCCAGCTCCTCGACCCAGGGTTCGACGGGCGCCATGCCGGAGGCGTCAGCTGTGTCGTCGCCGCAGACCAGCAGCATGTACTTCATGGTTCCTCCCGGTGCTCATGAGCTTCCTACACCCCACCGACGAACGGCGCCGCGGCGAATCGACAGGCCGTGCCGATTTTTGTTCGCGGGTGGCCAGGACACGTGCGGCGAGGCACACGCGGCCGGACCGGTTCACCGGATTCGGGCACGCGTGGGGCCCGGGACGCGAGCCCCGGCCCGGCGCGTCCTCGTACCCGGCCGGGGTACCCGGCGTCAGAGGCGGGAGGCTCCCGGCCGCACGGGAAGGGCCCGGACGCTGTTGCCCACGAAGCTGGCGTGCCGGGTGAGCTCCGCCTCGGACACGGCGAGGTCGAGGTCGGGGAAGCGGGTGAACAGCCGCTCCAGGGCGATGGTGGCCTCCATTCGGGCGAGCGGCGCGCCCAGGCAGTAGTGGGCGCCGTGCCCGAGGGAGAGGTGTCGGACGGCGCCGGGCCGCGCGGCGCGGGTGATGTCGAAGCGGTCGGCGTCGGGACCGTGCGCGGCCCGGTCGCGGCCCGCGGCCGAGTAGCCGGCGAGGACGGGCGTGCCCCGGGGAATGACGGTCCCGTCGACGGTCAGGTCCCGCACCGGGTAGCGGAACGGGAAGTAGCTGACGGGCGCGTCCCACCGCAGGGTCTCCTCGACGACGTCCGCCCAGCTCGACTCGCCCTTCCGGACCGCCTCCAGCTGGTCCCGGTGCCCGCACAACGCGCGTACGGCGTTGGTGATCAGGTTCAGTGTGGTCTCGTGCCCGGCGATGATCATGAGGACCAGGGTGCCGATGAGTTCCTGCTGGCTGAGCCTGTCGCCCTCCTCGTCCCGGGCGGCGATCAGCGCGCTGGTGAGGTCGTCGCCGGGGTTCTCGGCACGCGCGGCGGCGACGGCGCTCAGCACGGCCACCAGTTCGCGGTTCGCGGCGACGGCCTGCTCGGGGCCGATGTCGGTGGCGACGACCTGGTTCGACAGATGGTGGAGCCGGTCGAGGTACTCGGCGTCGACACCGAGGAGTTCGCCGATGACGCCCATCGGCAGCGGGAGCGCGAAGTGCCGGCGCAGGTCGGCCACTCCCCCGCCCTCCTGTGCCGCCGCGTGCAGGCCGTCGAGCAGCCCGGAGGTCAACTCCTCGATGCGGGGACGCAGTTGCTCGACGCGTCGGACGGTGAACGCCTTGCTGACGAGGGATCGCAGCCGCCGGTGGTCGTCACCGTCGGCGGTCGTCATCCCCTGCACGGTGGCGAAGGTCAGCAGCGGCCAGCCGGCGGCTATGTTTCCCTCGCGCAGTGCCGTGAAGTGCTGGGCCCCCTTGGCGACATCAGGGTGCGCGAGGAACTCCTTCAAAGCCTCGTGCCCGAGCACCGCCGCGCCTTCCACCGCGCCGGGCATCACCACCGTCGCGACGGCGCCCCGCGCGAGCAGCCGCTCGTTGTCGGCGTGCGGGCAGCCGCCCGCCGGGTCCATGCGGTGCGGCGTGACGGGCGAGGTGTCCACCGTGTTCTCCTTGCTGCTGGGCCGGGTTGGCGGTCGTACGACACCGTCGGGCGCCGTACGACGATCGATTGTGCCTGCTCAGAGCAGCGTGCGCAGCAGCTCGGCGAAGCCCTTCGGGTGGGTCAGGTTGCCGTTGTGGCCACCGGGGAAGTGGACCGGTCGGGCACCGAGTCCGGCGGCCAGCTCCTCGGCGCAGCGGTAGTCGAACACCTGGGGCGGTGTGGTGCGTCCCGCCGCCGGCACGACACGGACCGGCCCGCCCTTGAGCGCGCCGATCTCGTCCGGCCCGAGTTCGGCCCTGCTCATGGTGAGTGCGTCGTGGTCGATGAAGAACGTGAAGTTCGCCTCCCGGGAGGCGTCCAACGGGACCGTCCTGGCGCCCGGTTCGACTTCCTGGCGTGCCGGGTCGATACCGAGTATCTCGCCGATCCTGCGTACCCCGGCAACCCATCCGTCACGGTGGAAGACCTCCCGCATCTCGTCCAACTCCCGCCGCGCGCGGATCCTTTCGGCGTCGGGCAGCATGCCGGGGATGGCCGGCTCATGGGCGACCAGGACGCTCAGCCGCTCGGGATGCCGCTGGGCGAGGCGGAGTCCGATGACGGCACCCATGCTGCAGCCGAGCATCAGCGCGGGCCCGTCAGCGAGGTGGAGCAGCAGCCGGTGCACGTCGTCCACGTGCTCGTCGAGTGTGGCGCCGCGGGCCGGATCGTCGAGAAGGCTGCGGGACAGACCACGCCGGTCGTACGTGACGACGGTGTACGCGTCGACGAGGTGGTCGACCATCGCGTCGCTGCGGTTGGCGTCGCCCTCACCGCTCTGCGAGACGAGCAACAGGGGTCCGGCACCGCGCACTTCGTAGTAGAGGGTGGCGCCGGGGACTGACAGGTGGCCGGTACGGGTGACATGCATGGCGGGCTCCTCCTGTGGATGAACGCGGACCCCTTTCGGTCCCGCGATGCCGTCGAACGTACTCCATCATTTTTGATGCATCAAGGAAGATGCATTATTTCTGATGCATCTTCCTTGATGTAATCTGCGGCCATGAACGGAGCGGAACTCTTCCTTCTGGGCCGGACCCTGATGAAGATCGGCGAGGAGGCCATCCCCACCGAGGGGGTCGGCCCGCGGTCCACGAGCACCCGGTCCATGCTGATCGTGATGCTCGACGTGTACGCCCACGCCGATACGACGGTCGGCGAGGTCGCCGTCCGTACCGGCCTGCCGCAGAGCGCCGTGTCCGCGTGCGTCGCACGGCTCAAGGAAGCGGGCTCTGTCCTCACCGCGACCGATCCCGCCGACCGCCGCCGCTCACTGATCTGGCGGAACCCGGAGGTCACCGGCCGCCGGGCCGAGGTCGCGGCGAGCCCGGTCGACAAGGCTCTGGGCGCCGCCCTCGGCACCGATGACGGCGCGACCATCGCCGAGACGGTCACCCTGCTGGAACAGCTCGCCGAACGGCTGTCGCCGGACGTCCTCGGTCGCCTGCGCTGACGCCGTACCCGCTCGGCATCCCGCACCGCGAGGCCCGCAGTCGTCCGGGGTAGACCCGGCGGCCGACGGCCGCCCCTCCGCCGTCCTCACCTCGGGCAGGGCTCAGGTCAGGCCCGGCCGAGGAGTGTCAGCCGTCGAGGTCGTCGGCGAAGTGCCGGAATCCGTGGCGGTCCCGGTGCATGCCCCACAGCGCCTCCGCGAGCACGTCCGGGTCCTTCCTCGGATGCCCGGGAACGATCGCGCCGGGAATGATGAGCTGCCCCACGTGGATGCCGTCGCCGGCGAGGGTGTCGTGCAGCAGATGGCCGTACGCGCTCTCGGCGGCGAACGCGATCGAGGTGCCGGCCCGGTCGGCGTGCGGGATCACCGCGCTGCCGCCGTTGACCAGGAGGACGGTGCCGCGGCCGAGCGAGCGCATCCCGGGCAGCACCTGCCGGACGGCGGCGACGGGCCCGTAGACGGAGAGCTCGATCGGGCCGACCATGTCGTCAGGGCGGGTCTCCAGGACCGGCCGCATGAAGTCCGGGGACGGGACCGGACTGTACTGGAGCACCTCGATCGGACTCAGGGCTCCGCACACGGCGTCCAGGGCCGCCGCGAGAGCCTTCGGGTCGCGTACGTCGGCGGCGAAACCGCGTGCCGTGACTCCGACGTCGGCGAGCTCGGCGGCGAGACCGTCCACCCGCTCCTGGCTGCGCGAGACGAGCGCGACGTGGAAGCCCTCGCGGCCGAACCGCCTGGCCACGGCGGCACCGAGACCGGGGCCGGCTCCGACGATGGCGATCGTGGTCATGGTCCTCACCTCGGTGATCCGATCGGGTCGAAAGAACCGGCGAGCCGCTCGAAGGCGGTCTGTTCAGGGTAGGTGCGCCGACGGCGAAGCGACACCGCACGCCCGGAGCGCGGACGCCTCTCTCCCCGAGCGCGGCTACCGCGCACCCGGTGCGCGGACCCGCCGGCGGGGCTCGCCGGTACGCCCTGGCGGTTTTCGGCCGGGGCGGCATCACGGACCGGCCGCCACGGCTCGTGCCCGGTGGCACCGGATCGGCCGATGGCCGCCCGTCGGTCCGGGATCCTTCCCGCCGGACCCGAGCGCGCGGGTTCGACGCCCCCCAACCGCCGAGGCCGGGGGCGAGCAAGCTCCGCTGCGGCACGACCACTTGGGCGCGGCCGGCGCGGCGCGACCGCGCCTTCACCTGCGACGACGGGCCCGCCACCGACGGCGCCACCGAGCGGTCCGCGTGACTGAGACGCGGATCACGGCCGAACCGGTCACATCGGTGGTACTCTCACATCAGCACTCGTGTACGCCTCTTCTTCCAGGCGCCGGTGCCAGTTCCTTTCTCCCGCTGTGACGCCGTCGATTCCGACCGGTGGACCAGCTTCTCGGCACCACCTCCCGAGTACGGCCAGGGATCGCTCCCGTCGTATCCGAGGTGATGTTCCCGCCGCACCGAGGCGCGCCCCGCGCCCTCTCTTCGCGGCCTCCCCCCCTTCCTTGCGCATGCCACATGCATTCCCGTCCGCGAAAGGACATCCCATGACCACCACACTCGAACGCCCCTCTGTACAGCAGCGGCCCCAAACCCAGGTCGCCACCGGTGTCCTCGACATCGACGGCAACGGGAAGGGGCACCTGCGCTCCGCGAACTGCCTGCCCTCGTCCACCGACCTCCAGGTCTCCCCCGCGCTGATCCGCCGTCACGGACTGCGCAAGGGCGACACCGTGGAAGGTGTGCGCGGCGCTTCCCGGATCCTCACCGAGGTCGACCGGATCAACGGCCGTACGCCCGAAGAGCTGCGCCGCCGCCCGCACTTCGGCGACCTCACCCCGCTGCACCCGCGTGACCGGCTCCGGCTGGAACACCCGGCGAGCGGACTGACAGGCCGCGTCGTCGACCTGGTCTCACCGGTCGGCAAGGGCCAGCGCGGTCTGATCGTCGCCCCGCCCAAGACCGGCAAGACGGTGCTGCTCCAGCAGATCGCCGCCGCCGTGGCCGGCAACCACCCCGAATGCCATCTGATGGTGGTGCTGCTCGACGAACGGCCCGAGGAGGTCACCGACATGCGGCGCTCCGTACGCGGCGAGGTCTACGCCTCCACGTTCGACCAGACGCCGAAGCAGCACATCGCGCTCGCCGAGCTCGTCATCGAGCGGGCCAAGCGGCTCGTCGAAGCGGGCCAGGACGTCGTGATCCTGCTCGACTCGCTCACCCGGCTGTGCCGGGCGCACAACAACGCGGCCGCCGCCGGCGGCCGCACCCTCAGCGGCGGTGTCGACGCCGCCGCGCTCCAGGGCCCCAAGCGGCTGTTCGGCGCGGCGCGCCTCGCCGAGGAGGGCGGCTCGCTCACCATCCTCGCCACCGCCCTGGTGGAGACCGGTTCCCGCGCCGACGACTTCTTCTTCGAGGAGCTCAAGGGCACCGGCAACATGGAGCTCCGGCTCGACCGGACCCTGGCCGCCCGGCGCGTCTTCCCCGCGGTCGACATCACCCCCTCCGGTACCCGCCGCGAGGAACTCCTGTTTTCCACCGCCGAGTTGGCCGCCACGCGAGGACTGCGCCGCGTCCTGCGCACGCGGGACGGGCAGGCCGGCCTGGAAACACTCCTGGAGCGGCTGCGCGCCACCCCGGACAACGCCGCCTTCCTGCGCCAGGTTCAGCCCACTCTCCCCTCCTGACCCCCCGCGCCTGCGGCATCCGGGTGCTCGACGCCGCCACTCGGCCCGGCCATCCCGGCGTGTCGCGAGTCCATTCCTACGTTTGCGGTATGACTATCGGATTCTCATTCCGGGCTGCCGCTTCTCGCTCCGCGGTCACGCGTGCCGCCCTCTCCTGCTCCGCCGTCTGCGTGGTCGGTGTGCTGGCCACCGCGCAGAGCCCGGCCGCCGCACTCACCGAAGCCGCCCCCGGGGCGCCGCAGCCGGCCGTGTCGCCACCCTCGTCGCTCTACGAACCAGGGACCCAGGTACGCCCCAGGGCCGGGGCGCCCGAGGTTCCCGAGGACATCTCCGCGCTGTCATGGGTGGTGGCCGACGCCCGCACCGGCGATGTGCTCGCCGCGCACAACGCGCACCGCAGGCTGCCGCCCGCCAGCACCCTCAAGACCCTGTTCGCCCTCACCGTCCTCCCAACGCTGCCCGGCAGCACCCGGCACACCGTCAAGGAGGAGGAGCTGGAGGGCATCGGCGCGGGCAGCAGCATGGTCGGCGTGGCCGAGGGAATCACCTACCGCGTGGCGGACCTGTGGCGCGGCGTCTTCCTCAACTCCGGCAACGACGCCGTGCACGTGCTCGCCGCGATGAACGGCGGCTGGACGAGCACCGCCGCCCAGATGCAGGCCAAGGCCCGCTCTCTCGGCGCCCGCGACACCCACGTCGTATCGCCCGACGGGTACGACACACCCGGGCAGGTCTCGTCGGCGTACGACCTGGCGGTGTTCGGGCGCGCCGGGCTGCGCAACCCCGACTTCGCGCGCTACTGCTCCACCGCCGAGGCGATGTTCCCCGGCGACAGCGGCTCCTCGTACGGGATCCAGAACACCAACCGGCTGCTCACCGGCGCGAACGGGGTGGAGCCGTACCCGGGTCTGATCGGTGTCAAGAACGGCTACACCACGAACGCGGGCAACACCCTGGTCGCCGCCGCCGAGCACGGCACGCGCACCCTCGTCGTCACGGTGATGAACCCTCAGGCGGGCGGCGGGCTGGCCGTGTACGAAGAGGCACGCTCACTGCTCGACTGGGGCTTCGAGGCGGACGGCCTGGTCGATCCCGTGGGAACGCTCGTCGACACACGTGCCGTACCGGCGGCCGGTCCCTCCGCCCCGGCCAGGTCCACCGCACGGCCCGGTCGTGCCGCTCGCCCCGTGGCCACCGCCCGGCCCGTGACCAGCGCACCGGCCGTGGCCGCCGCGCCTCCGGACGACGCGGGACCCGGCTGGTCCGACGCGGCCGAGATCGCGGGCGCGGGCGCGCTGGGCGCCGCGGGCGTCGCTCTCGCCCTGCGGCTCAAGGCGGGCCGGGCCAAACGCGGCTGACCGACGGGCAGCCACAGCAGCAGCCCGAGCGTGATCCACGTATAGGTGTTGCTGCCGAGGAAACCGTCGAGGCCCGACGCGTCGTCGAACCACAGCCACACCACGCTGCTGCACAGCACCGCGTACAGGGCCGCCGCGACCCGCAACCGGCGCCGGTGCAGCAGCACGGCGAAGGACGGCAGCAGCCAGACGAGGTGGTGCACCCAGGTGATCGGGCTGACGAGACAGGCCGCGAGCCCGGTGAGGGCGAAAGCCGCGGTCCAGTCCTCGTCGGCCAGGGCACGCGAGGTCCGCCGCGCCCAGACGCACAGGACCAGCAGGGCCAGTGTCGCCCACAGGGCCCTGTTCGGTTCCTCCGGTGCCACGAGCCGGGCCAGCACACCCTGCAACGACTGGTTGGAGACATAGGCGAGGCGCCCGATGCGGCTCGTGTCCCACAACGCGTCGGTCCAGTAGAAGCGCGAGGCGTCCGGTGCCGCCCAGGCCGCCAGCGCGGTGGCCGCCAGCGCGACGGCCGTGGCGACACCGGCGGCGCGCCAGCGACGGCCGAGCAGCAGCAGTGCGATGAAGAGTGCCGGGGTGAGCTTGATCGCCGCGGCGAGGCCGATGCCGACGCCCGCCCGACGGCCGCGGCCGCTGGACAGCAGCCAGGCGTCGCTCAGCACCAGAGCGAGCAGCACCAGGTTGACCTGGCCGAAGCTGAAGGTGTCACGGACCGGTTCAAACAGCGCCAGCAGACAGGCCGTCAGGGCGAAACCGAACCAGCCGTAGCGGCGCAGTGCGGGGCCGACCAGGATGCCCACCACGGAGGCCAGGGCGGCGACGTTGAACAGCAGCCCGACGGCGATCGCCGTGCTCAGCCCGACCAGTGCCATCGGCAGCATGCCGACGGCCGCGAACGGCGGATAGGTGAAGCCGTACGTCGTTCCCGGCACCCGGTAGTCGTAGACACTGCCGCCGTGGTGGACCCAGGTGTCGACCGCCCCGTAGTACACGCGCAGGTCGAACCAGTCGCGCAGCAGCGGCACGGTGGCCGTGAACACCCCGACGACGACGGCCAGTCCGAGGACGAGCAGGAGCCGCCGACGATCGGTGCTCAGCAGTGCCGCCATGCCACTGGGACCCTGCCTGCCGCCGAGACCCTGTCTGCCGCTCGGCACCTTCACGCCCGTCGTCCCCCTCGTCGTGCTCGTCGTGCTCGTCGTGCTCGTCGTGCTCGTCGTGCTCGTCGTGCTCGTCGCCGTCGTACCGCTCGGGCCCGGTCCGTTCTTCGTGTCCCCCGTCATGCCGTCCGCTCCAGTCCCGGTGACGGCGGCTGCGCCGCCTGGTGGGCCTGCCAGAGCACGACGACGGCGAGCACGCCCCCGGAGACGGCGAGGATCACCTGTCCGGCGTCCGCCGGCGACCCGCTCGGCAGCACCGCGAGCGCGAGCACCGCGCTGGCGGCGGCGACCCTGCTCCGCACCGAACCGGTGGGCGCCGCCGCCGCGATGAGGAA
This sequence comes from Streptomyces rhizosphaerihabitans, assembly GCF_025399795.1. Classification (GTDB taxonomy): domain Bacteria; phylum Actinomycetota; class Actinomycetes; order Streptomycetales; family Streptomycetaceae; genus Streptomyces; species Streptomyces rhizosphaerihabitans. The sequence continues at coordinate 99,231 of NZ_JAODTZ010000026.1, read as the reverse complement.
CAGGCCCCACAGTGCGTACCAGGGCCGGACGGCCGGGCCGAACACCGCCACCGCGGCGAGGCTCAGGCCGAGCGCGTAGACCGGGTGCGGGCGCAGCCGCAGCCATATGAAGAGCAGCAGGCCCACCGTCGCCACGAGCCCGGCCGCGTGCCAGGCGGGCATCGCGAGCGGCGCGAGTCCGCTGCCGAGCTTCTGGAGCAGGGCGCCGGTGGCGCGCCCGAGGACGCTGGTGGGTGACCAGTTGTGCGGCGAGACAGGGGTCTTCAGGGCGGCTATCCAGCCGTATCCCGTACCGGCCACCGCCGTCGCGGCGACCGTCGTCGCGACCGCGACCACCACGGTCGTCACGGTGGCCCGCGCGATCCCCCGGCGCCCCTGCCCGCGCCCGCGCAGCGCGATCACCGCCACCAGGCCGAGCACGGCGGGCGCCTTGACGAGTGCGGCGAGGGTGACCAGGACGATGCCCACGACGGGCCATCGGCCGCGCGCGGCCACCAGGCCGACACCCAGCAGACCGAGCATGATGGCGTCGTTGTGAGCGCCGGCCACCAGGTGCAGCAGGACCAACGGGTTGAGCGCGCCCAGCCAGAGCGCGGCGGCCGGATCGGCGCCGCTGTGCCGGGCGAGGCGGGGCAGGGCCGCCGCCATCAGAGCGACGCCGAGCAGCGCGACCATGCGCATACCGAAGAGTCCGGCCGGTATCTCCCCGCGGGTCAGCGCCGACAGGCCGCGGGCGACGGCGAGGAAGACCGGCCCGTACGGTGTCGTCGTCTGCTGCCACACGGGCGCCACCTCGTCGGCTAGCGGGCCGCCGAGTTGCGCGGGCCCGTACACGTACACGTCGATGTGGGCGTCGACCATGGCGCCCTGCGCGAGATAGCTGTAGACGTCCCGGCTGAACAGCGGTGGCGCGAGCAGCAGCGGCGCCGCCCAGGTGGCCAGAACGAGCAACAGGGAACGCGGGGCCGGCGGTTCGGGGCCGCGTACGACGGTGCCCAGCAGCGCCCACGCGGCTATCAGCAGAACAACGCCGAAGTACACCCCGACCAGGCCCAGTACGGCCCGCCCCGACTCGGGGGCGAGGAGGTCGCGCGCGGGCAGGGCCCCCGCGGTCTCGCCGCCCAGCGCGAGGAAGGCGGTACCGGCCAGGCCCAGAGCCTGGCAGCGGCGGAGATCGACGGGAAAAGCCATGGCCAACACTCCGCAAGCGTGTCAACGCCGGGTGGCCGGAAGGCGACGCGGCACTCTCCTGACGGGGTCCGGCACGTGACCGCCGTGTGGTGGACACGAAATCCGGGGGTGTCGGGGCAGCGGCGAGCGCCGTGCCACCAGCACGGGCCTTGCGATCGGCGCGGGCCGGGCAGTCGGCGCGGGCCTGATCATCAGCCCGCGCCGGATGGTCGGCGCGCATCAGGCGATCGTCGCGGGTGGCGTGATCGGCGTGTGTCGGGGGAACGTCGCGAGTGAGGTGATCGGCGTGTGTCGGGCGACCGTCGTGGGCCTGCCCTAGAACACCGACAGACCGGTCAGCGTCGTGAAGCGGTCCAGGGCTGCCACGCCCGCCACCGAGTTGCCGCGTTCGTCGAGGCCCGGGCTCCAGACGCACAGGGTCAAGCGGCCCGGCACCACGGCGATGATGCCGCCGCCCACCCCGCTCTTGCCCGGCAGCCCGACCCGGTAGGCGAAGTCGCCCGCGGCGTCGTACGTCCCGCACGTCAGCATGATCGCGTTGATCTGTTTGGCCTGGCTCATAGCGAGCAGCCGGCCGCCGTCGGCACGAATGCCGTGCCGGGCCAGGAATCCGGTGGCGAGGGCGAGGTCGGCGCAGGACGCGGCGATCGAGCACTGGAGGAAGTACTGCTCGAGCAGGACCGGCACCGGGTTGTCGATGTTGCCGTACGACGCCATGAAGTGGCCGAGTGCCGCGTTGCGGTCGCCGTTCGCGGTCTCGGAGGCGGCGATGTCCTTGTCGAAGTCGAGCTGCGCGTTGCCGCTCTCGGCCCGCAGGAACTCCAGCAGGGTGCCGGCCGCGTCGCCGGTCCGGGTCTGCAGCCGGTCGGTGACGACGAGGGCTCCCGCGTTGATGAACGGGTTGCGCGGGATGCCGTTCTCGTATTCCAGCTGCACCAGGGAGTTGAACGGATTGCCGGAGGGCTCCCGCCCGACGTGCTCCCACAGTGCGTCGCCCTCGCGGGCCAGGTCGAGGGCGAGCGTGAAGACCTTCGTGATGGACTGGGTGGAGAACGGCTGCCGCCAGTCCCCCACCCCGTACACCGTGCCGTCGAGCTCCGCGACGGCCATGCCGAAGCGCCGTGGGTCGCAGGCGGCCAGCGCCGGAATGTAGTCGGCGGGCCGCCCGCGTCCCGGCGTCTGCGCGATCTCGGTGGCGATGCGCTCCAGGACCGGCTGGAAGGTCAGGGAGGACGGATACGACGAATTCGCGGGCATGATCGCCATTGTGCCGCCCACTCGGTCCCACGGCTCATCGATGCGGACCGTCCCGGGGACCTCGCCCCCTGCGTCAGGCGCTCGTCCCGGCCCTGGTGTTCCGGCCCAGGTTCGGACAATGCCCGGTGGAGCTTGCCCCCTTGCATCCGAACCTCGTCCCGGCCGTGGGCGTCCCGGCCCAGGCTCGAACGACGGCCGACGAACTCTGTTCCCCCGTGTCCGACCATCGTCTGGCCCAGGGCGTCCTGGCCGCCGCTGTTCGTGCTTCCACCGGCCTCGGGCCGCCGTGGGCCGCCGAACCGCCTCGGGCGTCAACAGGCCGATTTGCACGATGAGTCGGGGGTCACCGCGGCCGGTTGCGAATGCTGTCGGCGTACGTCAGGCGTACGCAGGCCGGTCGAGCGCGCCGAGGGCGCGGACGGGCCGGACGCTGCCGACCACCGCGCCGCCGCCGAGGAGGGGCGCGCCCGCGAACTCGGCGAGGGCGGCCGGGTCGACCCCGGCCCGTGCCAGGGCCGCGGCGGCCACCGGGACACGCGCCCGGTCGGCGCCGTCGGCGATCTTCACGGCGACGGCGCGGCCGTCGGGCAGCGCCGCGACCTGGACGCCCTCGAAACCGTCCTTGGCGAGCAGCCCCGGCACCGCGCGCATCAGAGCGGCGACGTCACGCCCGGACCCGGAGGCCATCTCGGCGTGCTCGCGCATCGCGTCGGCCACCCGGGCCTCGGGGGTGCCCGGCGCGGCGGTGGCGATCCGGACGGCGGCGCGGGCGAGGCCTTGGAGCGAGACGGAGAACAGGGGCGCGCCGCAGCCGTCGACGGTGACCTGGGCGACGGCCTGTCCGGTGAGGTCCTCGACGGTGGCGGCGATCGCCCGCTGGAGCGGGTGCGCCGGGTCGAGGTAGTCGTCGAGCGACCAGTCGTTGAGGCGGGCGGTGTACAGCATGGCCGCGTGCTTGCCGGAGCAGTTCTGGGCGAGCCGGGAGGGCATCCGGCGGTCGCGTATCCAGGTCTCCCGGACGACCGGGTCGAAGGGCAGGTCGGGGATGTTGCGCAGGCGCTGCTCGGACAGCCCGGCCGTCTCCAGGATGCGCCGGGTGCCGGCGAGATGCCGTTCCTCGCCGGAGTGGCTGGCCGCGGCGAGCGCGAGCAGTTCGCCGTCCAGCGGGAGCCCGGCGCGCAGCATCGCCACGGCCTGTACGGGCTTGAGTGCCGAACGTGGGTAGAAGGCCGCCTCGATGTCGCCGATGCGGAGTTCCACGCCGCCGTCGGCACCCAGGACGACGACCGAGCCGTAGTGGATGCCCTCGATCACGCCGCCGCGTACGAGGTGGGCGACGGGCGCGTGCAGGGGTTCGCGGATCACGGGGGCCGCCGCGACGGGCGGACCTCCGTGCGTCAGGGTCGGGTTCACGCGTCGGGTCCGCCTTTCGTGGGGGTGTCCGTGCGCCCGGGGCGCACGATGGAGGTGAGCGCGGTGTCCACCCGGTCGAGGTGGTGGGACATGGCCTCGACCGCGTCCTGTTCACTGCCGTCGACCAGTGCTTCGACGATCGCCCGGTGTTCCCGGTTCGACTGCTCCCGGCGGCCGCCGAGGTCGTTCAGGAAGGCCGACTGACGGGCCAGCGCGTCCCGGATCTCCTCGATGACACGGCGGAAGACCGGGTTCTGGGAGGCCTCGGCGATGGCGATGTGGAAGATCGTGTCCATGGCGACCCAGGCCGTGGTGTCGGTCTCCCGCTCCATCCGGTCGAGCAGGTGGGCGAGGTGGTCGAGGTTCTCCGGGGTGCGGCGCACGGCCGCGTAGCCGGCGACGGGGATCTCGACATGGCGCCGTACTTCGAGGAGGTCGCCGGCCGCGTAGTCGCCGAAGGTGGGGTCCTGGACCGCGTCGGCCACCACGAAGGTGCCCTTGCCGGTACGGGACACCGTCAGGCCCATCACCTGGAGGGCCCGCAGCGCCTCGCGCAGCACGGGGCGGCTGACCTCCAGGCGGCGGCAGAGCTCGGCCTCGGAGGGGAGCTTGTCGCCGACGGCGTGGTCGCCTCGCTCGATGGCGTCGCGGAGGTGGGTGAGCACCGCTTCCATGGCGCTGACACGCCGCGGCACCGCCCCACCTGTCTGGCTGTCTGACAGGTTCACGGACGCGATACTCCGGGCGGCCGAAGGGGATGTCAAGCGGGGTGCGAGGAAGGACACAGAGGAAGAACACAGGGGCGCGAAGCCTGGAAATCGGCTTCGCGCCCCTGTGAGCGGCTTGTTCACGCCCTGGGACAGGCTCGCACCGGCGCCCTGGGCTGTCAGCTGTCAGCTGTCAGCTGTCGATGATGCCCGCGCCCAGCAGCCCGAAGAGCAGCACGCCGATGATGATGCGGTAGATCACGAAGGCGTTGAAGGAGTGCTTGGCGACGAACTTCAGCAGCCAGGCGATCGAGGCGTAGGCGACGACGAACGACACGACGGTGCCGACGATCAGCGGAGCGGCGCCCACTCCGGTGCCCAGGGCGTCCTTCAGCTCGTACAGACCCGCGCCGGTGAGGGCCGGGATGCCGAGGAAGAAGGAGAGCCGGGTGGCGGCGACGCGGTCCAGGTCGAGGATGAGGCCCGTCGACATGGTGGCGCCGGAGCGCGAGAAGCCGGGGAAAAGCAGGGCGAGGATCTGGGAGCTGCCGACCAGCATCGCGTCCTTGAACGAGACGTCGTCCTCACCGCGCTTGTGGCGGCCCATCTGGTCGGCCGCCCACATCACGGCACTGCCCGCGATCAACGAGCCCGCGACCACCCACAGGGAGGCCAGCGGACCCTCGATGAGCGGCTTGGCCGCGAGACCCACGGCCACGATCGGGATCGTCGCGTAGATGACCCACCAGGCGAACTTGTAGTCGTGGTTGTGCCGCTCGTCCTTGTTGCGCAGCCCGCGTCCCCAGGCGGAGACGATCCGCACGATGTCCTTGAAGAAGTACACGAGCACGGCGGCGATCGCGCCGACCTGGATGACCGCGGAGAAGCCGACGACGGCGTCGTCGTCGACGGGGATGTTCATCAGCCCCTCGGTGATCTTGAGGTGACCGGTCGAGGACACGGGAAGGAATTCGGTCACCCCCTCGACGACTCCGAGGACGACGGCCTGACCGACGTTGATGACGCTCATGGGATCCAGTTCTGAGGAGTTGGTCGACAGTGCTGTAGACGGTGCAGGAGACAGTGTTACCTATGCGCGCGGACGCCCGTCATCTACGTCCACAAAGCTTGCGCAAACGAGACCCCGGCGAACGCCGCGCCGAGGCCCGCCGTCACGCTCACGATCACGTTGGCGGCAGCGTAGAACCCCGCACCGGTCTCGGTCAGCCGCAGGGTCTCGTACGAGAACGTCGAGTACGTGGTCAGCGCCCCGCACAGACCGGTCCCGATCAGCAGTTGCAGGTGTTCGGACACCTGACCGGCCGAGGCGGCACCGGTCAGCAGACCGAGAACCAGGCACCCTGTCACGTTCACGACGAGGGTGCCCCAGGGGAAGACCGTATCGTGCTTCAGCTGTACCGCCCGGTCGGTCAGATGGCGCAGGGGTGCGCCGACCGCGGCACCGACGATCACCAGCAGCCAGTTCACAACGACTTCTCACCCTTCCCAGGCAGATCGCCGGCGGCGGCTGTGGTGCCCGGGGAGCCCTCGGGGGTGCGGTCCCGTCCCCCGTAATGGATGGCCTCGCAGTCGTCGAGGATCACCAGGCCCTCGGTGACGAGTTCGTCGAGCTGCGGCAGGAAGGCCCGCACGCGCGCCTCGGTGTCCACGACGATCACGGCCACCGGAAGGTCCTCGCTCAGCGAGAGCAGGCGCGAGGTGTGGATGAGGGAGGAGGTGCCGAAACCCTCGATGCCCCGGAAGACGCTGGCGCCCGCGAGGCCCGCCGCGTGGGCGCGGTGCACGATCTCCGCGTAGAGCGGCTTGTGGTGCCAGGTGTCGTTCTCGCCGATGAAGATCGTCATCCGCAGGGCGCTGCCCGTCAGTCTTGTCATCGCCGCCTCCACGCCAGGGCGCGGCGGGTCGCCGTCACCGCGAGCCACATCGCTGCGAGCGCCGCGCACAGGGTCGCGGCGAGATAGCCGAGCCCGGTGCCCGGGTGGCCCGTGCCGACCAGTTTCCGGATGTCGACGGCGTACGTCGAGAAGGTGGTGAAGCCGCCGAGGACTCCGGTGCCGAAGAAGGGACGCACCAGGCGGTGCGCCCTCCACGCGTCGGTGATCAGCACCATGAAGACGCCGATCACGGCGCAGCCCACGACATTGACCGTGAACGTGGTCCAGGGGAAGGCGCCGTCCGGTGTGGGCCACAGCCGCGCCGCTCCGTACCGGGCCGTGGCGCCGATGGCCCCGCCGAGGGCGACCACCGCGACGACCGGACCCTGGCCCCGCCAGGGAGACGCCACGCGCGCGGGCGTGCCGGATTCGCCGACGCGCTCGGGATGCGGGACTGTCATGTGTCTGGCGCTCCTACTCGCCGGGCCGGTGCGGGCACACAGCATCGCAAGCAGGGACCGTCGGCGGCATCCGTGCCGCGGTTCGGGTACGGCGGGCCCCACCGCCGCGCCGCAATGCAAGATCGCGGCCGGTGAACAGGGTAACGCCGGGGGCTCGGGCCGCGCACACCCGGCCCGTCCCTCGAAAGGCCTCGCGCGGCGGCTCAGTCGGAGGTGCCGGGCAGATCACAGACCGCGAGGCCCCGCTCCCAGATGCTTCCGAGAATCAGCAGGCCGTCGGCCTCACAGACGCTGGTGACCATACGGAACCGCGCACGGCGGCTTTCCAGGTGATGCACGACGCCGCCCGCGTCGTCGACCGCGAGGACACCCGTGGTGCCCGGCGGACGGAAGGGAGCGCGCACGGCGACCCGGGCCGCAACGCGCCGAACGGCCGGGCCCCGGCGGTGCAGGAGTTCCAGGGCGCCTACGCGGGGCCCCGCCAGTGCCACCCAGATCGGGCCGTCGGGGGCCCGCCAGAGATTGTCCGGCTGGCCCGGGAGGTCGTCGACGAAGGTCTCGGCCTGGCCCGCCCGCGGTCCGGTGAGCCAGTAGCGGACGAGGCGCCACGCGCCGGTCTCCGCGACGACGAGGAAGGACTCGTCTGCCGAGGAGGCGAGACCGTTGGCGAACTGCAGTCCCTCCAGCAGCACTTCGGGTTCCGTCTCCCCCGGTGCGAGGCGCAGCAGGCAGCCGGATCCGGTGTGTTCGACGAGATCGCCGATCCACTGCTTCAGGGGGTAACTCCGGCTGGAGACGGTGAAGTACACCGTGCCGTCCGAGAGGGCGACCACGTTGCTGCAGAAGCGCAGCGGGACACCGGCGACCCGGTCGGCGAGGACGCGCACGACTCCGTCCCCGAGCCCGATCCGCAGCAGCCCACGCTCGGCGTCGCACACCAGCAGAGCGTTGTCCGGGAGGAGTTCGAGGCCCAGCGGTCTGCCGCCCGTCTCGGCGACGACGCGGACGCCGACGCGGTCGGGATCACCGAGCCCGTCGACGCGTACGATGCGGCCGTCCTCCAGACCGGTCAGCACCCCGCCCCGGGGGTCGGCCACCACGTCCTCGGGGCCACGGCCGCCGAGGGGCACGACGAGCCGGGGTGCGAGTGCGGTGTGTCCCGTCGCCGCGGACCGTTGTCCCACGTGTCTACCAGCCCTTCTCGAAGTAGTGCGTGACCTCGGCGATGCGGTACTCGTCGCGGCGGTAGTAGGTCCGCCGTCCCACCTTCTTGGCGCGCAGCAGTCCGACGCCGGTGAGGAGGTCGAGATGGGTGCGTGCCACGGCCCGGCTCACACCGAGTTTGACGGCGAGTGCCTCGGGGCTGACGCCGTCCTCGACGAGGTCGCCGCGGCGCTGCGGCGGGAAGTGCACCACGGGGTTCCGCAACCACTCCAGGATGTCCAGTCGTTGCCCATTGACGGGCCCCTTCAGCATCTCGTCCCCCTCCGTCGCGGCGGTCTCCCGCTACTGTCCCGCAGCCCGGGGTGGCACGCACGGCCTTCCACGACCCTGGCCGGAGCCTAACTGCTCCGAAAGGGCGCGGGGCCCGGCCGCACCGGCGGCCGGGCCCCGCCAGGCTCAGCGGTGACTGAACAGGGACATGGCCGGAAGCGCCTTGTCGTCGAAGCCGAACAGGGCCTGGTTCTCCCATCCGTTGCCGGACGTCGCGTCGGCCGGGTCCCAGCCGTTGCCGGTGACCGCCGTCCAGGTGGCCTCCCAGTAGAAGACGCCGAGACCGCGGCCGTTCGGCACGGCCTCCACGATGTTCATCACGTCCCGCAGCCAGTTGGACTGCCCGGTGGTCGTGGCCGCGTAGCCGGAGACCAGTTCGGCGGTCGTGTCGATCTGGTTGGTGAGCGCGTCGTCGCTGTCCAGACGGAAGGGGTAGGCCGTCTCGGCGACGAAGACCGGCTTGCTGTAGCGGGCGGCCGCGTCGTCCAGGGTGGTCTGGAAGTCGTAGAGCGAGCCGTGCCAGTAGCCGTAGTAGGACAGGCCGATGGCGTCGAACTTCACGCCGTTGGCGAGGGCGGTGTCGAACCACCAGCGGGTGCCGGTGAGGTCCCCGCCCTTGGCGAGGTGCAGGGCCACGACGGTCGAGGAGCTGACCGCCTTGGCTGCGTCGTAGCCGGAGTTGAGCAGTCCGGCGAGCTGCGCGAAGTTGTCCGTGGAACCCTCGGACCAGAGCATGCCGCCGTTGATCTCGTTGCCGATCTGCACCATGTCGGCCGTGGTGCCCTGCGCCTTCAGGGAGTTGAGGACGTCATACGTGTGGTTGTAGACGTCGGTCTTGAGCTGGCTGTACGAGTGCCCGGCCCAGGCGGCCGGCTTGGTCTGGGTGCCGGGGTCGGCCCAGGTGTCCGAGTAGTGGAAGTCGACCAGGAGCTTCATGCCCTGCGCCTTGATGCGCTTGGCCATCGCGAGGACGCGGGCCTTGTTGTTGTAGCCGTCGGCCGGGTTCACCCAGACCTTGAGGCGCGCGTAGTTCATCCCGGCGGACTTGAGGATGGCGAGCGCGTCGCCGGTGGTGCCGGAACTGGTCTTGTAGACCCCGCCGTAGGCCTCGCTCTTGGCGAGGGAGGAGATGTCGGAGCCCTTGACGGTCAGTCCGGTGGTGCCAGAGGTGAACGTCAGGTCGTCGACGTTGATCCAGTTTCCGGCGTTGGCGTCGGAGTAGACGCTGATCGTGCACTGGTTGCCCGTCACGGCGACGGGCACGACCAGGTGGATCCACCCGCTGGTGGAGACCGGCAGATCGGTGCGCTGCTCGGTGCCGCCGCAGTTCTTCAGGGCGAGGTAGGCGGAGTTCTGTCCGCCGCCCGAGCGCACCCACGCGGTGAGTTTGTAGTTCCCGTTGGTCAGCCCTGTGAGGGTCTGGTAGGTCTCCACCTTGTAGGCCGAGGCGGAGTAGTGGCTGAGGCGGTAACTCCCGCCGTGGCCACCGGCCTCGACGTACGAGGCGCCGGTGGTGCCGGACTCCGACCAGCCGCTGGGCACGGCGGCGCCGGTCCCGTCGGCCTCGAACCCGGCGTTGGTCAGGGTGCTCGCCGCCTGCGCGGTCTGCGCGGGGAGGGCCGTGAGGGCGAGCCCGGCCGCGAGCGGCAGCAGCAAGGCCCTGAGTGTGCGTCTGGGATGGAACATCATCGTCCGTCGTCCCTTCGACGTGGTGGGGAGAGGGTGCCCCCGGTGGATCCGGGGGCGGCCCCTCCGCCCGCGGCTACTTGGCTCACACGGGCGGAGGGGAGTCGGCTCACCGCCGAGTCCCTTGACTCGGACGGCTGTTGGACCGACCGGGGGGTTGTGGAACCCGTCCGGGCGGGGGGATCACCGGGTTGTGCCCCGGCGGGATCGGGGCGGTCACCGGGTCGCGCGACCCGGACGGCTCGGTTCGATTCGGAACAGCCGCTGGATTGCGGCCCCGACGGCTGTGGGGTTGCCGGGTCGCGGCCCCGACGGGGTGGGGGCAGTCGCCGGATTGCGGGCCGACAACTCGGGGCAGTCACCGGGTTGCGACCCCGACGACCGGGGTGTCGTCGCCCGGCGCGGCCCCAACGGCTGAGGGGCCGTCGCCAGGTCCGCAACCCGGCGATGGTCGTTCCTTACGCCGGGCCGCAACCCGGCGGTGTCGGTGACGCCGCCGGGTTGCGGCCCGGACGACTTCGGTGACGCCACCGGATCGGCGGACCCGGCGGCGTGTGCGGTTCGGCCGGATCGGCGGAACCGGTGGCATCTGGTGCGGTCACTCGGCTCACCGCCCCGGCCGGCCGCCGGAGCTCGCCACCGGGGCGGGCCGGGCCACAGGCAAGTCCCGTGAGCCGGAGGCCGGTTGGCCGCCCGGTCACACGCCTCGGACGGCCCGCTCGACCGGCGGCCCCGTCAGCGGTCGAGGCGGACGACCCGGACGGCGCCCGCCGGGACAGCGAGGCGGCCGGCGGCGCGTTCGCCCGTCAGAAGCTCGGTGCCGTGCGCGTCCAGCGGCACCTTGGCGTCCGACGAGGTGTGGTTGACGGCGAAGACGTAGGTGCCCGACTCGCCGGTGCGACGCACCACTTCGACATCGCGGGGCAGATCCGCGCGCGGCGCGATGCGCGCGTCTTCGGCCACCCAGCCGATCAGGGCGTCGAGTCCCCCGGCTCCGAGGCGCGTCGACACGTACCAGGCCGAGCCGGCGCCGCTCTGATGCCGGGTGACCGCCGGGTGGCCGGCGGTGAGCCCGTCGGCGTACGTCCAGACGGTCTCGGCGCCGCGCGGCACCACGAACTCGGTCCACACGTCGCCGGTGAGTTCGGATCCGTCGGGCCCGGTGATCCGGACGAGCTCGCCTTGAAGCAGCGGGGAGAACTCCTCGACGGTCAGGCCGAGTACGTCCCGCAGGGCGCCGGGGTGGGGGCCCTCGTGCACGGCGTCGTGCTCGTCGACGATGCCGGAGAAGTACGAGACGAGCAGGGTGCCACCGTTGTCGACGTACTCCCTGAGATTGTTCCCCGCGGCCTCGGTCATCAGATAGAGCGCGGGTACGACGACAAGGGGATAGGCTGACAAGTCGGCTTCCGGGTGCGCGAAGTCGACCGTGAGGTGGCGGTCGTAGAGGGCCTCGTAGAAGGCGTCGGCGCGCTCGCGTGCGTCGTGGTCCTCGCTGGGACGCCACTGCAGGCTCTGCGCCCACCACGACTGCCAGTCCCACAGCACGGCCACGTCGGCGACCGTGCGGGTTCCCTTGACGGCGGCCAACGAGTCGATGGACGCGCCGAGTTCGACGACCTCGCGCCACACGCGTGAGTCGGTGCCGGCGTGCGGCAGCATCGAGGAGTGGAACTTCTCGGCGCCGCGCCGGGACTGCCGCCACTGGAAGAACATGGCGCCCTCGGAGCCGCGCGCCACGTGGGAGAGGGAGTTGCGGGCCATCTGTCCGGGCGCCTTGGCGGGGTTGCGGGGCTGCCAGTTGACGCCCGAGGTGGAGTGTTCGAGGAGCAGCCAGGGCGCGCCGCCCGCGACCGATCGGGTGAGGTCGGCGGCCATCGCGAGGTTCACGTGGGTGCGGCGGCCGTCGGTCATCAGGTAGTGGTCGTTGGTGACCAGGTCGACCTCGCGGCCCCATGCCCAGTAGTCGACGGAGTCGCACTGGCTGAGGGCCGTCATGAAGTTGGTGGTCACCGGGATGCCGGGCGCGAGGCGGTGCAGGATGTCCCGCTCGGCCACGAAGTTCTCGCGCATGGTCGTGTCGGCGAACCTCTTGTAGTCCAGCGCCTGCGCGGGATTGCCGACGGTCGGGGTGATGCGCGGCGGGTCGACCTGGTCGAAGCCGGCGTAGCGCTGGCCCCAGAAGGCGGTTCCCCAGGCCTCGTTGAGCTCGTCGATGGTGCCGTAGGTGGTGGTCAGCCAGGTGCGGAAGTGCGCGGCGCAGGAATCGCAGTAGCAGGCGGAGACGGGGACGCCGTACTCGTTGTGGACGTGCCACAGGGCGAGTGCGGGGTGGTCGGCGTACCGGGTCGCGAGCCGTGTGGTGATGGAGGCGGCTGCCGCCCGGTAGTCGCTGTTGCTGTGGCAGATGGCGCCGCGTGATCCGAAGGCGTAGCGGGTGCCGTCGGCGGCAACGGGGAGCGCTTCAGGGTGTTCGCGGTAGAACCAGGCGGGCGGTGCGACGGTCGGGGTGCCCAGGTCCGCGCGTATGCCGTTCTTGTGCAGCAGGTCGAGCAGGCGGTCGAGCCAGCCGAACTCGTAAGTGCCCGGAACCGGTTCGAGCAGCGCCCAGGAGAAGATCCCGACGCTCACCATCGTGACGCCTGCCTCGCGCATCAACCGGACATCCTCGGGCCAGACGCTTTCCGGCCACTGCTCGGGGTTGTAGTCCCCACCGAAGGCGAGCCCGGTGAGGCCCTTGGGGTTGGTCTCCGGCATGGATCTCTCCCATGTAATCGATCATTTGGGAACGTGCACACACAGCGCCAGCGGCGTGAGCCCAACATAACCGCACAGCAACAACCATTGACAAGTGTCCGGGATGTTTCTCTACTGTGAACGCTCACAGAAGCACCGCGAGTGTGCCGAAGGAGGCGCTCCGGTGTCGAGAGGCGACTGTGCGAAGGCCCTGAGGGTCGAGAACACGGTCGCGGTCCCGGTACCGGCAGACGCGCCCCAACGCGACCCGCGCAAGAACAGGGCAGGCCTCCGCAGCAGGCGGAGGCCCAGGTCAGGGGAGAACGTTCCATGCCCATCACGAAGCACAACCGCCTCGTGGCCAGCACCATCGCCGTCGTCCTCGGCGCCACCTCGCTCGCCGCCTGCGGCTCGTCGGACGACGACAAGAGCGCATCCCAGTCCGGACCCGCGACACTGACGTTCTGGACCTGGGCGCCGGGCATGGACAAGGTCGTCGACCTCTGGAACAAGGGGCCGGGGAAGCAGCAGCAGATCACCGTCGAGGTGAAGAAGCAGGCCTCGGGCGACACGCTCATCACCAAGATCCTCACCGCGCACAAGGCGAAGAAGGCACCGGACCTGGTCCAGGCCGAGTACCAGGCGCTGCCGACGCTGGTCAGCAACGACGCGCTCGCCGACATAGCCGCCGAGTCGAAGGAGGCGAAGACCAAGTTCGCCGACGGCGTGTGGCAGCAGACGACGCTGGGTACGGACGCGGTCTACGCGATCCCGCAGGACATCGGCCCGATGATGTTCTACTACCGCGCGGACCTGTTCAAGAAGTACGGCCTGACGGTTCCGACGACCTGGGAGCAGTTCGCCGAGACCGCCCGCGCGCTGAAGAAGAAGGCGCCGGACAAGGCCCTGACCACCTTCTCCGCCAACGACTCCGGCCAGTTCGCCGGTCTGGCCCAGCAGGCGGGTGCCAAGTGGTGGACCGCCTCCGGCGACAAGTGGAAGGTCGGCATCGACGACGCGGCCACCCGGAAGGTCGCCGACTTCTGGGGCGGTCTCGTCAAGGAGGGCGCGATCGACAACCAGCCGATGTACCAGCCGGCCTGGAACAAGGCGCTGAACACCGGCAAGGAGATCGCCTGGGTCAGCGCGGTGTGGGCGCCCGGCACCCTGACCACGGCGGCCCCGCAGACCACGGGCAAGTGGGCGATGGCCCCGCTGCCGCAGTGGTCAGCCGGCGAGAACGTCACCGGCAGCTGGGGCGGCTCCTCGACGGCCGTCACCACGGACTCCCCGCACAAGGCGGCCGCCGCGAAGTTCGCCGCCTGGCTGAACACGGACCCGCAGGCGGTGGCCGCGCTGGCCAAGGAGAGCGGCATCTACCCGGCGTCCACGAGCGCGCAGACCAGTGACGCGTTCGCGCAGCCGCCGGCCTTCTTCTCCAACCAGCCGGACTTCTACACCAAGGCCTCGGAGATCGCCAAGACCACCGCGCCGTCCGCGTGGGGCCCGAACGTGAACGTGGCCTACACGTCCTTCAACGACGCCTTCGGCGCCGCCGCGAAGAACAAGTCGGACTTCGGCGCCGCCCTGAAGACCATGCAGGACGCCACTGTCGCCGACCTCAAGAAGCAGGGCTTCGGGGTCGCTCAGTGACGACCGCACGCCGGAAGCCGTACGGGGTCAAGGGGGCCCCGTACGGTTTTCTCCTCCCCGCGACGATCCTCTTCGTCCTCTTCTTCGCACTGCCCATCGGCTACGCGATCTGGCTGAGCCTGCACAAGGTCCAGGTCAAGGGCCTCGGCCTGGGCGCCGGTGCCCGCAACGAAGTCTGGGCGGGCCTCAGGAACTACACCGACGCGCTGACCGACAGCGAGTTGGTCGCCGGCGCGCTGCGCGTGGCGGGCTATGGCCTCATCGTCGTGCCGGTGATGCTCGGCCTCGCGCTGGTCTTCGCGCTGATGCTCGATGCGGAGAAGGTGCGCCTCGCGCCCTTCACCCGGCTCGCGATCTTCCTGCCGTACGCCATCCCCGGCGTCGTGGCGGCCCTCCTGTGGGGATTCCTGTACCTCCCGGACGTCAGCCCCTTCTACTTCATTCTCGGCAAACTGGGCCTGCCGCAGCCGAACCTGCTGGACGGCGGCCCGCTGTTCCTCGCTCTGTCGAACATCGCGGTGTGGGGCGGCACCGGCTTCAACATGATCGTCATCTACACCTCGCTCCAGGCCATCCCGGCCGAGGTGCGCGAGGCGGCGAAGCTGGACGGCGCCGGCCCGCTGCAGACCGCCCTGCGGATCAAGATCCCGATGGTGGCGCCCTCCCTGGTGCTCACCTTCTTCTTCTCGATCATCGCCACGCTCCAGGTGTTCAGCGAGCCGACCACCCTCAAACCCCTCACCAACTCCGTCTCCACGACCTGGAGTCCGCTGATGAAGGTCTACCGGGACGCGTTCAACACCGGTGACATCTACGCGGCCGCCGCCGAGGCCGTGATCATCGCCGTGGTCACGCTGGTCCTGTCCTTCGGTTTCCTGCGCGCCGCGAACTCCCGTACCAAGCAGGAGGAAGCACGATGAGTTCTCTTGCCGTCCGCAAGGCCGCACCGGCCGCGGGCACCACCCCCGGCACCGCCCAGGGACCGCCCCTGCGCGGCCGGATCGCCCTGGTCCCCACCCTCACTCTGCTGCTCGGCGCGCTCTACTGTCTGCTGCCCGTCGCCTGGGTGGTGATCGCGGCCACCAAGTCGGGCCGCGAGCTGTTCTCGACGTTCACCTTCCTGCCGGGCACCGGGTTCACCCAGAACATCAAGGACCTCAGCGCCTACCGCGACGGCATCTACTGGAAGTGGATGGGCAACTCCGCGCTCTACGCCGGGCTCGGCGCCCTGCTGTCGACGGCTGTCTCGGCGGTCAGCGGCTACGCCCTCGCGATCTACCGCTTCCGGGGCCGCGAGACCATCTTCAATGTACTGATGGCGGGCGTGCTGATGCCGCCGGTGATCCTCGCGATCCCGCAGTACCTGCTTATGGCCAAGGCGGACCTGACGGACTCGTACGCGTCGGTGCTGCTGCCTCTCGTCCTGTCCCCGTACGGCGTGTACCTCGCCCGGATCTACGCCGCCGCGGCCGTCCCCGGTGACGTGGTCGAGGCCGGGCGGATGGACGGCGCCGGCGAGTGGCGGATCTTCACCCGGGTCGCGCTGCCCATGATGGTGCCCGGTCTGGTGACGGTCTTCCTGTTCCAGTTCGTGGCCGTGTGGAACAACTTCCTGCTCCCCTACATCATGCTCAGCGACGACGAGAAGTTCCCGATCACGCTCGGCCTGTTCACCCTCCTCGAACAGGGCTCCAACACCCCGGCCCTGTACACCCTGGTGATCACCGGCGCCCTGCTCGCGATCATCCCGCTGGTCGCGCTGTTCCTGGTCATCCAGCGCTTCTGGAGCCTCGACCTGCTGTCCGGAGCCGTAAAGTCATGACCATGAGCAACACGGGGGGTCGGCGCAAGCCGCCGACGATCCATGACGTCGCGCGCGAGGCCGGTGTCTCACGAGGCACCGTGTCACGCGTACTCAACGGCGGGCACTATGTGAGCCCCACGGCGGCGGAGGCGGTCAACGCCGCCATCCGCAGGACGGGCTACGTCGTGAACCGGCACGCCCGTTCGCTGATCACCGGACGGTCCGACTCGGTCGGCTTCCTGCTGACCGAGCCCCAGGAGCGGTTCTTCGAGGACCCGAACTTCAACGTCCTGCTGCGCGGCTGCACCCAGGCGCTCGCCGCGCACGACGTCCCGCTCCTGTTGATGCTCGCAGGCACCCAGGACGAACGGCGGCGCATCACCCGGTACATCACGGCGGGCCATGTCGACGGGGTGCTGCTGGTCTCCAGCCACTCCGGCGATCCGGTCGCCGAGCAGTTGCGCGAGGCCGGTGTGCCGCTCGTCGCGTGCGGAAAGCCCATCGGCCTCGGTTCCAAGGTGAGTTACGTGGCCGCCGACGACCGGGACGGTGCCCGGGACATGGTCACGCACCTGCTCTCCCTCGGGCGGCGCCGTATCGGAATGGTCACCGGCCCGCTGGACACCCCCGGCGGTGTCGAGCGCCTCGCCGGCTACCGGGAGGTGCTCGCCGAGGCGGGCGTCGAGGCCGACGACCGGCTCATCGCCTCCGGCGACTACAGCCGCGCCAGCGGTGAGGCGGGCGCCGAACGGCTCCTCGAGAGCGCCCCGGACATGGACGCCGTGTTCGTCGCCTCCGATCTGATGGCCCAGGGCGTGCTGGCCGCGCTGCGCAAGGCCGGCCGCCGGGTCCCGGAGGACGTCTCGGTCGGCGGCTTCGACGACTCCCCCGCCGCCACGGCCGCCACCCCGGCCCTCACCACCATCCGCCAGCCCTGGGACCGCATCAGCTCCGAGATGGTCCGGGTCCTCCTCGCTCAGATCGGCGGCGAGGACCCGGCGGCGGTGATCCTGCCGACGGAACTGGTGCGCCGCGAGTCCACCTGAGGGCCGCACCGGAGCACACCGGGGCGCACCCGAGCGGCCGCCCCGAGCGGGCCCCGGAAACGCAGGGGCCCCGGGACCGGATCTCCCCGGGGCCCGGCCCCGCTCCGGGGAGGTCCGGCGCACCGGTCAGGATTCGAGAAGCCATACGCGCCTCCCCCCGCTTAGCGTGAAAGGACCGTCGGAACACCGGCGACACGACAGCCGGCCGACGCGGCCGCCACCCACCACGAGGAGTCGGGATGACCACCGGAGTCAAGACGATCATCTACCCCGTCAAGGACATCGCGAAGGCAAAGGCCCTGTTCACCGCGCTGCTGGGGGTGGAACCGTACGTGGACGAGCCGTACTACGTCGGTTTCAAGGACGCGGGTCAGGATGTCGGCCTCGACCCGAACGGCCACGCCAAGGGGCTGACCGGGCCGGTCCCCTTCTGGCACGTCGACGACATCAAGGAGTCCCTGTCGGTCCTGCTCGGCGCCGGCGCCGAGACGCTCCAGGAGCTCCAGGACGTGGGCAACGGGAGGCTGGTCGCGTCGGTGAAGGACGCGGAGGGCAACCAGGTCGGGCTGATCCAGGACCCCACCACCTGACAGCCAGGCCTGCCTGGCCCTCCGGATGCGGGCGAGCGGCCTCTGGACACGGGCCGACGACGACCGGATGCGGCCAACGGTGACCGAGTGCGGGCGAACGGTGACCGATGCAGACGCACTAGTTGCACACTCAATCAATGGCCCGATCTCTGTTACCGTTCAGTTATGGCAACGAAGACGCCCGATGCCCGGCTGGAGGACCAGTGGCGGGACATCCTGTCGGTGCACGCGCGCACGATGTGCGAGATCGACCGCGCGTTGCATCCGCACGGCCTGGGAGCCAGTGACTTCGAGGTCCTGGACATCCTCGCCTCGGAGACCGCCACCGAGTCCGGCGAGCAGTGCCGGGTGCAGAACATCGCGGGCCGGGTCCATCTGAGCCAGAGCGCGCTGTCCCGGCTCATCGGCCGGCTGGAGAAGGACGGCCTGGTGGAACGCACCGTCTGCCAGGAGGACCGCCGCGGGGTGTGGGTCGCCCTCACCCAGAAGGGCCGCGACCTGCACGCCGAGGTGCTCCCCCTGCAGCGGTCCGTGCTCGCCCGCATGCTGCGGCCGCACGACTGATCTCCTCCACAGCCTTCCTCCACCGCCCTTCGCCGCGGTCCTTCGCACCCGGCCTCCGCTACAGCACGAACTCCGCTCCGTCCGGCAGGATTTCGGCGCCGGCCCCGGTCACCGACGCACAGGCGTCCGTGGCCGGGTCGAGCAGCGGGTTCGTGCTGTCGAGGTGGGTATAGACAACGCGTGCGTCCGGATGCCGCGCCAGCGCGGCCAGGCTGCCGTCCACGCCGGAGACCGGGAGGTGCCCGGGAAGGCGCTCCTTGGACTTCCGCCCATGGGATCCCCGCACCGCCGTGTCCGTCCCCTCGGTCGCATAGAAGGTGCCGTCGAGCAGGACGCAGGTCGCCCCGGTGAACAGGCCGTCCAGCGCGGGTGTCCATTCCCCCAGGCAGGGCGCGTAGACGAGCACACCCCCGCTGGTCAGGTCCTCGATCCGGTACGCCGTCATCCAGCGGTCGTCGTCGGCGGCGGTCCCGGCGATGTGCCCGGGGGCCTTGGAACCGACCGCGTGGGCGCTGACGACCAGTCCCCCGGCCAGGACGAATCCGCCCTCGGTCAGACTGTCCGCCCATTCCCACAAGGTGTGGCGGTCGAGCAGGGTGCGCAACGGCGAGAGCGCGTCGAGGACCGGGGGCGCGGCGTAGACCTTCAGTCCCGGGGCGCCGCGCAGCACGGCCAGTCCCATGACGTGATCGGCCTCGGCGTCCGTCAGCAGGACGCCGCACACGGGTGTGCCCCTGGGCCCGGGGGCGAGCGCGGGGGTGGCGTTCAGCTGCGTACGCACGTCGGGTGAGGCGTTGAGCAGCCACCAGTCGCGGGAGTTGCCGCTGACGGCGACGCACTCCTGGGTGCGTGCGGGGAGTTTTCCGTCGCGGGCCGCCGAGCAGAGCCCGCAGGCACAGTTCCACTGAGGGAAGCCGCCGTCGGCGGCGGTGCCCAGCAGGACGACTCTCAAGGGAAACCCCACTCCTCGGCGGCGGCCTTTCCAGGGATCTTCCCCCTCAGGACGGGCCGGGCCACTCCACGGCAAGGAGCAATTCCGGACGTCCTTCACCCGCACGCCGACCCGACGGCCCCCGGGGCGGGGCCGTGGGCGGAGCCCGCGTCGCGCGGCCGTCAGCCTTACGGACGCGCCAGCAGTGTGCGTACGCCCTCGGAGGTGAGGGTCAGGCCGTGCGGCGAGGCGGCGTCGATCGTGAGGGCCAGATCGTCCGACGGCCACTGGGAGGCGAGCGCGCCGAGCGGCACGAGCCGGTAGCGCGAGACGGAGGGGAGGAGCTCGGCCAGCTCCAGCTCGGAGGTGAACACCGGAACCACCTGTCCGCCGCCGGGCTGGTCGAGGACCGGCAGCGCGACGGCATGGGGATCGGCGATGTCCGCGTCGGTGGCGTCGTCCGGCACGGGCACCAGTACGTCGCTGGCGGCGAGCGTGTCCAGCGCCGCGGTGTCGTCGGTGTTCGCGGCGAGGGTGTCCAGGGCCTCCTGGGCGGGTGTCGCCGTGGGTGCGGTGGGGTGGTGGTTGTTCAAGGGCGTGTCCATGACGGGATCCCCGGGTAGTGGCGGGCGGGCGGCCACCCGGGCCGGTCTGGCTCCCGGGCGTATCGACGGTCGCGTACCCAACGCTCACCACGCCATTCATCCTGGCTCCCGTCGGGCGCGGAAGCGGCGATCACGATGTCCCGTGCGGGCGTGGGGCGCCCGGTGCGATCACGGTGATCGCCGCTCCTGTGACCCGTCGGCCGGTCGCGGGCCGGTCGCGGGCCGCCTACTTGAGGTAGGGCCCGTCGGTTCCGATCCTGCCGGGGCCGTTGAGCACGTACACCCGAAGGTTTCCCTTCCCGGGCGCGGCCACCGACAGTGTGCCGCCGGAGACGGTCTTCACGTCACCGGTGACGGCATCCGTGTACGTGCCGTTCGGGACGCCGGTGAAGGTAGCGTCGCCGGTGACCGTGACCAGGGCGAAACTGTCGGTCGAGCCACTGGTGTAGCGGCGCTTGAAGGCCATCGAGCCGGTGATGCCGTCCGTCGAGTACTGGCCCGACTGCAGGGCCGGGATCGCCCGGCGGATCTGGTTGAGCCGCTGCAGGTGCTTGACCAGCGGCTGCGCGAGGGTCGTCGCGACCTCGCCGCTCGCGGAGTCGGCCTTTCCGAAGTCGGAGGCCGTGACGCTGCCCGCGAGATGGTCGCCGTAGTACGCGCGCCCGGTCGTCGCCAGCGGGCAGGTCGGCCCGCAGTCGATCTGCTTGCCCTTCTGGAACTCGATCTCCGAGCCGTAGTACAGCGTGGGGATGCCGCGGAAGGTCCACATCAGCGCCATGTTCTCGGCCCAGGCGTCGGTGCCGCCGCTGTAGCGGGTGCTCGACTTGTTCGGTCCGTAGTCGTGACTGTCGACGTAGACGACGTTGTACGTGGCGTCGTTGACGGAGTCGTCGGAGTCCTTGCCGTTGTTGTACGCGTTCTGCGCGTCACCGAAGTTCATGTGCATGCGCATGTCGATGATGTTCATGCCGGAGAACTGGCTGCGGTCCGGGGTGTGGTAGCTGTTCCCGCTCAGGAAGGCGTTGGTGGAGGTGGGCTGGCTGCCCGTGCCCAGCTGCTCCTCGTAGTTGTACTGCTCGATGGCGGCCGTCTCGTCGTCCGCGCTGTACTCCTTGCGTTCCTTCCAGGTGTAGAACTGCGCGGAGTGGTTCACCGAGCCGCGGTTCCATTTGTCGTTGACGAAGGCGCCCACTTCGCCGAAGACGAAGAAGTTCTTCGCGGCGTCCGTGCCGAAGCGCTGGGTGACCCGGTCGTAGATGGCGGGCAGGAAGCGGCGGTTCCAGGTGACGCGCGGGATGTGGACGGCGGTGTCCACACGGAATCCGTCGACGCCCATGTCGATGTACTTGTCGTACGCGCCGATCAGGTAGTTCTGGACGGTGGCGTTCTCGGTGTTGAAGTCGGCGAGGTCCTCGTGCAGCCAGCACGAACGGGAGTCCTCGCCCTCCCAGTTGCCGATCCAGCACTGGTGGTAGTACGCCTTCGGGAACATCCCCGAAGTGGGGCTGGGCCACTGGCAGTTGTACACGGTGTAGCCCTCGGCACTCTTGCCCCCGGTGGGCTTGCCCCAGTTGAGGCAGGTGTTCCCGGAGGGTTCGGCGGTCGACCACAGGTCGCCGTTGTAGTACGACTTGCCCGACTTGGGCTCGACGGTCAGGCCGTCGTACTCGAAGCCCTCGTTCTTCTCGTCGTAGTACCAGCTCCACTGGGAGTCGCGTACGCCGTATACGGTCGGCGTGAACAGGCCCTTCGCTCCCCAGCGGGAGCTGTGGTTGTAGACCACGTCCTGGTAGATCTTCATGCCCTTGGCGTGGGCCGCGTTGATCAGGTCCTGGTAGGAGGCTCCGGCCGACTCCAGCCGCGGGTCGACCTTGTAGAAGTCGTAGCCGTGATAGCCGTGGTAGTCGTAGTCCGAGCGGTTGAGGACGACCGGGGTGATCCAGACGGCCGAGAATCCGAGCGCCTTGATGTAGTCGAGTTTGTCGACGAGACCCTTGAAGTCCCCTCGGAACATGGGGTCGTTGTTGGCCGCGTTGCCCGACTTGACGTCCTGGCTGCCGCCGCGGTTGTTGGAACTGTCGCCGTCGTAGAAGCGGGCGGTGAGGACGAAGTAGATCGGGTCCTTGCGCGGATCGGTGCCGAGCGGCGTCCCCGAGGCCGGCGCGGGAGCCTTCTCGCCGGTCGTGACGGGGGCCGCGGAGGAGGCGGGCGAGGTGTTCCCGGCCGCGTCGACGGCCTTCACCGTGTAGGTGTAGGTGGTGTTCTCCTCAAGTCCCGTGTCGGAGTACACGGTCGAGCCGATGTCGGTGACGACGGTTCCCGACGTGCCGCCCGTGCGCGTGAGCTGATACTTCGTCACGGCGGTGTCGTCGGTCGCCGGGTTCCAGCTCACCACCACCGAGGTGTTGGTGGCGGTCGCCGTGACGCCTGTGGGAGTGGTCGGTGCCTGGGCGTCGGGCACTTCGGCGGCGCACGGGTCCGTGGCGCCGGCGGTGACGGTCCGATCCTTCACGGTCGTGGTGCCCGACGGGATCGTGTAGTCGGCGCTGTTGTTGTTGTCCCAGACGCCGTTGCCGTTGTTGAAGGCCGCCTTGAGCGAGGTCGCCGTACCGATGTCGAGGGTCTTCTTCCACCAGCCGGTGCAGGCGGTCTCCATGCCGACGCCGGGGACCGTCGTCCAGGAGCCGCCGGTGGGCGCGTAGTGGATGTTGGCCGTGGTCCAGCCGGACGTGGCGGTCGAGTAGTAGACGGTGGCCTGGTTGCCGCTTCCCGAGCCGGTGTCGGCGCACGGGTCACTGTGGGCGATCACACCGTCCTTGACGGTGATGGTGCCGGTGCCCAGCGCGTAGTTGTTGCCGCCGTTGTTGTCCCAGGTGCCGCTTCCGTTGTTGAAGGTGGCCTGCAGCCCGGCGGCCGAGCCGAGGTCGACGGTCTCCTTCACCCAGTCGGTGCAGGCCGCCTCCATCTTCACCCCCGGCACGGTGGTCCAGGAGCCGCCGTCCGGGGCGTAGTGCAGGTACGTGGTGGGCCAGTTCTTGGTCTTCGTGTAGTAGAAGACGGTCGTCGTCGCGGACGTGGCGGCCGTTTTCTCCACGGGGACGGATCCCGCGTTCGGCGGGGTCAGTCCGAACAGTCCGGACACCGCGACGAGCGCCACCAGCATGCGTAGCGGCGGCCGTTGGGGTCTGCGTCTCATGGGGCGTCTCCAATGCGGGTCCGGGGGGAGGGAGTTGCCTTGCAAGAAGAACCGGCAAGTTCCTGAAAGCCCTTGCGGCCCGGAAGCTACAGGTACATGACAGTGACGTAAAGAGATGTCACAACGACCGCGACACGAGGCGGAGACAGACGAGCGGTGGTGGCCGTCGTCCCGCCGGGTCCACCGGGGACCCGGCGGGACGACGGCCACGCCGGGACCCACCCGCTTGCGCCGTCCGGACGTGTCCGGTGGAAGATGGCCCAGCCACTCACGACGGCCGAGGGGCGTGAGCCGACTCCCCCGGTCCGGCGAAGGTCAAGAATCCCCCGGGCGCAGGCAATCCCGCCGACGCCCGGTGAGAAGCTGTGGCCGAGCCGGCGTATTCAAGGCGGAAGGGCAACGGCAGCCGCGCCCCTCCCCGACCGGAGGTAGCTCAAGCGTGACCATCACCGAGGAAGCCCCGCCTCCGGTTCACCGGCAGGACGAGGACGACCGCCAGGGCCGTAAGGGCTGGAACTTCAACTCCCCGCTCGCCCTGACCATGCTCCTGCTGCTGGTCATCGCATCGCAGGGGCCGATCCGCGGAGCGCTGTCCGCGCCGGTGATGCAGAGCTGGATGACCGTGTTCGTCGCGGTGGTGGTCCAGGCCCTGCCCTTCCTCGTGCTCGGTGTGCTGCTGTCCGCGGTCATCGCGGTGTTCGTCCCGCCGTCGTTCTTCGCCCGCGCACTGCCGAAACGGCCGGCGCTCGCAGTGCCGGTCGCCGGGATGGCCGGGGCGATCCTGCCCGGCTGCGAATGCGCCTCCGTGCCGGTCGCCGGGGCGCTGGTGCGGCGCGGTGTCACTCCGGCAGCGGCCCTGGCGTTCCTGCTGTCCGCCCCGGCGATCAACCCGATCGTGCTGACCGCCACCGCCGTCGCCTTCCCCCGGAACCCGGAGATGGTTCTGGCCCGCTTCGTCGCGAGTCTCCTCGTGGCCTGCGTGATGGGCTGGCTGTGGCAGCGTCTCGGCCGCACCGACTGGCTGCGTCCGCCGGCCCGCCCCGCACACGACGGCCTCGGCAAGGGGGCGGCGTTCTGGGGGTCGGTGCGGCACGACGTGATGCACGCGGGCGGATTCCTCGTACTGGGCGCGATGGCCGCGGCCACGCTCAAGTCGGTCGTACCGGCGAGCTGGCTGCACGCCGCGGCCGGGAATCCGGTCGTGTCGATCCTGGCCCTGGCGATCCTGGCCGTACTGCTGTCGATCTGCTCCGAGGCCGACGCGTTCGTGGTCTCCTCACTGACCCAGTTCTCGCTCACCGCCCGGCTGGCGTTCCTCGTCGTCGGACCGATGATCGACCTGAAGCTCTTCGCCATGCAGGTCGGCACATTCGGCCGCGGCTTCGCGGTACGGTTCGCGCCCACCACCTTCGCCCTCGCGATCCTCATGTCCGTACTGATCGGGGCGGTGCTCCTGTGAACCGGCAGGCACAGGCGGCCGTGCTCTTCCTCATCGGCGCGGCAGTGCTGCACGCGAGCGTCACCGACCTCTATCTGCGGTACGTCAAGGCCGGGTTGCGGCCCCTGCTGCTCGCGGCCGGCGTGGTGCTGATCGTCACGGCCCTCGCCACGGTCTGGTACGAGATACGCGAGCACCGGAAGGCTTCCGCCGACCGCCCCGGCGACCGGCGTGACGGAGCGCGGGCGCCCGAGCGGGAGATCCGTGACGCACACGCCGACACGGACACCGGCGCGGACGCGCACGGCCGCACGGGCGAGCACGAGCGCGCGTCCTGGCACGGGGACGAGCACTCGGACCGGCACAGGGACGAGCACGCAGACGGGCACACGGACAGCCATGGACACGGAGACGGCCATGGGCACGGGCATCGCGAACCACGTGTCTCCTGGCTCCTCGTCCTCCCGCTGCTCGCACTCATCCTGGTAGCCCCGCCCGCCCTCGGCTCCTACAGCGCGATGCGCGCCGGTACGGCGCTCCAGGCGCCCTTCGGCTACTCCAAGCTGCCCGCCGGCGACCCGGTCACTCTCGGCCTGGTCGACTACGCGGGCCGGGCGGCGTACGACCACGGACGCTCCCTCGGCGGCCGGCAGATCAAGATCACCGGCTTCGTCGCACTCGACCGGGCCGGCACGCCCTATCTCGTCCGCATGGCGCTCAACTGCTGTGCTGCCGACGCCCAGCCGGTCAAGATCGGCCTGTCCGGGCGGATTCCGCCCGTCCTGCGGCCCGACACCTGGCTCGAGGTCACCGGCGGCTACACCGGCAAGCGCACGAAGGACCCGGTCAACGGCGGCATCATCCCGTTCCTCGACGTGAGCTCGGCGAGGCCGGTCCCGACACCGCGCGATCCCTACGACGAGAGCTGGAACAACTGAGGCGAGAGCGGCGGGAGGTCCGCAGCGCCCTGCCGTGGCCGCGAGCCAGGGCCGCCGCGAGCGGGACGCGGGACGCGGGACGCGGGACGCGGGACGCGGGACGCGGGACGCGGGACGCGGGACGCGGGACGCGGGACGCGGGACGGTGTCACAGATCGGCCGGTGTCCAGAACCGGACAGGTGGCCGGAGCCTGCCAGTTGGCCGGAGCCCGGAGCCGGGCAAGCGTCCCTGCTCCCTCAGGCCTCCGGGTCCGGCAGATAGCTCGCCAGGCCGCGCAGCATGATCTCCAGACCGATGTCGAACCTCTCGTCGGAGGAGTCCGTCACCATCACCCCGGACAGGGCGCGCAGGTGGGGGAAGTCCGCTTCGGGCAGGGACGCGAAGTAGTTCTGCATGTCGTCGGCCATCTCACGCCAGTCGGGGCGGGCCAGGGAGGAACCGTCGCCGGTGTGCTGGGCGGCCCGGTCCTGCCACATGCCCTCCTCCAGCACGAACCCGTCGATGTAGGTGGAGATGAGGTCACCGGCCTCCGCCGCGATGCGGTCGGGCAGTCCGGCGGTGCGGAAGACGGCGAGCAACGACTCGACGTGCGGCAGCAGTTCGGCGGTGAAGGGGACATGGGCCATGGAGATCCTGGCCATGTCCCGATGGGACAGCAGGCGCCGTCGCCAGGAACGGGCGTACTCGCGCACCTGCTCCCGCCACCGCTCGGGGTCGGGTTCGGGCATCGTGAAGCTGTCGAAGAGGCGGGTGTACATCAGCTCCAGGAGGTCGTCCTTGGAGCTGATGTAGGCGTAGAGGGCGGAGACCGTGACCCCCAGTTCGGCGGCCACCTGGCGCATGGACAGCCCGTCGAGCCCTGACCGGTCCAGCACGGTGAACGCGGCCTCGACGATGCGTTCGCGCGACAGCGGCGCCCGTGCGGGGGCGACCCGGGCGCGAACGGAACGCTCGCGCTCCCAGGGGGACGGCGGAGGTTGTGCGGGGGTGCCGGCGGCCGCGTCGCTCATGAGGACAGTCTAGGCGCCGGGAGAGCAGTGTTCTCTCTCGGAGAGCGGCGTTCACTCCGCCTCAACGCGATATATCTTGTCCACGCCGTCGAGTTGCGCTATATCTTAATGAACGCCGTTCTCTTAATGAGCACTGTTCTGTTAAGGTGAACAGCGTTCTCCGGCGTCTGATCCTTCTCCATCCTTCATCTCCCTCCGTGACGGCAAGCCGGGCAGTCACACCCATCCGCCCCACCGCGCCCGCGGGTCGTCACCCGGCGCGGCCTCTTCACGAGGAGTTCCGATGTCCACCACCGGTGTCGCGTCCGCCGAGACGCCCATCGACTCACCAGCGCCCTACCGGTGGCGCTGGGCTGCGCTGTTCGTGATCCTCGCGGCCGAGGTGATGGACCTCCTCGACGCCGTCGTCACGAACATCGCCGGGCCCTCCATGCGAGCCGACCTCGGTGGCGGCGCGTCCACCCTGCAGTGGCTCGCGGCCGCCTACACCCTCTCGATGGCCATCGGGCTCGTCACCGGAGGGCGGCTCGGGGACATTCACGGGCGCCGCACGATGTTCCTGGTCGGAGCCGCCGGCTTCACCCTGGGTTCGCTGCTGTGCGCGGTGTCCGTGTCGCCCGGGATGCTGATCGGCGCGCGGGTCGTACAGGGCCTGTTCGGCGCGGTGATGCTGCCCCAGGGCCTCGGCATGATCAAGGAGATGTTCCCGCCGAAGGAGTCGCAGAAGGCCTTCGGCATGTTCGGCCCGGTCATGGGTCTGTCCGCGGTGTGCGGGCCGATCCTGGCGGGCTGGCTCGTGGACGCCGACTACTTCGGCACCGGCTGGCGCATGATCTTCCTGATCAACCTGCCGCTGGGTGCCGCGGCGATCCTCGGCGCCGTGCGCTACCTGCCGAAGGGCCGGTCCGAAACCAAGCCACAGCTCGACATCCTCGGCATGCTCCTGGTCGCACTGGCCGCTCTGCTCATCATCTTCCCGCTGGTGCAGGGCCGTGAGTACGACTGGCCGGTGTGGACGTTCGTGATGATGGGCGCCTCGGTGATCGTCTTCGTCGTCTTCGGGCGGTACGAGTCGAGCCGCAGCAAAGCAGGCCGGGACCCTCTGGTCGTCCCCAGCCTCTTCCGCAAGCGCGGCTTCAGCGGCGGCATGATCCTCGGACTGGTCTTCTTCTCGGCCATGCAGGGCTTCATGCTGGTGTTCAACCTCTACACCCAGATCGGCCTCGGCTACGCGCCGCTCAAGGCAGGCCTGGTGATGGTGCCCTGGTCGGGCGGCATGATCGTCGGCTTCGGGCTCGCTCAGGGCGTCACCAAGTTCGGACGGGCCGTCCTTCAGGCGGGCACGCTGGTCATGGCGGTCGGCGTGTTCGGCGTTTGGCTGACCCTCGACATGGTGGGCGGCGGCGTCGGCCCCTGGCAGCTCCTGCCGTCGCTGCTCGTCACGGGCATCGGAATGGGCCTGCTCATGGCGCCGTTCTTCGACATCGTGCTCGCCAGCGTCGAACAGCACGAGACCGGTTCGGCGTCCGGCACGATGACCGCGGTGCAGCAGCTCGGCGGCGCCTTCGGCGTGGCCATCCTCGGCACCGTGTTCTTCGGCCTGCTGGGCGGCGGGATCGCCACCGCCGTCGACCACCGCGCCGACGGCCTGCGGGAGCAGTTGACCGCCGCGCACCTCGCGCCCGCGGCTCAGGAGCGCATCGTGGCGGATCTGCGGACGTGCACCTCGGACCGCGCTGTCGCCAAGGATCCTGCCGCGACCCCGGCGTCCTGCGCGCGCCTGGAGAAGGACACCCGGTCGGCCGCGACCTCGCCCCAGGCCGGCGCCCGGATATCCGCCGCGCTGCAGGACACCGCGTCGTCGGCCTTCCGGAGCGGTTTCGGCTCCGTCATGCAGACGGTGCTCTGGATCGTCGCCGGCATGCTCGCCCTGACCTTCCTGCTCGCGTTCCTCCTGCCGCGCCACGCGCGCCCCGAGGAATCCGCGGGACACTGAGCCCCGGCTTCATCGCAGGCCGCGTCGGTATCGGCGTCGGCGAACGGGACGGCCGGGCACCCCTCCAGGGGTGCCCGGCCGTCCCGTTCGCCATGCGGGCCGACACCCCGGGTGGTACACGGACCGACACCCCGGGCGCACCCCGGGCCGGTCGTAGCGGAGTACGGCGCGTACCGTGCAGGCGGGTGAGACACGCCCAGGACGACGAAAAACAGTACGCCGGCGTGCCGGTCCGTCACCCCCGCGGCACCGCTCACCAGACGGATCCGCTGTCATACCCGACCGACCCCGACCGCCCCGGCCAACCCTGACCGACCCGTCCCGACCCGCACCGTCCCGGAAGGACGAGCCCCGTGATCACGTCGTACGCAGCCCACTTCGACACGCCCGCCGGGTACCTCGACTTCGCACGGTTCGGTCCCCCGTCGCGGGACGCCGTGGCCGCCACCACGCGGGCCATGGAGGAGTCCGCCCGCGCCGATCACACCACCGTGGACGGCCTGATGCGCGCGGAAGCGCTCGCCCGGGACACGGCCGCGCGCCTCGCGGGCACCGACCGCCGGCACACCGTGCTGCTCCCGAACGCGTCCACCGGCCTGTTCCACGCAGCCCTCGGCATCAGAGAGGGCGTGGTCCTCGCACCGCGCACCGACTTCCCTGCCAACCACTATCCGTGGCGCCGAACCGCCGACCTGGGCCGGGCCACACCGTGCTGGCTCGATCCGGCGCCCGGCAGCGGGGTCACCCCCGACCTGGTCCGTGCCGCACTGACCGACGACGTCGTCGCCGTGTCCGTCAGCGCCGTGGACTTCCGCACCGGCTTCCGCGCCGACCTGGCGGCACTGCGTGAGGCGATCGGACCCGACCGACTGCTGATCGTGGACGCCATCCAGGCGTTCGGTGTGACCGAGATGGCCTGGGACGCGGCCGACGTAGTGGTGGCGGGCGGTCAGAAGTGGCTGCGATCGGGCTGGGCCACCGGCTTCGCCGCCCTGTCCGATCGCGCGCTGGAGTCCCTCGAACCGGTCCTCACCGGCTGGACGGGCGTGGAGGACGTCGGCCTCTTCGACGGTACGGAACATCCGCCCGCGCCGGACGCGCAACGATGGTCGATCACCAACCTCAGCCCGGTGACGGCAGCAGCGTTCGCGGCCGCGCTGGACCTCGTCGAGCAGCACACCGTCACGGCGATCGAGGCCGCCGTCGCCGAACGGATCGCCGAACTCACCGAGACCGTCACGGAACACGGCGGCCGCGTCCTCTCCCCCGCCGACCCGACCCGGCGCGCGGGCATCCTCTCCTTCACCATGCCGGACCACGATCCGACCGTCGTCGCGAAGGCGCTGCACGCCGAGGGCGTCACCCCGACGGTCCGCGCCGACTCGCTCCGCTTCTCCCCGCACGCCTCGACCCCGCCGGAGGCATCCGAACGGGTGTCGGCGGCTCTGTCGTCACTGGTGAACTGATTCCACGTCAGCCGAGGGATGTGGCGGGACAGTTCCGCCTGGGCTCCTGGGTCGTCTTGGCCGACGCGAAGCGCATCAGGGTGGGGCAGGGTTCCAACGACCGCACCACAAGCGCACAAGATCGAGTTCCAGCGCCCGGCTCAGCCGCACATGCCCGCAGCTTCCCCATCTGAGTGCCCACCGCCTGACCACGGGCCCGGCACCATCGCAGCCTGCCATCCGCGCTTCTCCGTACTGAAGCAAAGGACTACGGTGTCAGCCCCAGGATCGCCAAACCTCCGATGTCGAAGATCCTTCCCCCTTTGTCCTGAGCCCGACTTCCGATCCGTGTCGGTGCCAGACGGTCTCCGCGACCCCGGGGGCCCGGGACCCGGGGGCAGGCAAGAAATACGACCCACTTCTTTCAGAATCCATGGATGAACTCGTCGGCCCTATTTGGTCCCTGAACGAATTTCATCCTCTGCGGCAGGGGTGAAACTGCCTTGTGGTGGCGGCAGTCCGGGCATCACGCGACCAAGTCGAGGCCCTGGCTCCCGGACCAGCGACGACAGGGGCCACGGCCGCGGTGTCAGTCTGCTGAAGTATCCTTCCCGCCACCGCACACCGACTGGGAGGACCGAGAGAATTGACTGGCCTGGCTGCTTTCCCACTGCCCTTTCATGCTGCCCGTTCCATATCGTTCGCGACACCGCGAACGCTGCGGGAACTTCAGATGATGCAGTGCAGCGCACACATTCGGGCGAAGCCGACGTGGTTCGACAAGATGAACGATGCCGACATCGTGGCCAGGTGGACGCATGAGGCGGTCGCCCAGGGCCTCACCGAAGCGCAAGTTTCGTACGTGCTTGCCGAACTCGCGCATTACGCCGCGCTGCGGGACGGCCGAACCGGCGTCGAGGTGTCCGCCGTCGACGGGGTGTGGCAGTCGGACACACTGGTCGACGACAAGCTCAGATCCCGGCTGCGCGAGGCGGTTCGGGTTCTGGAACAGGTGCCCGAAGCAGAACGGGACTGGCATCCCGGATCCGACGGCCAGGTACTGGATCTGGTTCATCCCTCACTGTTCTGTCTGGTGAGAGGGGTGAGCGGCGAGCCCGAGCGGGCATGGCAGAACCCGACGAACCGCTACTCGAAGTACGAGTTCTCGGAGAAATTCCAGTGGCTCCCCACGGACGTCGACGTCCGTGACGACGGCGATGTCACCTTCCGTTCGTACGTCAACAACGTCCACCCCGAGACTCATCGCGAACTCGCCTCCGTCCTGCCGGACTTGTTCGCACGCATGCGCCCGCTGCTGGAGAACGTGCTCACCGATCTGCGCCATCCGCGACCCTTGCGGATCGAGGCCAATCCTTACGGGTGGTACGAGTCGCGGGAGCCGGAGTATCCGGACAAGTCCTCCTACAGTGATGGTGAGGCCTACGAAGAAGCCTTCCGTGCATGGGAAGAGGCCCATGACCTCTGGTGGGAGACCCGCCGCCCGACCATCCCGGACGCCCCGGCCTTCACCCGGCCCGAGTTGCCTGACGAATCCGCCCGAGTCGACCTGCGCGGTCGCCGTCTCCAGGTCATCGTCAAGCTCGCCACCATTCATCTCACCCCGGACAAGCCCGAGTACCCCGGCGGTTCCTGGCATGTCGAGGGGATGTTGAACGAGCGGATCGTCTCGACCGGCATCTACTACTGGGACAGCGAGAACATCACCGAAAGTCGGCTGAGCTTCCGGGCCGCACTCGACGACCCGAACTACGAACAGAATGACGACAACGGGCTGCGCGAGGTCTACGGCCTGGAGGACGAAGACGCACTGAACCAGCTGCTGGGATCGGCATCGACCCCAGCGGGCCGCTGCCTGGCGTTCCCGAACATCCTGCAACACCGCGTCGGCTCATTCCGCCTCACGGACCACACCCGCCCGGGACATCGCAAGATTCTCGCCTTCTTCCTGGTCGACCCATCGGAAGAGATCACCTCGACATCCGACGTGCCACCACAACAACCCTGGTCCGACGCCTCGACCATGACGCTTGAACAGGCCAAGGCCTACCGCGAACAACTCATGCAGGAACGCAAGTTCTTCGTCGACGAACACAACGAGCAGCTCTACGAACGAGAATTCTCGCTCTGCGAGCACTGAATCCTCCCGGTCACTGCGCCAGCCTGCGGGCGATCATCTCCATGATCCGGCTCGCGGGTTGGGGCATGCGCAGGTCGTGGTGCGAGGCGTCCACGTCGTACCCTCGACGGTACCGAGGACGTAGGGCCGCCATCCGGGCGCGCGCAGGTCTACATCCACCGACTCGCCACGGATCTGAGCTCACGGCGGAAGCAACCCGACGTACGCGCGTTTCTTCACGCCGTCCGCGGCATCGATCGTCCCGTCCCTGCGTGACCGGGCCTACCCTTTCGGGAGATCAACGCCGCGACTGAGGTCCGACCGTCTGCGGCGCCGACGGCGGTCAGGCGTCACCACGCGTCAGGTGCTCCGGCGGTCGAGGTTGCGCAACGGTCGCTCAAGAGCGTCCACGACGGCGCCGGGAAGCATGAGGAGCGTGCGGCAAGCCAGAGAGGGTACGCCCTGCGCCGGCCGGGTGCCGTCGCCGAGCGCGGCGCTCACCAGCGCAAGGCCGGCACCGTACATGCTCAATACCGGAAAGTCGCCGTGAATTGCGAAGCTCATCACAGCTGGAAGCAGCGTCAGAGCGCTGACGGCGCCGAGTTCCCAGTCCAGGGCGCGCCGGGACCAGAACCACAGCATGGCGGCACTGATCAGCCATTGGACCACCGGCAGTCCGTCGAATGTGTCGAATCCGAGATCCTCGGGCGACGTGAACGCCCCTATCAGCGACACCACCGTACCGGCGAGGAACATTACGTCGTGGGCCTGACGCATGATTGTCGCGATGAAGAGGAATCCCATGGTGCTCTGCAACAAGGTCAGTTCCCAGGAGCCCACGTGCACGGCGAACGCCGAGAAAGTCCACAAGAGGCCGAATGCGACTCCGAGGAGGTACCGGACACTCCTCAGGGCACTGCGCAGCCGTGAGGTCTGGGAGGTCAGGGATTCTCCGCCACAAGTGAGGGCGTAGAGAAGCGCCGTGAGACCGCAGACCTGAAAAAATGGTTCCTCGTCCTCGTA
The DNA here is from genome assembly GCF_025399795.1 of Streptomyces rhizosphaerihabitans. Taxonomy (GTDB): domain Bacteria; phylum Actinomycetota; class Actinomycetes; order Streptomycetales; family Streptomycetaceae; genus Streptomyces; species Streptomyces rhizosphaerihabitans. The sequence continues at coordinate 66,014 of NZ_JAODTZ010000026.1, read as the reverse complement.
CACGGTTAAATAGCCGTACGTCGCAGGATCATTGATCCAAGCTCTCCAGGCGAGCCAGGAAAACAATCCCACCAGCAGGCTCGCGACCAGGGCCATTCTCCAGGGCGACCGATCTCCCAACGATGGGCCTTCCACCTGGGCGTTGCCGGGGACGATGCTGGGGAACCGGTGTGCCAGCTTCTTCGACAGATATGATGCCGACTCCCTTGGAGAGTCGTGTCGTTCCCGCTCCATTTCCGCGCCTGTCTCGTCAGTCCGACGGACAGGACGCTTGGCGATGATCTCGTCTCCCACTCCCTTGAGTGACGCCTGAGGCAGCGGTACGCCTTCCGGAATGGTCTCCAGAGTGTGGTTGTATACGTCCCTCACCGCGACTGATGCTGTATGCGGCCTCGGCGACGCTTCTCTCAGTGCTTCGACAAGCGCGCGGGTGAAAGGACTCGGACTGTCCGCCCTTTCCGCGTCGCGCGCAAGCTCGGTGGCACCGGAAGCCGTAATGACGAATCGCCCTTTACCGTTGCCGTCAAGCATTTCGGGCGTGACCTTCGGAGCAACTCCCTTGAAGGCACCGGAGTGGCAGCAGTCGAGGATGACGATACGGCTGCGTGCTGGAGAGGTGTCCAGCATCTCCGTGAGGTCCTCGCCCGAGAAACTGGTCGACCTCAGTTCATGGAGTGCCGTGTTGCGTGCACAGAGGTGAACGTTCGATCGCCCCTTCTTTCCGTGTCCGCTGTAGTAGAAAAGAAGCACGTCGTCGGGGTTGCAACCACTGAAGAACCGCTCGGTCGTTCTGGAGATCTCGTCCTTGTCCCCATCGAACACGACTTCCACGTTCTCGGGTACGAAGAGTCCCGTCTCAGGATCCGTGAGCGCGGACCACATCGCCAACCCGTCTCGTACCGGCCCGTTAAGTCTTGGCAGCCTCGTTGGCTCCAGCGGAAAGACCGCGTTGCATACCAGCAAAGCCCGGTACATAGCGCTCCCACCCCCCTAGGATCGGCTCAGCGTACTCGCTCGGCGAGGGGAAGAGGGTTCGAGTACATGTCGAGCATTGAAGTGGTTGTTCAGTTGACGGTGGAGGGGATCGATCCCGATCATCCGCTGGTCGAGCAGGCTCAGACCGAGTTCCGAGAACACGCTGAGGACGTTGCCGGTCTCCTCATCGAGGAGCGCTCGACTCCGGTCACAGGCCAGAAGGGTGCGCTGACCGAACTGGCGATCCTCTTCACTTCATCCCGTGCAGGCTCCGCCGTCGTCAACCTGATCAAGGTCTGGCTGGAACGGGATCAAAAGCGGTCGGTGGAGGTGACGGTGACGAAGCCCGGTGAGCAGCCTTTCACGGTCCGAGCATCCGGTGAGAAGATTTCGCTGAGCGTTCTCGAGGAGAGCTTCAAAACAGCGGTGCAGGGGGCGGTGCAGCAGTCGGCAGCTCCTGGGGACAGCGGAGACTGACATACGGCGTTGGACCGGAGTCGGTGCCGGGCGTCCTCAACGGACGGCGGTGCTTGTCGTCCATCGCGAGCCGTCCCAATGCGCCCAATTCACCGAAGGGAGCGTGTGGAGGCGGCGGGGCCGGACACCGGCCTCGGTCCGGTCCCGAGGCCGACGCCGGCTGGTCACCGCTGCGCAGCCGACGACCTGAGCAAAAACATCCCACCACGCGACGCCCTTCCGCAGCACGTAGACGATGCCAGCCAGAGCGACTCGGTCCGGTACCGGCAACCGCCCAGGATCGCGGCAGCGATGTTGTCCACCGCGGACTACCAACCGATGACGTCATCGTGTTGGACGTTGCGCAGGATCGCTCCGTCGAGCCGGGCTCCGGTGATGTTGGTGAGGCCGTGCGGTGGTCGACCGGTGTTCACTTGGCCGAACGTGGCGTAGGTGAGATCAGCACCGCGCAGATCGGCGTCGCGGAGATCGCAGCCGGACAGGCTCGCTCCGCGTAGTGAGGCTCCCCGCAGGTCTGCACGGCTCAGATCGCAGAACATGAACGAGCAGCCGTCGAGGCCGGCGTGACGTAGGTCGGCTCCCTTGAACGAGCATCGGGTGAATCGCAACTGTGACGTCCTCGTAGAGACCAGGTCCGCGCCGGCGAAGTCCTCCCCGCTCAGGGCGGTGCAGTAAGGGAGTGCGGTGAGTCGTTGCCTGGGGTTCAGGGGCGTGTCCATGGGCGCCAGCCTGCCAGTCGGCCCGGAAGTCGGCCCGCGGGTTCTCCGCGACCGGACGCGAGAGTGGTGCGGCCACCGCTGGTCATCCGAGTGTGAAGACCAATGATCTTGCGGCGACTGCGGGGTACCGCGTAGACGCTGCCCACTGGCAGGCGATGTTCGAGGTCCTGATGAGCCGGAGCCGGCCGGTTCACGCGCATCGAACCCCGGGGCCAGGCGAGGGACTTGGTCCTGGTCCTGCTGTCGGACTCGCCCCGCAAGAACTGCTGGACGATCGCCATGCGGCGCACAGGCCGGCCCACACGGCCTGCAGCACCTGCTCGGCCGGGCAGAGTGGGATGCCGACGCCGTGCGCGATGACGTTCGCGAGTACATGCTGGACCGTCTGCACGACGAGGATTCGTGCCGCTGGCCTCCGTCGACCCGATGCAGGTCGGCGAAGGCCACTGCCTCCAGCCGGACGGGGGGAACCGACGAAATGCGGTGCTGGGGTGACGGAACAGGCGGGCCGCAAGGTCGGTCGGCTGCGCGGCATCGGCTCTCACGGGACTCGCAGTGTTGCGTCGGGGCTCCGCTAGCCGAGCTTTTGCAGCACCTCGGCGATGGTGGCCCGGTACGTCCGCAGCGCCTGCAGCCCGGCGGCGTAGCGGTCGCGGTGCCGTGTGATGTCCACGGCCTGCTTATGCGCCCGTACGGTGTGCCAGAGCTCGGCCGTATGGTGACGGCGCTTGCAGGTGACGTCCGCGACGGCGGTGGCCCGCTCCCGCTGCGCATGCCGGGTGTTGCCGTCGCTGTCCCGCTTCCAGGCGGTGTCCGTGTACGCCGCGACGGGGTCGGGATAGCGCGTGAATCCTTGTTCTGCGACACAACGGGACCACACATCCCAGGCCGCGCGGAGGCGCGGGTCGCGCTTGACCGCCTTGTCGACCTCGATCGCCCGTGTGCTTGCGTAGAGCCAGTCCCGCTTGAGGTCGATGCCGCGCAGCAGCCGCCGGCTCGCCTCGGCGCTGCAGGCGGGGAGGTCCGCGTACTCGGCGTTGGTCATCCGGCGGCCCATCGGCCGCAGGGCCAGAGACTTTGCCGGATCCCAGCCGTAGCCCCAGCGGCGGGCGGTGCCGAGATCCAGGACGCCGTAGTCGGTGCCGACTGCGGTGGCGACGACGGGGTCGCCGGGGTAGCGGGGGTCGAGCGGGAAGTCCGGGTGACCGCGCCCCGCCATGCACTGCCGGACCAGCAACGCCGATGCCCGCTGTGATCGCTGGTAGTCCTGCGGCGTGTAGTCGTAGCGGTCGGCAGGCAGGGGGCCGAGGTCCGACACCGTACGGATGACCTCCGGTCGTCCTGGACCGGAGACACAGACCGCCGCCAGCACCGCCACGGCACCCAGCCGCCACCCCCGCCTCGTCATGCGAAGAGATGCTAGCGAGCGGTGTGCAGCGCTCGACCGTCGCCCCGCCAACTCAGCTACGCACGCCAGGACTTCAAGCGACAGAAGCTCGATCAGGCGACACCTGTCGAGCAGCTCTCCAGACTCACGTACCGCGATCCTGGGAGCCGGGTCGCGGTGCCCTGGCCCATTCCGCGACTTCGAGCATCCAGGATTCGTCGACGTGCAGGATCACGCGGCGGTGCCGGGCCGCGGGTTGGCGTACGGGGCGTCGAGCTGCCGCTCCAAGTCGTCGGGGAAGCTGCCATGCGCATCGATGATCCGCTGGGCGGCCGCCGTGCCGGCGGCACGGGCACCGGTGGTGTCGTCGATGATGAGCCGCTCCACGTAGCGGTTGAAGTCCAGCTGACGGCGGTCTCAAGGCTGTGGAGCTCATGGAGGTCGGTGGCTCAGGACGTCTCGGCCACCGCAACAGGCTTCGGCTGCAACGAGAACTTGCCGAGAGCGGCCGAATGACTTGCTGCGGCTGGGCAACCGACCTGCTCCGCAGGCACGTCTCGCCGGCTCACGCTCTCGCACAGCACGTACACCATGCCTCGCAGTGCAGCCCGGTCGTCCGCAGGCAACCGTCCGGGATACCGATGCCTCCTGCGCGGACGAGGAGGCAACGGTGGGGGGTGCCACGCGTTTCCGCAGGTCATCCGGCACAAGGTCGGCGGAAACATCGGATCCTGCCGACGCAGCACCCAACTGCCGAGCCTCACAGCATCAGGCGGTCACAGAGCGACTCAAGGACGCATGAACCGCCCTCCGAGGACAGAGCCACGGAGATCGGTTCCTCCAAGTCGAGGTCCGTCGCACAGCCTTGACGGCATTGGTCCGGTCCAATAGCGTCGCCCCCGCACAGAACTCCACACGGCTCAACACCCGCCAGCCGTCACCTGCGCTGATGGTGCGTCCGCTGTTCAAGGGGCGGGAGCCCGGCCGCCCGCTGTGGGCCTGCCTGTCCACGGCAGCCCAGGTGCCGGTCCTCGCCTGTTCGTCGTCATCCAGATCATCAAGTGCGTGTGCACTGCTCACCGTTGATGGAGAGCGCCGGGGCGGCGTAGCGGACGGACACGATCACGCCTTTTCTTCGAAGGTCGGACATATGCAATTATCCTCTGCAAGATCACGACGCCGCGGATGGAAGAGAGCGCTGACCCTGATTCCCGTCGTCGTGGTGACGGTGGCGGCCACCGTCACCGGGACGCTGAACGCCGAAGCGGCAGTGCCCCCGACGCCGTCGGGCTTCACGCTCACCTGGAGCGACGACTTCAACGGTGCGTCCGGCACCGGCATCGACCAGAGCCTGTGGAAGTACGACACCGGGCCGGGCAGCAATTTCGGCACCGGTGAGATCGAGACCATGACCAACAGCACCTCGAACGTCTCTTACGACGGCCAGGGGCATCTGGTGCTCCAGGCGCTGCACTCCGGTTCCGACCCGCGGGGCGGATGGACCTCCGGGCGCGTGGAGACCCAGTCGGCGGCCTTCGGCGCCCCGGCCGGCGGAGTCGTACGTATCGAGTCAGTCCTCCAGCAGCCCAACGTCACCACCGCCAACGGCGCGGGCTACTGGCCGGCGTTCTGGATGCTCGGCGCACCGCTGCGCGACGGTGTGACCTGGCCGAAGTCCGGCGAGATCGACATCATGGAGGACATCAACGGCCGCAGCTCCGACTTCAGCACCCTCCACTGCGGCGTGAACCCGGGCGGGCCGTGCAACGAGTCGACCGGCATCGGCTCGGGTGAACGCGCCTGTGCCGGCTGCCAGACCGGCTTCCACGACTACGCGGCGGAGATCGACCGCTCGGTGTCGCCGGAGCAGATCAGGTTCTACCTCGACGGGAACAACTTCTTCACCGTCAACGCCAACCAGGTGGACGCGACGACCTGGTCCGACGCGGTCGACCACCCCTTCTTCATCATCTACGACCTGGCTATCGGCGGCGGCTTCCCGGACGCCTTCGGTGGGGGCCCGAACGCGTCGACGGTCTCCGGCGGCAAACTGGTCGTCGACTCGGTGGCCGTCTACAACAAGGGGCCTGGCTCCGGGGGTGGCGGCGGCGGTTCGTCGACCGGCCAGACGATCACCGGACCCGGCGGCAAGTGTGTCGATGTGGCTGGTGACGACACCGGCGGCGACGGCACCGCGGTGCAGCTGTGGGACTGCCAGTCGGCGGCCAAGGACCAGCACTGGACCTGGAGCGGCCAGACCCTCCAGACCCTCGGCAAATGCCTGGACATCGCCGGTGGCAACAGCGCCGCGGGTACAAAGTTGCAGCTCGCCACGTGCAACAGCGGCGGCTACCAGGCATGGGTGCGGCAGACCGACGGTTCGCTGAGGAACCCGGCCAGCGGCCGGTGCATCGACTCGCCGTCGGGCGCCACCGCGAACGGCACACGCCTCCAGATCTGGGACTGCAACAGCTCCGGCGCCCAGAACTTCGCCATCGGTACCCCGATCTACGGACCGGGCGGCAAGTGCGTGGACGTGGCAGGTGACGACACCGGCGGTGACGGCACCGCGGTCCAGCTGTGGGACTGCCAGCAGGCGACCTCCCTCGACCAGAAGTGGACGTGGAACGGTCAGACCCTGCGCACGCTGGGCAAGTGCCTGGACATCGCAGGCGGTGTCAACGCGGCAGGCACAAAGCTCCAGTTGGCCGGCTGCAACGGCGGTGCCTACCAGAACTGGGTCGCCAACGCCGATGGCTCGATGTCCAACCCGGCCACCGGCCGGTGCATCGACTCACCGTCGGGCGCCACCGCGAACGGCACACGCCTCCAGATCTGGGACTGCAACAGCTCCAGCGCCCAGAAATTCGCCCTGGCATAAGAGGGAGGAGGCTCACGCCCCCCGGCAGAAGCCCCCTCTTTCCCCGTCCCGGACAAGTCCTCTTTGCAGCTTGCTTGTTCTGGGATACCGGCGATCCCCGGTGTGAGCGGATCGCCGGTATCCCGCACACGGGTGGCTCCAGATCCTGCGCGAACTGAGGCCGGGTACATCGAAGGGCAGCACCTCAGCCGGTGAGGCTCTTCGATGTATCGCCGGTGAGCACTGGCGCAGGACACGAGTCGCGAGTCCGTCAGGGGTTGACCCACCACGATTTCCGACGGGTGACTCGGTGGTGTGGAGGGCTGGGTTCCTCTCCGTCCGGCGGATGCAAGACGGCGCTGTCCGTCCCGAAGGCGGGGAGGACGTCGTGTCCCGCTTCGGCCGCGTGCCGCCGCACGGAGAGGCTGACCATGTCGTCTGCCGCACCGTGCGGCGTGCTGCGGTCCGGCCGAGACGGCCCCGGGCAATCTCGCTATCCGGCTCGGCAGCTCAGGACCGGCGTACCGGCGCCCCCTGGTGCCGCGCCGAACCCGAAGCCGGTCGAGGCGCCGGCCGCGATGGCGCCGTTGTGGTCGGCGTTGTTCGCGGTCACCGTCCTGCCCACCTGGCTGTAGGAGGCGTTCCACATCGCGGAGATGGTCTGGCTGCCCGGCCACTCCCACGTGACCTGCCACGACCTGGTCGTCGAGGAGCCCGTGTTGGTGACCGTGACGTCGGCGTTGAATCCACTGCCCCAGTCGCTGCTCACCTTGTAGGTGGCGGTGCATCCGCTGGAGCCGCCCCCGGTGCCGGTGGTCGTCGCGCTGACCGACGCGGAGGCCGCGGAGGTGTTGCCTGCCGCGTCGCGAGCCCGCACGGTGTAGTCGTAGCGGGTCCCCGCGGTGAGGCCCGTGTCGGTGAAGGACGTGCCTGTGGCCTCACCCGCCTTGGCGGTGCCACGGTAGACGTCGTAACCGGTCACCCCGGTGTCGTCCGTGGAGGCTTTCCACGACAGGGACACACTCGCCGCGGTGCTACCGGTCACGGCCAGTCCGGTCGGTGCCGAGGGCGCGGTCGAGTCTCCGCCCGTCCCACCTCCGGTGAAGCCCGGGGCCTTGACGGATGCCAGGTAGCCGTCCTTCACGGTGTCCACGGTCTGCCAGTCGTCCTTGAGGATGCCTCCCGTGTCGCCGGAGTTCGGATTCCACGACCAGAAGGTCCAGTTGAAGCTGTCGGCCCCGTATGTGCTGGTGGGGCGCAGGTAGTCGACGAGCGCCGCGAGCCACTTCTGGTCGACCGTCGACTGGAGGGTGGTGCCGAACTCGCCGAGCCAGACGGGGGCGATGTTCTGTTTGAAGATGTAGCCCCAGTACTTGTCCCAGACGGCCGGCATGTTCGCCGGGAACGACGGGTCGCTGAACCACGGTTGCTGCGCGACGCTGGTGGCGTAGTCGTGGGCCGAGTAGACCAGGCGGTTGGCGACACTCAGTCGCACCGGCGCGGCGGCGACGCCGGCGAGATTGCCGCCCCACCAGGTGCTCTGACCGTTCACCGTCTGGACGCCCTCGACGAAGATCAGCAGGCTGGGGTTGACGGACAGGACCGCGTTGCCGGCCCGCTCCGCCGCGAGCCGCCAGTCGGTACTGGTGTCCCCACATCCCCAGCAGGCGGGATCGTGCGGCTCGTTGTGCAGGTCGATGCCAATCACGGCGGTGTTGCCCTGGTACCGCGTCGCCAGGGCCTTGAGGTCGGCGATCCAGGTCGCCTCGGGTACGGCGGAGGTGTACCAGAGCGCCGACTGGGCCGAGGAGTCGGGCCGGTGACGGTCGAGTACGACCTTGAGGCCGATCGAGCCCGCGTAGCCGACGATCTTGTCCATCACCTGGAGCGAGTTGAGGCCTTGCAGGTCGGAGTTCAGACCGTTGGCGTAGGTGATGCCGTTGGGCTGGGTGCCCTTGAAGATGTCGTCGCTGTAGGGCAGGCGGATGGTGTTGTAGCCCAGGGTCTTCATCTGGTCGATCATCGACTTGTAGTCACGCGACCAGAGGCCGTGCGCAACGTAGTTGGACGTCTCGAACCCGAACCAGTTGATGCCCGCCATGCGCACCGGCTGGTTCTGCGCGTCAAGGATCCGGCGGCCCTCGGTGTGCCAGTATCCGGCGCCCGACGCGGCTGCCGCGGGCGCCGGGGACGAGGCGGCGGCCGCCTGCGCGGGCACCGCCACGGTGAGCGGAACGAGGGCCGCGAGGGCCGCGGTGAGGAGCGCAACCAGGGTGCGCCGGACGCGAAATGAGGGTGGGTGACGCATGGTGGGGGGGTCCTCTCCGGGTGGGAGCGCTCCCATTCTTGGGCGCGCGTTTCCGGGCGGGCAGGCGGATGGGCATCCGGCATGGCGGCTCCCGCGGACCGGCAGGAGTGTCCCGCTCCCGACGGCCGGCTCGTCGAAGCCGGACTGCGCACATGGAAGCCACTAAGCGTGTTCGCGTCAATACCTCACGCGGCGATTGCCCCTCCGTGGGGTTGTCGACCGTGAGAACGCTCCGTTCGGGCCACGCCCGCGCCGCTGCGGCCGCGGAGGCGCCCCCGCCTTCCGGATTCTCCGCGGGAAGCTCCCCGTATCCCCCACGCCTTCACGCCCGCCGCGACCCGGCCTGCAACCGCGCGGCCCGCGAGCGAGCACGCCACGGGCTCGATACGTGACGGAGCGTCAGCAACCCATCTTTTGCACGAGTGTTGACATCCGAAGGCCAAACGTCGCACCTTGGGAGCGCTCCCACCCGCAGTCCCTGTCCCCGCCGTCACATCAGTGACCGTGCACCGTTCACGCGCACCGGCAAGATGCCGGTCCACGTCCGGACGACGCCGCGGCTCGCTCATGTTCGGCGGCCCTCCAGCTCCAGCTTGCGCGACGCACCCGGTCGCACCTTCGTCATGTCTGAACGCAACGCCCGTCCGGCGGAGTTCCGTCCGGTGTGCCCGAGCCGCGGCACACCGGGTGGCCGCCCGGCGACCCCGCACGCCGACCGTACCCGCCTGCTCTCCCCAGGAGATGGCCGATGCCTTCCCGTAGACCCGACTCCACCGTGCGCCGAAGCGGACCGAAGCGGACCGCCGCTCTGGCCGTCGGTGCCCTCCTCGGAGCCCTGTCCGTCGCCACCCTTCCGACCACCGCGACCGCGGCCGCCAAACTCGACAATCCCTACGTCGGCGCGAAGGCCTACGTGAATCCCGACTGGTCGGCCAAGGCGGCAGCCGAGCCGGGCGGTTCGGCCGTCTCCGACCAGCCCACCTTCGTCTGGCTGGACCGGATGGCCGCGATCCAGGGCACCGCCGACGCCCGTGGCCTGAAGGCGCACCTCGACGCGGCCAAGGCGCAGGGCGCCAACCTCGTCCAGTTGGTCATCTACGACCTTCCGGGACGGGACTGTGCGGCCCTCGCCTCCAACGGCGAACTCGGTCCCGACGACCTGGCCACCTACCAGAGCAATTACATCGACCCGATCGCGGCGATCCTCGCCGACCCGGCCTACGCGAGCCTGCGGATAGTCAACCTCATCGAGCCCGACTCGCTGCCCAACCTCGTGACCAACGCGGGCGGCACCGCCGGCTCCACGACCCAGTGCGCCACCATGAAGGCGAACGGCAACTACGAGAAGGGCGTCGGTTACGCCCTCCACAAGCTCGGCGCTCTGCCCAACGCCTACAACTACATCGACGCCGGCCACCACGGCTGGCTCGGCTGGGACAGCAACCTCACGCCGTCGGCCCAGGAGTTCAAGAAGGCCGCCACCACCAACGGCGCCACCGTGAACGATGTGACGGGCTTCATCGTGAACACCGCGAACTACTCCGCCACCAAAGAGCCGTACGTCAAGGTGACGGACACGGTCAACGGGCAGACGGTGCGCCAGTCGAAATGGATCGACTGGAACCAGTACGACGACGAGAGCTCGTACGCACAGGGCCTGCGCACCGCGCTCGTCGCGCAGGGCTTCGACGCCGGCATCGGCATGCTCATCGACACCTCGCGCAACGGCTGGGGCGGTTCGGCCCGGCCGACCGGTCCCGGCCCGACGACCAGCGTCGACGCCTACGTGGACGGCGGTCGCATCGACCGGCGCATCCACGCCGGAAACTGGTGCAACCAGAGCGGGGCAGGTCTCGGCGAGCGCCCGGCGACCGCACCCGACACCGGAATCGACGCCTATGTGTGGGCCAAGCCGCCGGGCGAGTCCGACGGGGCCAGCCAGGCCGTCGACAACGACGAGGGCAAGGGCTTCGACCGGATGTGCGACCCCACGTACACCGGGAACGGGCGCAACGGGAACAACCTCACCGGAGCACTGGCCAACTCCCCGCTCGCCGGGCACTGGTTCTCCGCCCAGTTCCGTCAACTGCTCGCCAACGCCAACCCGCCCTTGAGCGGATCGGGTGGCGGTGGCGGTGACACGCAGGCCCCGACCGTTCCCGGCGGTCTGGCGGTCAGCTCCACGACGAGCAACAGCGCCACCCTGAGCTGGAGCGCGTCCACGGACAACACCGCGGTCACCGGATACGACGTCTACCGCGACGGCACCAAGGTCGGCAGCGCCACCACCACGTCCTACACCGACAGCGCGCTCGCCGCCTCCACCACCTACACGTACACCGTCAAGGCCAAGGACGCGGCCGGCAACGTCTCGGCCTCGTCCGCGGCGGTGTCCGCCACCACCAAGGCATCGGGTGGAGGAGGCGGCACCCCGGGCCTCAAGGCGCAGTACAAGAACAACGACTCCTCCACCGGTGACAACGGGATCAGGCCCGGCCTCAAGCTCGTCAACGGCGGTTCCGGCGCCGTCGACCTGTCCAAGGTGACCATCCGCTACTGGTTCACCGGGGAGTCCTCCTCCGCCGGCTACCAGACCTTCTGCGACTGGGCGCAGCTCGGCTGTTCCACGGTGAAGACTTCGGTGAGCGCCGTTTCCCCGAGCCGCACGGGCGCGGACCACTACCTGGAGGTGGGCTTCAACTCCGGTTCGCTGGCGGCCGGAGCGGACAGCGGTGATCTGCAGCTGCGCATGGCCAAGTCGGACTGGTCGAACTTCGACGAGTCGAACGACTACAGCCGGGGCGCCAACACCTCCTACGCGGATGCGGCCAAGGTGACCGTGTACGTGTCGGGCGCCCTCGTCTGGGGCACCGAGCCGTAGAGCGGGCAGAACGGACAGGGGCCGGGGCGGTGACGCTCCGGCCCTCACGCCGTCCGTGCAGGACGCCGCCGCTCGTCGGGACAAGCTCGACGCGGCCCGAGCGGTCATGGGATAGCCCACCGCCGAACCCTGAAGACCTTTACGGGACAAGCCTATGACTGGCTCCCGGTTTGTGGAGCCTCAACACACACTGCCGGGTGGCGGTGTGTTCCGCCACCCGGCCTTTGTGTTTCAGGTGTGCCCTGTCAGGTGATCGTGTCGGGGATCAGGTGGTTTTGGTCCGGTCCCAGGTCCAGGAGCCGGTGCCCGAGTCCCAGACCTTGACGGGGTTGTTGAAGTCGGTGCCCGTGGAGGTGAAGGTCCACAGGGCGGAGTGACCGCGCCCGTCGGAGGTGTTGGCGTACTTGTACAGAGCGCCTACGTCCGACTTGCCGTCACCGTTGAAGTCACCGGCCACGAGCTTGCTGTTGTCCGCCGTCCAGGAACCGGTACCCGAATCCCAGAGCTTGACGGGCTTGTTGAAGCCGGCACCATTGGAGGTGAAGGTCCACAAGGCCGAGTGACCACGCCCGTCGGAGGTGTTGGCGTACTTGTACAGAGCACCTACGTCCGACTTGCCGTCACCGTTGAAGTCACCGGCCACCAGTTCGCTGTTGTCCCAGTGCCAGTCGCCGGTGTCGGAGTCCCAGAGCTTGACGGGCTTGTTGAAGCCGGCGCCGGTGGAGGTGAAGGTCCACAGAGCCGAGTGACCGCGCCCGTCGGAAGTGTCCGCGTACTTGTACAGAGCACCTACGTCCGACTTGCCGTCACCGTTGAAGTCACCGGCCACGAGCTTGCTGTTGTCCGCCGTCCAGGAACCGGTACCCGAATCCCAGAGCTTGACGGGCTTGTTGAAGCCGGCGCCGGTGGAGGTGAAGGTCCACAGAGCCGAGTGACCGCGCCCGTCGGAAGTGTTGGCGTACTTGTACAGAGCGCCAACGTCCGACTTGCCGTCACCGTTGAAGTCACCGGCCACCAGTTCGCTGTTGTCCCAGTCCCAGTCGCCGGTGCCCGAGTCCCAGACCTTGACCGGGTTGTTGAAGTCGGTGCCGGTGGAGGTGAAGGTCCACAGAGCCGAGTGACCACGTCCGTCGGAGGTGTCGGCGTACTTGTACAGGACGGCGGCGTCGGAATTGCCGTCGCCGTTGAAGTCACCGGAGAGGGTCTTGCTGAGGCTCCAGTTCCAGGACCCGGTGCCCGAATCCCACTGCTTCACCGGGTTGTTGAAGCCGCTGCCGTTCGAGGTCTGCAGCCACAGGGCGGAGTGGCTGGTGCCGTCGGAGTTGGCTCCGTAGTCGTACAGGTAGGCGGCGTCGGACCTGCCGTCGCCGTTGAAGTCACCGGGCTTGTCCGACCTGTGGCTGAGTGCCTGGCCGATGTCGATGCGGGGGGTGCTGGCGCCGGTATAGGTGATGGGCTTTCCCGTAGTCTTCAACAGCGCTTCGAGGGACTCGATGCTTCTGGTGGGGAACGCCTGCCGAAGGACCGCGAGGGCACCGGCCACGTGCGGGGCGGCCATGGAGGTGCCGGCTTTGGAGGCGTATCCGCCGCCGGGGACGGAGGAGACGATGCTGGTGCCGGGAGCGAAGACGTCGACCAGCGGGCCGCGGTTGGTGAAGGCAGCCAGTTCATCGTCGTCGGTCGTGGCACCGACCGCGAGAGCGGAGGAGACGCAGGCGGGCGAGCTGACCGCGTCGGTGTATCCATTGTTCCCGGCCGCGACGACGGTGGCGACACCCGCGTCGAGCAGCTGATCGATCACCGCCTGGTGCGGGTCGTCCTCACAGGCGGTGGTGTACCGGCCGCTGCCGAGGCTGAGGTTGGCCGCGACGAGCGGGATCCCGGACTGCTTGAGTTCCCACACCTTCTCGAGCGCCGAGAGCTGGGCGCTGGTGAAGCTCAGGACACACGGTGCGGCGCCGGCTCCGCAGTAGTCCTCCGAGGTGAACTCGCTGAAGACCTGGATGGCGACGATGTCGGCACCGGGGGCGACACCGCGAGCCGGGGCTCCGGTGATGCCCTCACCGTTGCCCGCGGCGATACCGGCCACGTGGGTTCCGTGGTCGCATTCGGTGATGGTCGCGCACGGCCCGGTCTCGGAGTCGGCCGAGCCGGTGCCCTCCTGCTCCTCGGTGCCGTTGGGGCACAGACTGGTGGCGGAGTAGTCGGCGTCGATCGGTGAGAAGCACGCCTCGGCGACGACCCGTCCCTTGAGGAAGGGGTGATGGGTGGCAACTCCCGTGTCCAGGACGGCGATCGCACTGCCCGCTCCGGTCAGCCCCGCAGCGGCGGGTGAGGTTCCGCCGATGAGGGGCACGCTCTCGTTCAGTGACGGCGGCACCGGAGTGTCCTCGGTGACACTGACCACGTTGCTCTGGGCGGCCAGTTTTTCCAGGCCGGCCTGGTCCACCTTGACCGTGACCAACGGCAGGGTCTCGAAGGTCTGCACCGTCTTACCGGTATCGGCCGCGGCGGACAGGTCCGCACGCTGCTTGGTGAGGACGTTGACGCGGACCTTTCCGCCGTTCGCGGTCTTGTCGTAGAGCGGCGGATCGATGGTGGCGGGGGTGGCTTCAGCGGCTGTCGGGGGGCTCGGTGGCGCGGACGCCTGGGCCGGTATCGCAGCGCTGAGGGAGATGGCCGTCATCGCGGTGACGACCGTCATCCAACTCGTTCTCTTCATGACGCCTCGGTGAGCAGGGGGCTTGTCCTGGCCCGGCCGGTGGGGAGGCAGGCGTGACTCAGCCCGGAGCGACGTGTGGGGGAGCAGCGGTACGGTGCGAAAGAGGATGCACGGGCTCGCCGGGAAGGAGAGCCGGGCGGTGCGAGGTCCGCACCACCCGGCTCTGTCATGCCTGATCGGCATGCCCGGTCGTGATGTCGTGCGGCGCCCCGTCAGAGGGCACCGCGACCTCGATCAGGTCGCGTTGGCGCCGTTCTTCGGATTGCCCTTCCAGCCCACGGCCTTGTAGTAGGCGTACGCGAGGGCGTAGCACTTCGGTCTCGTCGTGATGAAGTAGTGCTTGCAGCTGTACGTCTTCATCGTCGTGTAGAAGACGCTGTCGACGGCCGACTTCTGGCTGCGGTCGAGGTAGTACTTGTAGCCCTTGTACGTGTTGCCGATCAGGCCGTAGCCGTAGTCGTGCGTGTCGCACGCGGTCCGGAAGCTGAAGCCGTACGGGCTGCTGATGTTGGGACCGGGGGTGCTGCAACCGTCATAGCTGATGCCCATGACCCAGTGTTTGGTCGGCGTCTGCTTCCAAGACGGCTTGTGCCAGCCGTAGTGCGCGGCCCACGCGGCGCAGCCGCTCTCGAGGTACCACATCCAGTCCACCGCGCGGTCGCAGTGGCGGGGGTAGGCCTGCGGGTCGGTGATCTCTCCATCGGAGAAGTCCGTCGCCGGCGGGGCGGTGGCGGCCTCGTCGGTGATGCCGGCCGCACCCACGAGGGGCGACTCGGCGGTCGGACGCGCGGGGCCGACAGGCTCGACGTTCGGGGAGGCCGAACTGCCCGGGAAGGTCAGGTCCCAGTTGCCGTTGGACGGCGAGGTGACGTCGGAGACCCGTCCGGTGGAGTCGTAGGCGTACGAGGAGACCGGCTCGGTGCCCTCGGCCGGGTTGGCCACCGAACTCAGCAGACCTGAGGCGTCGTAGGAGTACCGCGCGAGCGTCTGCGTCGTCGCACCGGTGGTGACGCTGACCTCCTTGGCGCGCCCGTTGAACTCACCGGGAGTCGTGCCGTTGGCCGTCGTGGCGGTCGAGTAGGTGACCTTCAGCAACTGCTGCGGGGCCTCCCCTGCGGCAGCCTCAGTGACGGTGGAAACCCGACCCTTGGTGTCATAGGCGACGGTGGAGAGACTGCCGTCGGCCACGGTGCCCACCCCTGTGACACGCCAGGTGTCGGTACCCGAGGCGGCCTGCTTCCAGGTGTAGGTGGGAGTCAGCTTGTCGATGCCGACGGGAGCGTCGGCGTCGGTGTCCGCGGACTGATCCGCGTCCGCGGCCGAGGCGGCCATGTTGACGGTCTCGACGATGGTGGACACCAGGGTGCCTGTCGCCTCGTCGAACTTGGTGGTCTCGGTGAGCTTGTCGCCCTCGGCGGTCGCGTACTTCTTGACGCCGCCACCGCTCGGGGAGTCGACACTGCTCTTCAGAGCGTAGGTGATCGGGGTGTTCGTGGTGAGGTCGGTGACGACGACGGAGTCGGTCTTCCGCTCCAACTGGCGGTCGAGCTGGCCCCCCACGAACTCGGCTTCCCAGCCCGGACCGAAGACGCCCATGTCCGCGCGGGACGCGGGTGCGGACTCCGGCCTGGCGACATCGCCCGCCTGAGCGCTGACAGTGTGACTGCGGCTCATGAGGCCTTCTGTCACGTCCGTCTCGTAGATCTCGAAGGACTGGTCCGCGGTCGAGTACAGACCGGGACCGACCTGCTGGGTTTCGCCGTCCGCCAGCGGCGGATCGACGACTGCGGCCGCCGCGGCGGGCGACGCACCCGAAGGTGCCGCCCCCGCCACCCCCTGCGGCAGCAGTAGAGATAAGGACAGCGCGGCAAACACGGGCAGCGCAATTCTGCGCACGAGTTCCCCCCTCGTGTTGGAAATGTGAATGACCGTTCAAGGAACGGTCGGCGGGGCGGTCGGGCCGCCTCGCCTGGTGCGACAGCAGAGCTTCCAGGACGCCGGGGACCACGGCAACAGCCGCCGCCGTACCTGGGACGGTGGGACATCCCACCCCTGTTGACCTGTGGAAACAGGGAAACGCTGGGATGCCGTCCTGGGACGCGGAGACGAATCGCGCCGTGTCGGCCGACCATCGGATGCGGCGACGTCGCTCGTCAGTCGCCGGTTTCCGCGTTGCCGCCCTCGCCGCTCCGGCGCTTTCCGGCTGCGGAAGTGACGAACCGAGCGGCGATGGACCACAGGGCGGCCCGCCCAAGAACGCCGGCTCCAAGGTGAGTGCCGCGTCGTCGTCGGCCGAGCAGGCTGCGTTCGCGGCGATGCTCGCCAAGGTCGCGCAGCCGTGTTCTTCGACCGACGGGGCTGCCTCGGGACCGACCGGCAAGAACGCGTCGGGGCCGACTGGCAAGAAGCCGACCGGTCCGGACGGCGAGCAGAGCCTCCCCTCTGGAGAGCCCCCTCCGACCGACCCGATCGGGCCCGGCGCCCCGACAGGGCCCGAGGCGGAGTTGAACGACCGCGACCGGTGCGCGGGCGTCCAGCACGAACAGCGCATCGTCCAGGCGCTGCAGGCGGTCTCGGAGCCCACCCCTGCCAAGGTCCGCAAGGCCCTCGACAGCCTCGGCTACATCGACGAACGCATCCACGGCCTCAAGCAGGACAGCGAGGCCACGCGCTTCCACCTCGACCTGCGCGAGAGCGGCGGCCGACTTCGCGAGGCGGGTCTGGCCGCGGACGAGGCGGCGGATATGACCCTATGTACAGCCCCCCGCCACCGGAGCGTTCACGGTCACTGACTCCGGCTCGTCAAGGTGACGCTGGGGCGTAGAGGGGCAGGCCGGCGCCCGCTATGAAACCGACGACGGCCTCGGGCCGACACTGGAGCAGATGTCGGTGCCGTGGGTCTTCTCGGACAGACCGAAGGCGAAGACCTCTCCCTGGGTGAGGAGTTCCGCAGCGCGGGAGCGGGCGGCGGGGTGGTCGCTCTGCCAGACCGGACCGAGGCGGAGGATCGTGACCTGCCAGGCGTACCAGCGGTCCAGGCCGTAGCAGCCCAGGAACTCGTTGAGCGCGGCGATCCGGGCGGTGTCCCACCGCTTGTCCGGTTCCCCCTCCCCCGCAACGGCGACGGCGCCAGAAAGTGGCGAACAGGTTCTCCTTCGCTGCGAAGGAGAGGAAGTCACCGAGCCACGCGCGGGTCCGGTCGTCCTCGATCAGCCACTCCAGACGCGACACCGACACCCATGGCTCAACACCACCGGCACCCCAAAAGCAACGGCATTGGAGCGGATGACCCAGGGGGTGGTGCCACCGGTCCCGAGAGGCGCTGTCGGAGATGCTGATGAGAGGTCCGGCTACCGCCCCGCCGAGCGCAATGCCCGGCATCCCGCGGGCGGCAGGTCTGCACAACGTGGGGCGGCCTGATCATGCTGCTCCTGTGCGCGCCTCTACAGCGAACTCGGACTGGCCATCACCGTCGGCGCCGGCGCCCGGTGGTCCTGCGGCGGTCGTCGCATCCTGGCGGGCGACGCCCCCGGCAAGGTGGAGCACGGCCCCACCGGCCGCGGCATTCCTCATGGTCAGCGTTCACCGCGCGATCCGCTGGTGTGGGCGAAGCGACCCCCGGTGTTATTCAATGAGGTGTGCGGTCAGGGATCTCGGTGCCCCGACGCACGGGTCCGAGTGCAGCCCCGGCGCTGCGCCGGGGATTGCTGAGGGAGCCGCATGGACTCCACACCCTCCCCCTCGTCCTCTTCGCCGTTTGACCAGGTCAGCAGCGCCCTGGGGCGCTACATCCCGCGCGGCGGAGCGGCAGCGGCGGCCGGTCCTGCGAACGCGCGGGGCGACCGCGCCACCAGCCAACGCGTACCCGACAACCCGGCAGCCGACCGTCAGGATCAGATTCTCGGCGTGGTCATCCTGAACAGGGATCTGAGAATCACCCGCAGCAATCTGGACGCCCCCGTATTCGCGGGTCTGGACGCCGTGGCCGGGAGTCGTTTCGCCGATCTCCTGCCCGCCGGGGACGTACCGACGGTCACACGGCGGTTGCGGCAGGTCCTGGAGATCGGTGAGGCACACGTCGCCCGGATCCAGCGCCTGCGGCGCGCCGACGGGTCGGAGCTGGTGGTCTCGCTGAGCATCCTGCCCGCCGCAGCGCCTCAGGAGGGCTTGACCGTCTCCGTGATCGCCATGGCCAGGAGGCTGCACCTGTACGCCGCCGAGACCGCGATCGGCACCTCGCTGGACATCGGCGAGACCGCGCAGTCGCTGGCGGAGTCCCTGCTGGCTTGGGGAGACGTGGCCGCCGTCGACCTCGACTTCGCCGTGTGGACGGGCGAGGGAGTCACCGAGCACGCGCAGGGGCGCATCCGGCTACGGCGGGCAGCCCTGGTGCCGGACCGGGCGTGGCCCGAGGGTTACGTGACTCCGGGCGGCGATCTTCCGAGCGACGCGAGTCGCCTGCTGGCACAGGCGGTACGGCGGGACGATGCCCCGCAGCCCATCGTCATACCCGACCGCGAGGCGGTCGAGCGGCTGCTCGGCAGTCAGCGGGTGATCCGTGCCCTGGTGCCCGGTGACCGGTCGGCGAGTGTGGCGTGCGTACCGCTGGTCCTGGACGGCGCGCCACCCGTCGTGCTGGGCGTGGCGGAGGTCTGGCGGCGGGCGGACCGCCCCTTCCACGACAGCGAGTTGTTCGACCTGCAGGAACTGGTGGCCAGGACCGCCCATCACGTCGACCTGGCCCGTCAACACCAGCGCGAGCACACACAGGTGCTGGCGTTGCAGCGCCGGCTGCTGCCCCGGACCGGCGGCCACACCATTGAGATCGCCAGCGTCTACCAGCCCGCCACCCCCGACAGCGCGGGCGTCGGCGGCGACTGGGTGAACAGCTTTCCGCTGCCGGACGGCCGTACCGCGCTGGTGGTCGGTGACGTCGTCGGGCACGGCCTGGGAGCCGCGGCAACCATGGGCCAGCTGAGCATGGAGGCCCGTGCGCTGCTGTCCGCGGGGCTGGCACCCGACGAGGTGCTGGAGCACCTGGACGAGACCGTGACGCTGCTGGACGACGCGGAGTCCGGGCTGGCGGCCGGCTACAGCGCCCTCGGCTCCACCTGCTGCATCGCCCTCTACGACCCGGTCAGCCACCACGTGGCGCTCTCCAGCGCGGGCCACCTCCCTCCGGTCCTGGTGCTTCCGAACGGGCACGCAGGCCCGCTCGCGGTCCACCCTCACCCCGGTCTGGGCGCCGAGTTCGCGCTGCGGGAACCGTTCGACGTACACACGTTCGATGCGCCCCCGGGCTCCCTGCTCGCCCTCTACACCGACGGCCTGGTGGAGGATCCGGCCCTGTCGATCGACGAGGGCATCAGCAGGTTGACGGATGCCGTGTCCTCGGTGCACCCCTGGGATGCCCTGCAGCAGGCCGCACGGCACGTCGTCTCCGCGCTGGCGCCCGTGCGCCAGCGCGACGACGTGACCCTGCTGCTCGCGCGCATGATCGGCTACCGCAAGGGGGACACCGCGACCTGGCGGCTACCCGCTCGCGACGACGCGCCCGCCCGTGCCCGCGCGCGCGTCTCCGCACTGCTGCGGCAATGGCACACCAGGAGCGACACCCAGGACGACGTGCGGCTGCTGGTCAGCGAGCTGGTCACGAACGCGGTGCGCTTTGCCGCCGGTCCCATCACGATACGACTGATCAGGGCCGGTGGTCACGGCCTGCTGTGCGAGGTGGGCGACACCGGCAACGGCAGGCCGCGTCTGAGCCGGAACGGCCTCCTCGACGACGGCGGGCGTGGCCTGCACATCGTGCACCGGCTCACCACCCGGTGGGGTGTGCGGTGGACGGACACCGGCAAGGTGGTCTGGGCGGAAGTCGCAAGATGACGCGGCTGCGGAGCGGGGCGCGGCCGGGCGTACGCGAGCGCGGCGGGGGCAGGGGCGGCGTGCGCGTCAGCCGGCACCCCCGACGGTACGGACGGCGCCCTCAGCGGTACCGGTGGCGCAACCGGTAATGCGGGCGGCCCGTTCGCTGCTACGGGTGGCGCGGGCTCTCACTACAGCCACTCCCCTTCCAGGGCGGTGGCGGTGAGGCCCGGTGCCGCCGCGTACAGGACGGCGCGACTGCCCGACTTCTGTCCGGCGTCGTGCGCCCGCCTCAGGATGTCGAACACGGCGGCGCCTCCGCGGTTGCCGCTGGTGTAGCTGTCCCGGCTGTAGTCCAGCAGCCCGGACGGCCATGCGTCGGGCATCGTCTGCTCCATGTACTCCAGCACCCGGGTCCCGCCGGGGTGCGCGAGCAGCACGTCGGGGTGCCAGGAGTCGGGGTCGTCCTGGTAACGGACGCGCAGCCACTCCCACATCGCGGTGACCGTCTCCTGTACGGCGCGCGGCCCGCGCCGGTCCATCACGAAGTGGGTGCCGTCCGCCCGTGTTTCCAGGCAGTGCAGGTCTTGGGTGTCGGGCACGGTGTGGTGCCAGGCCGCGTCCAGCCGCAGGACCGACTCCCGCCTCGGGCGGCCCGTGACCACCGCGGCGACCGCGGTGTCCGCGAACAGCAACCGGACGATCAGGGACTCGAGGGTGTCGTCCGCGGGCTGGTAGGTCGTGCTCAGCGCCTCCGCGATCACGACCAGGACCACCCGATCGGGGTCCGCGGCCACGAGATCAGCCGCCAGGGCCAGGGAGCGGGTCCCCGCAACACAGGCCCACTGCGTGGCCGGCAGCAGCATCACGTCGTTGCGGAGCGCAAGCTTGTTGGCCAGGGCGATGTCCAGGCCAGGCAGCGCCGGGGTGGTGGAGTGACTGGTGATCAGGCAGTCGATGTCTGCGACGTCCAGCCCTGCGATCTGCAGGGCCCCGCGCGCCGCACGCTCCCCGTAGGACTGTACGGCCTCCCAGGCCGGCGCGGTGCGCTCCTGGACGGTCTGCGGCGCGGGTATCGCCTCGAGGGCGGCAATCACGCGGTCCACGTCCTGCTGGGTGAACCCGTCGCGTGCCAGCGCCTCTTGGGCGGTCCCGATGCCGACAGCCTGCAGGCCGCTGCCGTCGCCGGGCGCGACGGCGGTCTCCAGCGGCAGCATCCACCCGCGGGTCTCGATGCCCGTACTGGCCGCGATGCCGTCGATCCGCGGCGCCCACGCCGCATGCGGGTGCCGGTCGCGCACCTCCGCCACGATCTGGCGGGTCTCCACGGCGTGCTCGCCGTGTATCACGGCAGGAGGACAGAGGTAAGCGGCCATGATGGGCACCTTTCCAGGGGAACGAGGAGGAACGTCACGAGGGCTGTGTCATGGGCCGCTTCGGAACTTCGCGCCCATGCCGACGGGCTCCACTTCGGGAGTCGCTGTCCAGGTCGAGCATGGACACAAAAGGGGCATTTACGCTGTGACTAAGACAACTTGGGCGGTCCCTGGGGGCGTGATACGGCACACACCGCCGAAACAGAGGGGCCCTCAGGGCGGTTCCACAGACCTTGCCTGACTCACCGTCAGCCAGGGGGTTTGTCAGGTCCGGGCGCGCACCGCCGGCTGGCTGGTGCCGGTGCCCGCCGTGACGGTCCCGTGGAGGCGGCTCTGCCGGAGGCCACCCGGCTGATGACGCGACACGGCATCGAACGACTCCCGGTGGTCGACGAAAAGGACCGGCTCGTCGGCATCGTCAGCCGCCGCGACCTGCTCCAGGTCTTCCTGCGCTCCGCCGAGGAGATCTGGCAGGCCGTGCGACGTGAGGTGTTCGCCGACGCGCTCCGGGTCAGCCCCCAGATCTCCGAAGTCGCCGTCCACGACGGCGCGGTCACGCTCACCGAGCGGCTGGAAAGCGGCGCAGCGCCGCCGTCGCGTGGGTCCGACGCGCCCGCTGGACGGTGTCGTCGAGGTCGTGCACGACCTCACCTACCGCTTTCGACGACAGGCAGACACAGGCCACCGGACCGACCGAGCACGGAATGGCCGACGACTGGCTGCGCGGGCCATGAGCCCATGGACCTCACCCACTGTCGGCCGGCCTTGCGGCCACGGGGGGCAAAGGCCCTCGGACATGGCCGAGATGGCCCACCGGGCGTGTGCGGGGGCGGCCGGGGCTCCGGGATGCAGGTTCCGAGTTGTGTGTGAACCGGTTGGTTCTCATATGAGACGGGAGCTCTTTGAAGGAACCGGGCGTATTACTGGTCTCTCGTATTGCCGCATAGGCAGTGTTACCGGCATATCGCCGACCTGGAGATCGCAGTCGGCTACTTAGAACCCCTACGCAGTGGCGCATATAAGAATCAAACCCTCACCAAGGCGGGCGGTACGGGCGCGGCGCGGGCCGAAGAAATACCAGCCCAGCGCGCCAAGGAGTGCGGCGGCCAGCGCCACCACGACGATGCCGGCAGTATCCACAGATCTCCTCTCTGTCCTCGTGCTGGGCTACCTCGCAGACTCCTCCGGGACACCCTGCGGGGAGGTAAGGGCCCAACGGCCCAGACGTGTTGACCGTTTCGGCTCATGACGGGGCGGCGGGCCGGGGCCACGGTGGAAGTGAGGCATAGGGAAGCCGCAGGCACCAGGCCCGCATTCCACAGCCGCGAGGAAGTGGGTGACCGTGATGTTGTGGTACGACCACGATCCCAGCAGATGGGGCTGGGCCGCCATGTCAGTCGGCATGGTCGCTTTTCTGGGCACTGATCATCACTTTCGGCGTCCTGCTCTTCAGGGCCCTGGCCCGGCCGGAGAGGACCGAGACACCGAGGACCGGTGCTCCGTCGTCCGGGGCCGAGCAGCTTCTCGCCGAACGCTTCGCCTGCGGAGAGATCGACGAGGACGAATACCACCGCCGCCTGGCCGTCCTGCGCCACGACGACGGCCCCCGGCTCAGCAAGAGCTGACCCGGTAGCCGACGGACACGCTTACCCCCTAGGGGTAATATGCTGATCCAGCAATCATGACACTCACCAGGTGGAGCGCATGACGATTCGGTC
Source organism: Streptomyces rhizosphaerihabitans (assembly GCF_025399795.1). Taxonomy (GTDB): domain Bacteria; phylum Actinomycetota; class Actinomycetes; order Streptomycetales; family Streptomycetaceae; genus Streptomyces; species Streptomyces rhizosphaerihabitans. The sequence goes on along the minus strand of NZ_JAODTZ010000026.1, from coordinate 42,726 downwards.
GGCTCGCGGCGGCTGCATAGCCGTCCGCTGGGCGTACGGGGTGTTCCTCACCCTGTGCGTCGCGCTGGCCGTCCTCTTCCACCATGAGATGCCCTCGATGGACGTCTCCTCCATGCCGGACTCCGCTCACGCCGGTCACATGATGCCCGTGATGCCGGACAAGACGGCACCGTCGGTCTCCGGCCTCACCGCCCACAACGCCGACGGCTGCGCCTGCTCGATGCCGGGCATGCAGCACTGCACCACGGCGAACGTCGACTCCTTTCAGCTCGCCCTGCCCGGCCAGACGGCATTCGACCCGCTGGTGAACCTCCGACACGCCGCAGCGGGGCGCGCACCCGGCGCCGCGGCGGTCGGCCGCGCCCCACCCGACCTCTTCGTCCTCTCCCAACTGCGCATATAGGCCGCGCCGGACGGCGCGCGATGTGCCGTCCCTCCGCGACCACATCGGCAGTTTCGAATCAGAGGACCCGACACAATGAACAGCATCAACCGTCGCTCCGTCCTGCTCGCAGGACTGGGAGTCGCAGGTGCCGGCGCGCTCACCGCCTGCAGCAGCGGCTCCGGTTCCGGCAGCGGCGACGCCCTCGTCGGCCCGTCCGGCTCGGCGGTCGCCGCCGCTGAGAACAAGCGCAGCAACACAGGACGGCAGACGAAGCTCACCCTGACGGCGGCTCCCGCGACGATCGACCTGGGCGGTGGCGTCATGCCCAAGACCTGGGCTTTCGACGGACGCACCCCGGGCAAGGAGGTCCGGCTGTCCGTCGGCGACACCCTGGTCGCCGAGCTGTCCAACCAGCTCCCGGACAAGACGGCCACGTCGATCCACTGGCACGGCATCGCGCTGCGCAACGACATGGACGGCGTGCCGCCCGCCACCCAGACCGCCGTCCGGGCCGGCTCCACGTTCACGTACCGCTTCATCGCCGACGCCCCGGGCACGTACTTCTTCCACCCGCACATCGGCGTCCAGCTCGACCGCGGCCTGTACGCCCCGCTGATCGTCGAGGACCCCAAGGAGACCCTCGCCTACGACGACGAGTGGGTCGTCCTCCTCGACGACTGGGTCGACGGTGTCACCGGCACCCCGGACCAGGTCTTCGCCGAACTCAAGCGGGGCATGGCCGACATGAGCGGCATGGACATGAGCGGCCCGAGCCCCAGCGGCTCGGACGATATTGGGGACATGGGCGGGATGGACATGGGCGGGATGGACATGGGCGGTTCCTCCTCCGCTTCCGCCTCGCCGTCCCATGGCATGTCCAAGAAGTTCATGCTGATGGGCGCCACCAGCAAGCTGCTCGGCGGCGACGCCGGCGACGTGAAGTACCCGCACCACCTGGTCAACGGGCGCGTGGCGGCCGACCCGGACGTCTACACCGGCAAGCCCGGCAAGCGGGTACGGCTTCGGATCATCAACGCGGGCTCGGACACCGCCTACCGAGTGGCCCTCGGCGGGCACACACTCACCATCACCCACACCGACGGCTTCCCCGTCCAGCACCAGGAAGTCGACGCCCTGCTGATCGGCATGGGCGAGCGTTACGACGTCCTCGTCACCCTCGGCGACGGCGTCTTCCCCCTCGTCGCGCTGGCCGAGGGCAAGAACTCGAACGGCCTGGCCCTGGTGCGCACGGGCTCGGGGAGCGCGCCGAAAGCGACCGTCCGCCCGAAGGAGCTCGACGGCATGATCATGACGGCGTCCCAGCTGCGCGCCGCCGACGACGTACGCCTGAAGTCCGCGAAGGCCGACGTCACACACCAGATCAAACTGACCGGCAACATGATGAAGTACGACTGGGCCATCAACGGCATGCCGTTCGACATGAAGGATCCCGAGGCGCATCCGATCGTCATCGAAGAGGGCCGACGCGTTCGGCTCGACTTCGTCAACGACACCGAGATGTGGCACCCCATGCACCTGCACGGCCACACGTACCAGCTCGGCAAATCGGGGCCGCGCAAGGACACCGCGATCATACTGCCCAAGAGGAAGCTGTCCGTCTTCCTGGACGCGGACAACCCGGGCCAGTGGATGTTGCACTGCCACAACGCGTACCACGGCGAGGCCGGGATGATGGCGAACGTCGCCTATCGGGCCTGACCCCTCGTTCGCCCCGCCCGGACGGGCCCGTCGTCTGCCCGACGGGCTCACCCGGGCGGGGCGTGAACGGCTCTTCAGCTTTCCGGCCCTTGTATGCGACCGCGATCACGCACGGGGGCGGCGCCGTACAGCCGTTGACGAGAAAGTCGAGGTGCCGGGCTGTCTGCGCAGTAGGTGGATCACAGAAGGCACTGAGACCGCGAGCCGGGTCCCCCTCCCAAGATCCGGACCATACCCGGGCCGACGTCTGCCCATAGCCCTCCACACAGCGCATTTGCGCTGTTCAGAGTCATGCAGACGGTGTACCACCAGCAGACGAAGAATCTGCCGGGACGAACGCGCACCACGCCCAGGTGCAGCACCTTGCCCATGCCCACGGCGGCTGAGCGGCAAGGCCGGGCTCGGTCTCTCAGCCCGGTCACCTACCACGCAACGACTCTGAGCCGATCAACCCCAGATGTCCGAGTTCAACGGAGCGTAGTCAGCACCAAGTCAGCACGGGACAGGTGAAGACGGGTGATGACGTGGACTTTTGGTCAGCACCAAACCAGCACGGGAGTCAGCACCGCACCGTCAAATCACCCCGAACTGCGCGTCCCGGACGGCGCTCGTTTCGACCACCTCCGGGCCCCTGAACCGCCCTTCCGTGAGCCGGCATGGCGGCCGCACGCATAACCACCCCTCGAACTATGTTGCCCCACCACATGTGCCCCTGACGTGCATCTTCCTACCGTGTGCCGACACGTACCCGTCCCCACCGCACACGAGGAAGTGGCGCACATGGCCTCCGGAACCACCGCTCCCCCGACACCCGGCAACCTCAAGCGCATCGTCGCCGCGTCCCTCATCGGCACGACCATCGAGTGGTACGACAACTCATCCGACCGGAGCTAGGACCTGCGGTTTCGCCTCATCGGCGGCCTGAAAGTCAGCACCGAACCAGCACCGGAACTCGACCGTGCTGGTTGGGGCAACAGGCGAGAGCTCGACTCAGCACGAGGGAGAGGGGCCAGCGGCCGACAGGTCTCACAGACAGTAGTCGAGATCCCGTCTCGCAGGCGACCCATCGTGTGTCGCTCCGTTATCGGGCATGCACGATCTGGCCTCATCGGCAAGCCGTTCACCTCCCGCCGACCGGTCGGCGCACCGTCCTACGGACGGACCCTGCTGACGAGCGCTACTACGACACTGCCGGGCTCGTCGACCCTCGCGCATTCCACCGACAAAGGCGCTATCTGGATTCGTAGCGTTCCCTCATGCCACGAACCATACCGAGCTGCGCCGACCGGGAACTGATGAGCAAGCCGCAGCCTCCGGCTATCCGGTCAGCGCCGCCCAGCTTGAGGCTGGCGCAAGCATGGCCCCCTTCCCGCCCACGGGCCGATTACATGGGCCGGGTGAGTGCATCGTCCGTATCAAGAGGCGTTCCCGGTTCAGCCAGTTCGGACCGGTGCGGTTCCACTTCACCGACAGCGCGGACTTGGAGGCCGGCACCGCCGTTGCCCGTGGAGTCATGAAGACCCTACGGCTGACCCTTCGGACGGAACAGGGAGGCCAACTCCTCCTCACACGGTGGGGTCACCTATCCGACGAATGGCTTCTTACGGAGACCGATCCGGAACGGAGCCCGGCGCCCGAGATACTCGGCCGGGTCACCGTGAGCACCGTCGACGCGTGGCTCGGATTGCAGCGGTACGCAGTCGAAACGAATCCCCGCCTGGACGCCTCCGAACGACGGACCGTCGTTGCCTCGTTCGTCTGTCTGCACCTGCTCCGCCGGCCTCCGGGTGACAGCGCCGCACCGGTGTGAGAGGGGGCCTAGTACCAATGCCGTGACTCTGTTGGTGATCTCGGGCGGTCAGGTGATCGTGAATCCCGCTGTGTTGCAGAGAGTTCGGAAGCGGGGTGCCCGGCGGGCTGATGAGGTGGTGTCGTACCAGTCGGCGAGACGGCTGAGGTTGCAGGCCATGGCGGTCAGGACGTGCTGCACGTGGGTGCGGGCCAGGCCTCGATAGCGGGCTCTGCGCAGGCCGTGAGTTCGGACGTTTTGCGAGAGGGTGGCCTCGATGCCCGCGCGGATCGCGTACCGACGTTGCCACTGCTCGGTCTGCTGGTCGAGCCGATTGCGCATCTGGATCTCGTGCAGTGCCCGCGGCAGCACTGCGACGGAGCGGGCGCGAGTGGCGGAGGAGGTGCACCGGGCACGGTCTGGGCAGGGCCGGCAGTCGGTCTCGGTGAAGCGGGCCTGAAGATAGGTGTGGCCGGAGATATTCAGCTTGGTCCAGGACGCACTGGTCGCACCGCGCGGGCAGATGGCCTGCTCGTTGACCCAGTCGATGGTGAAGGCCGCCTTGTCGAAGCCCGAGCCTTCTTTGGCCTGGCGGCTGCTGTCGGCGAGGATCGGGCCGAGCAGTGTGATGCCGTGGACGCGCTGGGCCCGCTCGACGTGGGCGGGAGTGAGGTAGGCGGTGTCCACGATGTGCTCGGCGGGAGCCAGGCGACGGGCGGCGAGGTCGTCGTGGATCTTCCCGGTCAACTGCCCATCCTGGACGGGAGCAATGGTGGTGGCCACGTGCACCACCAGGTGCGGCAGGTCCTGATCACACGACGCGGTGAAATGAACCCGGTATCCGCTCCACTCGACACCACGTTTGACGCAGTAGTGCGCGTCCGTGTCATACGGGGAGTCGAACCGCAGGGAGGCCGGCGGCAGGGCAGTGCCCTCCCGCCAGCGCAGCTGCCCCTCGCGATCCCAGTAGTACTGGTGGATCCGGACCTGCCGCAGGATCTCCACCTGCCGCAGCATCCGCAGACGGGGTGGGGCGTCGGCCGCCCAGGCCGCGGTGAGGAGTTTCTGCCCGTCCCGGCCGAACTCCTCGGCGCGTTCGCGCACCGCTACCTTGCCGCCCGGGACTTTCCCGATCTCGACTTTCCGGCCGTACCGCTTGGCCCACTCGGGCTCGATCAGCGGCACCAGCCAGTCCGGATCGGCCTCGGCGATCTCCTCCAGAACAGCCCGCACGCTCTCGCCCGCCAACTCCAGCCGACTCAACCGCCGCACCGCCGCCAGGACATGGGTGGCGTCGGTACGCTGTCGGCCCCGCCCCTTCAGCAGCCCGGCCGCCACCAAGCGGTCCAGCATCAACTGCAGCAGCTGATCGGCCCGGTCGCCCTCGGCCAACCGGCCCCGGAACTCGCTGAGCATCGAATAGTCAAACCCCGGATCGTCCAGTTCGAGGCCCAGCCCGTACTTCCAGTCGATCCTCGTGCGCACCGCATCCGCCGCCGCACGGTCCGAAAGGTTCTCCGCGAACTGCAGCACCGACACCAGCGCCAACCGCCCTGGCGAGAAACCCGGTCGGCCATCGGCCGGATACAGGTGAGTGAAGTCCTCGTCGGCGAACACCACATCCAGCCGGTCCCGCATCAGCATCACCGGCGTTCCCCTCGGACACGCCGCCCACGCCGTCCGGACCGTCATCGGGGGAATCCGCTGGAAACTTGCCGGACGCATCGACACCGTCCACCGCCCCTAAACCGAGGCCGCCCCGCTACCGACCAGCCAACCACCACCAGCGACCGCCGTCACCACCCCGCCAAGATCACCAACAGAGTCACGGCATTGGGCCTAGTCTTGGTGCCCGGACGGTTCACCGGGTCGTGTTTGGGTGTCAGCGCGGTCGCGGGAGGAAGGCGACTTAAAGCAGGTGTCGCAGGTTCGCATCCTGCCGGGGGCACAGAGAAACACCGGGCCAGAGGCCCTTCTGTCCAGCGGACAGGAGGGCCTCTGCGCTCGTGGCACACATCTCGTATGGCACGCGTGCGGTGGGCGCGGGGACGTTGGGGATCTGTCGCGGATGCAGTGTCCTGAGACGCAGGTAGCCGGAGCGCGCCGCAACTATCCCGCGGCCAGGGGAGCGGAGTGGAGTTCGCGTACCAACTGCGGGGTGAGCAGTTCTCCGGCGCGGTCGGCGAGGATGGCCATCTCATAGCCGACCAGGCCGACGTCACACCCCTCGGCGGCGAGGACGCCGAGGCAGCTGCCGTCGCGGATGCGACCCACCATGAGGAAGCCCCCGAGCATTTCGATCATGACGAGTTTCATGCCGCGGAAGCCGTGTGCGGTGGACGCGTTCTGGGCGAGGCTGGTGATGCCGGAGACGACGGCGGCGAGGTGGTCAGCGCGATCTCGGCCGAGGCTGTCCGAGGCAGCCATGAGCAGGCCGTCGGTGGAGACGGCGACGGCATCGGTGACGCCGTCGGCGGTGCGTACGAACTCCGAGATGAGCCAGCCGAAATTCTGGATGGCGGTGGTCACTATGACGCTCCTTGTGTGCTTCGGGCCTCGGCGCGGGCGACACCTGCTCGGAAGCCGTTGAGCAGGGAGGAGACAGCGGGCCTGGCGGGCGGGGGTGAGACGGAGGGGGCTTCCACGGGGGCGAGCAGGCGTCCGGGGAGGGCGAGGAGTGCGGACAGGCCTCCGCCGGTGGTGTCGAAGAGGTGGACTTGGGCACCTTCGCCGAGGCGGTGGGTGAGTCGGCCGACGACGAGGTGGCCGAGGAACCGAGTGGGGTCGGCGAGGAAAGCTTCCTCGCCGACGTCGGAGAGGCGGGCGTTGGCACGCTCCTTGTCGGCTTCGGACATGCCGATGCCGTGGTCGACGACAGCGAAGCAATACGTGTCGTCCTCGGTGTCGTACCAGCCGTGAACCTCGACCGGTTCGGTCGGTGGCGAGAAAGTCAGCCCGTTCTCGATGAGTTCGGCAAGGAGGTGGGCGACATCGGCGACGGCGTGCCCGCGCACCCGCACTGGCTCCATGGTGGCGATCAGGACCCGTCGGTACTGCTCCACCTCGGCGACGGCGGACTGGACAACTTCCAGGCCGTCGGCGGGGGCTGCCGTGGGCTGCGGCGAATTCTGCCCGACCAGGACCAGAAGGCTTTCGGCGTTGCGCCGCATACGGGTGGCGAGGTGGTCGAGCTCGAACAGCTCGGCGAGGGCGTCCGGGTCGAGTTCCTGCCGTTCCAGGCGGGTGATGAGCCTGAGCTGACGACGCACGAGGTTCTGGTTGCGGCGGCCGAGATTGGCGAGCGATTCGGTGGTGTTGCGGCGCAGGCCGGCCTGTTGGGCGGCCAGGTGGAGGGCGGTGTGTTCCACCTGGTGCAGGGACGCTGCGACCTCGGCGATCTCCGCCGCGCCGCCCAGCAGCCGTGAATCGGGGTTGTCCGGCGCGTCCGCCGGCGAAAGGAGCTCAGCATGGTCCTGCGGGGACTGCTGGATACGGGCGACGGTCGCGGGCAGCCGGTGCCGCGCCACGTCGTGGGCAGTCTCGGCAAGCGCGCCCAGCGGGCGCGTGAGGGAACGGGAGGCAAAGGCGGCGAGGCTCGCGACGAGGCCGGCCATGAGCGCTCCCGCGATGAGATAAGCGGCGAGGCCGATCTCGGCGTCGTGGCTGAGCCGGTTGGCCCGGTCCCTCGCATCGTCACCGACCGACTGCTGGACGGCGTACAGATCGTCGACGAGTACGGTCATCGCATCCCACCAGGCGCCGGCGTCGGCGTGCAGCGCGGAGCCATCGGCGGCGCCTTCCGCCCGGCTCTCGTAGACGGTGGCGCGTTCGGCGTCCTCGGTGCCGAAGGCGTTCTTCAGAGCCGCGCGCTGGGGTGCGGTGGCGATCTGCCGGAAACGGGCGAGGGCGGCAACGCGCGTAGCACGTACCTCGGCGAACGTGAGGTACTCGCGGCCGTGAAAGCCGCCTTCGGCGAACACGCCATTGAGGAGGCCGCGTTCGAGAGCGACCGACTCCTTGGCGGCGGCCAGTTCCCGCAACGCCGCGAGCCCGTCGAGCAATTGACGGTCGGCGCCAGTCGCGGTTTCCGCTACCTGGTCGACGGCGTTGAGAGCTTCGACGGCGGTGGTGTAGAAGTTCAGGGTCACGGCCCGGTCTGCGGTGCCTGTTTCGGCGCTGCCCCTGTCGGTAGCGGCCCGGATGTCGGCAAGGCCCTGCAAGTGCCGCTGGACAACATCCTCGACGGTGCTTTCGCGGCGCATTGCGCGCAGTGCCGTGTCAACGCGCTTGCGAGTAGCGGCGAGTGGTGGGCCGAAATCCTCCTCACCTCCCAACAGACCGTTGGTCAGGCCGCGTTCGCGTTGCAGCTGGTGTACCAGGGCCTGGATTCGCAGGCTGAGACCAACCTCGGAACGGGTCGTCCGGGCGTCACCGAAGGCCACGGCGCGGCCGTGCACGGCGAGACCGGCCACCGCCAGCAGCAGGCAGATCGGGACCGTGATGACCACCACCACACGGCCCCTGATGCTGCGCCAGCCAGGCATCGGCCGACGGCCGGGAGGCGTTCGGCCACTGCGGCGGCGCCCCGAACTGCCCTTGCCTAAAACACTCTTGCCGATTGCATCAAACCTGCCTAGCGCCAGCCGTACTGGCGTCCACACCCTCATAGTCACGAAGCTAGTCCGACCGCCGTAGCGGCCGGTTTCCAACCTGTAAGGCTGCTTGGGAAATTCAGTTGCGCCGCCCTCACAGCGCGGGCCAAGAGACTGTGACCGTGGATGACATGACAAGTGGTGCCAGACACCGGCCACTGCCCAGCACATGAGGAGCCGTGGTCGGGCGTACAGCGTGTCCCAGCGCAAGGAGAAGCAAGCCAAGGGTATGAGGCACAAGAAGCGCTAGCCCAGACTGACATCCACGAAAATGCCCCAAGGTCAGTGCCCGGCAGAACCATTGAGGCTCTGAGGCTGAGCAGGTGCGGGGAAATTGACAGGCTCCCGTGGGCCACGGTCGCTACCCTCGGACCCGTGAGTGAGGACTGCCGGCGCACAGCGAACTTCCGAGTCCATCTGGTGCCGGCGGTCCTGGCTCTGGCCAACCCGCCGTGGCAGCGGGACGTGTGGCTCGATCCATCGACTTTCGAGAACCTGGACTCCTGGGCTTGATCCGCTTTGACGGACATCTGAGATCAGGGGTACTGATGGCAACCGCCCAGCCGACCGGCCCGCTCCCTGCCTACCCGCCGGGCGCTTCATAGACCACGACGACGCCGTGCGAGAAGTTGAGCTCGGAGCCTCCGCCACCGGCTGCGATGGATCCGGCGCCCCACACTTCGTGCGTGTCCGGCACCTGGACAAGGTCCGTGAGCGCCAACTTCTGGGCCCGGTCGAAGTCGGTGATCTCACCGGTCTTCCCCGGTATCAGGGGCGTCGTGCCGATGCTTTCGTACGTGCCGTCGGCGCGAAGTCGAGTCCGTGGGAAGAGCAGGCCCTGGGCGCCGTCCGGGGCGACTGGTAGGGACCAGATGAGCTGGTCCCTACCAGTCGGCCGTCCCTCCCAGCGGCTGCCGTCCCAGTGGGCGAGGACGGGGCCTCGTCCTGTCCCTCATCGGGATCGTCGCCCGGGTAGGACTGCGTGCCGACCGCCCACATGCCGGCCGGCCCGGCCGGTACCACGTCACTCAGGACCGCGCTCCGGTCGTCGCCGGGGCCCGCATCCGCCGGAGGCTGGAATTGCGGGGTCGGGACGAGCCGCCAGCCGCGGCCGTCATAGTGCATCGCGGCCGGCTTGGCGCGGCGGCCTGCGATGCCGGGGCTCACCCGCGCGCCGGGGGCGCTGCCGACCGCCCAGATGTCGTCGGGCGCCCGCCCGTCGATCGCGTCCGCTCGGGCCGGCAGCCGGGCCTCGATCCATTGCGCGCCGCTCCAGTGCCAGACCGTCTGCTCCTCGACAGGCCATTCCCACGGGTACTCGCCGGCCTGCGTCCCTGTCAGCAGCCACACGTCGTCGGGGGCGAAGACGGCCGCGTCCTTGACCTGGTCGGTCATCCGCGGTGGCAGGGGCACGTCCCGCCAACGGCTGCCGTCCCAGCGGGCGATGACCGGGTCGACGCCCCGGGTGCCGGCCGGGTTGCCGGTGCCGAAGAACCAGGTGTTCCCCGGCCCGGACGACGCCAGTTCGACCTGGGCCGGCCCACTGAGCTTGGGCAGGTCGGCAGCGGCGTCGTAGTCCCGCCGCTGGCGGCCGTCGTAGTGGACGAAGAAGGTCTTGTCCCAGTCGTCTCCGGCGGCACCGACCGCCCATGCGTCTTGGTCGGAAGCGACAGACAGAGCTCTCAGCTCCGCGTTGTCCGCCTTGCTGGAATAGGCAACCTTCCACGCGCCCGCCTTCGCCGAAGGACTCGGGGACGCAGTCTTCGACTTCGTCGTCGAAGGCGTCTTGCCGTCCGCGTCCCGGGCCTGGCCGCCGCAAGCCGTGAGCAGGGTCAGGCACAAGACGGCACCGGCGACCCGCGCGATTTCCGGCCGCGGGAGTCGATTGCCATGACGGACCTCCAAGCTGGGGGGAGATCGCGGGAGTCCACGCATCAACGAAAATGCCCGCTCCAGATGATCACCGAGCAGGGCAGGTGTCAATGGTCACCCACGGCGACAAAAAGACCTCCGACGTGCCTGGTCGGGCATCTCCTGGCCGTCCTCCACACCTCCTCTCCCTGAGCGGTCACCGACGACGAAGACGAGACGCCCGGCCGCGACCTGCCCGGCCGGCGCCGCGAAGGCCGCGCCGGTCGCCCATTGCGAAGCGGCTGCCGAGCAGGCTTCCTCGCAGCGTGTCCCGGCCGGGCGCTGGATGATGGGCTGCCGCCCGAGACAAGGAACCTTTTGGTCGGCAGTACATCAGCACCGGAGTCACCGCAGCGCCTCCGAACCATGCACGAATCACGCCGCTCGAACAGCCTCCTTCCCAGCCTCGCCGAGGCCATCGCGGAGCCCCCCGGAACCAACTCCATGGTGGGCATGCGCACTCCCGTTTCCACGGCCGATCTGCTCAGCCGCATCCGCCGCATGTAGGCGTTTCCCGATGCGTAATACTCTCCTAATGAATTCAGGTATTACGCCCAGGAGTGGGCCGATCGCGATACGCAGGGCCGTCGCGCGGGACGCCAAACGGCTCACGCGGCTCGTGCGTGGTTCGCGCGCCTACGAAGGGCGGTACTCGGCCATGGTCGCGGACTACCGGGTCGGTCCCGACTACATCGAGACCCACCGCGTCTTCGTAGCCGTCGCCGCCGACGAGCACGAAAACCGTGTCCTCGGGTTCTACTCGCTCGTCCTCGTCCCACCTGAGCTTGACCTGCTGTTCGTCGCCAATGGAGCACAAGGACGTGGCATCGGACGGCTGCTCATCGCGCACCTGAAGTCCGAGGCCCGCACCGAGGGCCTCGACCGCGTCCGGGTGGTGTCGCACCCTCCCGCCGAGGGCTTCTACCGCAGCGTGGGTGCGGTGCACACCGGGACCGCGACCGCGAACCCACCCGCTGTGATGTGGGACCGTCCCGAGTTCGCGTTCCTCATTCCGCCTGACGCGGCGAGGGCACCGGGCAAGATCCTCCACGGCGGTCGCATTCGGTGACCAATGCACTGCCGGGGGTGAGAGCCACCTCGTTGAAGTAACTCGTGCCCAAGTGCAAGGGTGGCGACTGTGCTCCGGTACGGGTGCCGACGACATACGCCTGCCCGGTCGATCAGCCACCGACGAAAGCAGACTGCGCCCGTATTCGAGCAGGAGCAGGTCGGCGGCGGTCCCCCGGACGGTCATATCAACGGTGCCCTCGGTCAGGTGGGCCGTCCTTCAATGCCCCTACGTCCAGCAGGCCGAAGTAGGCGGTCATCCCGGGCATGCCCAGTGCGCCCAGATACGTCGAGGGCGGCGCGAGGGCGGTGTCGATCTTCATGGCGCCCTTGCCGTCGGAGACCACGTGCTCCTGGACGCCGAACATTCCGACCACGTGATCACCCGGCTGGAAGTCGGGGTGGTTGGAGGCGGTGACCTCGATGACCGATCCGGCGCGCATCACCTCACCGATGGCCACCGGCGGCAGGTAGGAGGGGCGGTCGTCCAGCCAGCCCCGCATCGCCGGGTCCAGGGAGATGACGCGTGTGCGGCCCGCGAACCGGTCCGGGCCCGGTCCCTCGACGGGCCCTGCACAGTGCTCCCAGTCATCGGGTTGCACCTCGCCCACGGGGCGGGCTGAGAGACGGATCTGGCGGTTGGTCGCGGACATCGCGCCTCCTGTCGTTGCGGCTCCCTCTGACCATACCGACCAGTAGGTACGTCGGTGGTCGTGACATGCGACACAGGCCGCCCCGCCCGGCGAGCACCTATGGTTCGTGGGCCGTCGACCGACAGCGCCAGCCGGATATCACGTCGAGCCCAAAACGTGACGCCCCACAGACTGTCCGGCATACCAACCAGTCGGTATCGTGCGCCGCCACGCCTCCCCCCAGCCCTCCACGGAACCGAGCCGAGCCGGAAGGCCACGCGATGACATATCCCCATGACCAGCGGTACCCGCAGCAGGAATGGCCGCAGCCGCGGACCGAGCCGTACGGCCGTGCCCATCGGTACGAGTCGTACGGGCGGGATCCGGGGCAGGAGCCCTCCCCGTCCGGATACGACGACGCCGCGTACGACTGGTACGGGCAAGCCGCCCAGCAGGAACCGTACGCGCACGAGACGCATCGGCACAGCGCCGACCTGGCAGCCCTCCGCTCGGCCTACCGCGTGCTCCGCCGGGTCTCCACGATCACCGCACTCGGCTCCTTCGTGGTGTACGTGCTGCTGTCCTGCTACGCACCGGAGCTGATGGGGGCCAGGATCACCGGAGAGCTGAGCCTTGGAATCGCCCTGGGGATCCTTCAGCTCGTCGTCACCTTCGCGGCGGTTTTCTCGTACGAACGCAGCGCACAACGCTCGGTGGACCCGTTGGCCCGCGCCGTCAGGGAGCGGGCAGCCGACCGGCCCGCGGGGGTGGCGAGATGACCGACTTCGACTCCGGGTCGCAGGCCACCGTCCTCGTCCTCTTCACCGCCCTGGTCACCGTCACGCTGCTGATGTGCGTGATGACGGGACCGGACCGCGACGACCTGACGAACTACTACACCGGCTACCTTTCGCTCACCCCGTTCAAGAACGGCCTGGCCATCGCGGGCGACTACATCTCCGCGGCCACGGTGCTGAGTACCAGCGGCATCATCGCGCTCGCCGGATACGACGGCTACGTCCTCACGGTCAGCACCGCCTTGTCTCTGGTGCTGCTGATGTTCCTGCTGGCCGAACCTCTGCGCAACGCAGGCAGGTTCACCATGGGCGACGTCCTGGCCCGCACCATGCCCGGGCGGGCCGTGCGAATCGCTTCCTGCGTCGTGACCCTTTCGGCGACCCTGCCCTTCCTTGTCGTCCAGCTCTCCGGGGCCGGGTCGCTGCTCACCTTCATCCTGAACATCCCGCACGGGGCGGGCGCCAGGACGGCATGCATCGTCATCGTCGGCAGCCTGATGATCATTTACGCGGCGCTCGGCGGTATGCGGGGAACCGCGCTTCTTCAGATGATCAAGATCGTCATCCTGCTCGGCACCAGCGTCGTCGTCGCCGCCCTGGTCCTGCACCGCTTCGGCTGGAACCCCGGCGACCTGCTCAGGGCCGCCCAGCACGGCAGCGGCGCGGGCCCCGCCTTTCTTCAGCAGGGCCTTCAGTTGGGCACCTCGGCCGGCGACCGGCTGGACTTCGCCGGTCTCCAGATCACCGTGGTCCTCGGCGTGGCCTGCCTGCCCCACATCACCATGCGTCTGTACTCCGCGCAGGACGTACCGGCCGTGCGTCGCTCCATGTCGTGGGCCGTCGGCACGGTCACCACCTTCTGCCTGCTCGTGATCATCTTGGGTACGGGCGCGGCAGCCCTGGTGGGATCGCGGTCCATCACTGCGGCCGACCCGCACGGCAGGACGGCGGTGCTCATGCTGTCGCAGGTGCTCGGCGGGGCCCCCGCCTCCGCGGGTGCGACGATTCTCTACTCGGCCGTGGCGGGAATGGTGTTCATCACTCTGCTGTCCTCGGTCGCGGGGATGACCCTGGCCGCGGCATCGTCGCTCGCCCACGACCTGTTCGCCCATGCGGCGCGACGGGGACAGGCGGAGCCGCGTACGGAGATGACGGTGGCGGCGTGGACGAGCGTGGCCGTGGGAACCGTGGCCATCGGGCTCGCCACCCTGGTCCAAAAATGGGACGTCGGCGTGCTGACCACTCTGGCCGTCTGCATCGGGGCATCCGCGGTGGCTCCCGCGCTGACCTACTCCCTGTTCTGGAGAGGATTCACGCGCACCGGCCTGCTCGCCACCCTCTATGGCGGCACGGCCTGCGCACTGGTGCTGATGATCTTTTCCAAGGCCGTCTCGGGCACGCCGTCGGCCGTCTTCCCGAACGCCGACTTCCATTGGTTCCCCATGCAGTCCACCGGACTGGTCTCCATCCCGTTCGGCTACCTGGCGGGCTGGCTGGGCAGCCGGCTGGACCACCGGCGCCGCGCCGCTGACAGCCGGGAGAGCCGACTGCTGTACGAGGAGAGCGAGGAGCGTCTGCTCGCCGCAGCCGAATGACCGAGGTGGCGGGGGCGGACCGAGCAGGCTGCCCCGCCCCCGCCGCCGCAGTCCGCCCTGGGGCCCAAGCCCCCGCACGGGGCCCCATGGCAGCCAGATGCCGACACGCGCGCCGCTGTGTGAGGCGGCGACCGAAATGGCCTGCGACGGTCAGGTGAGCATGCCGGCCAGCGGTTGCTCGGTCCACACCGTTTTGCCTTCGCGGGTGTAGCGGGTGCCCCAGCGTTCGGTCATCTGGGCCACCAGGAACAGACCGCGCCCGCCCTCGTCGGTGGTACGGGCGCGGCGCAGGTGTGGTGAGGTGTGGCTGGTGTCGCTGACCTCGCACACCAGAGACCGTTCACGGATCAGCCGCAGGGTCGCAGGGCCGCTGGCGTAACGGTAGACATTGGTGATCAGTTCGCTGGCGATCAACTCGGTGGTGAACGCCAAGTGCTCCAGCCCCCATTCCGTCAGCTTGGCCGAGGTCAACGCCCGGGCCCGGGCGGCGCTGGCAGGCTCCAGCGGCAGACTCCACGAGGCGACATCGTCCGGTGGCAGGACGTGGGTGCGGGCGATCAGCAGAGCGACATCGTCGATGGGGCGCGATGGCACGAGCGAGTCGACCACCGCTTGGCATGTCCGTTCCAGTGCGTCCGCAGGGCGGGAGAGCGCCGCACACAGTTTGGTCAGGCCGATGTCGGCATCGATGTGGCGTTCGCCGATGACTCCGTTGGTGTACAGGCACAGCAGGCTTCCCTCGGCCAGCTCGATCTCCCGGGCCTCGAACGGCAGCCCGCCCAGGCCGAGCGGCGGGCCGGCGGGCAGGTCGAGCGGTGCCGCCTGTCCGTCCGGAGCCGTCACCACCGGCGGCGGGTGGCCGGCACGGGCCACGGAGCAGCGCCGGGATACCGGGTCGTATACGGCGTAAAGGCACGTGGCGCCGACTACCTGCTCGCCCACGGGCCGTTCGCCGGCCCCCTCCTGTTCGGCCGCCAGCAGGGTGACCAGGTCGTCCAGGCGGGAGAGGACCTCGTCCGGTTCCAGGTCGAGGCTGGCGAGCGTATGTACGGCGGTACGCAGCCGGCCCATGGTGGCGGCAGCATGGATGCCGCGTCCCACCACGTCGCCGACGACGAGGGCGACCCGGGCCCCGGACAGCGGAATGACGTCGAACCAGTCGCCGCCCAGACCCGGTGCCGCGCTGGCCGGCAGGTAGCGCAGGGCCACCTCGACGGCCGACTGGTCCGGAACCGCCCGGGGCAGAAGGCTGCTCTGCAAGGTGAACGCGGTCTGCTGCTGCTGGGTGAAGCGCCGGGCGTTGTCGACGGCAACGGCGGCGCGCGAGGCGAGTTCCTGGGCGAGGGTGAGATCGTCTGCCTCGAAGGGATCGGGGCGGAGCGAACGCCACAGGGTCATCACACCCAGCACCAGGCCACGCGCGGCAAGAGGTACCACGATCAGCGAGTGGACGCCCAGGTCCGGAGCGTGGACCCCCTGGTGGCCTTTCACTGAGAACCAGTCGGGCGAAAGAACCGGTTCCAGGACGGGCCGCCCTTCGGCCAGGCATCTGGCCTGGGGTGTGTCGGGCCCGAACTCCACCGGCTCCCCCTCGGGGTGGGACGGGCCGGGTTGCTGGGCGCCGACGCTGCAGGCACCCACTCGTACCACAGGCCCTGCGATGGCCTGCGCCAGTTCCTCACCGCGCGTCACCGGCTGAAGCAGGTCCACTGACGCATGGTCGGCGAGGTGAGGCACCATCACCTCGGCGAGTTCACGAGCGGTCTCTGCCACGTCGAGGGTGGTTCCGATACGGCTGCCGGCCTGGTCGAGGAGCGCGAGCCGACGCTGGGCCCGATGGCGTTCGGTGATGTCCTCGATCATCTCGGCCACACCCAGGATGCGGCCGGAGGGGTCCTCCATCCGGAAGGACGAGACCATCGCGACCCGCTCCTGTGCCGGGTCCCGCTCCAGGCGAACGAACTGCTCCGAGTAGACCAACGGTCTTCCGGTCTCCATCACCTGGCGCACACGGTCCACGGCCTTGCGTGCGTCATCGGCTACGAGGAAACAGCCCGTGGGCAGCCCCCGGAAGTCCGCTGCCGGGACGCCGGTGACGCGTTCGATGGCCCGGTTGACCCGGAGAAGAGTCAGGTCGGGCCCGTGGACGACCAGGCCGACCGGGCTCCGGCGGTACAACCCGTCGAGAACCGCGCGGTCTCTTTGCCACTCCAGGAGGTCAGCCGCGAGTGCCCCGGCAAGAATCCACTCACGGACCCGGTCATGGCGTGAGAGCGCATGGGCCCTGAGCCCCATCTCGACGAGTGTCCCGTCGCGGTGCCGCACCTTGAGCACGCCGAACCAGCCGCCGGCTCTCCTGCAGTTTGCCGCGGCCTCCGTGACAGTCGGCAGATCACGAGGATCGACAAGGACCTCGAATGCCGGACGCCCGATCACGGCCGCGTCCGGATGGCCGAGCAGTTCCTGGGCCCGCCGGTTCCATCCGACCACGACTCCCCGGTCGTCGAGCACCGCCAGGGCGGCGAAGTGCGGGGCGAACGGATCGTCGTGGCTTGCGCTGAACTCCGTCATCCGCATCTCCACCGCCGGCTGACCCGCTGATACACCTAAGCCTAGTGAACCCGGTGGGGCCGCGCGCGCGCCGACCGCGGCCGGCGCGGGTGATCACGGCAGGCCCGCCGGTCCGCTGTCAGCGGCCCGCGGACACCCAGCCTGGTGTGGCTCCTGCGCGTCCGCTGGACAGCGAGCCTCCTCTACGGCCGGCGGCCCGGTCCGGCGCCGCCGTGCCCGGCGGACGTCGGATCGCAGGCACGCACGGCTCCGGGCTCCGGTGACGGGGCGAGGGCGGTCCCCAGGCGTCGGGGCATCGACGCGGACCGCCCCCGCCGGCTCACTTCGCCGCCGGGCCGAACTCCTTGCGGGTGTCGACCGGCTTACCGAACAGCTGCCACCGCTCGCCCTTGAACCGCATCAGCTGCATCGTCTCCAGCGGGAAGGCGTCACCGTGGCCGGTGGACATGGTGACCCCGGGCAGCAGCATGCCCACCTTCACGTCTTTCAGGCTGCGCACCGCGTCCCGCAGTCCTTCCCTGGTCGGGCACTTCATCGCGTCCAGGGCCTGGTGCAGGCTGGAGGCGACGGCCCAGCCGTAGGCGTTGAACTGGTTGGCCGGGTCGGCGTCGGGTGCGTACTTGTGCAGCGCGTCCTTGTACGCCTTCATCTCCGGGTCGGCGGCCCACTGCGGGTCGGCGGGGTCCTTGAAGTAGGTGGCCGAGACCACGCCTTGGACGTTCTTGAACCCGACCGGCTTGAGCACGGCGGCGGACGAGGCCACGTTGTTCACGATGTGCAGCGGGTTCCACTTGGTGTTCTTGGCGTCGGCGGCGAGGGCCTGGCTGCCGAACTTGGGGGTGGTGACATCCAGCAGCACGTCCGCCTTGGAGCGTGCGAGGCTCGCCATCTGTGCCGACACGGAGGGGTCCGTGACCTCGTAGCTCTCCTCGGCGACCACCTTGACGCCGCTGCCGGCGACGGCCTTCTTGAACCCGCCGAGCAGGTCCTTGCCGAAGTCGTCGTTCTGGTAGAGGACCGCGACCTTGGCCTTGGGCCTCGCGTCCTTGAGGTACTTGGCGTACACGCGTGCCTCGGCCACGTAGTTGGGCTGCCAGCCGATGGTCCAGGGGTGCTGGTCGCCCGTGCCCCAGGCGGAGGCACCCGTCGCGACGAAGGGCTGCGGCACCTTCTGCTTGTTGAGGTAGTCCCACACGGCTGCCGTGGACGGGGTGCCCAGGGTCTGGAACACCGCGAAGACCTTTTCCTGCTCGACGAGTCTGCGGGCCTCCTCGACCGCCTTGGGCGGCTGGTAGCCGTCGTCGCGGACGACGAACTCGACCTTGCGGCCGTCTATGCCGCCCTTGTCGTTGACGTGACTGAAGTAGGCGGCCACGCCCTTGCTGATAGTGCCGTACGCGGAGGCAGGTCCCGACAGCGGGTAGATCCCACCCAGCTTGATGGTCTTGTCGGTGATGCCGGTGGTCTGCTGGCCCTTGCACGCGCCACCGGCGGTGGTGTCCTGGGCGTCCTGACCTCGCTGGCTGCTGCAGGCGGTCGCGGTGAGCAGTGCGGCGGTCGCGGCCGCGGCCGCCCGCAGAGCGGTCGTCTTGCGCATGTGGTTCATTCCTTTTCCGTGCGGGGCGGTGCGCCCACGGGTTCGGCGTCGACAACTGCGGGGTCCGCAGGAGTGTGGGTCTCGGAGGGTCCGGACAGGGCCTGGGACTCCGGCTCCGCATCGGGCGCGGATTCGGCCTCCGGCATCCGGTCGAGGGCAGCGGTGGTGCGAGGCGGGCGACGGGCGACTGCGCCCAGGACACGGCCCGGCAGACCGGCCAGTCCCGTCGGGGCCACGAACATCACCGTGATGATCAGCAGGCCGAACACCACTCCCGGCGCCGCCTCGCTGACGTCCTGGGACACGCTCGGCACGTACATCACGAACGCCGCCCCCAACAGGGGTCCGTACAGCGAGCCGAGACCCCCGACCACCAGGCCGGCCAGCAGTGTGATGGACAGAACGAAGCTGAAGGAGTCGGGCGAGACGAAGCCGATCACCCAGGTGTACAGACACCCGGCGACACCCGCGAACATCGCGCTCCACGCGAAGGCGAGGGTCTTGTGCAGCGACAGCCGCACACCCATGACCTCGGCGGCGCTCTCGTTGTCCCGCACGGCCAGCAGTGCCCGGCCGACCCGGGACCGCAGCAGGTTGCGGGCGAGCAGCAGGGCCACCGCGGTGACGGCGAGGACGACGAAGTACATCCACTGGTCCTCGGCCAGCCCGCTCCACGCCGGCGGCTGCATCTTGTTCACGGTCAGCCCCATGGAGCCGCCCGTCACCGGTTCGAGCCGCTTGAGCAGGGGCGGCAGAAACACCGCGAACGATAGTGTGACCAGGGCCAGGTACAGCCCGCGCAGTCGCAGCGCGGGCACGCCGAACCCGAGGCCCAGCAGGAAGCATCCGGCGGCCGCGGCCGGCAGCGTGGCCAGGTGGCTGGTGTCGTACCGGTCGAGCATGACCGCCGCCGTGTAGGCGCCCGCCGCGAAGAACGCGCCGTGCCCGAGCGAGATCTGCCCGCCGAAGCCGGTCAGCAGGTTCAGGCCGGACAGCGCCACGGCGTACACGAGCACCATGGTCAGCTGGAAGACCTGGAAGGGGGCGAAGTAGAACGGTGCGCCGACGGCGACCGCCGCCGCCACGAGGACGGTGAGCGTGGGCCGCAGCCACCGGACCCGATCGGTGCCGAGCGACGCTGTGATGGTGCTCATGCGCGCTCCACCGCCGCCCGTCCGAAGAGGCCCTGTGGCCGCACCAGCAGCACCGCCAGAATGATCACCAAGGGGACGCCCACCTTCAGATCGGCGCCGATCACGTCCACGTACGCCCCGGTCAGGGTCTCGGCGACACCCACGAACAGGCCGCCGACGACCGCGCCGACCGGGCTGTCGAAGCCTCCGAGGGTGGCCGCGGCGAACGCGTAGATCAGCACCCCGCCCATCATGTTGGGCTCCAGGAACAGCACCGGGGCGACGAGCACGCCCGACACCGCGCCGACCGTCGCAGCCAGGCCCCAGCCGAGCATGAGCACCCAACCCACCCGGATGCCCGACAGCCGGGCGGAGGCCGGATTGCAGGCGACCGCCCGCATCACCAGGCCGATGGAGGTGTGCTGGAACAGCAGATACAGCAGGCCCATCACGACGGCCACCACACCGATGATCCCGAGCGTCGACCAGTCCATACGCACACCGGACACGTCGAGTCCGCCGTCGGGGAAGGGCTGCGGGAAGTCCTTCACGGTGAACGACCAGATCAGACCGGCCAGCGCGTTGACGAAGATGAACAGGCCGACCGTGACGATGACCACCGTCAGCTCGGGCGCGCCCTGTACGGGGCGGATGACGATCCGCTCTAGCAGCATGCCGCCGGCGAAGGACACCGCGAGGGTGGCCGGCAGTGCCAGCCAGTACGGCATCCCGGACGCCACCAGCTGCCAGGCGACGTACGTCGAGAGCATGGCCAGCTCGCCCTGCGCGAAGTTGACGATCCCCGTGAAACGGTGGATCAGTACCAGGGCCAGCGCCAGGCTGGCGTACACGGCGCCGGAGCCCAGTCCTTCCACCACTTGCTGGAGCAGATCGGTCACGGCGCTCACCCGGCCTTCCGGGAGAGGACGGAGACCCCGAGGTACACCTCGGCGACCTGCCCGTCCTCGCGGATCTGTCCGGCCGGTCCGGACAGCACCAGGCGGCCGGCCTCCAGTACATGGGCCCTGTGCGCGATATCCAGCGCGAGCTGGGCGTTCTGCTCGACGACGACCACGGTGGTGCGTTCCTCCTCGTTGACGGCACGGACGATCTCGAACAGCTCGCGGGTGACCAGCGGCGCGAGCCCCAGGGACGGCTCGTCCAGGAGCAGCAGCGAGGGCCGCAGCATCAGCGCCCTGCCGACGGCGAGCATCTGCTGCTCGCCGCCGCTGAGGCTGCCGGCAGCCTGCCGCGACCGCTGGCGCAGCTTGGGGAAGTAGTCGTAGATCCGTTCCAGGTCGGCCACCACGGCCGCACGCTCGGTGCGGCCCCGCCGCCGCGGGCCGGTGCGCAGGTGGGCGCCGATGCGCAGGTTCTCCTCGACGGTCAGGTCGTTGAAGGTGCCTCGGCCCTCGGGCACATGCGCCACACCGAGCCTGGCGGCCTGCTCGGGCGAGCGGCCCAGGAGTTCCGTGCCGTTCAGGGTGACCGACCCGCGACCGCGGACCATGCCGCACAGCGCCCGCAGCGTCGTGGTCTTGCCCGCGCCGTTGGGTCCGAGAATCGCGCACACCTCACCGCGGGCGACGGAGAAGTCGAGTCCCTGCAACACGCGGGCCTGGCCGTATCCGGCGTACAGGTCGGAGACCTTCAGGAAGTCCCGCTCCGCACCCGCCGCGGCCTCGGTGCTGCCGGTGGTGGGCTCGCTCACGCGGCCACCCCCAGGTACGCCTCGACGACCGCCGGGTCGCGCTGGATCTCCTCCGGCGTGCCCTCGGCGATCTTGCGGCCGAAGTCGAGGCAGACCACCTTGTCGCACAGGCCCATCACGAAGGCCATGTGGTGTTCGACCACAACGAGCGTGAGGTCGAACTCCTGGCGCACCGAGCGGACCAGATCCGCGAATTGGTCCACCTCGCCATGGCTGAGCCCGTTGACGGGTTCGTCGAGCAACAGCAGCCGGGGCCGTACCGCGAGCGCCCGGGCGAGTTCGACGCGTTTGAGCGTGCCGAACGGCAGTCCGGAGGCGGGATGGTCGGCGACGTCCGCCAGGCCGAGCCGCCATAGCAAGTCGTCCGCCTGGTCACGTAGTGCCCTCTCCTCCCGCCGGACGCGGGGCAGCCGGAGCGCCGCGGCGAGGTGTCCGGTGCGCCCCCGGCTGTGGGCGCCGACCATGACGTTCTCCCGGACCGTGAGCTGCGGGAACAGGCCCAGGTTCTGGAAGGTGCGGGCGATGCCGCGCCCGGCCACGGCGTGCGGGGGGAGAGCGAGCAGGTCCTCGTCCTCGAACCGCACCTCTCCCCCGTCGGGAGCGCAGCGCCTGGTGAGGCAGTTGAACAAGGTGGTCTTGCCGGCTCCGTTCGGCCCGATGAGCCCTACGGCGGTGCCCGGCTCGACGGTGAAAGCGACACCGTCCAATGCCGTGATCCCGCCGAAGCGCACGGTGATGTCTTCGACCGCGAGCATGAGTGACGCCCTTTCCGACGTGCTGGGGGGTGGGCGAGCGTCACAGTAGGTGGGGGCGTCGCGGGCGCACATTGGGTGTGAGCACCCAACTTCTCGGTGG
This sequence comes from Streptomyces rhizosphaerihabitans, assembly GCF_025399795.1. Taxonomy (GTDB): domain Bacteria; phylum Actinomycetota; class Actinomycetes; order Streptomycetales; family Streptomycetaceae; genus Streptomyces; species Streptomyces rhizosphaerihabitans. The sequence goes on along the minus strand of NZ_JAODTZ010000026.1, from coordinate 20,311 downwards.
CCGAACTGTGCGCCGCGCACAGGTGCCGGGAGATGTCTCACGTGGAACCTGTTGACGAAGCACGAGGAGGGCGGCGACGATCGGCCCCATGCCGCGCGGTCCCGCACTGGGCAATCCCCGACTCTCCGAACCGCTCCGCCGGGAGCGGCGGCGGATCCTGCACGCCGTCCACGACCGGGTCGAGGAGGTGGCGGAGACCGCCGTCGAGGTGATGCGCACGGAGATCCCGTCGTACGCACTGCAGGACGAACGGTTCTTCGGCGACGTACGGGACCAGGTGCTCGAGCACTACCGGATGCAGTTGGCGGCGCTGGCCGGCGATCGGGACATGGCCCCCGAAGACCTGGTCTTCAGCCGCGCGGCAGCGATGCGCCGAGCACGTGCCGGGTTCGCCCTGGAGGACTGGATCAGTGCCTTCCGGGTCGGCCGGCAGGTGCTGTGGGACGCGCTGCTGGACTGCGCGGGCACGTCCGCCGAGGCCCAGCAGGCCGCGCTGTCCCTCGTCACCCCGCTGATGCGGTACGTCGACTACGCCAGCACCCATGCCGCGCAGGCTTACGTCGAGTACCAGCAGCACGTGGTGGCGGACGCGGACCGGGAGCGCCGCGATCTCCTGGACCAGCTCCTGGCCGGGGTGGCACCCACGCGCGGTCCACTGATGGCCGCGGCTCAGGCGTACGGCGTCGGACCGCGCTCACCGATGATGGCGGTCGTGGCGGTGTGCGTCGGCGACACCCGCACCGGCGACCCGACCTCGGCCGAGAACGGGTATGCCGCCAGCGCGTCGATCAGCGTCGCCGGGCCCTGGGCCGGCAGAACGCTGGTCGTCGTGCGCCACGGCGAGGTGGTGGCCGTGCCCGTGGTCCGGGCCGGCATGGCCGCAGAGGACATATGCGCCCACTTCGAGACCGTGCAGCGGCGGCTCGCGCGGGCCGGAACCATGCTCTCCATGGGGATCAGTACGGTCGCCCAGGGCGCAGGTGAACTGCCCCGTGCCTACCAGGAGGCGCGGGCCGCCCTCGACCTGGTGCCAAGCGGGGGCGGGGTGGCAGCACTGCCACGGCTGTCCCCGTTCGACTACCTGGCGCTGCGCGCCGACGACCTCGCGCGCCAGCTGGTCGATCCCCGGGTGCGGTCGATGCTGGAGGAGGACCGCAGACGCGGCGACACGCTGGCCGCCACCATACGGACCTTCGCGGAGGCGGACCTCAACCTGCGGCTGGCCGCCGAGCGCTTGCGGGTGCACCACAACACGGCGCACTACCGGTTGCGCCGGATCGAGGAACGCACCGGCCGCAATCCGCGCCGGATCGCCGACCTCCTGGAACTACTGGTCGCCCTCGCCATCCGCGACGGGGCCGAGGAAGGCGGGGAAGGCGAATGAGCGGCATGGTGGAGTCCGACGGGACCGAAGCGGCACGTCAGCTGCCGGGCGGGCAGGGGGACATGGGTGTGCCCGAGGAATACGCCGGGCAGGACGGAAGCCTCCGGCGCACGTTGCTCGACGCCGCGCTGGAGGTGTTCGCCGAGCGCGGTTACACCGACGCCGGTCTCACCGAGATCGCGGCGCGCTGCGGCATCCCGGTGGGCAGCCTCTTTCAGCACTACGGCGGAAAGCGAGGGCTGTATCTCGCCCTGTGGGAGGAGTTCCGGGAGGAGCAGGAGCGTCGAACCGCGGCCACACTGACCGCCGAGCGCAACCGCGGTGTGGAGGACCCCGTCGCCCTCTTCATGGCGGGAGCCAGGGCCTACCTGGAGGGTGCCTGGGACAACCGGAGGCTCGGCAGACTCCTCGTGGAGGACGACGGCCCCGCGGGCTTCGACGCGCTGCGCCGACAGTGGGACCGCGCATGGGTACGGCGCAACGCCCGGCTCCTGGAGATCGACGAGCGGCGACGCGCCGGCCGGGTCAGGGTGAGCGTGCTGACCACCGTCATCGGAGGAACGGCGCGCGAGTTGGGTGACTGCGGGGACGAAACGGAAGCCCGCGAGATCGTGGACGAGGTGTGCGGCATCCTGATCCATCTGTCGGCGCCGCCCGGCTGAAACGCCGGGCACCGGGCGGAGGCGACAGGACCGGCCCCAGCCCGACGACGCCTCACTCCCCGGACAACCCGCGCCGAGCGCCGCCATCGACCTCGCCCGCCGCCCCCACGCCGATGACCTCCTCACGGAGCTGCCTCAGGGCAACAGCGGCCACGGGGGTGTACGCCTCGGCGTCGATCGCGACGAGGTCCGGGCCAGGACCTGTCCGGCCGGTCAAGTTGCAGGAAAGGGACGGCGCCTGTCCGGCGCTGCGTCTGCGGCGTGATCGGCCGGCCAGGCCCTAGACGCCGGTGTCGGCTCCCTGCCGGAACGGGAGCGCGTCACCGAGAAGCTGGCCGCCGTCGATCACCATCGTCTCGCCGGTGATCCAACTCGCGGCGTCCGAGACGAGAAAGGCGACCGCCGAGGCGATGTCGGCCGGCTCCCCTATGCGCCCGAGTGCCGTCGCGGCGGACAGGGCCTGCTCATGGTCCTTCCACAGAGCCGCGGCCAGCTTCGTGCGCACCACACCCGGCGCCACCGCGTTGACGCGAACCTTGGGCGAGAGTTCCAGGGCCAGTTGCTTCGTGAGGTGGATCAGTGCGGCCTTCGACGCGTTGTACAACCCGATGTTCGCCTCGAAGGTCATGCCGCCTACCGAGGCGGTGTTGACGACGGCGCCGCCGTGCTCGCCCATCCAGGCCCGAACGGCCAGCCCCGTCCACAGGACAGGAGCCCACACGTTCACGTCGAAGGTCTTGGCGAACCGGACGTGGTCCTGGTCGATGACGGGTCCGAAGGCCGGGTTGGTCCCCGCGTTGTTGACGAGGATGTCGAGGCTTCCGAAGCGCTCGAGCGTCAGATCGACGCAGCGCCGGGCCGCTTCTTCGTCGACCGCGTGCGCACCGACGCCGATCGCCGTGCCACCGACCTGGGCCGCGGCGGCGTCCGCCGCCTCCTGGGACCGGGAGGTGAGGACGACGTTTCCGCCGGCGGCGGCGATGGCCTGGGCGATCGCCAACCCGATACCGCGGGAGGCGCCCGTGACGACGGCGGTGCGACCGCTGAGGTCCAGCCCTGCCATTTCAGTTCACCCCTGCCTTGTGGCCGCCGGGAGTGTCCGTGCTGCTCGCCGTCGTGGTGGCCCCGTCGCGGTACCGCCGCAGTTCCTGCCTGGCGATGGCCCGCTTGTGGACCTCGTCGGGACCGTCCGCCAGCCGCAGTGTCCGCAGCTGCGCGTACATCATCGCCAACGGGAAGTCCTCGGTCACTCCGGCTGCTCCATGCACCTGGATCGCGCGGTCGATGATCTTCAAAGCGATGTTCGGGGCGGCCACCTTGATGGCCGCGATCTCGGTGCGCGCTTCCTTGTTCCCGACCGTGTCCATCAGATACGCGGCCTTGAGCGTGAGCAGCCGGATCATCTCGATGTCGATGCGCGCTTCCGCGATCCAGTCCTGGATGTTGGACCGTTCGGCGACCGGACTACCGAATGTCACCCGTGACTGCGCGCGCCGGCACATCAGCTCCAGCGCCCGCTCGGCCGCGCCGATGGCCCGCATGCAGTGGTGGATACGACCGGGCCCGAGCCGGGCCTGGCTGATCGCGAAACCCTCACCCTCGCCCTTGAGGAGGTCCTTGGCCGGCACCCGTACGTCGGCGAAGTCGATTTCGGCGTGCCCCTCACGGTCCTGGTAGCCGAACACCGGCAGGCCGCGCATCACCGTGATCCCGGGGGCGTCGATGGGGACGACCATCATCGACTGCTGCCTGTGCGGAGCAGCGCCGGGGTCCGTCTTCCCCATGACGATGAGCACCTTGCAGTTGCGGTGCAGGGCATTGGAGGCGAACCACTTGCGGCCGTTGAGCACGTACTCGTCGCCGTCGCGCTCCATCCGCAACTCGATGTTGGTGGCGTCGGAGCTGGCGACACGCGGCTCGGTCATCGCGAAGGCCGAGGCCATCGTGCCGTCGAGCAGGGGCTTGAGGTACTTCTCCTTGTGCTCGTCGCTGCCGAACAGCGTGAGCACCTCCATGTTCCCGGTGTCGGGAGCGTTGCAGTTGCACGCTTCTGGGGCGATGTGACTGCGCCCCATGATCTCCGCCAGCGGTGCGTACTCGAGGTTCGTCAGCCCGGGGCCCCACTCCGGGTGCGGGTGAAACAGGTTCCAGAGTCCGCGCCTTCGCGCCTCCGCCTTGAGGTCCTCGATGATCGGCGGCTGGAAGTGCGGGTCACCCGACGCGCGCATCTGCACGTGGTACACCGCCTCAGCGGGGTAGACGTGTGCATCCATGAACTCGAGCAGATCCGCCTGGTATTTCTTGGCGCGATCCCGTATCTCGAACAGGGACATCTGAGCTCCTGACGGGTTGGCGTGCGAAGCCGGGGCACGGCCGAGAGCCGGCGTGACCGTGCTCTTGTCGAACTTTATAATTGAATCTGGCGTCAAGTTCAACAGCGGGGGACACGGCGACGCGCGAAGAAGACCGCCTACCTCCCGCGGAGGGGACGACAAAGGGAGCCGAGAAATGAGAAGCACCCGGCAGTACCGGGTGCGGTGGGCCAGGCTGTCCAGGCTGCCGGGGTCAGCGGTGGCCGGGGAACCGAAGGGCGTTCGCCCAGAGACGGGTGACCGTGGACACGAGCCCCTCGAAGTCCACCGGTACACCTTCTTCTTGCCGTTCGCCGACCACGAAGGCGTTGTAGGCCAGGACGCTGACCATGCCCGACAGGGCACGGGAGGCCATCATCGGATCGACCCCACGGTCCGCGACATCCCGCGCCTGCAGGTCGGCGATGCCGCGGGCATTGCGGCAGATGAACGCGTCAGCGCGCCGGCTCCGGAACTCGCGGAACTCCGGCTCCACTTGTGCGACCTGCTCAAGGAGGGCCATCAGCTTCGCATTCCGCTTGTATGCCTCGAGATACGCGCGGTTGCTCGCCTCGAGCACCGCATAGGGATCGTCGGTACCCTGCACCCGGCCCATGCCGGGGTGCATCATGTCCTCCTGCGCCTCCAGGAGGACGGCGGCGAGGACCTCCTCCTTGTTGGCGAAGTAGGTGTAAAAGGATCCCGCCGCACATTGAGCTTCTTTGGTGATGTCGGTCAGGCGAGTGTCGAGGTAGCCGTCCCGTTCGAACACCTTCCGCGCGGCCTTCACCAATGCGGCCCGTGTCCGCGCTCCGCGCTTCGTCGTAGGCGGCTCGCGAAGGTTCGAGAGGGGCGCCACGGGAGGTGCGTACTCGCCGTCGATCTCCTCGGGCCCAGTCGTGTCCATTCCGGAAACGGTACTTGAATCCGACGCCATAGTCACAAACGCGAGACTGATCCCTGGCGCCGCGCAGCGCAATGGTGTCGACAGTGACAGCCCATGGGGGCGCACAGGATCGAAATCGCTGATCGTGGGCGGCGCCTGCCGAGGATGCGAGCCGGTGGCCGTGCGGGTCTCACCCTCGCCGAATCAGCGATCAGGCGGTGATCCCGAAGCGTTCGGCGAGTTGGCGGCGAGTGTCGGCGGCGGCGGTGTGCAGTACGCCCCCGATTCCGATCCGTGCCGCTCCGTCGAGGTTCTGCTGCAGATCGTCGATCATGACTGCCTCTTCGGGGTCGATGCCCAGGCGTTCACATGCGATCGCGTAGATCCGCCGGGAGGGCTTGCGGATCCCGACCTCCGCGGAGATCACGACCGCATCGGCAACAGCGGAGAGGTCGACGCCGTCGTAGGTTCTGGTACCGAACGAATTGGACACGAGCGCAACGGGACGGCCGGCGGCTCGAAGATCACCGAGCAGCGCGAGCATGTCCTGGTCGATCGACATGCCCGCCTGCATCCGGGCCGTGAGCCCCTCGGCCGGTACGTCTGCGCCGTGGACGCGGAGGCGTTCGGCGAATCCCCGCTCGAAGCCCCCGGCGTCGAGACGGCCGCACTCGTGATCGGCCAGGAGGGTGCGTGATCGCTGGTCCCGGGCGAGGAGATCGAGCGGCAGGCGCGGGTCGCCGCCCAGCGAGGCGCCGAAGGCGGTGAAAGCCTGCAGCACACTGGAGGTGATGACCCCACCGAAGTCCACCAGGACCGCGGTTCGGGGTTTTGCCGCCGACTTCGACACGGTATCCACGTCTCTCCTCACGATCGGCCTGCTGCCGCGCAATCGGACGGCAGCCACGTTCTCCAGCAGGGATGGGGACCTCAGACGACCTCGAACAGTCCGGCTGCACCCATTCCGCCGCCGACACACATCGAGATCACCACATACCGAACACCCCGGCGCTTCCCCTCGACGAGGGCATGCCCCACCAGCCGGGCACCGGTCATTCCGTACGGATGACCGACCGAGATGGCGCCGCCATCGACGTTGAACCGCTCCGGATCGATGTGCAGCTCGTCCCGGCAGTACAACGCCTGGGAGGCGAACGCCTCGTTGAGTTCCCACAGACCGATGTCGTCGATGGTGAGGTTGTGCTGCTTCAGCAGTTTCGGAATGGCGAACACCGGGCCGATGCCCATCTCGTCCGGCCCGCATCCGGCAACGGTCATACCCCGGTAGACACCGAGCGGTTCCAGTCCGCGGCGTTCGGCCTCCCTCGACTCCATCAGCACCGACACCGAAGCCCCGTCCGACAACTGCGAGGAGTTGCCCGCCGTCACACTGGAGCGCGCGCTCACCCGACCGTCGGGCAGCACCGGGGCCAACCCGGCCAGGCCTTCGAGTGTCGTCGACTCCCGGTTGCCCTCGTCCCGGGCCAGGCTGAACTCCTCGTCCCGCACCTCCCCCGACTGCTTGTCGAGAACCTTCTTGGTGCTGGTGAGCGCGACGATCTCCCGGTCGAACCGGCCGGCCTCCTGCGCCGCCGCGGTGCGCTGCTGCGACACCAGCGCGAACTCGTCCTGACGTTCCCGGCTCACGCCGTAGCGTTCGGCGACGATCTCCGCCGTCTGCAACATCGGCATGTAGATGCTCGGCTTGTGCTCGACCAGCCAGGGATCTGTCATGCGATGGGTGTTCATGTGGTCGTTCTGCACCAGGGAGATCGACTCGACGCCGCCGCCGACTGCGACCTGCATGCCGTCCGTGACAATCTGCTTGGCGGCCGTCGCCACGGCCATCAGGCCCGACGAGCACTGCCGGTCGATCGTCATCCCCGACACGACGTCCGGAAGTCCGGCACGGAGAGCAGCTTGACGCGCGACATTGAAACCCGAGGACCCCTGCTGCACCGCGCAACCGAAGATCACATCCTCGACCTCGCCTCCCTCGAGCCCGGCGCGTCGCACCGCGTGTGAAAGGGCATGAGCGGCAAGCTCCTGCGCCTGGGTGTCGTTGAACGCGCCGCGGTAGGCCTTTCCGATCGGCGTCCGTGCCGTCGAAACGATGACTGCTTCCCTCATGTCGCCTCACTGTTTCCTTTTGGTCCGGTTCGTCCGGGAGCTTCGGGGCTGGGATTCCGAGCGCCGGCAGGGGGCGCCGAAAGCCAACTGTCTTGCGGAGATGGCTCATTGACCGTCTCCTCGAGCGGCCTTTGACGTGAGTCATGGCCGCAGCAGCGACAGGGAGTCGGCCTTCCGATCGTTATAGTTGAATTCGGCGTCATGTTCAACGGTGGCCAGGTCTTGACAGCCACCCTCCCCATCTGAGGCTACCGACCAGTCGGTATGAAGAGGCGGATCCGGCCCGCCTGAGCCTCTCCCCGAGTACGGGCGTGTTCGACGCGATCGTGGCGGGTCCGCCCGGAGGCCGCCCAGTGCTGCTGCACGGCTTCCCGCAGACGGGGCTGGTTCGGCAACGACAGATCGCGGCTTCGGCCGCGCGCGGCTACCGGGTGGTGGCACCCGACCAGCGTGGGTATTCCCCCCGGCGCCCGGCCCCAGCGACCCGAGGACTATCGCATCAGCCTTCTCGTCAACGATGTGGTCGCGATCACCGAGGAACTGGGCTGGGCGGCGTTCGACCTGGTCGGCCATGACCGGGGAGGCGCGGCGGCTTGGTGGACCGCTCACTCCCACCCCGGCCGCGTACGCACCCTGCCGGTTGCCTCGACCCCGCACCCCGGCGCTCTGACCACCACCCTGCGCACCTACCAGGATCAGCGCAAACGCTCGCACTACATGATCGACTGGCGCGAAACACCCACGACCGAAGAGCGCCTGCTCGCCCACGACGCCCAAGAGCTTCGCGACCTCTACGCCGGAAAGATCCCGCAGGACAGTGCCGAGGCCTAAGTGCGTCACCTACCCCAGCCGGGCGCTCTGACCGCGGCTCTGAACTGGTACCGGGCCGGCCGCCACCTCGACAGCTCAGCCCAGCAGCTCAGCGCTGCCGGCCGGTTCGCGCCGCTCTTGCCCGTTGACGCGGTGCCGTTCGATGGACGAGCGCCGGTACACCTCCTGCCGCACCCGCTGAATCTCGCCGATGGGCCGGTGGTCCTCGCGTGAACGCCACGGCGTGATCGACGTGGCGTCGGCGGCCGCCAGGTTGTCGTACCCGCCGATAGCCTGGCGCGGGAGATCCACCCGGGCGACCGTCACCCAGGGGGACAGGTCATCGGGCCACTTGACGGACGTGTTGTCCACCGGCATACGGGCCAGATCGGTGTTGAGCTGGACCTGGAGCTCGAAGGAGTGGTCTCGCTCCGCGGCCTCGGCCACCAGGGTGCGGCGGAATGCCTCATTGTCCGCGCGCACGTCCACGATCTGCTGCGTGATGGAGGCCAGGGACACGGCGGTCGGCACGGTACGGATCTTGGCGATGTGTTCGCCGTACCGGAAGGCGCCCATGCTGTTGTAGCTGTACGACAGCAGGTTCCTGCGCGGGACACCGGTGAACGACAGCATGGCGAGCAGTTCGTCCCACAGCCAGCTGTCGGGATCGGTGAGCGTCAGCCGGCGGGTCAGGAACTCCGCCATCCAGGTCTTGCGGCGGGCTGGGTCCACGAGGGCCTCGGGCAATTCGGCGAACAAATCCTCGATCACCATGTAGTCGTAGGCCGTGTTCGCGAAGAAGACATCGTTGTTGATCAGGTTGAGGTCGAAGGTGCCGCTGTCTCGTTCGTCGTCCAGCAGCGAGGGGCCGGCAACTCCGAACAGCTTGATGCCCATTCCGCAAGCCGCGCCCAGCTGGTGGTCGGGGCGGTCGTGACCCAAGCCGTTCGAGTAGCGGACGACGGCGTCGTACGCGGTCGGCCGTTCGAAGATTCCCTGCCGGTAGAAGCCAGGATTGTCACCAACCGTGACCGTGGCCTTGAGGAGGCCGTAGGTCTTGCCGTGGGCCGTGCGGACAGCGCGGCCGACGGTCTCGCGCTCGACCGAGGCGCGAGTACGACGCGCCACCTGAGCGATGACTGCTTCCATCTCCTCCTGGTAGGAAGGGCGTTCGATGGGCCGGTAGTCCTCGTAGCGAACAGGATTCATTGTGCCGCCTCCCTCTCGTGGTGTACTGCACACAGACGCTAGTACGCAATTTAATTGTGCACAACATAACTGTGGGCGATCGCACGTTCCCAGCACCGAATCGTCGGTGCCGGCTACTCGTCGGCGCCCAGTGCGTGGGATGCGGATCAGAGGGACGACGGACAGAAATGAACGGCTCCCACAAGCAGTCCAGTCACTACCTGGTCTGTCCAGCCAAGGTCCGCTGGCGCATCGAGCACGACTACCGCGAACTCAACACGGCCTGGGCCCGGACCACTTCGAAAGCCGATCCTGGCCGGCCGGCACCACCACGTCACCCTCGTGACCGCCGCCCGCGTCTTCCTCACCGAACAGCGCCTCGCCCCAAAAGCACCCGGACCGGTCTCACCCTCTACCAAGTCCTCGACACCCTCCGGGGACGTTCCGAGGTGCTGGACCGGTGTCTGCACCACCTGCCACCAAGCCGCCCCCTGCCAACCTGGTGTGCCGCGCGTTGGGGCGGCCGCCGCAACCCCATGACCACTGGAAGCGCGAGACCCACCTCTTCACGGCGCACCGGGGCAACCGATCACCGTTCAGAATTGCCGATGTTCGCGTCCTCGTCGCCAGTGCCCGGGCCGGTGAGGGTGACGCCATCGCCACCGTTGAACTCCTGGTCACAGTCCACGTGCCGCACGTCGTTGACGGCAGACGGGTGCGCAGCTGTGGCCTCTGTTGGCGCTGGCGAGCCCGCTGCCGATCAGGCGGATGCCGTGCGCGGACCAGGTGGAGGGTTCTGTGCTGGGGAGCCCTGCCAGTGTTTCAGCCACCGGCTTCCCCTTTGCTGCTCGGTGAGCCACTAACTGGTAGAAGAGGCGCTGATGCTGCCGGAAGGACTGACGGAAGGACTGGCGGAGGAACTGGCGGAGGGCCTCGCGGAAGGGGTTGCCGTCTGTGAGGGCGAGCTGGGGCGGCGGCCGCTGGAGGCTCGGGGGGTCGGCTTCGCCTTCACTGGTGGCGGCGCACTGGTGGTGGCGGGAGGCCGAGAGACCGGTGACGTGCTGCGAGTCGCCGTTGGCAGAGGACGCCGGATCCCGTCACCGTTTGGGTCCCGGACGCCCTTTCGGGCCGGGTGCGTGGTCACACGCTCCGGTGAAGCCTGTGAATCGGGAACGCGGACCCCGGGCTCTTCGGGGGACGGCTGTTCCGGGATCGAGGCTGCTCGTGGGGCCGTCGACTGGGGAAACACCGATGCGGTAGCCAGGCCTCCGAGGAGGGTGAAGGCGGCTGCGGCAAGAGACCGGACGGCATACTTCTTCAGCCGCGCCGGACGGTCGTACCGGTCAGCCGACAGGTCCTGCGAGGCAGTCGGTGACCCGGGAAGGGGCGACCCGGAGGAGCTCGGTCCCCGACTCAAGCGGACCTCCGGCATCGCGGTCTCGACGGCCGGAGCACCGCCTCTCCGATCGCTCAGCTGTGCCGTGCCGGGGTCGTATGCCCCACACTCTGGGCAGGTAACGGCGCCGTTGAGCGTGCGGCTGCACGGGATGCAGTAGTCCATGAAGCGACCGTCCTCAGTCCTTGAGTTGACGGGAGCGAAGGTGCACCCAACCCGGGTAGCAGTCAGCGGTGGGGAGACGCCGCTTGGTTTGTTTCGGACCAATCTTTGACATGTACGAACCTCACTTACCGGTCTAGAGGTGGGTCACCGGTTACTGGGGTCAACGGGGTGCATCGAATGAGTGCTCACCCGCAGGCTGAAAAGTGGGGTATGTAACTCTGCTGGAAGGGACGTTGATGACCGGGACGGCGCGGCAGCCTCGGCGCTACGAGCCGAACGGTTGCGGCTCGATCCGGGCCGAGTGCTGCTCACTTCCCACGGCTCGACGTCCCCTGGGCGCAATTTCTTCGCTCCTGCGATGTCCTGGGGCAAGGTGGTCAGGCTGAGGAGTCCCACGGGCAGCAGCAACCGCACTGCGACCACAGCCGGTCGTCTCGGCGGCCGCCGAGTCTGCTCCCACCTTCGAGACCTGCCAGACCGCGGGAGGGAAACCAGAATTGAGCACTTACCGGCATGGAGGTGAGGTGCGCCAGACTGCCGGGGCCGACGCGGCGACAGCGGTCGCATCAGCGTCGACGCTGCGGAACACCACCCTGATCACGCAGCACGCGGCCAGGTTGTGAGCACCCGGGTCAGGGGGTCGGACCGCGCAGCCGCACGGCCCGGCACCTTCCGGCCATCCAGCGGTGCCGGTCGAGGGGCAATTGTTCAGGGGCAGTTGACGGCCGGGTCCCCTGTGTCACGGTTGCAGGTGTCGAAGCCGAGGCCGCCGTCGAGGGTGTCGTTGCCGGCATTGCCGTTGATGGTGTAGTTGGCGGCCAGTCTGGAAATGGTGTCGTTGCCGGGTCCCTTGGAGTGCAGTCGCCGGACGGTGCGACGGTGTCCCTGATGCTGTTGCCGGTCTGCCCAACGGTGATGCTGTTGCCCCGCCCCACCCCGGAAGTGACGGTGATGGTGGTGCCGGTCTTGTTCACCAGCGTGGCGAGAATCCCTGCCGGCCGTGCTGCGGCAGCCGCGGTGGATGCGTCCGTGAGGTACAGAATGAAACCGCGCACCGTGGCCAGAAGCGCGACGGTGCGATGGACCGTCCTTCTCAAGACCTGCCCCCTCACTGGGAAGCCGCGCTGAAGGTGGAGTCGACCATGCGCACCGGTTACGAGCACGGCTTCCGGGTGATCACTCTGACCGACTGCGTCGCCGCCACCTCGTAGGAGAAGCAGGACAACGCCATCGCCTACAACTTCTCGATGTTCTCGCTGCCGATGGCCTCTGCCGATGTCATCGCCGCCCTGTAGCCCCGCCGTCGCCCGCCCCAGCGGTTTGGCCGGCCAGAGGCGCTCCTTCGGCTTCGGTCGCCCGCCGTCGGCCGCCCTAGTGCGCAGGCAGTTGACATCGTCTGGACCCTGAAGCGCGCACCCGTAGCGCTCGGCCAGGCGTCGCATGACGGCGGCCTCGTTGACGTTGTGCCGGTGACGATCAGGGACAGTTCGAAGGGCAGCCCCGAGGCACTGCCACGGTTGCCCCTTCTTCCGGTGCGCCGTCGATCGGCTGTCTGTCGCCCACGTCCCTCCCGATACGGCCGGGAGACGGCGTGTTGACCACGTCTGCCTCGTCATCCCTGCCGGATGGCCGAGACGCTTCTGTTCGCCGTCCGGTTCCAGGTCCACTGCGGCGGCCTCACCGGGCCAGGTATGTGTCGCGGTATGTGATGTGCTGGCACCTCACTGGCCGTGAGAGCCGGTGGTGGCATGAGCAAGCAGGGTGAGCGCAGCGTCTGAGGCGGTTCCCGGTGCGGTCGTGGCCACAACGAGGGCGTGATCCGGTGAATGTGAGGGGTCGAGCATCTTTGGGTGATGGTCACCCGGCCGATCCAAGGGTCGTGCAATTCCAGCATGGCGTGTCACAGGCACGGACGCGGACGCGGTGATCGATCCACAGTTCGGCGAATTCGGGGCTCTGTAGAACGAGATGTGCGGCTGTACCACCGCCCGGGCTCTGGATGAGGCGTGGGTTACATACCGGCCGCAGGATGAAAACAAAGCCGCGCGGCCTACGTATTGCCTCCCTGAGAAGAAGAGGGAAACCCGCCACCGGGGCGCCCTGCGCAGAGGCCCTCGCAGTGATCACGACCCTACACCTGGTACCTGACCGCCGCTGATGAAAGAAATGGGCCGTCAGAAACAAGACGAACTGAGGAGGACTCGGTGGGTCGCCACGACGCCAGCCCTGAGCGGACTCCCGGCTCGGACCCTGACATCGCGCAAGGGATCAGAGACTCCTTCCAAGCCGTGCTGGACGCTTTGGATGCCGCACGCGCCGACCTCCTGCGCGACGAGAACCAGGAACACGTCGAGGGCCCGTCTCAGCTCCAGAGCCGGCACGGTCACCCGACCGGGGATGCCCCCTTTCCCCAGCCGCCCTCGTCCCCGTCGACCCCGGCTTCCTCCGCATCCGGCCGGGCACTGCCAGTCAGACGTGTGTCGTCTGGCACGCCACCAGAGCGTCCCGGGCTCCACCGCCCAACTGCCAATGAATCGCTGCCGACTGGCGGCCTGCGCCAGGACACCCCGCAGGCTGTAATGGCGGAGCCGCCGGGGCTGCCCAGAGGGCTGGAGGCCGTCCCGCCCCCGTCGATGGGAAAGCCGCCGACGGCCGGTGGACCGGACCCGGAGGCTGTCGCACCAGCCGTGGCTCTCCCAACTCCGGCTCCCTGGCAGGAAAGCGCGTCGAGTAGGAGCCCTCGGCCGGGCACCGCTTGGTCGGACGTCCCCCACTGTCCTGCCGTCCCGTTCGACCAGCTCGACACGGCGCCCTTAAGGGGATCTGCGCCATCCGCCCGCGCACACGGGAGGAAGACCGGCGGCAGACGGCGGCGATTCACCAGCCGCAGGGACCTGCGAATCACCGGAATCTTCGGGCTGGGCGCGGCGAGCGGATTGATCCTCGCCACTTGGCTGCTGACCTACCACAACGCCGACCCCGCGACCTCCTCTTCGCCTCCCCGGCACATGGAATCCCCACTGCCGACGACTCCCGCGCCGAAGGACCCCTCCCTCCCGACTGAAGGGCAGTCGAACCGCCCGCCGCACGGCACACCAGACCCGCCGCTCCCTGAAATCCCGGGCACGGGCGTCCTGCGCCAAGACGACAGCGGCCATGGCGTCTACGAGTTGCAGGTACGTCTCCTGCAGATACCCGGCATCTACGACGGTGGGCCGATCGACGGCCGCTACGACGCGGAGGTCCGAGCGGCAGTGACCCTGTTTCAGAAGCGGTACGGGATCCGCGGCGATGAGACCGGGGTCTACGGCGACAACACACGTTTTGCCCTCATGCTGCGGACCAAATAGCCAGCGACAGAAGGACGGGGTATCAGGATCAACGTCGGCGCCAGTCCCCTCGCAGGAACGCGCCCCAACTGCGGCAGGGTCGGCGCCACCTACCCCGCAGCGGCTCGTCGAGGTTGCGGATGCGGTGACGTGTGTCCAGAGAGCCGGACGAGTGTCCACCTCGGGGAACCGATGAGGTGACGAGGGCCCCCATGACTCCATCATCTGCGCTTGCGGCGCAGGACTTTTTCCCCGTGCCAGCGGCAGACGTTGAGGGCGAAGTGTCAGCCCGTAGTGCTCCGCGCGGGCGACGACGCTCGCGGCGGGACCAGTGCGCGGCGCACGAAGCGCAGGCGACGGCCCGCCGGGGCGCTCGGCCTGTTCGCGACCACCGAAGCACTCTCCGTGCTGATCGAGACGGCGCACGACACGAGCCGGCTGCCCGCAGCGATCTCGGCCGTGACCGTACTGGCCGCGACGGCCGCACTGCGGTCCCTGCTCGGCATCGCCATCCAGGCCCTGTCCACCCGGCTCTCCCCGCGCGTCTCCCGCGAGGCGGAGTACAAGATGCTGGAAGCGGCGACCAACGCGGAACAGGCCGCCTACGACCACCCCGGCTTCAACGACCGGTTCGACGCCGCCGAGCGCGGCGTCGACGCAAGCCGGGACATGATCGGCCAGTCCCAGAACTACATCGCCTCCCTGGCCACCCTGATCGCCGCCGCCGTGGTCATCGCCAGCCTCTACCCGCTGCTTCTGCCCCTGCTGCTCCTGGCCTCTTCCCGACGGTGCCGCCCGGGAGTTGTACGAGGAGACCGGCGTCACCGTCGACCCGGCTCACCTGCGCATGGTTCACACCGTGCACCATCGGCAGGACACGCAGGTGGAGCGGATCGGCTTCTTCTTCGAGGCCACCGAATGGGAGGGGCAGCCCGTCAACAAGGAGCCCGAGAAATGCCTCGCCGTTGAGTGGTTCACCGTGCATGACCTGCCCGACGACATCATCGAGTACCCGGCAGTCGTTCTACGCGGCTACCTCGGCGACGACAGCCCTCTCACAGAACACGGCTGGCAGTAGACCAACCCCGCCTTCTCCACTCCTCCGCGTCGCCATGACGGAGGGCTCACGGCTCAGGAAGGGGGAGAGTTGGGCCCGCTGGTGAGGTGGGGCGGCGTACGGGCGAAAGCAGCGGCTTCTCCGGCGGCCCCGGATCCGGAGGGGCCGCCGAGCCTGCCGAAATCACCGAGGCCGCTCTGGCCCCGCAAACAGCCCGCCGACGGGAGGGGGTCCGGCCCCGGTGCTGCACGTCGGTCCGGACGGACCACGCCTCACCCGGACGTGACGCGAGCCGACGCCCGCCCCCGCACGATGAAGGCGGCGATGTCGTGGGTGGGGCAGCACCCCGGCAGGACCGGCCCGTGATCCGGTGACGTGCACCAGATGCCACTGTCGGCTTCCCCTCCCTCCGCGCCGGACGGATCCGGCTCGATGGCATAGACGATGAGCATCTGGTCCGGGTCCTCAGGAAGGAGCAGCGTGCGGAAGGTGGCGGTGAGAGGACCGAGCAGGGGGTGCTGGAGGCGGTAGGCGCCGTGCATGGGGTCGACGACGTCCTGTTCGCGCCACAGCCGCCGGAAGTCGGAGTCTGTCGCCGCCAGTTCCGCGATGAACGCGTTGGTCTCCTCGTCCTCGGGATGGCGGCCCACTTCCAGACGCAGCCAGGCGACGACGTGCCGTGCCATGACCGGCCAGTCGAGCACCAGTTTCCGGATGGCGGGCTGCCCGTACACGAGAAGGGCCAGGTTGCGCTCCGGCACGGGGGCGAAATCGAGGAAGATCTTCGAGGCGGGGCAGTTCCACGCCAACACCTGAGTCCGTCGCCCCAGGGCGAACACGGCGGTGTCCGGCATGTTGTCCAGCAGCCACTGGGTACCCTCCGAGACCCGCTCGGCGGCGAGTGGCCGGCTCCGGTCGGGGTGGGCGAGGTTGTGCAGATGGACCCGCTCCAACTCGTCCAGCCGCAGTGCGCGGGCGACCGCGTCGAGCACAGAGGCGGAGACCTTGTCGTTGCGCCCCTGTTCCAGCCGTATGTAGTAGTCGATCCCGATCCCGGCCAGCTGTGCCAGTTCCTCGCGCCGTAGCCCCGGCACCCGGCGCACCCCTCCGAACGTCGGCACGCCCACCTCGGACGGGCTCAGCCGGGCGCGTCTGGACTGGAGGAAGGAGCGGAGTTCGGTGCGTCTGTTCATAGCCTCTCCTGGCCGGATTCACCTGGCCGGAATCCTAGACAGGCCACCTGTGCGGAACGGGACCGAGGGCGGACTCACAGCGAAAGGGCGTGAGCCAGGGGCCAGTTGGACCCCTCCCACATGCCCGGACGATCCGAGAGGCTGGATCTGCGCGCCCTTCGGCCCGTGCGGGGGATACGGGCCGAGGGCGCTGCGCGTCAGCAGAAGATGACGCACCACAGAGGCACCACGGAAAGGTATGCGCATGATGGTCAAGGTCCGGCGTACGGCAACAGCGGCGGCCGCGTTTCTGCTCGCTTTCGGAGGTATGAGCGCGTTGACGGTCGGTCCCGCCTACGCGGAGGACTACGCCTGCACCAGCTACCAGGACAAGACCTTCCCCACACCTGGGAGCAACGTGGAAGTCTCGATCAAACTGTGCATCGAGCACTACTCGGAGGGCGGGTACGAGGCCACCGCCTACTACAAGTGGTCGGGAAGCGGTGGCACGGATCTCGACGACAACCGGAAGTTCGACCGGTTCGACCTCCAGGTGCGGGTCGAACAGCACGACCCCGACATCGGCGACATCATCCAGGCGTCGCGTGTCTGCGACGTGAGGTACGACATCAACACGTCAGGCGATGGGAGCGGCTTCTGCCCGAAGTGGTACAGCCACAGCAGAGCGCTCACCTGGAGCGCCGACGGGACCGTCACGTACGACATCGACCGCGACGGCGAGGGCGCGTACACCTGGAACCTGGGCGGCTCCCCGCAGATCGACTGACCGGAGGGCCTGGAGGATCCCGGTCCCGGCACGGTGCAGCGGCTCACCGAATCCGGGGTCGGGACGTCGGCCGTGCCGCGAACAGCGCCGCCTGCTCCTCGCCCGGCAGGTTCCCCAGCGCGATGAGATGCGGTGCCTGGGCCCAGCCCGCCCCGCGTGCCGCCTCGTTCGCCGCCCACAGGGCCCGGACCGTGCCCTGGACGCCGGTGGGCGGGTAGCCGGCGATGACGGCCGCGCAGGCTGTCGCGGCGGCCAACGCGCCGCCCGGCTCGGTGAGTTCGCTGACCAGGCCGATCTCGTACGCGCGCCGGCGGAGATCCGTTCCGCCGTGCCCATGAGCATCATGCGGGCGACCTCGCCGTACGGCATCCGCTGGGCCAGGAGCACCGACTCGTACGCGCTGACCATGCCGTACGTGGTGTGGGGGTCGAAGAACTCGGCGTCGGCGCCGGCGACGACGAACTCGGACTCCCCGAGCAGGTAGAAGGCCCCTCCGCAGGCCATCCCCTCCACGGCGGCGACGACCGGCTTCCACAGGTCGTTCGCCTTGGGGCCGACGGTGAGCAGCGGGTCGTCCTGCATATAGGGCGAGTCGGGCTGGGGGACCACCGCGTCGCAGTCCAGGCGGGTGGAGAAGGCCCGACCGCCGGCTCCGGTGAGGACGATCGCGCGGACCGTGTCGTCGAAGCGCAACTCCAGCCAGAGTGCGTTGAGTTCGCCGACCGTCGGCAAGTCGATCGCGTTGAGTCTCGTCGGGCGGTCGACGGTGACCACCGCCACCCCGGTGTCCTTGTCCGCGGCGAGTCGTACGGTCATGGGCGCTCCAGGATCCACTGGGGGAGACCGGCGGCGTCGAAGACGGCCTGGACCCGGGCGCCGATGCGGACGCGGTCGGGGGAGAGCGAGTCGAGGGGGCGCCCGCCTCGGTCACCAGGTTGCCCACCATCCGTATCCGGGGCGCTTCGGCCAGCTCGACGAGGATCACGTTGTACGGGGCCTGTGCCGCGTACTCCGGCAGGAGGGGCGGGTGCGGGACCACGTAGGACCAGATGCGGCCGCGGCGGGAGGTCGGACGCCACTCGGTCGCGAAGGACCGGCAGTGCGGGCAGCAGGGGCGGGGCGGGAAGCGGGGTTCGCCGCAGTCGGCGCAGGCCTGGACGCGGAGCTCGCCCTGGGCCGCGTACCGCCAGAAGGGGGCGCCGTCGGCGTCGGGCACGGGGGTCAGCGTCGCGGATTCAACTCCCTCGGATTCTGCGTCGGTTCGTCGGTTCCGTTCGGCGGTTCGATTCGTGGGTTTGGTTCCTCGGCCGGTTCCTTGGTCAGCTCCTCAGGAGGAGGGCGGAGGTCGGGACGCCCTCGCCTGCCGTGACCAGGCAGGTGGCGGCGCCGGGGACCTGGGCGGTGCTCGTCCCGCGCAGTTGCTTCACGCCCTCGTTGATCAGGTTGAACCCGTGGACGTAGGCCTCGCTGAGGCCGCCCCCGCCGGTGTTGAGGGGCAGCCGTCCGCCGGTCTCCAGGGCGCCGCCCTCGGTGAAGGCGCCGCCCTCGCCGCGGCCGCAGAAGCCGTAGCCCTCCAGGGAGAGCGGGACGAGGGGGTGAAGGCGTCGTAGATCTGGGCCACGTCGATGTCGTGCGGGGTGAAGTCGGCGTGTTTCCACAGGTGTCGGGCCGCCGCCCAGGCGGGGCCGGTGAGCGGGTCCTCGTTCCAGTAGTTGACCACGCCGTGGTGCTGGGCGGGCAGGCCCTGGGCGGCGGAGTGGACGTAGACGGGGGCCCGGCGGCAGTCGCGCGCCCGCTCCGCCGACACGATCACGCAGGCCAGCGCCCCGTCCGTCTCCAGGCAGTTGTCGTAGAGGCAGAGGGGCTCGCTGATCCACCGGGCGGTCATGTACATCTCGCGGGTCAGCGGGCGGTCGTACATGATCGCCGCCGGGTTCTGGTTGGCCCGGTTGCGGCAGGCGAGGGCGACGTTGAAGAGGTGGTCGCCGGTCGTGCCGTACTCGTGCATGTGGCGGCGGGCGAGCATGGCTATCTCGTCGGCGGGGCGCAGCAGGCCGAACGGGCGGGTCCACTGGGCCGGGGTGGGGAGCTGGACGGCCGTGTTGGTCCACGGGCGGGGCCCGCTGCCCCGCTTCCGCGACCGCCAGGCAACGCCGACGGTGGCCTGGCCGGCGGCGATGGCGGCGGCCAGGTGCGCGCGGTGGCGCAGGAGCCGCCGCCGAAGCCGACCTTGCTGAAGAAGGTCAGGTCGCCGAAGCCGACGGCCTTGGCCAGCTCGACCTCGTCGGTCTCCTCCATGGCGTAGGAGGCGAGGGCGTCGACCTCGCCCGGGGCGATCCCGGCATCGTCGAGGGCGGCCAGGACGGCCCGGCAGGGGCGTGTCCTCACCGCCTTTTTGTTCCGCATACTCAAGAGCGGAGAACCGGAGTACAACGGTGCCCCACCGGACACTGCACCCCGTCGTGGCCCACTGCGCACACAAGCCCCGCCGGAGCATCCCGGCGGGGCCTCGTCGTCTCACGCGCTATCACAACCGTCTCACCAACTGTGCGGACTCCCCCGGACTGTGAGGCTCTGAACTGGCATTACGCGCTTGTCCTGGATCAGCTGGACGCCCCTGGACGGTCGTTACGACCTGTGCCATGTCGTACCGCAGGACTCGCACGCCAACACCACAGATCACGGACCAAGATCCGGACCAGGTGCGGACCAACTCGGCCCAGCAGCAGACGATTCCACCCTTTACCGCAGGCCAGAGGTGATGGTGAGCGTGTACCACCAGCAGACGAAGAATCTGCCGGGACGAACGCGCACCGTGCCCAGGTGCAGCACCTTGCCCATGCCCACGGCGGCTGAGCGGCAAGGCCGGGCTCGGTCTCTCAGCCCGGTCACCTACCACGCAACGACTCTGAGCCGATCAACCCCAGATGTCCGAGTTCAACGGAGCGTAGTCAGCACCAAGTCAGCACGGGACAGGTGAAGACGGGTGATGAC
>NZ_JAODTZ010000025.1 GCF_025399795.1 Streptomyces rhizosphaerihabitans | reverse complement strand
CGGCGCGGCCGATCAGAGCGGTGCGATGGGCGACCAGAGCGGTGCGGCGGGCGACCAGTCCGGAGCCGGGATGAACGACGGCTCGGGCATGGTGTCGGCCACCCCGTGAAGCCGGTGACTCCGGTGAAGCCGGTGACTCCGGCGATCAAGAACCACTGACCGGCCAACGGAACAGGGAATTCCGGTCGACAGTGGACAGGTCCGGCCCTCCGGCGGGAGGGTCGGACCGCTCCTTTTCCGGCCCGGTCAGCCGGGCGGCCGTACCCGCAGCAGAAGCAGCGCGACATCGTCCGGCCGGCCCTGGTCGCCGTCCTCGCCCTGCTGGAGCAGACTGTCGGCCAGCTCGTCCAGGGGCTGGTCCCCGGTCGCGGCGAGGCGTCGCGCGAGGTCGGCGAGGGCGTCCTCGATGTCCACGCCGGGCGACTCGATCAGACCATCGGTGTAGAGGGCGAGCACGGATCCCGGGACGAGCGGCACCTCCGTCGTCGGATACACGGCGTGGGCGTCGATCCCGAGCAGCGGCCCGCCGGCCAGGTCGAGCACCTTGACCTTGCCGTCCGGTCGGCGCAGCAGCGGCGGCGGATGCCCCGCGCGGGCCATCACGGCCACCCCGCGTGCCGGGTCCAGCCGCAGATACAGACAACTGGCGAACAGCTCGGCGCCCAGGTCGATGAGCAGCCGGTTGGTGCTCCCCATCACCTCCTCCGGCGCCTGGCCGACCGCCGTGTACGCGCGTACGGCGGTGCGGATCTGTCCCATCAGGCCCGCGGCCGTCACGTTGTGCCCCTGTACATCCCCGATCACCGCCGCCGCCCGGCCGTGGGAGGACACCAGGTCGTAGAAGTCCCCGCCGATGTCCATGCCCTGAGTGGCCGGCAGATAGCGCGCGGCCGCCTCGATCGAGGCCAGCGGCGGGAGCGAGCTCGGCAGCAGCGCGGCCTGCAGCCCCTGCGCCAGCTGGAGTTTGGCGTCGTAGAGCAGGGCCCGCTCCAGCGCCTGGGCGATCAGCCCGCCCAGACTGGTCAGCACCGCCCGCTCGTCGGTCGCGAAATGGTGGGACTGCGCGTACCCGAGGACGCAGGTGCCCACCGGTCGCCCGGAGGCGATCAGGGGCAGATACGCCCACGCGCCCATGCCGTCGGGTGTCGCGTACTGCGACGGATACAGCCGTTCCAGCTGCTCGCGCGAGTCGAAGAACGCGGGCACACCGGTGTTCAGCGCCTGGGTGCCCGGGGTCTGCCGGCTCAGCGGCAGCCCGTCGAACTGCTCGATGGTGTGTGCGTCCGGATAGCCGCGATGCCCGAGCACGTGCAGGCGGCCGGCCCGGCTGCCGAGGACGACCAGGGCCTGGCTGCCGACGGCGGGCGAGATCTCGTCCGCGATCAGCTGCACCACGTCCTGGACGCCCGCCGCCTCCGTCAGCGCGCTCGCCAGACTCAGCACGTGGGAGATCGTCACCAGGCGCGGGCTGCCGTCGTTCGGCTGCGGCCCCGCCCGCGTCATCTCGGACACCGGCCGGGCCCGCGAGATACGGACGCTCAGCCCGTTCGTACTGGGATACAGGCGGAACGACAGCCATTCGCCCGGCGGGCGCAGCGCGACGAACGAGGTCACGTGCTGGCTGATCAGCGCCGCCCGGTACTGGTCCTCGTAGACCGGGTCGTTCAGCCAGGGCACGGCCGCCCACAGCTGGGTGCCCAGGAGCCGGTCGACGGGCACGTCCAGCAGTTCGGCCGTCGCGGCGTTGGCGAAACCGACCCGCCCGTGCAGATCCAGCGAGCACAGCCCGTACGGCAGCCGCCCCACCATCCGCGTGGCCTCCACCGTGCCGAACGTGCCGACCGACGGCGCCGCGCCCGGTGCGGGCAGGTCGGGTTCGGCGCGCAGCGGGCGGTTCTCCGCGACAGCCCGTTCCAGGCGCAGCGCGAGCCGGTCACAGGCCGCGGTGAGGTGTTCCCGCTCCCGGTCGGAGAGGTCCGGCGGATGGGAGCCGGGCCAGGTCACATAGGCGGCGCCGTACACGGTGGTCGCCGTCGCCACCGGAAGCGCCGCGAGGGCGAAGGGGTACGGGAGCACCACCGCGATCCGGGGATATCTGCGGGCCATCTGGTGCTCGCCGCCCACCCAGATCAGCTGCCGCTCCCGTACGGCCTCGGCGACCGGGATCGGCGCGCTGAGCCCCACCCGTTCCCACGGCGCAGCGAAGGCCCGCGGCAGCCCGGCGGAGACCGCCATCTCCAGCACCGGCTCGTGGGAGGCCAGCAGGTACACGGCTCCCGAGTGGGCGTGCACGTCGTCCAGCATCGCGGCCAGTGTCAGTGACAGCAGCGGCCGTCCCACCGGGGTCGGCCGGCCGGCCGGCGCCTGTGCGGCCTGCTGCCCGTCGGACACGCCGACCACCTCCTCGCGGGGCCGTCGACGGCCTCCGCACCTCCAGGGACCAAGGCTCCTCCCTGGAGACCCATCGCGCACGGCGAACGGAGTCCGCGGACCTGCGCGGCCGTACCCCGCGGGCTCCGTGCCATGCCTCCGGGTCGAAGCACGGAGCGGCGTGCGGGCGCTCTCCGCGCGCCCCTGCGCAACCTCTTGGCCGATTCTTCGCGACGGCGCGCGGTCGCAAGCGCCGAACAATGGGCACGCGCACAGGGCGAGTACGCCCTCGCGAGGTCACCCGAAGGAGGCGACGTGATCCGGGTACTACTGGTGCACGATGCATGTCTGGTGCGGCAGGTGCTGGCCGAGTGGCTGGACCGTACGCCGGATCTCGGCGTGTACGACACCCCGTGGGACAGCGCGCCAGGCCGGGTCCGTTCGGTCGGACCGGACGTGTGCGCGGCGGACCTGGACTGCGCCGGCTCGTACGGCATTCCGCCGCTCTCCGACTTGTGCGGCCGTGGTCCGGGAACCCCGGCGCCGCGGCTTCTCGTTCTCGCCAGCGCGAACAGACCAGGATTGCTCCGGAGGGCCGCGGAGGCCGGCGCCCTGGGCTACGTCGACAAGGAGGGCTCGCCCGAGCGCCTGCTGTCGGGGATCCGCCAGGTCGCCGGGGGAGAGCGGTTCGTCGACGACTCGCTGGGGTTCGGCTTCCTGAAGGCCGCAGAGATGCCACTGACCCGGCGCGAGCTGAGCGTGTTGTCCCTCGCGGCCGCGGGCGCCTCCATCGCCGAGATCGCGGGCAGCCTGCATCTGTCCCACGGGACCGTGCGTAACTACATGGCGGCCATCACGCGCAAGACCGGGGCCCGTAACCGCATCGACGCGATCCGGATCTCGCAGGGCGAGGGCTGGCTGTGAGCGCGTGCGACCAGCTGCCGGTCAGATCGCGGTAGAGAGGTGATCGCTCCACAAGTTCCTCGTGGTCGCCGAGGACGGCCCGTCGGCCGTCCATGACCAGTACCCGCGCGGCCCGGCGCGCCGAACTGATGCGGTGCGCCACCACCACGACGGTGCCGCCGGGGCGTGCGGCGAAGGCACGCTCCGCGCGTTCCTCCGCCTCCGGATCGAGGTGGCAGGTCGCCTCGTCCAGCAGCGCGAGGGGGGCGTACGAGAGGTAGGCCCTGGTCAGCGCGATCAGCTGTCGCTCGCCCGCGGACAGGGTTCGCGGGTCGACCGCGGCCGCAGGGCCGCCGAGCCGTTCCATCAGACCGTCGAGCCCGACCGCCTCGGCCGCTGCCCGCAGCTCCGCCTCCGGTACGGGACCCGGCCGTAGCTGGCCCAGATTCTCCGCGAGCGTGCCGGTGAAGACGTACGCCTCCTGCGGGATGAGGACCCGCTGCTCACAGGCTGTCGGACCGCGCAGCGGCTGTATCCACGCGGGCTCTTCCCGCGCCGCCCGACCGTGCACCGGTTGTCCGTTCACCTGGATCGTGCCGCTCGTCGGCTCCAGGAGTCCCGCGACGAGCCCCATGAGCGTGGACTTGCCTATGCCGCTGGGACCCACGACCGCCAGATGGGCGCCCCGGGGGACACGGAGATGAAGGTTCTCGATGACGGGGACGCCGCCGGGGCCGTAGGCGAAGGTGAGGGCGGTGACGGAGAGGGCGGGGCCGGCGTCCGGGGCGTGACCGGAGGAGGCCGGAGTGCCGAGGGGGTGGGACAGCGGGGCCGACGGGCGAGGTCCGTCGCCGGTCGGGGGCACCGCGGTCCCCCGTGCACCGGTTGAGCCGTTTGGAGGTGCTGTCGTCTGCGGGGCTCGGGTCGAGTCGGTCGGGGGTACTGCCGTCCGCAGGGCTCCGTCCCGGCCGCTCGCAGTCGGGGGCGGGTCCGGTGTCAGGCGGCGCAGCACCACCGCGAGCCGGGAGCCGCTGGTGCCGAGGCCGTGGACCAGGTTCTGCAGAGCCGGGAGCAGGGACTGGGTGACGTAGGCGAGCGCGCCGACCAGCGCCCCGGGGGTGACGCCGTGAGCCAGCAGCCAGGGCGCCGTCGCGAGCAGCAGGACGAGGGGGAGCTGCCCGCCGACGGCGAGGCAGACCACGCGCAGGACCCCCCAGCGGGCCAGCGACCGTGCCGCCCGCAGTTCGACGGCGATGCGCACTCCCGCGCCGGTGGTGACCCGGGCCTCCGCCCCGGCCGCCATGATGTCCCGCAATCCCGGGCAGATGCGGCCCAGGTGGTCGGCAATCTCTTCGTCGGCGACGAGGAACGCCTCCTGCCTGCGCGCCAGCGGAGGCAGGGTCAGGACGAACAGGGCCAATCCGGCCGCCAGTGGCGGTGCCACCACCAGAAGAAGAAGTGGGTCGAGCGAGCAGAGCCCGATCAGGGCGCCCGCGGCGGTGAAGAGGAAGGAGCGCGACACCATCACCAGTCCCGCGAAGGTGTCCCGCGCGATCTCCACCTGCTGGGTGAGCCCGGAGAGGGCGCCACCGTCGCCTTCCCGTACTCCACGCGCCACCACGTGCCGCACCAGTTGGTCCCGCACCGGTTCGACGAGCGCGGCGACACCCCCGTACACCCGCCTCGTGCCGTACGCCCCGACGACGACGGCGAGCGCCCCGGCACCCAGCCAGCCGAGCCCCGTGCGCGCCCGACCGGCCAGGAATCCCGCGTCGAGTGCCCGAGCCAGGGCGTACCCCATGAGGAAGGCCTGCCCCGCCTCCACCACCGACCAGGCGGCGAGTGCCGCGACCGCACGCCGGTGGGCGCGCAGCAGCCGCAGCCCGCGCCGGTACACCGTCATGAGGGGCCCCCCTCCGATGCGGGGCCCGCCGCTCCGAAGGCGTCGCTCTCGTCCCCCTCGGTGCCGGCTGCCCCGGGAGAACCCTTCGGGCACTGTTCCGGTGCCGCGCCGCCCGCTCCGAACAGCGCGCGGTACTCAGCCCCGCGCCACAGCTCCGCGTGCGGCCCCAGCGCCCGCAGCCGTCCGCCTTCCAGCCAGGCCACCCGGTCCGCGCGCGCCGCCGTGGACGCCCGGTGGGCGATGATCAGGCGGCTGGAGCCGGGGGAGGGCCGGAAGAGGGCTTCGGCGATGTGGTGTTCGGTGACCGTGTCGAGGCTGGACAGGGCGTCGTCGAGGATGAGCAGCCGGCCGCCGTGGGCGAAGGCCCGTGCGAGGCCCAGGCGTTGGACCTCGCCGCCGGAGAGGGGAGCGTCGGTGCAGCGGGTGGCGTACCCCTCCGGGAGCCGGCGCACGAAGGCGTCGGCACGGGCCGTGCGCGCGGCGTCCCGGACACGGTCGACGGAGGCCGCGCGGACCCCGAGGGCGATGGTGTCCGCGATCGTCTCACCGAGCAGGGCGGGCCGTTCGAAGGCGTGGCCGACCGCCCCGCGCAACGCGTCGCGGGACAGAGCGCTCAAGGGCACCCCGTCGAGGCGGACTTCGCCGTCGTCGGGGTCGGCCAGCCGCCCGGCGACCGCGGCGAGCAGTGACTTGCCGGAACCCGAGCGGCCCACGACGGCGAGCGTGCCGCCGCCGGGAACGGTGAGGTCGATCCCGTCGAGCACGGGGCGCCCGCCACGTCGGACGGTCACGCCGCGCAGCTCCAACCGCCCTTGTCCCGGGGGCATATGGAGTGTTCCGTACGGCGTCGCTGGCTCCGTGAGCAGTTCGGCGAGCCGTCGTGCCGCCGCCCGTGCGCGGACCAGTCCGGACAGCTGCCCCACCAGGACGCCGACTCCGGTCGCCAGCACCGTGTACCGGGACGCCGCGAGCAGATCGCCGACGGAGAGCTGGTGGTGGACGAGCAGCACACCTGCGACGGCCAGCACCCCGATCTGCAGGAGCGGGGCCACGGTGACCGCCCGTGCGGCGGCGCGCCCCTGGACCCGCCACATCAGCCGGCCCTCGCGGGAGAGCTCGGGCAGCGGCCGTAGTATCCGCGCCGCCTCGCGGTCGGCCGTCCCGCCAGCGGCGATCGTACGGAATCCGCCGATGGCCTCCGCCAGACCGCCCGCGATCCGGCCCTGCGCCTCCTGGTAGCGCGCCGCGCAGCGCGAGGAGTCGCGCGCGAGGGCGCGCAGCAGCAACGTCAGCACGGGGGCGCCGCCGAGGAACACCGCCGCCAGTCGAGGATCGACGAGCCAGAGTGCCACGATCGCACCGGCCGGCGCGGCGAGCGCCGCGAGGAGCGCCGCGGCGGTCGCGGGCGCCGTGCCCGCCTGCGCGGCGTTGCCGACGAGCCGTGCCACCAGGTCGCCCGCCCCGAACCGGCTGACGGTCCGCGGCCCGGCTGACAGCACATGCCCGACCAGGCGCCTCCTCAGCCAGGCGGTGACACGCGCGTTGGTGGTCGCGCCGAGGACGGTCTCGCCCGCGTCGAGCATGGCGAGAAGCAGCACGAGGGCGGTACAGACCAGCACCCAGCGGGTGGCCCGTGCCCCCTCGGGATCCGTCAGCAGGAGGTCGAGGGCCCGGCCGAGTGCGAAGGGCAGGATCAGGTTCGCCGCCGTCGCGGACGTGCTCGCGAGGCACAGGGCGGCACAGCGGCAGCCGCTGTGCCGGGCGGCGGCGCGGAGCAGCGGCGCGCGGGGAGCGGCAGGGATGTCGGCCGCGGTACGGGTGTCGGCTGGAGTGGTCACTCGGTGGAGGTCCCTCGTGTCCCGGGCCGTGCGGGACCCGGGCGGCCCCTCCCCGCTGAAGGGGGGACCACCCGGGGCCGTGCCGGCACCTGTCGTCAGAGACAGAGCAGAATGCTCGCGGCGGAGATGCAGGAGAGCAGGCTCACCGTGCTCTCGGCGCCGCCCCCGGTGTGCTCGTCGGACTCCATCGTCTGCAGGTCGAGAAGTGCCATCTCGTGTTCCTTTCCCTTGATGGGGACGGAGGTTGGTTGTGTCACGACTCCGTCAGGTGCGGAGCCGCGTGTGAGGGGCCGCCGGTGAGCGGCGGCAGGAACGGCAGATGGGCGGGAACCGCGCCGTCGAGCGCCGCGCCGAGCGCGAGCAGGCACCCCGCCGTTCCGGTGCCAAGATCCATGGAGAGCCGCATCATCTGGTGCCCGGGGAAGGCCAGTCGGCCGTCGTACGACATCGCGAACCAGCCGAGTCCGGCGACCTGTTCGGCGAGCCGCTCCCGGACGGCGCCCGGCGTGCCGGTGCGAGCGAGGTGCAGGATCATTCCGGCGCGGCCCTGGAAGAGACCGGGCTGCGCGTAGAAGCGTGAGGTCGCGGCGGTGAGGATCTCGGAACGCGCCCGCTCGAACTCCCCTGGATCACGCACCGAGTGGACCAGCAGGTCGTCGAGGACCATGCCTACGCCGGCGCTGCCGTCCCCGAGGTACGGCAGGGTGCGCCAGCCTTCGTCCACCTCCAGTGCGCCGCTCTTCTGCACGACACAGCGGTCCAGGTCACGGCGTAACGCCTCCTCGGCCGCGACGAGGAGCCCTGGGTCGCCGGTGCGCTCGTAGTGGCGGAGCAGGAAGAGCGCGGGACCGCTCGCGCCGCGCAGGAGACCGGCGCGCCGGCGCGGAGCGTCGGGGCGTGGTCCGGTGAGCCGGTCGACGATGATCTGCGCGGCCTCGGCGGCGCGCTCGGCCAGTTCCGGCTCGCCCGTCGTGCGGGCGAGGTGGCCGAGTACCAGACCGAGGCCGGCGAGGCCGCCGCGCAGGTCGGAGGAGAGGTTCTGCCACCGCTCCCGGAGGATGCCGTCGAGCAGGTCGAGCGCGCGCCGGCGGTGCCCGAGCCCTTCGAGGACGTACACGACGCCCGCGAGCCCGTCGTACAGCCCGAGCGGCGTCCCGGCCGGCGTCGGATCGGTGTGGTCGAGGAGCCAGCGCTCGCCCTCCTCGTAGCGGCCTGCCCCGCTCGCGGTCAGGGCGTACAGCACGCCCGCCGCCCCGTGCGCGAGTCCGAGCCCGCCACCGTCGGAGAACTGGGCGATGTCGCCGGGGAAGAGCCGGTCGTCGCGCTCCGGTGTGGCCGATGCCAGGATCGCCCCGGCCATCGAGTCACGGCTCACCGGCCAGTCGCCGGGCTCGGGGAGCGAGGAGACCGGTTCCCGGCGGAGTGCGGGGCCCGATTCCCGGGCGGGCGAGGCGACCGGTTCATCGAGGAGCGGGGGGACCGGGTCCCGAAGGCGAGAGCCGGGCTGGGGCGCGCCGGCCGCTTCTCCGCCGTGAGCCGGAGCGGTCGTGTCACCGGCGTCCCTCGTGATCTCGGCGACCGCCTCCGTGAGGAACGCCTCGGGCACGTCCGGGAACTGACCGGCGATGACCTCCGCCAGATGCGCCGCTTTGCCCCGGTCGACCACGAAGAGGGTGGTGACCGGCAGGAACAGCGCGAGCCGCAGACACGCCAGCGCGTACCGGTCGACGGCGGTGCCCCTGCGGTCCGGCGGCGCGAAGAACCCCGGGTGGGCGACGACCTGGCGGCCGTTCTCCTCGACCGGCGCCGCGGCCTCGAAGTCGAGCAGCGACACCGACTCCCCGTCGGGCGCCACCATGATGTTGAAGACGTGCAGGTCGTTGAAGACGATCCCGCGCGCGTGCACCGCCTCGACGGCCTCCTCGACCCGGCGGTGGACGCGTAGCGCCCAGGCCGTGTACGAGGTGACCGCGTCCGGAGCCGGTTCGGGGGTGAGCAGCGGATGGCGCTCGGCGAAGAAGGAGTTGAGGGGCCTCCCCTCCAGGAAGTCCATGACGAGAAAGCGGTGGTCACCGAGGGTGAACCAGTCCCGCACGGCGGGCACCACGTCCAGGCCGGCCACCCGCTCCAGTGCCTGCTTCTCGCGTTCGAGACGGGTGATCGCGTCGGCGCCGTCCGCGGCGAGGCCCGCGTGCGGCCGCCCCTCCTTGAGCACGACCTTGTGTCCGTCACGGGTGTCGGTGCCCGAGTACACCCCGCCGCCGTTGGAGAAGTGCAGGGCCTTCTCGACGCGGTACGGAAGGTCGCCGATCGTCGTCGTGTTCCGCGCCGCGAGCTGCGGTTCCAGGAACGCGGGCAGTGTCACCCACTCCGGCACCCGGAACGAGGGCTGCCGCCGGTCAGGCACCAGCGTTCCCGCGCCGTCCCGCACCGCCGGAACGAGCGACCCGTACTCGTCGACGACGAAGGCGCGGGCGAATGCGCCGTACCGGACGTACAGCGGGCCCTCGTTCCAGCGCAGATCGGTGAGGATGTACGGGCCCTCGAAGCCGTCCAGCAGCGCGCCCAGCTCACGCAGCACCTGGTGGAGCCGTTCCTCGTCCGCCGGGTAGATCGTCACGAACTTGCCGCTGGTGTCGCGGGCCGCGTACTTGGTGTTCCGCAGGTGCAGCAGATGCGGGCCCGGAACGAACTTGAACGGGATGCCGCGCGGCACGCAGTAGTCCCACACGATCGTGGCGATCTTCTCCGCGTTCTCCCGGGTGGCCGAGGCATGGACCTTCCAGCCCTGGGCCGGCCCAGGGAGCGCCTCGCCGTTCCGGTCGGCCGGTGTCAGCGTCAGCCAGGCGCCGATCCGTGCCGAGTGCCAGCCCTCGGGCACCTCGCGCAGCGCCGCCTCGTACGCGGGCGGAGCGTTCCGCCCGCGTACGGACAACCTGTCCGGCGTCTCGTAGAAGTGTCGGTCGGCGAGTGCGTAGACCTCGTATCGCTTGTCCATGCCCATTCCCCTCGGCCCGGTGCCACCGAGCCTTGCAGCCGGCCGGACGCGCGGACAGTCACGCCTGTCATGAGATCACTGTGCGAAACGCATGAATCAAGATGGATTCGATTTCGTTCGATTGGCCGCCCCGTATGGGCTTCCCCGCAGGCCCGACGTGTTCGGAACGGTCACAGGGGCTGCGCCGGAGCCCGGGAAGCGCTGTAATTACGGCGTGGTCAGTGAGGGTGCTGCGGAACGCGGAACAAGAATGTCGCGCGCCGAACTTGCCCTGAAGACGCTTACCGCGGACCTCGACCCGCGCGAACGGCTGCACCGCCTGCTCGAACAGGCACTCGTCTTCACCGGTGCGACCGTCGCCGCCGTGTACTCACCCAGTGTGAGCGGCGGCGAACTGCATCTGGCCGAGTCCGCGGGAGTGCCCAGGACGCTGTACGGGCTCCGCGACAGCTACCCCCTGTCCGGCGGCTCCCCGGCCGCCGAGGCCCTGCGCTCGGGGCAGCCGTGCTGGCTCGGACCGCAGGAGCTCGCCCGCTGCTCCGACGCCCGGCGGCTGTCCTCCCAGGACTTCTCCATGGCCGTGCTGCCCCTGCGGGACAACGGCTGCATGGTCGCCGTCAGCGAGGGCCCCGACGGCTTCGGCTCCGTGGACCGGGCCTGCCTCGGGATGCTCGCCGAGGCCGTCGTCTGCCCGCCGGCCCCGCTGCCCGACGACGCGGCCGACCTGCCCGCCAGCTCGTTCAGCCTCGCGATGGACACCGGGCGCGTCGAGGTCGACAACGAGGTGCTCGACCTGTTCGGCCTGTCCTCCACCGCCTTCGACGGCAGGGTCGAGACCCTGCTGTCGATGACCGTCCCGGAGGACCTCCCCTCGCTGATGTCCGCGGTGGAACCGGACCACATGACCGTCGGCGACCGCGAGCTGGAGTTCCGCATCCTCCAGCCGTCCGGCGGACACAAGTGGCTCCGGCTGCGCGCCCGCCTGATGCCCTCCGGAGAGGGCCGCCCCGCACGGCTCGTGGGCACCGTCTCCGACGCCTCGAAGCTGCGCTCCGGCCTGAACGACGTGGGCCGCGTCCAGCGGCTCGCCGCCGCCCTCGCCACCGCCGGCACCGTCCGCGATGTCGGCCAGGCTGTCGTCACCGCCCTGCGCGAACCCCTCCAGGCCGACCGGATCGCCGTCGCCGAGCTGGAGGGCGACCGGCTCGTCGTCACACTCCTGGACCCGCCCCAGCCGGAGTTCTGGCCGGAACTGTGGCGCAGCGAATGGCGCTCGGAGTGGCCCGACGCCCCGGTCCGGGCCATGCCCACGCTCGCGGCGGCCCTCACCGAGGGGCGGCCCGCCATCTGGCCCGCCGGCGCGGATCTGGAGGCCGCGCTCGCCGAGGTCGGCCCCGGCGGCCTCGCCGTGCTGCCGCTGCCCGCGGGCGGTCGCATGGCGGGTGCCTGCCTGATCGGCTGGGACGCCCCGCACGAATTCGGCCCGGACGAGCGTGCCCTGCTCACCGCCTCCGCCGGCCTCGCCGGGCAGGCCCTGGTGCGCGCCCACGCCTTCGACGCCGAGCACGAACTGATCGGCATGCTCCAGCGGACGCTGCTCCCGCGACGGCTGCCCAAGCTGCCGGGCGCGGTCGCCGTCGCCCGCTATCTGCCGACAACGTCGGGCCTGGACGTCGGCGGCGACTGGTACGACGTGATCCCGCTGCCCGACAACCATGTCGCCCTCATCATCGGCGACGTCCAGGGACACAACGCCTCGGCCGCGACCCTCATGGGCCAGATGCGCACCGCGCTGCGCGCCTACGCCGTCGAGGGCCACCCCCCGGACGTGGTGGTCTCGCACGCCAACCGGCTCCTGCTCGATCTGGAGACCGACCTCTTCGCCACCTGCTGCTATGTCGACGTCGACATGGAGGAGGGGTCCGCCTGGTATGTGCGAGCCGGACACATTCCGCCGGTGCTGCGTCACCCGAACGGCGGTACCGAGGTCCCCGAGTCGGAGCCCGGGCCACCGCTCGGCGTCATCCGGCAGACCGACTTCCCCATGAGTCCGCTGCGGCTCCAGCCCGGCACCATCGTGGCGCTGACCACCGACGGTCTGGTCGAGTCCGTCGACGTCGACATCGAGGACGGTCTGAAACGGCTCGCCGCGGGCCTGGCCGGGTCCGACCCCGCCCACCTCGGTCTCGTCGCCGACGAACTGCTCACGGGCGCCAACCGCAGCGACGACGTGGCCCTCCTGCTGATGCGCTACGACGGCATGGAGGTGCTCCCGCTCCGCGAGAGCTGGACCGTATGGAGGGTCCCCGAGGCGGTCCGGCACGCCCGCCGGTACACCCGGCGGGCACTGCGCACCTGGGGCGTCGGCGCCTACACGGACTCCGCCCTGCTGATCGTCTCGGAACTCGTCACCAACGCCCTGGTGCACACCGACGGCCAGGTCAGGCTCGACCTCACCCTCGTCAGCGACCGGCTGCGCATCACGGTCGCCGACAACTCGCCCCGCACGCCGATCAAGCCCACCAGCATCGGCTGGGAGGCCACCGGAGGCCGCGGCATCCTCCTCGTCGAGGCGATGTCGGCGACGTGGGGCACGGTGCCGGTGAGCGGTGGGAAGCAGGTCTGGAGCGAGATCGCGCTGGACTGATGCCGTCGTGCGCCGGAGCGGCGCGGGATGCGCCCGGGCGACGCCGGATCACGCCGGAGGGAGGCGGGACCGGTCTGGAGCGACGGTCGGGGAGGCGGTCGGGGAGAACGACCGAGAAGGCGGTCGAGGGGACGACCGAGGGGACGACAGAGGCGGCCCGAAGTCCCATCCCGAGCGACATCGGAGTGACACCCTGAAGGGGTGCGCCTCCTGCTGCTTTCCGACACCCATCTCCCGAAGCGGGCCAGGGAACTTCCCGCCCCGCTGCTCGCCGAACTCCCGCTCGCCGACGTCGTGATCCACGCGGGGGACTGGGTGGACACCGCCACCCTCGACCTGCTGGAGGCCCGTTCCCGCCGGGTCGTCGGTGTGTACGGCAACAACGACGGCCCCGATCTGAGGGCCCGCCTCCCCGAGATCGCCCGCGTCGAACTGGGCGGCCTGCGCTTCGGCGTCGTCCACGAGACCGGCGCCCCGCAGCGCCGCGAACAGCACTGCTCGGAACGCTTCCCCGACCTCGACGTCCTGGTCTTCGGCCACAGCCACATTCCCTGGGACACCACCACGCCGACCGGCCTGCGCATGCTCAATCCCGGTTCACCGACCGACCGCCGCAGCCAGCCGTACTGCACGTACATGACAGCGACGGTGACCGACGGCGGCGGGCTCACGGATGTGATCCTGCACCGACTGCCTCCGCGCACCGGCTGATCCACGGCCACCGGCCCACGGTTACCGCGGGTGGATCGCCCCGCCCCTCACCGTCAGGGGCAGCCCGCTGCCGCCCCAGCGCAGTGCGACGATCTCCGCGGCGACGGACACGGCCACCTCCTCCGGTGTACGCGCCCCGAGGTCGAGGCCGACGGGGGAGCGCAGCCGGGACAGCTCGCGCTCCGACACGCCGGACGCGAGCAGCCGTTCGACGCGGTCGTCGTGGGTACGCCGGCTGCCCATGGCCCCGATGTACGCGGCCGGGCGGCGCAGTGCCTCCTCCAGCAGGGGCACATCGAACTTGGGGTCGTGGGTCAGGACGCAGATCACCGTGCGTGCGTCGGTCGTCGTGCCGCTCAGATAGCGGTGCGGCCAGTCCACGACGACCTCCACGCCCGCCGGGAAGCGCCTCGGCGTGGCGAAGACCGGGCGGGCGTCGCACACCGTGACCCGGTAGCCGAGGAAGGCGCCGATACGGGCCACGGCGGCCGCGTAGTCGATCGCGCCGAAGACGAGCATGCGCGGCGGCGGCGCGAAGGAGTGCAGGAAGACGGCGACGGCGTCCTCGCGCCGTTCGCCGTGCGGGCCGTAGTGCCGTCGCCCCGTTGCGCCCTGGGCCAGCTCGCCGCGTGCGTCGGCGGCGACGGCGACGTCCAGGCCCGTCGAGCCCAGCGAACCGGACATCCCGCCGTCCGGGCCCGGCTCCCCGTCCGGCCATACGGCGAGCGTGGCTCCGCGCGGCGCGGGTCCGTCGATCACCGTCGCCACCGTCACCGGGCGGCCCTCGGACACCGAATCGGCCACCGCGGCGAAGGCCGGATCCTCGGCGGGCGACACCCGCCGGACCAGCAGCGTGATCTCACCGCCGCAGGTGAGTCCCACGGCGAAGGCGTCCTCGTCGCTGTACCCGAACGTCTCCAGGCGCGCCTCGCCCGAGGCGATCACCTCCTGGGCCAGTTCGAACACCACGCCCTCCACACAGCCGCCGGACACACTTCCCACGACCTCGCCGCCCGGACCCACCGCCATGGCCGCGCCCGGGTCGCGGGGCGCGCTGCGGCCGACCGCCACCACCGTCGCCAGCCCGAAGGGGGATCCGGCCGCGTACCACTCGTACAGCGCGGGGAGGATGTCCCGCATGGTCCACTCCTCTCGCCGCGGGCCGGGCCCGTCCCAAGGATCCGGTGGCCTTCAAGGATCAGGATCCGGTCCCCTTCAAGGATCCGCCCCGCGACAGGATTTCGTTGAGCGTTAATGCGTTGCCGTCCGAGGCGGCGGCCTGCTGCACTACGGAGACACGTCCACCGGGATCGAGGAGCAGAAATGCGCGCACCGTTCATGTCCACCCAGGAAGGAATCACTCCCACTTCAAAGGACATGACACCCGGTGCATATGCTCAACCTGGGAATTCTGGCGCACGTAGACGCCGGTAAGACAAGCCTGACCGAGCGGCTGCTGCACACGGTCGGGGTCATCGACGAGATCGGCAGCGTCGACGACGGAAGCACCCGGACCGATTTCCTCGCGCTGGAGCGGCAGCGCGGCATCACGATCAAATCCGCCGTCGTCTCCTTCGCGATCGACGACCTCACCGTCAATCTGATCGACACCCCCGGACACCCGGACTTCATCGCCGAGGTGGAACGGGTCCTCGGCGTGCTCGACGGCGCCGTCCTCGTCGTCTCGGCCGTGGAGGGCGTGCAGGCGCAGACACGCGTACTGATGCGGACACTCCAGCGGCTGCGCATCCCCACGCTGATCTTCGTGAACAAGATCGACCGCCGCGGGGCGCGTCACGACGAGGTCCTGGAGAAGATCTCCGAGCGGCTCACCCCGGCGATCGTCCCGATGGGCGAGGTCGGCGAACCGGGCACGCGTACCGCGTACTTCACCCCCTATCCCGCTGCCCGGCTGCGGCCGCACCTCCTCGATCCGCTCGCCGAGCACGACGAGGAGCTGCTGGCGGCGTACGTCGAGGACAGGGTGTCGTACGACCACCTGCGCGCCGCTCTCGTCGCGCAGACCGGGCGTGCCCTCGTGCACCCCGTGTTCTTCGGATCGGCCATGACCGGCGCGGGCGTGGACGAACTGATCTCCGGGATCCGGGAGTTGCTGCCCGGGGCGAAGGCGGACACCGACGGACCGGTGTCGGGCACCGTCTTCAAGGTCGAGCGGGGAGCGGCCGGGGAGAAGATCGCGTACGCGCGGATGTTCTCGGGGACCCTGCGGACCCGCGACCGGCTCGCCCTGCGGGACGGCGAGGAGGGGAAGGTCACCGCGATCAGTGTCTTCGACCAGGGCTCGGCGGTCCGTGAGGCGTGCGTGAGCGCGGGACGCATCGGCAAACTGTGGGGACTCGGCGCGATCCGGATCGGTGACACCATCGGCGAACCGCGACCGTCGCCGGCGGCCGGACACCACTTCGCCCCGCCGACCCTCGAAACCGTCGTCTCTCCCGGCCGCCCGGCCGACAAGGGCGCGTTGCATCTCGCGCTGACCCAACTCGCCGAGCAGGACCCGCTGATCAATCTCCGCCACGACGACCTGCGGGGCGAGATCTCCGTGTCGCTCTACGGCGAGGTGCAGAAGGAAGTCCTCCAGGCGACCCTGGCGGACGAGTTCGGCATCGACGTCCTGTTCCGCGAGACGACACCGCTCTGCGTCGAACGGCCCCTCGGTACCGGCGCGTCGGTCGAGTTCAACAAGAAGGACCAGAACCCGTTCCTCGCGACCGTCGGACTGCGCGTCGAGCCTGCGCCGATCGGTTCTGGCGTGGACTTCCGGCTGGAGGTCGAACTCGGATCGATGCCGTACGCGTTCTTCAAGGCGGTCGAGGACACCGTCAAGGAGACGCTGGGGCAGGGTGTGCACGGCTGGCAGGTCACCGACTGCACCGTCACGATGACGCATGCGGGCTACTCGCCGCGCCAGAGCCATGCCCACCAGGGATTCGACAAGAGCATGTCCAGCACGGGTGCCGACTTCCGGGGCCTGACCCCGCTGGTGCTGATGGACGCGCTGCGCGCGGCCGGCAGCCAGGTGTACGAGCCGATGTACCACTTCCGGCTGGAGGCTCCGGCGGACACGCTCGGCGCCGTGCTGCCGGTGCTGGCCAGACAACGAGCCGTACCGGGGACCACACGGCTGCACGGTTCCTCGTGTGTGCTGGAGGGTGTTCTCCCGGTGGTGCGGGCGCATGAACTGGAGCAGCAGCTACCGGCGCTGACGCGGGGAGAGGGCGAGCTGGAGTGCGCCTTCGACCACTACGCGCCCGTGGCGCACGGCGCGGTCCCGGACCGTCCCCGGACCGATCTGAACCCGCTGGACCGCAAGGAGTACCTGCTGAACCTGACGCGCCGGGTCGGCGTGTGAGCCGCCCTCCGTGTACCGCCCCCGCGCGAAGAGGCGGGCGAAACGCCGCGCGAAGGGGTGGCCGAAGCGCCGCGCGAAGAGGCGGGTGAAACGAGAAACTTACTCATGAGTCAGAGGTGTTGACGCCTCCCGGTACCGGCGGGAATGTTGTGGACATGTCGAAGTTACGTGCGCGTCTGCTCGGCGTCCTCGTACTCCTCACCGGTTTCCTCACGGCGGCGGGCGCCCGGCCCGCCGCCGCGGACGGACTCCCCGACTCCCTCTGGTTCGACCAGCCCGCCGCCGCCACCCTCACGGTCACGAACGGCCGCTTCACCGACGGCCTCGGCCGTGAGGTCGTACTGCGCGGCTACAACGTCTCCGGCGAGACCAAGCTGGAGGAGCACAGCGGACTCCCCTTCGCCTCGGTCGCCGACGCGGCGAAGTCCGCGACGGCGCTGCGCGCCCTCGGCGGCGGCAACTCCGTGCGCTTCCTGCTCTCCTGGGCGCACGCCGAACCCGCCCGCGGTCAGGTCGACAGCGCCTATCTCGCCGCGGCCACCGACCAGATGCGCGTCTTCCTCGACGCGGGAATCCGTGTCTTCCCCGACTTCCACCAGGACCTCTACTCCCGCTACCTCTTCAACACGGGCAGCTGGTACTCCGGCGACGGAGCCCCCAAGTGGGCGGTGACCGCCGGCGGTTACCCTCAGGAGTCCTGCGGCATCTGCCTCTTCTGGGGCCAGAACATCACCCAGAACAGTGCCGTCAAGGCGGCGCAGTACGACTTCTGGCACAACTCCTACGGGGTCCAGGACGCCTTCCTCACCACGGCCCAGGCCACCATGACGTACGTCCGACAGCACCTCACCAGCGCCGAGTTCGCGGGCCTCGCCGGCTTCGACCCGTTCAACGAGCCCTATGCGGGCACCTACGACTCGGGCCAGACGAGCCGCACCTGGGAACGCGACCTGCTCTGGCCGTTCTACGGGAAGTTCCGGGCCCGCATGGACGCGGCCGGCTGGCAGGACAAGCCCGCCTTCGTGGAGCCGAACCTCTTCTGGAACTCCAACATCAGCTCCCAGAAGCAG
Source organism: Streptomyces rhizosphaerihabitans (assembly GCF_025399795.1). Taxonomy (GTDB): domain Bacteria; phylum Actinomycetota; class Actinomycetes; order Streptomycetales; family Streptomycetaceae; genus Streptomyces; species Streptomyces rhizosphaerihabitans. The sequence goes on along the minus strand of NZ_JAODTZ010000025.1, from coordinate 126,622 downwards.
GAGGGCGGCCTGCTGGACGCGGGCACACTCGGCCCGCGCTACGTGTTCAACACCCACTTCTACGACCAGAAGGCCATCTCGGGCATCCTCATGTGGGGCAAGGCGGGCGACGGCCAGTACGCCACCGACTTCGCCGCGGTCCGGGACCGGGCCTCGGCCGCCGGGACGACCGCGGTCGTCAGCGAGTTCGGCCACCCGCTCTCGGGCACGGTCTCGGACAAGGCCCCGACCGTCGACAAGGCGATGTACCAGGCCCTCGACTCCCGCTTCCCCGGCTCCGGTTGGTGGACCGGAACGGCTTCTTCGGGACCGGTGCTGTCGGGTACCCAATGGCAGTGGGACATCTACAGCGGCCGTCACCACGAGCTGATGAACGACAACCCCGACAAGGTCCTGACCTCGGGCGACGCCTGGAACGACGAAGACCTCTCCGCCGTCCGCCTCGACGACTCGGGCACCGCCGTGCTGCGCCAGGACGCCCGGCTCCTCGACCGCCTCTACCCCGGTGCCACCGCGGGTTCCACCCTCGCCTTCACCTACGAGGACCGCTCCCGCGACGGTTCCACCACGCTGACCTGGAACCCGGTGCCCTCGACCCTGCCGCAGGTCTCCCAGCTGGTGGGAGCGGGGCAGTACGGCCTGCTCGTCTGGCGCTCCGACGGCGGGACCGCCCCGACGGAACTCCATCTGCCGGCGTCCTTCCCGGCCGCGGCCACGACGGTGGTGTCCGACCTCGGAGCGATGCTCTCCCCGCCCGCCTACACCTCGACGGCACCTGTCGCCGTTGCCCCCGAGCCGGGCGGCACCGGAAGCCGACGCCTCCTGCTCACCGCACCCGGCTCGGGAACCCTGCACTACGCGCTGGTCACGAACGGGGCGAGCGCTCCGTCCTCCGCCCTGCTGAACGGGGCCCGCACCGAACTGGCCGCCTGGGCCGCCACGCGATTCGGCTGAGCACCGGTCAGCTACCGGACGGGCCGCTCCAGTTCGCCTCCACATGGCCGAGGCGAACCCGCTGGGGGTGGTCGCCGACCGGCACCGACACCGTCTTCTGCCCGGTGGCGAAGTCGATGGCGGTTACCTGGTCGGCGCCGCTCTCGGAGACGACACAGTCCTTGCCGTCACCGCTCACGGTCGCCCAGTACGGCTTGGAGGCGGGGACCAGCGGGCCTTCCTGGAGGCTCGCGCGGTCGACGACGGTCGCGTAGTCGTCCATCGTCCCCGCCACGCACAGCTTGGTTCCCGACGGGTTCATCGAAATGCCGTGGTGGCGCGAGTCGTTGACCCAGGTCGTGCGGTCGCTGCTGGTGGCGGGGTTCTTCGGAAGGGTCTTGACCCGGGTGATCCGGTCGGTGGCGACGTCGTACTCCAGGAAACCGTTGAAGAACGACACCTGGAAGTACAGCTTGGACTCGTCCGGCGAGAAGACGGCCGGGCGGACGGCGTCGGAGAAGTCCGTGAGGCCGATCGCGTCGAGGCGCTGGCGCATGTCGATCACCTTGACCTGCTTGTAGGTGGTCGCGTCGACGACGGTGATCTTCCGGTCGCCCTTGGTCCAGTCCAGCCAGGGGTCGTCGAGAGCGGTGGTGACATCACCGATGGCCATGTTCCAGATGTACTTGCCGTCGTGGGTGAAGATGTTCTCGTGCGGCTTGTCGCCGGTGCCGAAGGAACCGAGCTGCCGGCCGGTCGTGATGTCGAGAACGTGCACGGTGTTCGCGGTCGAGGCCGAGACCGCGACCCGGGTGCCGTCGGGGGACACGGCCATGTGGTCCGAGCGGTAACCCGCCACGGGAAAACGCCAGTTGATCCGTCCGGTGGCGAGGTCGATCGAGACGACGTCGGCGAAACTCGGGCGTGAGACCACTACCGACCTGCCGTCGGGCGTGGAGTACATGTCGTCGACGAACTGGTCGTGTCCCTCGCCGACACCGCTTCGAATTCCCATGAAGTAGGCCCACTTGATGGGATCGGCGTTGATCGCCGCGAGCCGCTCGTTCTTGTCCGGGATGACGTTGATCCGGCCGACCTTCGCGAAGTCACCGGTGGACCGGATGACGTCCGCGGTGCCTTCCCAGTTGTTGCCGACGAACATCACCTCGCGCAGATCGGTGGCGGAGGCCTGCGCGCCGGCGGCGGTCGCGGCGGTCGCCGTGGCGCCGAGGGTGAGCGTGAGGGCCGCGGCGAGAGAACAGAGGTGTCTGGCTCTGAGGACGGACATGGAGGGTCCCTGTCGTAGTGGGGAGTGCGGGTGACGGGCACGGTGAACCGGGAGCGTGCGGTGAACGGGGGCCTGCTGTGCATGCCGAGAGCATGAATGTCGAGAGCATGACAAGAGGAAATCTGAACATGCCCGCTTTCAAAGTGTGCTTACTGGAAAGTAAGGACTGGGGGAGCCTCTCCACAAGGGGCGGTACACGACAAAATCGTCGAAGGGGCGAACGCTGGTTCGTGTCGGCGCCGAGGGAGGAACGCGTGGCGGGCAGGCTCAGACAGCCCACCGGCCGATACGGCGGCAGAACGGCCGAGGAACGGCAGGCGGAGCGCCGCCGCCGCTTCCTCGACGCCGGGCTCCAGCTGTTCGGCGACGGACCCGGGTACCGGTCCACGACCGTGGCGGCCCTCAGTGAGGCGGCGGGATTGTCCACGCGCCAGTTCTACGAGGCGTTCCGGGGCCTCGAAGACGTACTGGCCGCCCTCCATCTCCAGGTCAACGACTGGGCCGAGGAGGCCGCCCTGGCCGCGCTCGCCGAGGCCCGCGACCTGCCGCTGCCCGAGCGCGTCACCGCCCTCTTCCACGCCTACGCGGCGAACGTGACGAGCGATCCCCGCCGCATCCGCATCACCTTCGTGGAGATCATCGGCGTGAGCCCCCGGATCGAGGACCAGCGGCTCGCCCGCCGGGCCCGCTGGGTGGAGTTCATCTGCGGCGAGGCGGCGACCGCCGTCGCCCGTGGCGAGGCGGCGCCGCGCGACTACCGCCTGGCCGCGACCGCCTTCATCGGCAGCGTGAACGGCCTGCTGCACGACTGGAACGCCGGATGGGTGGACGCGTCCCTGGACGAGGTCGTGGAGGAACTGGTCCGCCAGTTGCTCGGGATCCTGCGCCCCGCCGGCTGGGGCGCAAAGGGGGCCGCGGGCCCGTGAACGAAAGGTGGCCGCGCGTCCGCGGGAGGCATGGCCGGGAGCCCGTGAGCGGAGCCGGGTATGGGCCCTTGGGCAGGTATCGCCACCAGCTCGTGAGCGGAGGTGCCGACGGGTCCGCAGGCGGCGGACGCGAAACGGCGAGGGGTGCGCCCACGCCGGCTTTCGAGTCAGCCGAGCCCGCCGGAACTGCCGGAGCTGCCCGCGAGTCAGCCGAGCCGCCGGAGCCGCCCCCGAGACGGCGAGGGGTGCGTCCACGCCGGCTTTCGAGTCAGCCGAGCCCGCCGGAGCCGCCGGAGCTGCCCGCGAGTCAGCCGAGCTGCCGGAGCTGCCCGCGAGTCAGCCGAGCCGCCCGAGCCGGTCGAGCGCCTCCGCGACCGGTGCCACCCCGTCCTCGGCGCGAAGGCGCTCCGCCAGGTCTTGCGCGCGCCGTCGGTACGAGGGTTCCGTGGCCGCCCGGACCAGAGCCGCCGTCAGCCGTTCGGCGCGCAGCCCCCGCAGCGACAGGGCGCCGGGCGACACGCCGAGTGCGACGAGCCGGGCGGCCCAGAACCCCTCGTCGAACTGGATCGGCACGGGTACCGCGGGGACCCCGGCCCGCAGCCCCGCCGCTGTCGTACCGGCCCCGGCGTGATGCACCACCGCGGCCATCCGGGGGAACAGGAGGGAGTGCGGCACCTCTCCGACCGTGAACATGTCGTCGCCGGTGGCGCGCAGCTCACCCCACCCCCGCTGGATCACACCGCGCAGCCCGGCGGCCCGCAGGGCGCGCACCACCTCGGTGCTCAGCCGCTCGGGATCGGGGACGGTGGCGCTGCCCAGGCCCACGAAGACCGGAGCGGGGCCCGCGTCCAGGAAGTCCCGCAGCGTGGAGGGGAGCCGGGCGTCCTCGCCGTCGTAGGGCCACCAGTACCCGGACACGTCGAGCCCGCGCCGCCAGTCCGGCGGCCGGCGCACCACCAGAGGGCTGAACCCGTGGTGCACCGGCCACGCCTGCCGCTCGCGGGCGCGGTGGGCCGCGACGGGGCCGACGGGCGGAAGGCCGAGCCGCATGCGCACGTTCCGCACGGTCTCGGCGAAGACCCGCTCGAGGGCCAGGTTGACGGCGTACCCGGCCGCCCGGTTCATGGTGGGCCCCCACGAGCGGACACCGGCCACCGGAGGGGCGAACTCCCTTGTGGGGGAGAGCGGTTGGAGATGCACTCCCATGCTGGGCAGGGCCAGCCCCTCCGCGACGGCGTACCCGAGAGGTCCCAGTGAACCGGACAGCAGGAGTACGTCGCTGGAGCGGGCCGCCGCGATCATGTCGTCGGCCAGCCGCCCTACGACCGACCGGGCCATCTCGACGAGCCGGACGATCTTTCCGGCTCCGGTGGTGCTGCGATGCAGCCGCTGTCCGCGCACGGACTCCAGTTCGGCCCGCGGATCGACGGGCAGTGCGTGGAAGCCCACCCCCGAATCCGACACCAGGTCCGCGAAGCACCCGTGCGTCACCAGGGTGACCTCGTGCCCGGCCCGCACCAGGCCGTGCCCGAGTCCGGTGAACGGCGCCACATCGCCCCGTGAACCCGCGGTCATGATCGCTACTCGCACGACGGTCAGTATGGCGGGGTTCGCAGCCGGCGGTCCGTCGCTTCACGGAGCGCAGGACGGGGCCCGTAAGGAACAGGCCTTGGCGCAATGTTGCTCTAGCTCGCCATCATGGCGAATGATCGAATCGGTGCTCGATTAATTCGGTGGTGGGGGTGGACTGCGTGCGGACGAAGTCGTACATGGATCTGCATCGGGAGATGTCCGCGGACATCGAGGCGGAGCGGAATTCCGCACTGGATCTGCTGGGGCCATCGGCCGCCTCGGTCCGGGCGTCGGTCGCCGAACTCCTGGAACACCGGACGTTCGCCTATCCCCTGTCCGTACTGCCGGTGATCGTCCACGCCGTGGAGACGGGGGAGCCCGGACCGGCTGTTCCGCTGGCCGTCGTCCATGAACTGTGGTGGACCTCGGCGTGCTACCTGGACGACCTCGCCGACGGCCAGGCCGTCTTCGCCGCCGGTGGTCTCGGCGAGAGCGAGGCGCTGCTCGCCACGGTCGTCAGCGGAATTCCGCTCCCCCTGCTCGTCGTTCAGTCGCCCCGGATCCCCGAAAAGGCGCGCGTACCACTGTCGGCCGAGATCGTGAGGTGCTGGATCACCGCGACCGAGGGGCAGTTGAGGGACCTTCGCGCGGACGTTGGCGCGGCCACGCGCGACGCCGTGGTCACCGCGTATCTCGGGAAGTCCGGCGCGCCGTTCAGCATGGTCACGGCCATGGCCGCGCAACTGGCGGGCCGTGCGGTCGAAAGAGTGGAACTCTGGCGGGAGTTCGGCAACGTCTTCGGCATCCTGTGGCAGCTGTTCAACGATCAGCAGGACATCCTGACCGGCCGCAACGAAGACCTCGCGAACGGCACGGTGACGTATCTGCTGGCGTGCGCCTTGGAGAACGCGGCCCCCGATTCGGTGGGCCGCGCCCTGGAACTGCACGCCGCCGCACGCCGCTCGCCCGACGCCTGCGCGGCGCTCACGGCCGTCCTTCTCGCGCCGGACGTGCTGCGTCGGTACGAACAGGACATCAGCGTCTTCCGCGACAGGGCTCACCGCCTCCTGCGCGAACTCGGCGGCGACACGGCCTATTTGTCCGTTCTGTACGACCTCGTGGACCTGGCCTCCCCGATGCTTCTCCAGGCGGCGGAGCCGATCGTCCGAGCGGTTCCGGCCCAGCACTGAGGGCGGGACCGCGACCGTCCATGAGCTGGGCCCGGGAGGTGAGTTCCTCGGGATGCCGCCGGTCCGGTCGTCCGGAGCGCCCCGCCGGCCGGGGTGCCGCTCACCGGGGCCGGATGCGCAGCCTTCGTGCGGCACGCGGGGTCGGAGGACGCGGGTGCGAACGCGCCGTCCGCAGTATCGAGTCCAGGAGGGAGGCGGTCACGCGGAGGCCTGCCGCGGACACCGGTCGTCGGCGCCGAGGTCGGTACGGACGGGACCTCCCCATCGCCGTACCCGCCGAGAAGGTCCAGGTCAGACGAGACTTGACCTGGACCTTCGGCCAGCTCCTCCCTACTCGTCCCATGCCTGTACCAGTGTCTGCTCGATGATTTTCCCGTCGCGCAGCGACATCATCGACGTGCTCATCACCCGTACCCCGTCCGCGTACACGCAGGTTTCGGTGAAGGCGACGTGGTCGCCCTGGACGACGCACTGGTCCATCTTGTGCGTCATGTCCCGGCTGTAGACGTCGTTGAGCATCTCGGCGATCTCGGTGCGACCGTGTTTGACCATCGGGTGACTGGGCTGCGTGTTGCGGTCCACGACGCGCAGTTCCGCGTCGTCCGCGTAGAGCGACAGCAGATCTGCCGCACTGTGTCCTTCGATGCCCCGGCGCAGCGCCTCGGTGTCGAAGACGGGGGCTGCCGCTGTGCCCATGAGTGACCTCCTCAGGAAGGCGCGGACCGGCACGGAGCCGACCGCGAAGCGCCTCATACCGAGCCTCCTCCGCCCCGGGGCCCACGGCAAACGCAAGAGCCCGATGCGCCTCTCGGGTGAGCGCGAGGACCGGGCCGTGTCCGCCCGGGGCCGGGGCCGTTGCTGATTGCATGATCTCAACACGACGTATCGTCGCCGCCGTTGGTCTCGCCGTCGGCGTCACGGGACTTGCCGCGCCGATGGCGACGGCCGTGGGCTCGGAGGCCCACGACGCCGGGAAGCTGAACCCCATCTCCACCCTCGACTCGCTCGCGCTGAGCGACATCCCCGCCGAGGACCAGGCCGAGCTTCTGCGGCCCTCCACCCAGCTCGCCGGCCTGAACCGACTGAACGACCTGAACCAGCTGCACCAGGTCACCGACCTCGCCGCGCCTGCCACCGGGCTGCTCGGGGGTATCGAGAGCTAGTGGGTAGCGCGAGCTGATGGCGGGCAAGGGTCCGCGTCGGACACGGCCGCGGTGGGCTCCGGCGGAACAGCGACGTTCCGCCGGAGCCCGCCGTCGTCGGCGCCCGACCAGACCTGACCCGACCCGCAGTCCGTGGTGCCCGGCCCGGCCGACTCGGCCCCGTCCGGCACGGCCCGGTCAACACGCCGGCCGGCACGCTCACGTACCGGCCGGCACGTTCACGGACCGGTCGGCACGCTCACGTACCGGCCGCGTGCCCGGTTCGCGAGGTGAAATCCTCTTCGGCCCGTGCCCCCGGGATGCCCGTGCCCTGTCCGCGTACCGCCGTGCGGAACGCGATGGGTGCCTGCCCGGCGCGCTGGTGGAAGTACTTGGCGAAGTTCGTGGCACTGGAAAAGCCCAGCTCGGCGGCGATGCGGGCGGCGGCCAGGTCGGTGTGGGCGAGCAGCCGCTTGGCTTCCAGGACGACCCGGCGGTCGATGAACTCCTTGGCGCCGATCCCCGCCGAGTCGAGGGCGGCCCGGGACAGCGTTCGGGCGGAGTAACCGAGGACGAGGGCGTAGTCGTCCACCCGGCGGGTGTGCGCGAAGTCCCGTTCGACGGTCTCGCGGAACCGGAGAAAGGTTTCGCTTGGCCCGGTGGCCGGGCTGTCGGGCACCTCGAGGTGGGCCAGGCGCAGGATCAGCACGTCCAGAAGATGACGCAGTACGGCGATGTGCGCGTCGAGCGGCAGCCGCCCCGGTGTCAGGAACTCGTGCTCCAGATGTGCCGTGGCCACCCGCAGCGACGCGGCGTCCTCGGCCTTCGGGGTGCGCAGCACGCGCGCGTGCGGATCGTCGAGCCGGGCCGCGCGGACCGTGGCCGCGCCCGGGAAGTCCCGCTCGAAGACGATCAGCGTTCCCTCGGCCTGGGTGAGATCTCCCCACTGGAGGACCTGCCCGGGGCGCGTCCACAGCCAGGAGCCCCGCTCGACGTCGCGGGCCGCGAAGTCCACGGTCTGGCGCAGTGTGCCGGAGGTGAGCGTGAGCACCTGGTGGAAGGCGGGGCGCTGTGGCACGCCGGGATCGATTCCGTGGGCGCGGGACCGGGCGCGCAGCGCGGCCAGTGAGATCACTTCCAGGCCGGCGGGTGTGCCGGCGGGGGCCGCGAAGACGATCTCGGGGACGGCCTGCCAGGCCGGGTGTCGGTTCTTGACCATGATCAGTCGCCTGCGTATCCGGGTGGGACGTGCCTCCCCGCCCGGTCGCGGGTGGTCGCGAGCGGATGACCGCCCCGCGTGGCGGAAAGAGGGCATCACGATAGAGGAGAGTCGGTCCATGGCCAAGGAACTCGAGGAGATCGCCGACGTACCGAAATATTCGGGGAGTTCGGCGAGTTCGGTGCGTCCTGCGGCTCGGCGTTCTTTTTTCAGGAGCGGCCCGGTGCGAGTGCCGCGGGGGCCCGGTGACGTACCCGAGCACCTGCGAACCGCCCCGGCACACCGTCGTCGGCTTCTTCCGTTCTTTCCGGCGTAACGGCGTAACGGCGTAACGGCGTAACGGCGTGCCGGGGTCGGGTCATGGTGCCGAGGTCATCCGGCGGTCGCGAGGAACTGGGTGGCGGCCAGTTCGGCGTAGAGCGGATCCCCGGCGACGAGTTCGCGGTGGGTGCCCACGGCGCGGACGCGGCCCGCGTCCATCACGACGATGCGGTCGGCCGTAGTGACGGTGGACAGCCGGTGCGCGACCACCAGTACCGTGGTCGTACGGGCCACATCGGCGACCGTGTCACGCAGCGCGGCCTCGTTGACGGCGTCGAGCTGCGAGGTGGCCTCGTCGAGGAGCAGCAGCCGGGGGCGGCGCAGCAGGGCCCTGGCGATGGCGACGCGCTGACGCTCGCCGCCCGACAGCTTCGTGCCGCGATGGCCGACCAGCGTGTCCAGGCCGCGCGGCAGCCTGGAGACCAGGCCGTCGAGGCGGGTCGTCTTCAGGACGCGGGTCAGCTCGCCCTCGTCGGCCTCCGGATTGCCGAGCAGGAGATTGTCGCGCAGGGAGCCCGACAACACCGGCGCGTCCTGCTCCACATAGCCGATGGCGGACCGGAGCCGGGGCAGATCCCAGTCCTGAAGCACACGGCCGTCCACGGTGATGAGGCCCGCCTCGGGATCGTAGAACCGCTCGATGAGCGAGAAGACGGTGGTCTTGCCCGCGCCGGACGGGCCGACGAACGCGGTCAGACCTCGGGCCGGGACGGTGAACGTCACCCCGTGGTGGACGTACGGCAGATCGGCGGCGTACCGGAAGCGGACGTCGTCGAAGGCGAGCGCGGCCGGTGCGGCGTCCGGGGCCGGCAGCGGAGCGGGCAGGGCGGCCGGTTCCGCGGGCAGCCGCAGGGCCTCCTGGATACGGGCGAGCGCGGCGGCGCCGGTCTGGTACTGCGTGACCGCGCCGACCACCTGCTGGATCGGTGACATCAGATAGAAGACGTAGAGCAGGAAGGCGACCAGGGTGCCGACGTCGATGGCGCCGGTCGCGACACGGGCGCCGCCCACCGCGAGGACCGTGATGAAGGCGATCTGCATCGCCAGACCGGCCGTGTTGCCCGCGGCCGCCGACCACTTGGCGGCCCGCACGCTCTGCCGCCAGGACTCCTCGGCGGCCTCGTGGACGGTTCGCTCCTCACGGTGCTCGGCGCCGGACGCCTTGATCGTGCGCAGCGCGCCGAGGGTTCGCTCCAGCGAGGCCCCCATCACCCCGACGGCGTCCTGAGCCTGCCTGCTCGCCCGGTTGATGCGCGGCACGATCAGCCCGAGCACCGAACCCGCGCACAGCACCACGCCCAGCGTGACGCCGAGCAGCACCACGTCGACCAGGCCCATCATCACCACCGTCGCGACCAGGGTGAGGCCGCCGGTGCCGAGGCCGACCAGAGAATCGGTCGTGACCTCGCGCAGCAGGGTCGTGTCGGAGGTGATGCGGGCCATCAGGTCGCCGGGCTCACTGCGGTCCACGGCGGGTATGCGCAGCCGCAGCAGGTACGAGGACAACTCGCGCCGCGCGCCGAGCACCACCGACTCGGCGGTGCGCCGAAGAACGTACGAACCCAGCCCGCCCACCGCCGCGTTGGTCACCACCAGGGCCGCCATGCCGAGCAGTGCCCGTCCGATCGGGCGGTCGTGCGACAGGTCGTCGATGAGCCCGCGTGCCACCAGCGGCAGCAGCAGGCCGGTGGCGCCGGTCGTGAGCGCCAGCAGCGCGCCAGCGAACAGCGCCCAGCGGTGCGGTCGTACATACCCGAGCAACAGGCGCCACGCGGGCACCTCGGGCTCGGCCTCGGTCAGGCTCACGGCGCTCCTTGCGGGAGTTGAGACGGAGCACTCAGGCTACGGCGCAGGTGCGTCCGGACCGATTCCAACTGCCCCAGGTCCGCGCGGACTCAGGACACGCGTTTCCCAAGTGCCGTCAGGGTGGCGTCGAGGTCCGCCGGGCGGGGCCGGTTGTGCGGGAGCCTGGAGAGCAGCGCGGCCATGCCGCACGTATCGGTGAGCGCCGAGAACACCAGGCCGCCCGCCACCCCGGCGGAGAGCAACCGCCAGGCGGGGTGCCGCAGTCCGAGGCCGAGGCCGGTGAGGACGACGGCGCCGGCGGTGAACCTGACCTGGCGCTCCATGGACCAGCCGGCCCGCGTGGAGCCGGCCGGGCGGTGCAGCTCGTGTCCGCGTTCCGCCCAGGCGTTGGTGCCGCCGGTGAGTGTGGCCGTCGGCACGCCGTGCTCGGCCAGCAGGGCGCAGGCGTTCGCCGAGCGGTTGCCGGAGGCGCAGACCAGTAGCAGTTCGGGACGGGCGTCCCCGAGCACGGACAGGGCCCGGTGGAGCAGGTCCAGGGGGATGTTGAGGGCGCCCGGCAGATGCCCGGAGGCGTATTCGCCGGGGGTGCGGACGTCGATGACGGTCAGCTCGGTGAGCCGGCCGCGGGCCTGGTCGACGTCGAGGGAGACGATGGAGACGGGGGAGTTCATGCGGAGTGTCATCCTTGCTCTTCGGGGGTGCCCCGCAGGGCGGAGTACCATACCCCTAGGGGTATGGCTTAAGGAGTGTTCGTGGAACTGGAACTCGCGGGTGCCGAGCTGAAGTCCGTGCTGAACCGGCTGCGCCGGGCACAGGGGCAGATCTCCGGAGTGATCCGGATGATCGAGGAGGGACGCGACTGCGAGGACGTGGTCACCCAGCTCGCCGCGGCCTCCCGCGCCCTGGACCGGGCCGGTTTCGCGATCATCGCCACCGGGCTCCAGCAGTGTCTGACCGACGTCGAGAACGGCGGGAAGAACGGTGAGAGCAGTGAGCAGATGCGGGCCCGGCTGGAGAAGCTCTTCCTGTCGCTGGCCTGAGCCTCACAGCACGACGTCCAGGAGCATCAGCGCGGCCACGGCCAGCAGGGCCCATGCGAAGATCCGCTGAAGTGCGCCGCCGGACACCCGGGCCGCCAGACGCTTCCCGTCCCACGCGCCGAGGACGGCCGCCCCGGCGAACGGCGCCACCACCGCCCAGTCGAGGCTCTGTGCCGTTCCCGCCCGGGCGAGCAGCGCGGCGAGCGAATTCGCCGTGATAACCAACAGGCTGGTGCCGACGGCGGCCCGCATCCGCAGACCCACGACGTTCACCAGGGCCGGTACGGCGAGAAAGCCGCCGCCCACGCCCAGTACCCCCGTCACCGCCCCGAGGCCCGCGCCCGTTCCGGTGATCCGGCCGTTTCGCGCGGGCGTGACCCCCGGCTCACCGGCAGCCGGCCGGAGCATCCGGACCGCCGCGAGGCCAGCGATCAGCGAGAACGCGCCGGTCAGGACGGTGGGAGGCAGCTGTCCGGAGACCGCGCCGCCCAGTGCCGCGGGGATCAGCCCGGCTGCCGCGAACAGCGCGCCCGCACGCCAGCGGACGGTGCCCTCCCGGGCGTGCGCCGACAGTGCGGTCGCCGAGGTGACGGTGACGATGACCAGGCTCGCGGTGGTGGCCGCCGAGGGAGTGAAGCCCAGCAGATAGATCAGGGCGGGCACGGTCAGCACACTGCCGCCACCGCCCAGTGCTCCGAGCGCGAGCCCGGTCACGGCTCCGGCGGCGAGCGCGAGGATCAGGACGCTCACGTCGCGGGGTCCCCGAGCTCGTGGCCAGCCCCGTCGAGCGTGGCCGGGTCGCTGCTGTCGTCGCCGTACCTCCGATGAGGTGCGTGGGGTGCGGCAGGGGCAGGGGCAGGGGCAGGCGCAGGGGTGAGAGCGGGGGCGGGAGCGGGGCGCGAGTCGTCGCCGGGGGCTTCGGCACGTCCGCCCGGTTCGGGCTTGTCCAGCGCGGCCGCACCGGCTCCGCGGTCCGTGAGCTCCCGGGGCCCTGGGGGCGCGATCTGCGCCATGGGCAGCCCGGAGGTGCCCGCGGCGGCGAAGGAGTCGTCGACGGCCACGACCTCGCGGCCCGCCGTGTCGAGCAGCGAGGCGGCGATGGCGGCCCGCATGCCTCCGGCGCAGTGCACCCAGACGGTTCCGGCGGGTATCTCCCCGAGCCGGTCGCGTACCTGGTGGACGGGGATGTGCACCGACCCCGCGACATGGCCCCCCGCGCGCTCGGAGTCGCGCCGGACGTCCAGGATCACGGCCCGGCCGGGGACGGCGTACGCCTCGGCGAGTTCGGCGAAGCCGGCGCGCCGGAAGGTGCGCGGCCGTTCCCCCTCGCGCAGCCAGTCGTCCGGTGAGCCGATCGCCGCGGCGGCCGGCCGGTCCACGCCGACCCGCACCAGCTCTCGCTGTGCATGGGCGAGTTGTTCCGGAGAGTCGGCGAGCAGGGTGACCGGCCTGCCCCAGGGAAGCAGCCAGGCCAGATAGACGGCGAGCTGACCGTCCGCCTCGAAGTTGACCGCCCCGGCGACATGCCCCGCGGCGAACGCGATCCGGTTGCGCAGGTCCACGACCCACTCGCCGGCCGCGAGCCGTGCGGCGATCTCCGCGGCGTCCGCGAGCGCGGGCGGGGTGAGATCGACGGAGGCCGGGCCCCCGGCGTTGGCCGGGCCCATGTGCGCGTAGTACGCGGGTACGTCGTCGAGCCCGGCGAGGAGGTCCGCGACGAACGAGTCGACATCCTTGACCAGGGCTTCGTTGCTGTCGCGCTCACGCCCGATCGTGGTCGCTCCGCCGTCGGCGCCTCCGGCGGAACAGAAGCTGCCGAAGCCGTGAGTGGGCAGGACGGCGGTGTCGTCGGGCAGCTCGGCGGCGAGCCGGTGCGCCGACGCGTGCTGCGCGCGGGCGAGTGCCCCGGTCAGTCGCGGCTCCACCAGATCGGGCCGGCCGACCGTGCCGATGAGCAGGGAGCCGCCGGTGAAGGCCGCGAGGGCGCGCCCGCTCTCCTGGAGGACGTACGAGGTGTGGTGCGGGGTGTGTCCGGGCGTGGCCAGCGCGCGCAGTGTCAGCCCGGCGTCCACCTCCACCGTGTCCCCGTCGGCCACCGGCACCCGCTCGAACGCGACCCGGGCGCCGGCCGGGACCAGGTAGGCGGCCCCGGTGAGCCGGGCCAGTTCCAGGCCGCCGCTCACGTAGTCGTTGTGCAGGTGCGTCTCGACGACGTACGCGATGCGCACACCCCGCCGGGCCGCCGCCGTGATCACCCGCTCGATGTCCCTGGGCGGATCGACGGCGACGGCGGCGCGCGGGCCGCCGGCCAGATAGCTCCGGTTTCCCAGGCCCGCCACCTCGATGGTGTCGACGAAGAACACGGCAGCACTCCTCTCCTGCGTGAAGCCCGAGGGCTTCGCGGCTCTACGAAATTACCCCCGGGGGTATATCTCCACCGTAGCAGAGGTACCCCCGGGGGTATCTGAGGGCTGGTGTCGATGCGCTGCCGGTGCACGGGCGGCCGATCGCCTTACCGGGGGCCGGGGGCGCCGCGGGCCGGCTGGCCTTCTACCGGCCGGTCACACCGTAGGGTCGGTTGACGGAACGTCGACCTAGGGAAGGGCTCACTCACATGGCGCAGGAAGTACGGGGCGTGATCGCACCGGGCAAGAACGAGCCGGTGCGCGTCGAGACGATCGTCGTGCCCGATCCGGGGCCGGGCGAGGCCGTGGTGCAGATCCAGGCCTGCGGGGTCTGCCACACGGACCTGCACTACAAGCAGGGCGGCATCAACGACGACTTCCCGTTCCTGCTCGGCCACGAGGCGGCCGGAGTCGTGGAGTCGGTCGGCGCCGGGGTCACGGACGTGGCACCCGGTGACTTCGTCATCCTCAACTGGCGTGCGGTGTGCGGGCAGTGCCGTGCGTGTCTGCGCGGACGCCCCTGGTACTGCTTCAACACCCACAACGCCAAGCAGAAGATGACCTTGAAGGACGGCACCGAGCTGTCCCCGGCTCTCGGTATCGGCGCCTTCGCCGAGAAGACGCTGGTCGCGGCCGGACAGTGCACCAAGGTCGACCCGGCGGTCTCCCCGGCGGTCGCCGGACTGCTCGGCTGCGGTGTGATGGCCGGCATCGGGGCCGCCATCAACACGGGCAACGTCGGCCGGGGTGACACGGTCGCTGTGATCGGCTGCGGCGGTGTCGGCGACGCGGCGATCGCCGGCTCCCGGCTCGCGGGCGCGGCGAAGATCATCGCCGTGGACATCGACGACCGCAAACTCATCACCGCCGAGAAGCTCGGCGCGACGCACACCGTCAACTCCCGCGCGACCGACCCCGTCGAGGCGATCCGCGAACTCACCGGCGGCTTCGGCGCCGACGTCGTCATCGAGGCCGTCGGCCGCCCGGAGACGTATCAACAGGCTTTCTACGCCCGCGATCTCGCCGGCACGGTCGTCCTCGTCGGCGTGCCGACCCCGGACATGAAGCTCGAACTCCCCCTGATCGACGTCTTCGGACGCGGCGGCGCCCTCAAGTCGTCCTGGTACGGCGACTGTCTGCCCTCCCGCGACTTCCCGATGCTGATCGACCTGCACCTCCAAGGGCGCCTCGACCTGGGCGCGTTCGTGAGCGAGACGATCACCCTGGACGACGTGGAACCGGCCTTCGAGCGGATGCACCAGGGCGACGTGCTGCGCTCGGTGGTGATCCTGTGACGAGCGCCCGCATCGAACACCTCGTCACCTCGGGCACGTTCTCCCTCGACGGCGGCACCTGGGACGTCGACAACAACGTGTGGATCGTGGGAAACGATCACGAGGCGATCGTGATCGACGCCGCTCATGACGCCGACGCCATCGCCGAAGCGGTGGGAGACCGGCGACTGCGGGCGATCGTGTGCACGCACGCCCACAACGATCACATCGACGCCGCCCCCGCCCTCGCGGAGCGCACCGGCGCCACCATCTGGCTCCACCCCGACGACCTGCCGCTGTGGAAGGTCACCCACCCGGACCGCCTGCCCGACGCCTGGCTCCAGGACGGCCAGGTGATCGAGGCGGCGGGCGCGGACCTGACCGTGCTCCACACCCCGGGCCACGCCCCGGGCGCGGTATGCCTCTACGCCCCGGGCCTCGGCACGCTCTTCTCCGGCGACACCCTCTTCCAGGGCGGCCCGGGGGCGACCGGCCGGTCCTACTCGCACTTCCCGACGATCGTCGAGTCGATCCGCGACCGGCTGCTCTCTCTGCCGGCCGACACGGTCGTCCGTACGGGACACGGCGATTCGACCACGATCGGCGAGGAGGCGCCCCACCTGGAGGAGTGGATCGCACGCGGCCACTGACGCGGCCCTGTCGCCCTGGCGCGGTGCCGTCCCGCCGCTCTGCCGCGCCGCACGTCCGTTTCCGCCGTGCCGCGACACGGCGGAAACGCCACAGAGATACCTGACAGAAGATGTCCGGCTTCCGGGAGACGCTCGTAGAAACCCCGGGTGACAGCAGCCCGTGGACGCTACGCGCACGGAGGTCGGACATGTCAGGGCCGTTGGAAGGCACGCTGCGGGACAGGGTCGCCCTGGTGGCGGGCGCGACCCGGGGCGCGGGCCGGGGAATCGCCGTGGAACTGGGCGCGGCCGGCGCCACCGTCTACGTGACCGGGCGCAGCACGCGGGAACGCCGTTCGGAGTACGACCGTCCGGAGACCATCGAGGACACCGCGGACCTGGTCACCGCAGCGGGCGGGCGGGGTATCGCGGTCCCCACGGACCACCTCGTGCCGTCCGAGGTAGCCGCGCTCGTCGCCCGGATCGCGGACGAGCAGGGCCGCCTGGACATCCTGGTCAACGACATCTGGGGCGCCGAGAAGCTCTTCGAGTGGGACGCCCCCGTCTGGGAGCACGACCTCGACAACGGACTCAGGATGCTCCGGCTCGCTGTCGAGACCCACGCGATCACCAGCCACCACGCGCTGCCCCTGCTCCTGCGCCGTCCCGGCGGACTGGTCGTCGAGATGACCGACGGTACGGCGGAGTACAACCGGGACACCTACCGGGTCTCGTTCTTCTACGACATCGCCAAGTCGGCGGTGCTGCGCATGGCGTTCGCCCTCGGACACGAACTGAGCCCGCGCGGCGCCACCGCCGTGGCCCTCACCCCCGGCTGGCTGCGCTCGGAGATGATGCTCGAAGCCTTCGGCGTGACCGAGGAGAACTGGCGCGACGCCGAGGAACGCGTCCCGCACTTCGGCATCTCCGAGACGCCGTTCTACGTCGGCCGCGCGGTCGCCGCGCTGGCCGCCGACCCCGAACTCGCGCGCTGGAACGGGAAATCCCTCTCCAGCGGACAGCTCGCCCAGGTGTACGGCTTCACCGACCGGGACGGCAGCCGCCCGGACTGCTGGCGCTACATGGTCGAAGTGCAGGACAAGGGGAAACCGGCGGACGCGACGGGGTACCGCTGAGGGGCAGGAGGGCCGGGGACCTCAAGCCCGGGGCGGCGACTGGGCGGGGCCGAGGCCGGTGCGCGCGTGGAGCGGTGGCACCTGCCACGCGTCCGGTCGCCCCGTCGTGAGCGAGAGGTCCGCGCGCACGGCCGCGTAGTACGCCTCGCGCTCGCTGCGCTGGCGTACGAGCAGGGCCTGCCAGGCTTCGGGGTCGCGCGTGCGTTCGTAGAGGAAGCGCTCCATCTCCATCACCACGACGACCCAGGCACGCGACTTCTCCACCACCTCCGGAGTGCCGAGGAGGAGCAGTGCCTCTCCGGCCGGGTCCCCGGCTTCGGCGGCCTCGGCCAGCAGGGGAGCGGCCTCCTCGGGCGGCAGCGGATGCGGGTGGGGGTCGTTGCCGAGATGGGCGGCGACGCGGTACGTCAGCGTGATCGTCTTCTTCAGGCATCGCGCGTAGTCGGAGTAGACCGCGAGTCGCCGCTCCTCCCAACGGGCCGTCTGCTCGCGCCCGAAGCGGGCCCGGTCGCCCCGCACGATCGCCAGATACGAACCGAGGGCACCGATGATCACGCCGATCAGCGCCGGGAGTTGCTGCATGAAGGCGGACATGGGCGCACGGTATCTGTCGCCGCGACGATCACGGCAGTACCTTCCCTGCCATGACTGCGATCACCACGATGAGGCGTTTCGAGGGATACGGGGTTCTGATCACGGGTGCGGCGCGGGGTATCGGCGCGGCGACCGCCCGCCGCCTCGCCGAGGAAGGCGCTCAAGTCCTCGTCACCGACGTGGACTCGGCACAGGCCGGGAGGACGGCCGCGGCGCTGCGCGAACTCGGCGCGCGGGCCGAGGCGTTCACCTGCGACGTGGGGGAGCGGGCACAGGTCGAGGCCGCCGTGGCGTACGCCGTGAACGCCTTCGGCTCGCTCGACGTCCTGGTCAACAACGCCTTCCGGTGCAGCCCCGACGCCCCGCTCTTCGAGGACGAGAGCGACGAGGTGTGGGCCCGTGACCTCGACATCACCCTGACCGGCGCCTACCGCTGCGCCCGCGCGGCGCTTCCGCACCTGGTCGCCTCCGGCCGCGGTTCCATCGTCAGCATCGGCTCCGTCAACGGCATCCAGGACTTCGGCAACCACGCCTACAGCGCGGCCAAGGCGGGACTGATGTCGCTCACCCGCACCCTGGCCGGCCACGCCGCCGGCCGGGGCGTCCGCGTCAACCTGGTGGCTCCGGGAACCGTCCGCACCACGGCCTGGGAGGGCCGCGAGGACGATCTCGCCTCCGCGGCCCGGCTGTATCCGCTCGGCCGGGTCGGCGAGCCGGAGGACATCGCGGCCGCCGTCGCCTTCCTCGCCTCCCGGGACGCGTCCTGGATCACCGGCACGACGCTGTGCGTCGACGGCGGCCTCCTCGGCGTCAACAACGGGTTCCGGCAGACGGTCGTGTTCCACGGCGACGACTAGAACGGCGACGGTGGGGGTAGGGCTCCGTCCCGCGCGGAGACGGCCCGGCGAGGAATGTCACTGTTTCGTCCCGTCCTCGCCGGCCGTACAACGCAATACCCTCAAGGGCGGTCTAGATGCTAGAAGGCAGACAGACAGATGACGGACACGACAGGAAGGCCCGCCATGGGGGACGTACGCAGAAGAGGAGCCGTCGCGCTCGGGCTCACCGGACTGGTCGCACCGCTCACCCTCGCCCTGGGCTCGACGCCCGCGCAGGCCGCGAGCTGCACGACGGCCACCGGCCCGAACCAGAAGCAGGTGGAGAAGTTCCTCGGGCGGCCCGTCGACGGACGGCAGTCCGCCGCCGACTGCAAGGCGATCCAGGCCTTCCAGACCAAGCACGGCATCACCCCGAACATCGGGTACGCGGGACCCGTCACCTGGGGCGTGATGGATCTCATGAACAAGCAGAAGGCCGTGGGGAACAACCCCAACCGGGACGGCAAGTGCCCGGTCAACAAGGGCCGTATCGCCTGCGTCAACCTCACGCTCCAGCTCAGCTGGATCCAGGACGGCAGCCGGCTGGTCTACGGACCGGTCCCGGTCCGCACGGGCAGGGACGGCTACGAGACCCGTACCGGCCTGAAGAAGATCTACTGGCGTGACATCGACCACGTCTCCAGCATCTACAACGTGTCCATGCCGTACAGCCAGTTCTTCGACGGCGGCCAGGCCTTCCACTCGGTGGGGCTCAGCATGTGGAACCCGCCCGGCTCGCACGGCTGCGTCAACATGACCCCGACCACGGCGAAGAAGTACTGGTCACTGCTCAAGAACGGCGACGACGTCTCCGTGTACGGCCGCAAGCCCGGCACCTGAGTGACGAGCTTCACGGTCCGTTATGTCGCTCGATGAGCCTTTACTCACATCATCTTCACGTCAAGGACCGTATGCTTCACGCCATGTGCACCACTCTTGACAACGACACTCAGCGATCCGCTGCCGAAGTCAACGAGGAGATCCGGGCCCTCTGGTTCCGGGCGGGTGGGACGCTGAGCATGGAAGAGCGGCACGAGTACCAGCGCCTCGTCCTCGAATGGGCGGAAGCCGCCCCGTCGTCGGCGACCCGGGCCGCCTGACCTTCCACGTCCGGCCGGGCTCCCCGATCCAGGGGAGCCATCGCCTCGGACCACGGCACCGGCCTCCGGCGGCTCGGCTCCGGATCCGGTCCACCCGGACCCGACTCCGAGCCGCTCGGCGCCAACTGCGAACGGCTCAGTGCCAACGGCGAGCCGCTCAGCCCCAACTCTGCGAATACTGCCGCCGGTAGGCCTTGCGGTCCTGCTCGGTACGGATGAAGCGGGTCGCTACCAGCGCGATGACGCTTCCGCCGATGACGAGCAGGCCGGGGCCGACGTTCTGCGGGTCGGTGAGCTCGGAGACGAACGTCTGGGCCGTCCCCGTACCGCCCACGGCCTCCACCGCACCCGGTGCAGCCGCACCCGGCGCTCCTCCCTGCGACGCCATGGCCGAAGCCGACGTGGAGGGCGCGAGGGACGGCTGGGCCGCACCCCCGGCGGAGCCCTGCGGGGGCTGGCCCGCGAGCGTCACTCCCAGCGCCGTCAGCGCCTTGGTGATGGGCTGGAAGAACGTCGTACCGCCGCTCTTGCAGTCCCCGTTGCCGCCCGATGTCACCCCCAGCGCGATGCCCTCGGAGAACAACGGGCCGCCACTGTCCCCCGGTTCGGCGCACACCGTGGTCTCGACCAGCCCGGTGACCGTGCCCTCCGGGTAGTTGACCGTCGCGTTGAGCGCGGTCACCTTGCCGTCGTGCAGCCCGCTGGTGCTGCCGCTGCGGAAGACCCGCTGGCCCACGGTCGGATCGGCGGCGCCGTTGATCCGTACACCGTTGCCGCCGCCGATGGCGACGACATTGGTGCCGGGCGACGTCTGCTGCCCGGCGTCGTACTGGATGAGGGAGAAGTCACTGCCGGGGAACGCCGTGGTGACCGTGCGCCCCACCTGCTGCCGACCCGTGTTGTCGGAGAACCAGACAGATCCGGCGGGGCCGCAGTGCCCGGCCGTGAGGATGAACTCGCTCTGCCCGTTGGTCACGTTGAACCCCGCCGAGCAGCGCCCGCCGGTCGAGAAGATCGCCTGTGCGCCGTTCACCCGCGTGGTGAACGTGCCCTGGGTCCGCTGCATCCGCACCGAGTCGCCGATGCCGTGGGCCAGTTTCGTCATGCTCGACCAGTCGGTGGCGGAGACCGTGCTGTCGGCCTGCACCACCACCTCGTTCTTCGTGTAGTCCACCGCCCAGGCCGTGCCCGGCACCCGGGGCGCCGAACTGAGCGTCTGCGCGGCGGACTTGAGGTCCTGCATGCTGTGCGTCACGACCTTCGGGCGAGCACCCGCCCGCGTCACCGCGTCCGCCGCGTCCGCGTCGGTGACCGCGACGACGGGACGCCCGTCGGCGGCTATCCAGTTGCCGGCGGTCCGCGAGGTACCCAGCCGGGACACGAGTCCGGCACCCGTCTTCGCTGCGGCCTGCGCCGAACTCGCCGTGCTACGCGACGCGTCGGACGGTTCGCTCGCCATGGCGCGCGTCACCATGAACCCTCCGCAGAGCAGCCCGCCGACGGCCGCGAGGCGCGCCCCCCGTCGGACGATCCGTCGTCGTGCGTGCCTCATGCATGGGCTCCCGAAGCCGTGCGGAGCGGCGTCAACGCCGCCGAGAGCCCCGGTCGAGGGCCCTCCACTCATACGTGCGCCCGGGCCCGCGTGTTCACCACCTCCCGGGGGTCTCGTGGAGGTGGCCGGTTCGCGTCGCCGACCGGCTGCCATGATGAGCGCATGCGTGTGCTGATCCCGCTCCCCGACCATGACTTCGACGTCACCGAAGTCGCCGTACCCTGGCGGATGTTGACGCGGGAGGGCCACGACGTCGTCTTCGCCACCCAGCACCCGGGCAGCCGTCCGGAGGCGGACCCGCGGCTGCTGACCGGCGTCCTGTTCGGACAGCTCGGCGCGGAGCGGGAACCCCGCCGTTTCTACGGGGAACTGACCGAGTCGGCCGCGTTTCGGTCCACCGTCTCCTGGGCCGACCTGGACGTAGCGGACTTCGACGGACTGCTGCTCCCGGGCGGACACGCGCCGGGCATGCGGCAATACCTCGGATCAGTGCCGCTGCAACGGCAGATCGCCCGGTTCTGGGCCCTGCGGCGGCCCGTCGGCGCGATCTGTCACGGTGTCCTCGTCCTGGCCCGCGCCCAGGACCCCGGCACCGGCCGCAGCGTCCTGGCCGACCGCCGTACGACCTGTCTCCCCAAATACATGGAACGCACCGCGTACTTCACCACGGCCTGGCGCCTCGGCCGCTACTACCGCACCTACCCCGCCTACGTCGAGGACGAGGTCAGGGCGGCTCTCACCGAGCCGGGCGGGCGGTTCGAACGCGGCCCGCGCACGCTCACCCGGCGCGGCACCGCCACCGACGACACCGACGCCTTCGTCGTCCAGGACGGCCACTACCTCTCCGCCCGCTGGCCGGGGGACGCCTATCTGTTCGGTCGCCGCTATCTCGCCCTGCTGCGGGGCACACCCGATCGCGAGGGCGGCGTGACCTGATTCCACCGAGCCGCACCTGGGTCAAGGCGCCTTCGGCACCTCCATCATCATCGACCGGACGGGCCGACAGGTCCTACGCAAGGGCGCGGGCCCGTGCGGTCACCTCGTCCCGCGTCAGATACACATCCGTACGCTCGAAGTCCCGCAGGGTTCCCTTGCGGCCGGCGAGGAAGCCGGTGCGGACGAAGTCGTCGCCCGCGACCGCGTTGAGCAGCCAGTTGGCACTCGTACGGAACCGGGCGGCACCCGTGCGCAGCGCGTACAGGTGGTATCCGCGGGCCACGACCTGCGCGGGCGCGCCCTTGAGACCGATGCCGAGCGGCTTGGACACGGCGTCGTGGCCGCCGAGATCGACGACCAGGCCGAGGTCCCGGTGCCGGTAGGGAAAGGTGGGCTCCCCCCGCAGCTTCGCCACCAGGACCTTGGCGGCGTGCCGGCCCTGCCGGGCCGCGTGCTGGGCGGTCGGCGGGCAGGCGGAGCCGTCGCCCTTGGCCAGGTCGGGCACCGCCGCGGCGTCGCCGAGCGCGAACACCCCGTCGAGCCCCGGCACCCTGAAGTCGAGCTCGGTGACGATCCGCCCGCGCACGGTCTCGGCGCCCAGCGAGTCGACCAGGGGGCTCGCCGCGACACCCGCCGTCCACACCAGCGTCCGCGAGGGCAGCACCCGCCCGTCGGTGAGGGTGACCGCGTCCTTGGTCACGGAGGCGACGGACGTGCCCAGCGAGATCCGCACGCCGCGGTCGCTCAGCATCCGCAGTGCGCTCGCGCCCAGCTTGTCGCCCAGTTCGGGCAGCAGTTTCGGGGCCAGGTCGACCAGATGCCACTTGATGAGACCGGGGTCGATGCGGGGGTGGTAACGCTTGGCCGCCGCGGTGGTCAGGCGCTGCAGACAGGCCGCCGTCTCGGTGCCCGCGTACCCACCGCCGACCACCACGAACTGGAGCCGTGCCGCCTGCTCGGCGTCGTCCGACGTGGCCGCCGCCAGGTCGAGCTGGGCGATCACATGGTCGCGCAGATATACGGCCTGGGCGAGTGTCTTCATACCGCGCGCCTCGTCCGCGAGACCGGGGATGTCGAAGGTGCGGGTCACGCTCCCCGGGGTGAGGAGCAGATAGTCGTAGCGCAGGTCGACCAGATCGCCGGTGATCTTGCGGACGACGCAGACCTTGGCCCCGGGATCGACACCGATCACCCCGCCCGGCACCAGCGCGGTGCGGCGCAGGATCCGGCGCAGCGAGGGTGCCACCGACTGGGGAGTGACGACACCGGCGGCTACGTGCGGCAGCAGCGGCAGATACAACTGGTAGTCGGTGGGGCTGATCAGGGTGATCCGGCCCTCGCCGGGGGTGAGCGTCCGTTCGAGGCTCCGGGCGGCCTCGACTCCGGCGAAACCCGCGCCGACGATGACGATGTTCGGTCCTTGCATCCGAGCAGCCTCTTTCCACTGGTGCCAGCCGCGAGCCCCAGGCTCACACGGGCCGCGGACCTCTGCCACCGCACCGCGAGTACCCCGAGCCGCGTGAAGCACGATCTCTACCGATCGGTAACTACCTCTTCCCCCTCCGTACACGCGCTGCCAGGATCATGTCTGCCGCGGCGACGGTCCCGTGACCGGGCACCGTCGCCGGCGCGATGTGTGGAC
Source organism: Streptomyces rhizosphaerihabitans (assembly GCF_025399795.1). GTDB lineage: Bacteria > Actinomycetota > Actinomycetes > Streptomycetales > Streptomycetaceae > Streptomyces > Streptomyces rhizosphaerihabitans. The sequence continues at coordinate 103,039 of NZ_JAODTZ010000025.1, read as the reverse complement.
TCGGCCAACAGGCGTGGACTCGACCAGCAGATCTGAATAGGGGACAGGCATGACAGGACTTGGTGTGGGGCGCCGGATGGGCGTGGTGTCGGCGGTCGTGGCGCTGGGGATCGCGGGGACGGTCACCGTGGCCGGGTCCGCCTCCGCGGCTCCGGTCCAGGCGGTGGCGAGCACCTCCGCGACTGCAGGGGTCGACTACGCCACCTGGCAGAGCGACGTCCGGGCCGTCATCGACCAGGCGGTGCCGTACGTCGAGCAGCGCACCGCGAACGCGGGCGGCCAGAAGCTCGCGGTCGTCTTCGACATCGACAACACTGCGCTGGAGACCGACTTCCACCCCTGGTACGAGCTGCCCACTCCGGCGGTCAAGGCTTCGCTGGCACTCGCCCGCTACGCGCACTCCCGCGGTGTCGCCGTCTTCTTCGTGACCGCCCGTCCGGGCATCATCGCCAGTGAGACGAAGTGGAACCTGAAGAGCGTCGGGTACCCGGTCGACGGACTCTACGTGCGTGACCTGCCGGACCTCTTCGACGAGGTCGGCGCCTACAAGACCGGCAAGCGTGCGGAGATCGAGTCCCTCGGCTACACGATCATCGCCAACGTCGGCAACAACACCACCGACCTGGCCGGCGGCCACGCCGAGCGCACGTTCAAGCTGCCGGACTACGACGGTCAGCTGTCCTGACCCGGACGGCTCGGGCGCCATGGGGTTCGCGGAAGGGTCCGCCTACACTGCGGCCATGGACGAGGCTTCGCTGGACGCGCTGGGATCGGGCAAGTACTTGCTGATCACCAGCTATCGCAAGAACGGTACAGGGGTGGCCACGCCGGTGTGGGTGGTGCGGGACGGTACGGCGCTCGGCGCCTGGACCGTCGCGGACAGCTGGAAGGTGAAGCGCATCCGCAACCGGGCCGACGTCACGGTCGGCCCGTGCGATGTGCGCGGCAGGCCGACAGGGGAGCCGGTCCCGGCCACGGCCGAGATCGTCGACGCGGCGGACACCGCCCGCTACCGGAAGCTCATCGCCCGCAAGTACGGGGTGATGGGCCGTCTCACCTTGTTCGGCAGCCGCCTGCGCCGCGGCGAGAGCGGCACGGTCGGCATCCGTATCACCCTCTCTTCGTGACGCCGTATCGCCGCGGCACCGTCTCTCCCTGACGCCGCCGTACCGTCTTCCTTGACCTCGTGACGCCGTGAGCCGAAAGCGGCCGTACGGGGGTCCCGCACAACCCGGACCCCCGTACGGCCGCTTTCGGCTTTCCGGGGCGGACCACCGGCCAGGTCGCGGCGCGCGCAAGGGCGGGCCGGCCCGGCTTGCCGGGGTGTGGGTAGCCATCTGGTTCGCGAGTTGGCCGGATGTGTTCTGTGGGAAGCGTTGACTAGAAAGCGCTTACCGTTTACGTTCCCGTTCAGCAGCGTGACCCGTGTGTGACATCTCGTATACGAGACATCGGATCTCCGAGCCGCACCACCTGGGCAAGTCGCCGTCTCGGGCCCGCGTTCAGCCCGTATGCGTCATGTCGCGCGAGATGTGTTGTTCAGATACAGGAACGATGTTCGTGCACCTGATTAACGGTCGACTCCGAAGGGACACACCCGCATGCGTACTCGCCCCCCACTGAAGCGTTCCCGCCTCGCCCTGCTGACGGCCGGGGCCGCCACCCTGGCGGTCACCACGGCACTCGTCCTGCCGCAGTCGGCCGGAGCCGCCGAGACCGCGCCGGTCGGCTTCGGCGCCGGAACCACCGGCGGCGGCAGCGCGACCGCCGTCACCGTCACGACGCTGGCCGCCTTCAAGACCGCCGTCACCGGTGACACGGCCAAGATCGTGAAGGTCAGTGGTCTGATCTCGCTCAGCGGCCAGGTCGACATCGGCTCCAACACCACCGTCCTGGGCGTCGGTTCGGCATCCGGTTTCACCGGTGGCGGACTGCGCCTGAAGAAGGTCACCAACGTCGTCGTCCGCAACCTGAACATCAGCAAGCCGGTCGCGCCCGCCGACGGCATCACCGTCCAGGCCTCGACGAAGGTGTGGATCGACCACAACGCCTTCTCCTCCGACCGTGACCACGACAAGGACTACTACGACGGCCTGGTCGACATCACCCACGCGTCCGACTACGTCACCGTCTCCTGGAACACCTTCAAGGACCACTACAAGGGCTCGCTGGTCGGCCACAGCGACAGCAACGCCAGTGAGGACACCGGGCACTTGCGGGTGACGTACCACCACAACTGGTTCAACAACGTCAACTCCCGCATCCCCAGCCTGCGTTTCGGCACCGGGCACTTCTACGACAACTACGTCGTCGGCGCCGACACCGCCGTGCACTCCCGTATGGGCGCCCAGATGCTCGTCGAGAACAACGTCTTCCGGAGCACGTCGGTCGCCGTCACCACGAACCGCGACAGCGACGTGGACGGCTACGCCAACCTCACCGGCAACGATCTCGGCGGAGCCGCCACCGAGATCTCGCAGGTGGGCACCTTCACGAAGCCGCCCTACAGCTACACCGCCGAACCGGCCTCGACCGTCGTCGCCTCGGTGACGTCCGGCGCGGGCACCGGAAAGCTCTGACGGCCCCGGCCGTCGGGCAATCCCCATCTGACGGAAAGCTCTGACGGCCTCCGCCATCGAGCAATGCCCACCCGGCCACCTCCGCCGGACCATCGCTACCCGACCACCCCCACCTGGAAGAAGGCATCGGGACATGACGTCATCAGCACGCCCGCGCGCCCGGCGGCGCGCCCTGACCGGCACCCTCGCCGCGCTCGGCCTCTCGGCCGCCATGGTGATGGCCGACGGCGCCCTGACGCCGGCGAGCGCCGCCACCTGGCCCACCGCGACCGGCAGTCAGGCCGTCTCCTCCACCATCTCGGTCTCCGGCACCAAGGACTACGGGATGAAGCGGCTCTACGGCACAGGCGACCTGGGCTCGGACAGCCAGGACGAGGACCAGGGGCCGATCCTGGAACTGGCCGCAGGAACCGTCCTGAAGAACGTCATCATCGGCGCGCCCGCCGCGGACGGCATTCACTGCCTGGGCAGTTGCACGCTGCAGAACGTCTGGTGGGAGGACGTCGGCGAGGACGCGGCGACGTTCCTCGGCTCCTCGTCGTCCAACGTGTACACCGTCAGCGGCGGTGGCGCGAAGGAGGCCAGCGACAAGGTGTTCCAGTTCAACGGCGCCGGAACGCTGAACGTGTCGAACTTCGCGGTGCAGACCTTCGGCACGTTCGTCCGGTCCTGCGGCAACTGCAAGACGCAGTACAAGCGGACGATCAATCTCAACACCATCGAGGCGACCTACAAGGGAAGCAAACTCGTCGGCATCAACACCAACTACGGCGACAGCGCGACCCTCAAGTCCATCAAGATCGTCGGGGACAGCAGCAAGAAGATCGTCCCCTGCCAGAAATACATAGGGAACAACACCGGGGCGGAGCCGACGACGAACGGCAGCGGCCCCGACGGCACCTACTGCAAGTACGCGACGTCCGATATCACCTACGGCTGACGGTCGTCGCCCGGCGGCTGAACGGACCGGTCCCGCACGCCGGTTCGTTCAGCCGCGCACGGCTGTCCGTTCCCGGCACGTCTGCTTTCGGCCCGCCGCTTCGGGCCCCGGGCGGACCGCGGCGGGCGGTGCGGACCGTCCGCCGTTCTCAGTTCCAGCCGCTGTAAGGGCCGTCGACGAGCTGGAACACCGGCTGCCTGCGTACCGGGTCCTGGGCGGTGGAGAGCTGGACCCGGTCGCCGCTGTGGATGGTGGCGGGCGAGCCCATGACCCGGCCCCGGACCGTGAAGCCCTCCGCCATCTCGATGAGGGAGACGTTGCGGGCCGCCGGTGTGTTGCGGTGGATCACCGTGGAGTGGCGCACGACGCCCGAACCCGCGCTCGCCTCTGTCCGCAGGTCGCTGCCCGCGCACACGGGGCAGAGAAGGCGGTTGTACATGGCGGTGGCGCACCAGTGGCACCGCTGGAAGAGCAGTACGTCCCCGGTGTGCTCCGCGGAACCGGTGTCGAGCACGTCCGTCACGGGGCCGATGCCCGGGTGGAGAGCGATTCCTGGGTGGTACACGATGTCATCTCCCTGCGCTCAGCCGGAATCCGATGTGCGCGGATCGCCGTGCACGATCACAGGCTATGGCACTCAGTGCCACACGTAAAGGTACTGTGTACCGTAAAAATGGAACGGGGTGCGGTCGGCCCGGCTTCCGCTCAGCCCCGCCCGAAGGCCGACTCGATCTCCTGGGCCACGCGCCACATCGGCGCCCCGCGCCGCGAGACGACCACCACCACGTCCTCCGGCTCCTCCGGCTCCTTGTGTGCCGGTTCGCCGGACGAGGGGCCGAACGTGTTCTGTACGCACCCGAGCGCCCGGTCGACCGCCGGCTCGGCATCCCCCGTTCCGTCCGAACGCGGCCAGGAGCGCAGGGCGTTGTTGTGCGCGGCGACCACCGGCGCGGCGACGACATCGGCGCGCAGTGCGTCCGCGGGCGTCCCGGCCGAGCGCCCGCGCAGATACTCGGCGAGGGCGCGCTCGTAACGCCAGACGACCGACAGCTCGTACACGCGCAGGCCCGGGACCCTCTTGGTGAGGCGGTGGCGCTGGACGGAGAACGTCGGGTTCCCGGCGTACATGCGCAGGACGGGCCGGGCGGCGTCGCAGACGTGCTGCACCGGGTCGTCCGTGTCGGCCTCCTCGCTCAGGAACGCCGTCATGTCGGCCAGGCGGTGCTCGCGGTCGGGGAAGACCACGTCCTCCTTGGAGGGGGAGTGGCGGAAGAACGAACGGCGGCCGACGCCGGCGAGCGCCACGATGCCGTCGGCCGTGGTCTCCTCGTGGCCGCGCTCCAGGAAGAGCTGGAAAGCGGCTCCCACCAAGGCGTCCCGCATCGGCGGTTTGGCGGTGGCCGTGTCGGCGGGCTCGCGGCGCCCCGGTGCCTCGTTCATGGTCGGAAACCAGAACCGAAGCGGAGGCGGTGGCACTCGGTGCCCTTCGATCAGGGGACTGGTTGCCCTGATCGATTCCCGGGCGATCGCCTTCGCCGGGCCGCGCCCGTGAAGCGCCCTCGCCGAGACGCCCGCGCGGAGCGCGCGTACCGAAGTGCGCTCTCACCGCGTGCTCCGTGGCGGTCGCTTGGCCGACCGCCACGGAGCACGCGATTCCCTATGTGGCTGATTCGTGTCCGCTCGTGAAGTACCCGCGTATGAAGTGAAGTTGACAGTCCGTAGACGGTGATCGAATATGTGGTCGAGCTGCGGCCCACATGACCAAGGGGTCCAGTGTTCTTCGACCACTCATCCCCGGGACGGCCCCAGGCTGCCGAGTGCTGCCCCGCTGCCGTCGACCGGGTCTCGCATCATCAGGATGGGATCCGCATGTCCAAAGCGAGACGTGTCACCCTTCGCTGCCTGCTGGGGACGGGCGCGGCGGCGTTCGCTCTCTGTGCGGTCACCACGACCGCGTCGGCGTCCGACAAGCCCGGCGGTGACGGCTGGGACAAGACCGGCAGCGGTTTCGCCCCCGGGCAGGGAGCGGGTACGGCCACCGCGACCGACCGCTGTCAGTTCTCCCTGGACGGTACGCACTTCTACGACTCCGTCCGGGTCGACGACGAGAACCTGAAGCCGACCGACGACGGCAAGGTCCACATCAAGGTCCGCGCCGCGGACGACGCCGGCAACTGCACCGCCTCGCTGGCCGCGTACCGCACGCACGGCGACACCTTCAAGACCTCCGGAGTCCAGGTCTTCCACGACCTCGACACCGTCTCGGTGAAGCCGGGGGCCACGGACTCCCTCGACATCTCGGTGCCCGACGCCGGCTGCTTCGCGCAGATCGACCTGTACCGCGGCGCGGTCAAGTTCGACGGCAAGCACGAGGCCCAGGACGGCTTCGAGCACGGTGACCTGCCGGCTGGGCCGGACCACGCGGTCATCAAGGACAAGCTCATCATGGCGTGGAACGGCGGTAAGAAGGACTGCACCGCGCAGCCGACCACTCCCGGGACCCCGTCGGCCTCGACGCCGCCCGCGCAGACGCCGGGTACCCCCGCCTCGTCCTCGCCCGCGACTCCGGCGACTCCGGCGACTCCCTCGGCTCCCGAGTCGTCCGCGGCCCCGTCCGCCCCCGATTCGGCCACACCGGCCGCCCCCTCGCCGAACGGCGGCGGGTCGACCCCGTCCGGCGGTCTCGCCGAGACCGGTGGCGGCAGCACCCTGCCGATCGCGGGCGCGGCCGTGACCGTCCTCGCGGCCGGTGCCGCGATCACCGTCGCCACCCGCCGTCGGCGCGCGACGGGCGCCCGCTCCTGACACACCGCGTCGTCGCTCGCCGATGACCCGGTGAAGAGCCCTGGTACTCGCGTCCCGCGCGAGTGCCGGGGCTCTTCGTTGTTCTCGCCGGCGCGCTTCCGTGGCGGAAGCCCTCGACTTCAGGGCCGGCGCGAGGGAGCGTTCGGCCGCGACGGTCTCGTCAGGGCAGCGCCGCTTCCCGACAGGGCAGCGATGCTTCTCGACCTGGACCGTCAGCGGTCGTTGCAGTTCGCCGAGAAGATGTCGTCGCCCGCCATGTGCCCGTTCAGATGGGCCTGAAGGGCGACGCTCACCAGGGTCAGCAGGAGGTCGATGTCCGAGTCGACTTCGAGATGGATGGTCACCCAGCGGGAGCCGGGCACCATGCGGATGGCCGTGGAGGTCTTGAGATGGTCCTCGAAGCGCCGGATCGCCCGGTCCGTGAGGTGCAGGTCGACATCGTGGTCCGAATGGAAGTGGACGATCTCGCATTGCGCCGCACACAGTGCGCGTCCCGTGCCACAACTCGGCAGGGACTCCGCGAGATCGGGCCAGTTGGCCAGTCGCGTCATGGCTCTGGAGGCCAAGGTCATGCGCCCATCATGACGAGCACATCTCCCGGCCACCAGAACTTGGGAGAGATGTAATCCCTCAGCGGTCTGGGAATGTCCGGTTTTCGTCTCGAAATCGAAGACGCTCTTCATCTACTCGCTCTTCATCCGCACGTTCCGGCCCAGGGCAAAGGAGAGCGGCCCCGGACTTCGTGGTCCGGGGCCGCACCTGACGCCGGTAGCCGGCCTGGCGGCCGGTCCGGATCACGCCATCCAGAAGAAGACTGCGGTCATCCGTTTGTCCTCCATGGTGGTCCCGCAGTAGTCGGTGGCGCTGTGCATCAGGTTGGCGTTGTAGAGGAGCAACCGGTTGTAGCGGTGCGGGACGCGGATGTCCTCGACGAAGGAGTCCGGCGGGACGAAACGCGTACCGAGGGCCTCGACCAGGTTGTTGTGCGGTGCGACGACGACGTTGCCGCCCAGCCGGCCGCCCGGCAGGCTCTGCCGGAAGAAGCTCGTTCCGCAGTCCTTGGGGACGTTCGGGTTCAGATAGAGCACCGCGGCGTAACGGCACAGGGCGCGGGAGTCCGTGTGGGGGCGGGGTTCACCCTCGTCCTTGCCGACGACCTGGACGCAGTTGTGGTTGAGCGTGGCGCCCGACGGAGTCGACTGCTGCCACAGTCTCTGCGCGCCGGTGGCCTTCTTCACCAGCCGCTCTACGCGCGTCAATTCGTCCGGTTCCAGCCCGGGCATCGTCCGCAGACCCGGCCAGCTCTCCGAGGTGTACGGATGGCCCTTGACCCAGTCGTCCTTGCCGACGCACCGGGCCCGTACGGCGTCCGCGTCGGGCAGTACGTTGTCGAAGACCCAGTAGTCCCGGTCGCGGGTGGGTTTCCTGTAGGGGAGGACCGGCAACGCCGGAGTCCTCGGAGGCTGTGGGGGCATGCGGCCGACCCTATAGACGGGTCCGTCAGTGATCTCCAGGGATTTGGTCAACCTTCCGCCAACTCGGCTCCATGGATTGTCCATGGCGAGGGCCCCGCGTCCGCAAGGACCCGTGTGAGCTCCCCGGCCGTCAACGTGCCCTGGGATGAGCCGAGTTCACCCCGTGAGGGCGAGTTGCGGCGGTGGCCGGCCCGGCCTGACGCTGGTCCGAGGTGCGGTGGCGCGCTGAACGTCCGGGCCCGCGCCCCCGTATGACTGCACAGGGACGGCGGGAGACCGCGTGTACGGAAGGAGAGCAGTGTGTCGACACGGCCCGAACGCGGGAAGTCCACCGGGCGCTCAGTGATCGAACCCACTCACATCGAGCGCCGCCGCCGCTCCGAGTCCCTGGCGGAGCTGCTGCGGCAGGTGCGCGAGAAGGAGGGGATGACGGACGAGGACGAGGACTACGAGTCGATCGCCGCGCCCACGGCCGCTGTACGGCTTCTGCCCGACCTCGAGGAGGACGAGACCGAGGAACTGCCCCCGGTCCCGGCGGGGGAGGACTACATGGCCGGTGTGCCGCGGACGGACGGAGCCGACGGACCCGCCACCGGAAGCGGACGCCCGTCCGGTGCGAGACCCGGAGGCGCCCACGGCCTCGGGCGCGACGCGGGCCTGCGCCGCGCCGCGATCACGGTCGCCGTCGTCGCGGCGGCCCTGATCGGTTTCGCCTTCGCCCTCCTGGTACCGGGCGCGAACCGGGACGACGCGTCCCCGGCGGGAGCCGGAGTGAACCCGTCGACGGCACCGGCCGCCCGGGCCCCGGCCGGTGCCACCGATCCGGACGGCGCCGGCACCCTCCGGGAGGGCGACAGCGGCCCCGAGGTGACAGCTCTTCAGCAACGTCTGCTCCACATCCCCAACGTGTACGACCACGGCAGCACCAGCGGCACCTACGACGCCACGCTCGCCGCGGCCGTCGCCCGCTTCCAGGTCTGGTACGGCGTGCGGGGCGACGAGTCCGGCGTCTACGGCAACGACACCCGGGCCGACCTGGAATCCAGGACGGCGGCCCCCTGAGACGGCCGGGGCGGGCGGCGCGGTGACGGTCGCTCCCTCCGCCCCGGCCCCCACGCCTTCGGACACCGTGATGTTCGTCGGGCCGACACGCCCGCCCCCGCTCGCGCTCATCTGCCCACCCGTCCTCCGCGCGAACCTGCCGAGGACGTGGTGGCCTCCGGAACGAGGGCTGATCCGCCGTGCGTCTTCCCTGCCGGCGGGGCCCGTTGCACGACCTCCCCAACGTTCGCGGGCACGTCGGCCCGACTGGCCGTCCGCACCGAGGCGTTCACGGCGCGGAACGGCGATCCCGTGGGTGATGCCCACGACGAACCCGAACCAGATACGGCTTCGCTGACTGCCTGCTGGGTGACCGCCTCCTGGCGCCCCATTCTCCGGTGACCGGATCTCCGGCGAACTCCTCTCAGGCGACCGGCTCTCCGCTGGCTGCCGTCCCGACGACCGTCGGCCCGACGACCAGGTCGGCGCGGTCGCGGGTCGCGGCGACCAGTTCGGCGTTGCGCTGGTCCGTTCCGAGCACCCACGCCACCGCCGTGTCGTGATCCTTCCCGAACCGCTCGTGCCGGGCGACCAGCCGACGGATGCGGTCGGCCTCGTCTAGCTCGCAGAACCACACCTCGTCGAGCTGTGCGCGGGCGCGCGCCCAACCGTCGTCGCGCAGCAGCAGGTAGTTCCCCTCGGTGACGATCAGACGGGCGGCCCGGGGAACGGGAAGGGCACCCGCCAGGGGCTGTTCGAGGACCCGCTCGAAGCCGGGCGCGTAGACGAGATCCTCCTCGTCCGCGCGCAGCCTGCGCAGCAGCGCCGCGTACCCCGCCGCGTCGAAGGTGTCCGGTGCCCCCTTCCGGTCACGGCGCCCCAGCCGGTCCAGCTCGGCGTCCGCGAGATGGAACCCGTCCATCGGCACGTGGGCCACGTGGAAGGGCCCGTCCCCGTCGAGCCGCCGGACCAGACGCTCGGCAAGCGTCGTCTTGCCCGCCCCGGGGCTGCCGGCGATACCGAGGAGGGCGCGCCGGCCGGGACGTACGAGCGCCGCGGCCCGCTCCACCAGGTCGTCGAAGGTCGGACCCACCTCGGTCATACGAGCCCGGACCGGGGCACCGGGACAGCGATTTCCATGCCCTCAGTATCGACGACGCGGGACGGAGGGGAAGTCCTGTGCCGGACGGGGCATGGATGGTCCATGAACCAGGACGAGGTACAGATCCGCACCCTGATCGAACGCTGGGCCGCCGCCGTGCACGAGGGAGACCTCGACGGCGTACTGGCGGACCGTACGGGCGACATCGTCATGTACGACGTGCCGCCGCCCTACGACGGTGTCCGCGGCATCGACGCCTACCGGGCGACCTGGCCGCCGTTCTTCACCTGGCAGGCGCAGGGAGCGTCGTTCGAGATCGTCTCCCTCGACGTCGTCGCGGGAGACGACGTGGCGTACGCCCATGCCCTGCTGCGCTGCGGCACCGCGGAGGAGTTCGCCGAGAAGCCCGGACTGCGCCTCAGACTCACCCTCGGACTGCGCAAGGAGCAGGGGCGCTGGGCGGTCGCCCACGAGCACCACTCCTTCCCGCACGACTGAAACGGCTCCGGCGATGTGGCGCGCGCCACCCGCTGGAGGGGGTTCCCGGGGGAAGACTGCTCGTATGACTGAGCTCGGCCTGCCGAAACAGATCCTGGCCTGCCTCTTCGACCTCGACGGGGTCATCACCAAGACCGCCGTGGTGCACGCGGCCGCCTGGAAGCGGACGTTCGACGACTTCCTGCGCGGACGCGACGGCGACGGATTCCGTTCCTTCGACGACGCCGACGACTACGCCGCGTACGTCGACGGGCTGCCACGCGCCGACGGCGTCCGATCCTTCCTCGCCTCGCGCGGCATCGAACTCCCCGAGGGAACACCTGACGACCCACCGGACCGCGCGACCGTCCACGGCCTGGGCAACCGCAAGAACGAGCTGCTCCTCGACATGATCCGCACGGACGGAGTCGAGGCCTACGACGGCACCCTGCGCTACATCGAGGCCGTCCGGGCGCACGGCCTGCGGACCGCGGTCGTCTCCTCCAGCGCCAACTGCCAGGACGTCCTGCGCTCGGTGGGGGCGGAGTCCCTCTTCGACGTACGCATCGACGGTGTCGTCGCCGGCGAACGGCGGCTGCCGGGCAAGCCGCGCCCGGACACCTTCCTGGCCGCGGCGAAGGACCTCGGGGTCGAGCCGTCGGAGGCGGCCGTCTTCGAGGACGCACTCGCCGGCATGGACGCGGGCCGCTCGGGCCACTTCGGGTACGTCGTCGGCGTGGACCGTGTCGGCCAGGGCGCCGCCCTGCGTGCCCACGGCGCCGACATCGTCGTACGCGATCTGGCCGAACTGGGGGAGACCGCGTGATCACCCATGCGTCGTACGGAGTCGAGCCCTGGGCCCTGCGGGAGAGCGAGCTGCACCTCGGGCTGCTGCCGCAGAGCGAGTCCGTGTTCGCCCTCGCCAACGGCCATGTGGGCTGGCGCGGCAACCTCGACGAGGGCGAACCCCACGGCCTCCCCGGCTCCTACCTGGGCGGCGTCCACGAAACGCATCCACTGCCCTACGCGGAGGCGGGCTACGGCTATCCGGAGTCCGGGCAGACGGTCATCAACGTCACCAACGGCAAGATCGTCCGGCTGCTCGTGGACGACGAACCCTTCGACCTGCGCTACGGACGACTGCGTTCCCACGAGCGCGTCCTCGACCTGCGCACCGGGCTGCTCACCCGCACCTGCGAGTGGACCTCACCGGCCGGCTCCACGGTCCGGGTGCGCTCCACCCGGCTCGTCTCCTTCACCCAACGGGCGATCGCGGCCGTCTCCTACGAGGTGGAGCCCGTCGACAGCCGTATCCGGGTCGTCGTCCAGTCGGAGCTGGTCGCCAACGAGCAACTGCCCGGCCGGGACGGAGACCCGCGGGCGGCGATCGCCCTGGACGCGCCGCTGGAGGCGGAGGAGCACTTCGCGGCAGGGCGCCGGCTGCGGCTCGTGCACCGCACGCGGAACAGCGCCCTGCGGGTCGCCGCGGCCGCCGACCACGCGGTCGAGGGACCCGACCGGACCACCATGAGCAGCGAGAGCAGCGACGACGTCGCCCGCCTCACCGTGACCTCCGTGCTGGAGCCCGGCCAGGCACTGCGCCTAGAGAAACTCGTCTCCTACGGCTGGTCGGGAAACCGTTCCCTGCCCGCTCTGCGCGACCAGGTCGACGCTGCGCTCGCCGCCGCCCAGCACAGCGGATGGCAGCAGCTCGTCGACGAACAACGCACCTATCTCGACGACTTCTGGGCGCGCGCCGACGTCGAGGTGGGCGGCGACGAAGCGATCCAGCAGGCGGTCCGCTTCGCCCTCTTCCACGTCCTCCAGGCAGGCGCCCGCGCCGAACAACGTGCCATCCCCGCCAAGGGTCTGACCGGCTCCGGATACGACGGCCACGCCTTCTGGGACACCGAGACCTTCGTCCTGCCGCTGCTCACCTACACCTCGCCCGGTGCCGTCGCCGAGGCGCTGCGCTGGCGCCAGAACACCCTTCCGGCCGCACGCGAGCGGGCCGCCCAACTCGGCCTGGGCGGAGCCGCGTTCCCCTGGCGGACCATAGCGGGCTCGGAGGGCTCGGCGTACTGGCCGGCCGGCACCGCCGCGTTCCATGTGAACGCCGACATCGCCGACGCCGTCATCCGCTACACCGCCGCCACGGGCGACACGCGCTTCGAACGCGACACCGGCGTCGAGCTGTTGACCGAGACGGCCCGGCTGTGGCGCTCCCTGGGACACCACGACCACCAGGGAAGGTTCCACATAGACGGGGTGACGGGGCCCGACGAGTACAGCGCCGTCGCCGACGACAACACGTACACCAACCTGATGGCCCGCGCGAACCTGCTGGCCGCCGCGGACGCCGTCGAGCGGCACCCCCGGCGGGCCGCGGAACTCGGCGTCGACGAGGAGGAGAGCGCGGCCTGGCGCGACGCAGCCGACGCCATGCACATTCCCTACAACCACGAACTCGGCGTCCACGAGCAGAACGCCGGCTTCACCCGCTACCAGCGCTGGGACTTCGCCGCCACCCGCCCCGACCAGTACCCGCTGATGCTGCACTTCCCCTACTTCGACATCTACCGCAAGCAGGTCGTCAAGCAGGCCGACCTCGTGCTCGCCATGTACAAGTGCAGTCCCTTCTTCGACGAGGAGCACAAGGCCCGCAACTTCGCCTACTACGAGCCCCTCACCGTCCGCGACTCCTCCCTGTCGGCCTGCTGCCAGGCCGTCATCGCCGCCGAGACCGGTCATCCGGGCCTCGCCTACGACTACTTGGTCGAGGCCGCGCTGATGGATCTGGAGGACCTGGAGCACAACACCCGCGACGGCCTGCACATCGCCTCGCTCGCCGGGACCTGGACGGCCCTGGTCGCGGGCTTCGGCGGGCTGCGCCACCACGGAGACACCCTGGAGTTCGCGCCCCGGCTGCCCGAACGGTTCAGCCGTCTCGCGTTCTCCCTGGAGGTGCTCGGCCGCCGGCTGCGCGTGGAGATCGGGCAGGACGTCGCCACGTACACGCTCGCGGGCGGCGGCCCCCTGGAGATCCACCACTACCGCGAACCCTTCACCGTCGACGCCGACAAGCCCCACAGCCTGCCCATACCGGCGCCGAGGCTGCGCCCCGCCCCGGATCAGCCGCGGCACCGGCGGCCGAATCCTCAGGGGTGAGACGCGGCGCGGAGGCTGTCGGTGCGTCAGTCGCGGGTGATGGCGGGAGCGATGTCCTCGTGCCGCTCCTCGGGAGCCCAGCCGGGAGCCCAGCCGGGAGCCCAGCCTTGTGCGGCGCCGGGATCGGCGGCCCGTGCGGCGGACATGGTCGCGGGCTTGCCGCAGAACGCGGACTCCAGGGTGCGGTACATGGTGTTGAGGACGGTGGTGTTGTTGGACGTGTTGGCCAGCGCGGTCAGGCTGCGTTTGCCGTCCTTCGTGGTAAAGGCGTACGTGTAGTAGCCCTGCACGGTGCCCGTGTGCCCGTACACGGAGATCCCGCACGACAGATCGCGGCGGCGCAGGCCGAGGCCGTAGGACGTGTTGCTGTTGACCCGCGTCCACTTCGTCATCTGGGTGAGCTGGGCGGCGGACATCAGCTTGCCGCGCAGCAGGGCGGAGAAGAAGGCGTCCAGGTCGTGCGGGGTGGAGATGATGGCGCCCGCGCTCTGTGCCCAGGAGGCGGTCTGCTTCGTGGAGTCCACCAGGGCCGCTCCCGCCGTGTCGGGCCTGAGATAGCCGTTGGCGTGGCGGCCCGGGATCAGGGTGCCGGGATGGACGTAGAAGGTGTTCGTGAGGCTCAGCGGGGTGAAGATGCGCTTCTGGTACTCGGTGCCGACGCTGTGCCCGGTCAGCTTCTCGATCAGCATGCCGGCGACGACGAAGTTGGTGTTCGAGTACGAATAGGCGGCCCCCGGCGCGTTGGTGCGCGGCTTTTGCAGCGACAGTTTCACCAGGTCGCGGTAGCTGAACACCTTGTTGCGGACGGCTTCGAAGCCGGAGACCGTCCGGGCGAACATGTCGTTGGTGTAGTCGTACAGACCACTGCGATGGCTCAGTACGTGCCGCACGGTGATCCTGTTGTCGGGGAGCAGACCCGGCAGATAGCTGTTGACCGACTTGTCGAGCTTCAGCTTTCCCTCGTCGACCAGTTGGAGCAGCACCACGGCGGAGAAGGTCTTGGTGACGCTGCCGACGCGGAACCGGTCGTTCGTGCTGATGGTCCGTCCGGTGGCCCGGTCGTCGACCCCCTCGACCAGCCGGTGCACCGTGCCGTTGTCGTCGATTCTCGCCATCGCGCCGGGTGCTCCCTGGCTGCGCGCCGTACGCAGGATCGCGCGCAGGCCCGCGTCGTCGGGCGCCGCGGTGGCGGCCACCGCCACCCGTTCGGTGCCCGCGCCGGGCGTGCCCGCAGGCGTGGTCGCCTGCGCCGGGGCCGCCAGCAGGGACACCACGACCGCGCCGAGCGCCGTGCCCGTACCCACCGTTGCTGAGACCATCTGATTCTTCTCCCGAGTGCCATCTGCCGGTTCGACGTGCCGGCTCGGACCGCGCCGCGGATGCGGGCGTCGGCACCATCTGTACGCGCTGAAGGCGCGCGCGGGTTGCATTGCGCGGGGATGAAGCGCAAACGGTGAAGCGGAATCGGCGAATTGGCGGAAAGGCGCTCTGCCGGGCGGCGCCTTGTCCGCACTTGGGTCCGTGCGCCGCCGAGCACGGCGTTCCGACGGTCCGGGTGCTCCGACCGGTGGTGCGCGACGACGCGGTGCGGGTGACCGCCGGCAGTGGGTGATGTGGGGAGCGGGTGACCGCGAGCGGTGGGGGACGGTCGACAGGGGCTGACGGCGGTCAGGGGCTGACCGCCGTCAGGGCTGACGATGGTCGCGGGGCCGGCGCTGGCCGCGGGACCGACGAGGGGCTGACGAGGGGTCAGCCGCCGAAGAGCTGGGTCCAGTACGTGCCCGCCCGGCTGCCGCCGGCGAGGCCGATGCCTATGTGGGTGAAGTCGCGCTTGAGGATGTTGGCGCGATGGCCGGGACTGTCCATCCAGCCGCGGACCACCTCGGCGGGGGAGCGCTGCCCGCAGGCGATGTTCTCGCCGATGGAGCGGCGGGTGCAGCCCGCTGCGGCGGCCCGGTCCCAGGGCCGGCTGCCGTCGGGGGATTCGTGCGCGTAGAAGTCGCGGGCCACCATGTCGGCGCTGTGGGCCTGAGCCGCGGTGGTGAGCGTCGCGTCGGCGGACAGGGGCGGCAGGCCGGCCGAGGCCCGCTCGGTGTTGGTGAGCGCGATGACCTCGCGCGCCGTCCGCTCCAGGCCCGCGGGGCTGAACGGCCGCGCCCACAGGGCTGTCCAGTACAGGTCGCCCGAGCGGGCGTCGGGGACGCACGCCAGTCCTGTCTGGTCGAACGCGGGGTCGCACAGGGTGCGCCGGGACTGCTCGGAGGAGAGGCAGTACTCGACGAACTCGTGCGGGGTGCGCGGACCGGAGACCAGGTGCTCGCCGATGGTCAGGTACGGGTAACCGGCCGCGATGACGCGTTGGTAGACGGAGGTGCCCTGCGGGCTCTCCGAACTGAGCAGGCCGCGGGCCGCCATGGCACCGGCGTGGTCCCGTGCCGCTGCCGTCAGCCGGGCGTCGAGGCGGACGGGCGGTGAACCGGCGGCGGCGCGTGCGGAGTTCACCGGTCCCAGGAATCCGTCCGTGTCGGGGCCGCCGTCCGGCGTCCCCACGGGTCCGCCCCACACCTGTTCGCCTCTCACCTGTCCGCCCCTCGCGGGCACGAGGCGTCCGGCAGCCGACGCGGAGGTGCCCCCGGTCCGGGGTGCGGTGACCCGCCCGGCTCGGGTTGCGGAGGTCTGCCCGGCCCCGGGGGCGCCTGGCCCGGCGCCTGTCCCGGCTCCCGGCGCGGAGCTCTGCCCGGTCCCGGGTGCGGCGCCCCGTCCGGCTCCCGGCCCCGTGCCCCGTCCCGTCAGGGGCCCGCCACCCGGTGCCGCGCTCGCCGTCGCCCCCGACGGCGTGGTGTCCTCGGTGACCTCGACCCCGAAATCCCGCGCGACGCCCGCCAGTCCGTCCGCGTACCCCTGCCCGAGGGCACGGAGTTTCCAGGCCGTGCCGCGTCGGTACAGCTCGGCGAGGAGCAGCACCGTCTCGCGCTGCGGCCGGGGCGGGGTGAACCGGGCCAGGGCGCGGCCGTCCGATCCTGTGACCTGCAGGGTGGGGGAGGGAAGCCGGCCCAGCGGAGTCGCGGGGTCGGCGGGGCTGACGACGAGGGTGACACGGGCCGCTCCGGGCCTCAGTCGCACCGGATCGACGGTGAGACGGTCGCCGTCGAGACGGGCGCCGGGCGCGGCCGGCTGGTTGTAGAACACGAAGTCGCCGTCGCCGCGCACCTTGCCACTGTCGTCGGTGATCAGCGCGGACACGTCGAAGGGGCCCGGCACCCTGAGGGTCAGGACCCCGTCCGGCAGGGGCGTGTTGCCCCCGGGAACCAGCTCGCTCATGCCGCCGCCCGTCGATGTGGTGATCCGTGCCTGCCGCGCTCCGGGGCGCGGAGCACGGGCCGTCGACCGCTCAACGGACCACCCGCGCCCTAGGGTTCCCGGGACCTGCGCGGGACCGGTCGCGGGCCGGGCACGGCGTCGAGGCCGCCGGGGGCGGCGGGCGGCCGGAGCGATGACAAGGGGGGTGCCGCGGCGCGCAGCGAGCGCAGGGCGAGCAGCAGGACTCCGATGTCGTCCAGGTAGACCGGGTCGGGCAGCAGGTCGGTCGGCAGCACCAGATAGGCGACGGCGCCCCAGAACACCCAGCGGGGTCCGGTCGGCAGTCCGGCCCGCCGCAGGTCACGGCGGGTGCGAACGAGGCGGAGCAGGAGCACCAGCGCCCCCGCGAGCGCGGCGGCCGCGAGGACCGCGACGATGACGAGGACCAGGGTCCATGAGGTCGAATCCATGCGTCCGTCCAGAGATCTCGTCGGGGTGTGCTTCCCTTCCGTGTGCCCGCTCGCGCCCAGGCTACCGCCCCGGGTAGGGCCGTCCGTGTCCGCGTTCCGGGACAGCGGGTGCGTACGGGTCAGCCTTCGCCGGGTGTGTCGCGGCGGCAGATGACGAAGTCGTCGAAGACATGCCGGCCGGGTCGCGGGCCGACGGATTCGACGGCCCTGCGGATGTCCAGCAGCTGATCCGTGGTCATCTGCAGCGGGGGCTCGTCGGGCTGATAGGTGGTGCGCACGGGGTAGTCCCGCCCCGGTTCCCGGGTCATCTCGATGTGGCAGCCGAGCACGTGGGTGACGGGGCGCCGCCCGCAGAAGTCGATCAGACGGTCGACGGTGCGGGTGAAGGCGGCCCAGTCCTCGACGTACAGGCGCCCCGGATAGACCGTGTCGCCCGTGAGCAGGAACCCGGTCCAGGGGTCGAAGAATGTCACCGAGGCCTCGTGGTGCCCCGGCGTGGCGAGACACTCCAGCACCCGGCCGCCGAGATCGACCCGGGCGACGGCGTCGGGATCGTCCCGGAACCCGAAGAAGTCCCAGGCGCTGTCGAGCGCCGCGTCCACGACCTCGGTGCCGGGGCGGCCGGTGAACTGACCGTCCCCCGCGATGTGGTCGCCGTGCGGATGCGTGTGCAGCACCAGCAGCCCGTAGTCGTCCCGCGGATGCCCGGCCAGCCAGGACTTCATCACCTCGTCGACGACGCGACGCAGCGGGAAGTGGTCGGCCGAGGCCGTGGCGCCCGTGTCGATCAGCACGGCCCGCGCCGTCCCGAAGAGCAGGAACATGAAGGGCGCTTCGTAGTCGATCGCCATGTTCTGGCGAAGGATCACCGTGTGCTCGTCGTAGGCGTGGACCTGGATGTCCGGATCCGTGTTGTGCTTGGCCGAGGGCGAGCCGTGGATCCACCGCACGTCGAGAGGTGCGGCAGGTGCGGAATCTTCGCCCCCACGGGCGCCGTCGGTCTGCTGCCCAGCAGTGTCCACGCTGTCTCCTCGGGCTCGGTCCTGCCGGACCACGGCAGGGCCCGGGACCTCAGTTTCGCGGGTGGGCGTGGTCCACCAGCGCCTGGGACACCGTACGGATGCTCCGGGCGATGTGCTGAAGCTGCATGACCTCGGCGGCGTACAGCTTGATGGTGTGCTCGATGACCCCCTCCTGCAGGCCGAGGCCGGGCAGCTCTGAGCGGGCGGTCTGCAGTGCCGTGCGGGCGACCCTTATCTCCTGCTGCACCTGGAGGTGCGCGTGGCGGGCGAGCAGGACGGGGTGCTTGTGCAGGACGGGGTAGCTCGCGTAGCGGCTCGGCACCAGCTCGCGCAGCCATTTCACCGCCGATCGCTCCCAGTCGAAACTGCCGGGGGTCTTGACCTGGCACGGCCAGTCCGAGGTGATCGGTGAATACGTCAGGGCCATGTTCATCGCTTCCGGGGTACGTCGGCGGGGGACTCTGGGGCGGCCCCGGCATAGGGGATGACCGGGGCCGCCACCACGGGTCTCGCGGGCGAGACCCGTTCGAACACCCGGGACCCGGTGCGGGTAGGAGCGGACGGCCCCGGGTGGTCATGGGTCGTGACCTGGAAGCATCCGGGGCACGATCCGAAAGAAGTATTTATATATGCCGCCGGATGCGCAAGGACATGAAAACATTCATGCGCGCTTTGATGTGAATGATCCCGTGATGCCGCGGTGACAGCCGGTACGGGAAAGGGGTTCGGCGGGGGTCGCGAGGCGCCTCGTGCCGTGACACGGCCCCGCGCGGCGAGGAGGTCGGCCCGTGCGAGGCGGTCGCGCCGCCGCGCGATCCGTCCCCGCCGTGGTGGCGGGGTTCAGTCCCGCAGGAAGAACTGGTGCTGCTCGGCGACCTGCTCGTACTCCTCCAGGCGCGCCTGCGTGCGCTCCGGATCCGCGTCGGTCATGGCCTGGAGCAGCGCCGCGGACAGCACCACGGGTGCCGCGTAGGAGTCGAAGACGAGGCGGGAGCCGGTGCCGGTGGCGAAGGTGACGTCGGCCTCGTCGGCCAGCGGGCCGAGCCCCAGGTCGGTGATCAGGGCCACCTGGAGGCCGGCGCTGCGCGCGACCCGCATGGCCGTGAGCGTCTCCTGGGCGTGCCGGGGCATTCCGAAGGCCAGGACCCAGGTGCCACCCGCCTCGCGTGACTGGAGCAGCGCGTCGTAGGCGACCGAGCCGCCGCGCGTCACCACACGCACGTCCGGGTGGATACGGCGGGCGGCGTACGCGAAGTACTCGGCCAGCGAGACGGAGATCCGCAGGCCGAGAACCGTCAGCGGCGCCGACTTCGACAGGGCCCGGCCGACGCGGATGATCTGGTCGGGATCGGCGAAGTCCCGGCGCAGGTTCTCCAGGTTCTCGATCTCGGCGTCCACCGCGGCCTGGAGCTCGTTGCTCGTGACCTCGGCCGGGGTCCCCGGTGTGCTGCCGAGGGTGCTCAGCGCGATGGCCTGGAGGCTCTCCCGCAGGGCGGGGTAACCGCTGAACCCCACCGCCGCCGCGAAGCGGGTCACGGAGGGCTGGCTCACGCCGACCCGCTCGGCGAGGTCGGTGATCGACAGGAACGCCGCCTCGGTGATGTGCTCGATCAGGTACTGGGCGATGCGCCGCTGGCCCGGGGAGAGCCGGGGGCCGTCGAACAGTTCCCTGAGCTGGGACGTGGGCGCGGCGCCCGCCTCGGGAGCCGTCTTTCCCGAGGTGATCGCGGATGCCTGGGCGCGTGCCTGCTGCGGCGATGGCACCGGTGCGCCTCCTTCATGTCCCACGAGAACTCAACATAGCTCACGGACCTTTCTGACCTGGGCCGGTATTGGTGCAAGCAATGCGTGCGTTCCTTGTTTCGCGCGGGATCGAGGGGTACCCGCAGGGGCATCACGACGTGCTCGTGCGCGGGCGCGCGTGCCTGTTTCGCCGACGCGAGGGAGAGGGTTTTCATGAGCGTGCAACAACTGCCCGCGTCAACGGTTCACGTGATGCTCGGTGACTGTTCCGCGGCCGATGCCAAGAGCGTGCTCGCCGTCCTGTCCGGTCGCTTCACCGCGGACCGGGAGAGCGCGGACGAGCCCCACGAGTCCGCGAGCGGCAGACCGACGGTCTGGACCGCGCTGTTCGACACGGCCGGTGACCCCCGAGGCGGTGCCGTGTCTGTCGTGGAACTTTCGGGGCAGCCGACGGTGGAGGCACAAGGTGGTCCCCTCGCGACGCTGCGTCTGCGGGAGGCACTCGGTGCCGCCTTCACCGTGCACGAGCTGGGCACGGAGGCCGGTGACCAGGAGGTTCAGATGAAGCTGCGGCTGGATTCGAGTACGGCGCACGAGACGCGGTCCGGGTGAACGCCGGGACGGCGGCGCGTGGCTCGGAGATCGGCGCCCGCCGCGCGGCGACCGGCTCGGCACGGGAGGGAGCGGCACGCGCGGGACTGGCCGCGCGAGGGGTGATCTACGCCCTGGTCGGCGTACTGGCCCTGCGCATCGCCTTCGGTGAGGGCGGCGGGCGGCAGGCGGACCGGGGCGGTGCCCTGGAGGAGATCGCCTCCAAGCCGTTCGGGGCGGCCCTGCTGTGGGCCCTCGGCGCCGGGCTCGTCGGAATGGCGTTGTGGCGGCTGTCCGAGGCGCTGTTCGGCGCCGCCGGGCAGGGCGGCGGCGCGGCGGGCAAGCGCCTGATGTCGGGCGCGCGGTGCGTGTTCTACGGGTTCGTCGCCTACTCCGTGCTGGCCTTCGCCGCCGGCTCGCGCGGCAGCGGTTCGGGCGACCGGCAGTCCCGCGACGTCACGGCCAAGGCGCTCGGTATGCCCGGTGGCCAGTGGATCGTCGGCATCGCCGGCGTGGGACTGGTCGTGGCGGGCGGCTGGATCGCCGTACGGGCCGTCATGCGCAAGTACCACAAGCACCTGAAGCTCGGTGAGATGTCGCGACGGGTCCGCAGGGCGGTCGACACGGCCGGCGTGGGCGGCGGGGCCGCGCGGGGTGTGGTGTTCGCCGCCGCGGGGGCCTTCGCGGTGCGTGCCGCCGTGGACTACCGACCCGACCAGGCCAAGGGGATGGACGGAACGCTGCGGTCCTTCGCCGGAACCCCGGTGGGTCCGTGGCTGCTGGCCTGCGTCGCCGCCGGGCTGGTCCTGTTCGGGCTGTTCTCCTTCGCCATGGCGCGGTGGCGGAGGGTGTGACGCCTGGTAGGCCCTTCTCGCGGGGCTTCTTGCGAGCCTCGTCGCGCGACCGGACCCGCGCGGTCAAGTGTGCGCGAAGCCTCGACGCTCGCCGCGAACATCGGCGTCGGGGCCTTCCTGCCCGACGGAACCGGGTCGGCCCGGTTGCCCCGCACCTGGCCTACGACGAAAGGGTGCCCTCGTCGCACGCGCGCGACGAGGGCACCCTTTCGTGCATTGATCGGTCAGGGCTGCGCGGTGAGTGCGAAGCTCTGTGCGGCCGAGCCGTCACAGGTGCGCTGGGTGAGCTGCACGCTGTTCGTCGCGGAAGCCGCCGCGCTCAGACACTTGCCGCTGTGCCGGGCAGTGAAGTGATAGCGCCCGGTGCTCTCCTTCACCGGCTGCCACTGCTGGTTCTGGCCGCCCGACCAACTCCACAGCTGCAACGCCGCGTTGTCGGCCGTCGAGCGGTCGGTGACGTCGATGACCTGCTGCGGATTCGGACGGAGCGTGATCCGCGTGTAGCCGCTGTCCGTCGAGCGGAACTGGAACTGCTGCGCCTGCGTGCCGTTGCACGCGTACTGCTGGATCGCGGTCCCGTTCGCCGTGCCGGCCGAACGGGCGTCCACGCAGGTGCCGTTGCCGGAGTTGGCCAGTGAATACCAGGTGGTCTCGGAGATCGGATCCGCCGGTGGCACCGGTGTGTCCGCCCCGCCGAGCCACTTGAGCCCGTCCAGCAGGAACCGGTTCTGCGTCGCGCTGGCGAACGTCGACGACAGCGTGGTGTTCGTCGCGTAGTCCATCGCGTTGTGGCCGAAGTTCGCGTACAGCATCCGGTACTTCGAGTTGGTCCACAGAATCGGGTAGTAGCCGCTGTTCCAGGTCTGGTTGGGGTCCGTGCCGAGCGGGAAGCTGCTCGGGTCGATCGAGGCGAGAATCCTGATGTCCGGATTCTGCCGCAGGTCGTTGGACCAGCTGTACCACTCGCTGACCGACGAGGTGAAGGTCGCGGGCAGGTTGGCGGTGGAGGGATGCGTCCGGTCCTCGACCTTCAGGACGGCCGTGGTCGGCCCCCAGGTGTTGGACTTGAAGTCACCGCTGCCGAGGAACTGGTTGTGATACCAGGACCAGCTCTGCGCGTCGGTGGTGAAGGCTGAGACGTGGAAGCCCAGCCAGCCGCCGCCCCCGCGCATGTACTGCTCGAAACCGGAGCGTTGGGCCGCGGTCTGCGGCAGGTCGTCGAGAAACAGGACGACCTGGTACGCGTTCACGCCTCCGTTGCTGAGCAGGTCCCAGTTGTTGCTTGCCGTGTAGGTGAAGCCGTTCGCCGCGGCCTGCTTCGGGAACCAGTCGTTCGCCTCGTGGACGAAGCTGATGTGGGCGGCGTCCCAGGTGCCGTTGTAGAGGGCGAGCACCTTGAACGGGGCCGCTGTGGCGGTGGCGTGCGCGGCGGGTGGTGCCGCGAGTCCGAGCAGGGTCGCCAGCAGGACGAGGACCCGCAGGACACCGCGCGCCGGACCGGATTCGCTGATGCGCATCCGACTCTCCTTCCCGTACGTCTCAGGGGTAGCTGACGAGATTGGCGACATTGGTCGAGGAGTTGGACGGGCCGCCCCGGTCGTTGACGACGTGCCGGATGGTGCCCGTACCGCCCAGGGAGACCGTCACCATGTCCTTGAAGCGCACGTTCGCGTTGCTGGGCGCCTCGATGGCGTGCTCGGCGGCGACAGCGGAGTTGACGTTGAAGTAGCAGTAGCTGCCGAAGCCGTACACCTGATGGCTCGTCACGGAGGCGGCGACCTTGTAGGCGGCGTAGCCCTGGGTCGAACCGTTCATCCACGCCGCCTGGTTGGGCGGGTCGTACGGCATCTCGTTCTGGTAGAAGTACGTGCGGCCGCCGTTGCCGTTCCAGACGGTCTGGTACTTCTGGTAATGCTCGACGAACAGCCCGTACATGGTCACGTCGTCGCCGTTCACGACGAGCCCGGTGTCGGCCGTGTTGCTGGTCCAGCCGACCCCGCTGCCGTGGTCCGCGCGCCACAGCCACAGGTGGTCGCCGATGACGTCGTCGCTGTTGATGGTCAGGCTGGTGGTGGCCTTGCCGACGCCCGCGCCGCCGATGCGGAAGAACACGTCGTGCAGGGAGCTCGGGTCGGCGCCGTGGTCGGCCGAGGAGCCGCTCGGTCCCATCTCCAGCAGCTGCGCGGAGTTGGTGGTGCCCGCGTCGATCAGCAGCCCGGCGAGCTGGACGCCGTTCACATCGGCGACCGTCATCGCGGTGATTCCGTTGTCGGGGACGAGCGTGGCGAGACCGAGACCCAGCACCACGGTGTCGGGCCGGGTGACCTTGAGCGTCTGGTCCAGGTGGTAGACACCCGGCGTCACCAGCAGGTTCTTTCCTTGAGCCAGCGCGTCGTTCAGCTGCGCCGCCGTCGCGCCCGGCTTCACGATGAAGAAGTCGGAGAGCGGCAGGGATGTGCCCGCAGGAGCTCCCGAACTCCAGCTCGTGCCGCTGGAGTTGGTGCGCACGGACGGTACGAACACCTTCCAGGCGCCCGCCGAGTCGACGTACAGGAAGGGCTTCTCACGCGAGACGGGCGCCTGGTCCACCGTCGTGTACGGCGGGCTCGGGAAACTGTTCGCGGGGGCGTTCTTCGCGCCGACGAACACCATGTTCCAGTTGGAGCCGGTCCAGTTCGACCACTCGGTGTTCCGCGACAGCCACTGCTGCTGCGAACCGGAGTTGACCTGACCGTCGATCTTCGTGTCGGCCATGTAGCCGCCGCTTGACCAGCCGCCGTCGTCCAGCGCCAGGTTGCCGCGCAGGTGCATCCGCCGGTAGGGGGCCGCCTGCGACACCGCCCACCGGTCGGAGCCGGACGTGGGGGTCACCGACAGGTTCTCCGCCGAACGCCAGAAGTTCTGGGTCGCGTTGCCCTGGAACCAGTCCGCCTCGGCGTGCACCGCGCCCTGGATGTTGACGTCGTCGGGGGACAGGCCGAGACCCGCGACCTGGGTGTAGAAGCCGACGTTCGCGTTGGCGCTGTAGGTGCCCGGCTTGAACAGGAAGGCCTTGCGGGCGGTGCCGAACTGGTTGGTCTCCTGCTGGGAGAAGGCCGAGTCGAGGCTGCTCTGGATGGTCGCGGCCGGTGTCGACGGGTCGAAGACGGTGACGTTCGGGCCCAGGTCCGGTGTCCCCGGCGGCTGTTGTGTGTCCACCGCGTTGACATAGAAGGACTGGGCCGCCGTGCCGTTGCAGGTGTACTGCTGGAGCTGCACGCTGTCGGCGGTGGAGGCACTCGGCACGTCGAGGCACTTGCCGCTGTTGCGGTTCACGAAGTGGTAGGCGCCGCCGGCCTCCGCCACGGCCTGCCACTGCTGGTTGGTGCCACCGCCGTACGCCCACAGCTGCACCAGCGCGTTGTCGGCGGCCGAGACGTCGGTGATGTCCCAGGCCTTGGTGGCGTCGGCCCGGTTGTCGACCTGGGAGTACCCGCTCGACGTGGCGGCGAACTGCCACTGCTGGGCCTGGCTGCTGTTGCAGGCGTACTGCTGGACCGCAGTGCCGTTCGCCGTTGCGGCGGCGCGGGCGTCGACGCACTTGCCGCTGCCCGCGTTGACGACGGTGGCCCAGCCGGTCGGTACCGCGGCGGCCTGCGCGACCGCGTCGTTCTGGGCGGCTGCGTTCTGCGAGCCGACGGTCAGGCCCGATACCGTTGTCGCCACGAGCGCGGTCACCGTCAGCAGCCTGGCCGTTCGATGGCGCCCGGGCTCTCTTCCGGATCCGGGCAGGGGAAATCTGGACATGGGGGACACTCCTGAACTGGTGGGGGGTTCATGTCCGTGAACAGCGAATGCATTCATGGAGTCGTGGTGATCGGTGAACCTAAAGGTCTGCACCAAAGACGTCAAGATGTGAAACAAAGAACCCTTTGAAATCGGCTGTCAGTGCAAGGAGTTGAACGTCTCGACGGCCGGCTGGCCCTGAACTCGGCCCCATGGCAAGGGTGTTCGTCGGTGCGGCGCGGTTGGGACCCGGCGTCGGCCTACGGTGCCGCCGACGGTCCGCGCGACCGCGAAGGGATCGCGACGACCTGCGCACCTCGTCACGGCGGATCGCGGTTCACTTCTTGAATCCGCGTCACCTTCGCGTTCCGGAACGGCGTCCCCGGTGTGGGGTTTCTTACAAGGTGGTGACAGGGCAGCGAACCACACCCTCCTCACCCGCATCTCAGGGCACTCTGGTTCCGGGTCGGTGACTCCTGTCCTGGAGAGACACGGGAATCCACCGGCCACCGCGCCGACCGGCACCGCCGGTTCGTGTCCTGCGGCAAGGGAAGCGGCTGCCGCGGAACAGCGCCCCGGAGTACTTCCGGGGCGCCGTGCGTGTTCTGTGCCCGTAGCCCGTAGCCCGTAGCCCGTAGCCCGTAGCCCGTAGCCCGTAGCCCGTAGCCCGTAGCCCGTAGCATCGGCCCTTCGGCCTTTGGCCCCTCGGTCCTCTGTTTCTGCGCCGCTAGTCGGTGGTCGTGCCCCGGCGTTCGGACTCGAACGCGGCAAGGGCGGTCTGGATCCGGTCCAAGGTCGTCTCGGTGTCGCCCGTGGCGTCGACGGTCAGCCCCGGTTCGTCGTCGAGCAGTGGCTGGAGGGCGTCGTACTGGGATGCGAGCAGTTCCTCGGACATGAAGTGGCCGGTGCGGTGCGTGATGCGCCGATGGGCGACCTCCCGCTCCAGGTCCAGGTGCACGAACCACACGCCGGGCCCGGCCGCGCGGAGCAGCTCCCGGTAGGTGAGTTTGAGGGCCGAGCAGGAGACGACCGCGCTCCGCCGGGACCGGGTCGCGTCGCGGATCCAGTTCGCGAGCGTGTGCAGCCACGGTTCGCGGTCGGCGTCGTCCAGCGGCCGGCCCGCGCTCATCCTGGCGATGTTCCGCGGTGGGTGGAAGTCGTCGCCCTCCACGAAGGGCACGTTGAGACGCTGGGCGAGCCTCTTCCCGAATGTGCTCTTGCCGGACGCCGAGACGCCCATCACGACCACGATCGTCGGTGCGGCCCCGGGTGATGGCATGCGGCTCCTCCTGGATCGGTCCGGCAGGACGTGGGTGCCCTCGCCGGAATCCTGGGGGGAGGGCCGGGACGGCGGGCCCCCGTGGCGACGTGGTCCGGCGGAATGCACCCGGATGGGTGCGCCGCGGACGGAGGCCTGTGCTGTTCCGCGCGGTGGACTCGTGCCGGGCCGGCCCTGTCGTGCGGTGCTTTCGCGCCGCGGGGCACCGGAGCCGGGCGGTTGCTCCGCCGGAGGGACCCGGCTACTTCCAACGGCCGAGCGGGGCGGGTCCGCCCTCGCCGACTCCTGGTGGGAGTGATTGCCTCGGTGCGGGGTCTGCGGACTCGAAGTCGACGTGGTCGCGGCGGACAGGAGTTCCCCGCGGCCCAAGGACACCGGCGTCGTGCCGAGCGGGCCCCGCCGGGTGGGTCGGCGGACCGGCGGCAGGTCCGGACCCCGTACACGGCGCACCGACGAATGGGAGACGGCAGTGACCTCAGGTGTGGACACCGGTGGGCAGCTTGCGGGGCTGCCGCTGCTGCGGGGCCAGAAGGCTCTGGTGACCGGGGCGAACTCGGGCATCGGACTGGCGACGGCGATCGCGCTGGGCAGGGCGGGCGCCGACGTGGTCGTCAACTACGTCGCCGGACAGGAGGCCGCCGAGGACGTGGTCCGGCAGATCCAGGGCTTCGGCGTACGGGCCTTCGCCCACGAGGCGGACGTGTCCGACGAGGGCCAGGTCGTCGGGATGTTCGCGCGCATGCTGGAGGAGTTCGGCACGATCGACATCCTGGTGGCCAACGCGGGCCTGCAACGGGACGCGGCGGTGACGGAGATGACCCTCGCGCAGTGGCACAAGGTCATCGACGTGAACCTCACCGGCCAGTTCCTGTGCGCCAGGGAGGCGACCAAGGAGTTCCTGCGGCGTGGTGTCGTGCCCGAGGTCTCCCGCTCGGCCGGGAAGATCGTCTGCATGAGTTCCGTGCACCAGATCATCCCGTGGTCAGGTCACCTGAACTACGCCGCCTCCAAGGGCGGCGTCCTGATGCTCATGCAGACCCTGGCACAGGAACTGGGCCCGCACGGAGTCCGGGTCAACGCGGTCGCGCCGGGCGCCATCAAGACCCCGATCAACCGCAGCGCCTGGGAGACCCCCGAGGCCGAGGCGGAGCTGCTCAAACTGATCCCCTACCGCAGGGTCGGCGACCCCGAGGACATCGCCGCCGCGGTGACGGTCCTGGCCTCCGACCTCATGGACTACGTCGTCGGCACGACCCTGTTCGTCGACGGCGGGATGACCCTCTTCCCCGGCTTCGCCACCGGCGGCTGAGAGCATTTCCGGCGGCGCGCGTGGTGCGTCCTCGCCCTGATCGGCCTCGCCGAGACACGCGATCACACCGCGTACGTCTGCCAAGGCCTCACCCACGGTCCGGGGCTGCCGCCGGTGATCCTCTCGGCGGTGGTGGCGGCCATCGCGTGGCTGTCGCCGGACCGGCCGCCGGCTGGGCCCGGTTCACCTCGGTGGGCGCGGTGGCGCTGGTGATCGCCGCGCGGGGCGCCTCCCAGCGGCCGTACCCCGTGCCTGAGTTCGGCACGATCCAGGAGGCGGCCGGAGCGGCAGGTTCGTCGCACCGGCCGCTGGTCGTCCCGGTGATCGCAATCGTGCTCGTGCTCGTGGGGCCCGCGCCGGTGGCGCTCCACCGCCTCGACACGCAAGGTCCGCCGGCAGCCCGGACCGGCGCGGACGTCGAGCGCGGTACGGGCCGCCCGTCGCGAGCCGACCGTCCGGCCCGCCCCGGTACGACGGACCGCGACGAACCAACCGTCGGCCAAGCCACCGGCAGGGAGACAGCCGTGACGGACAATCAGATCCTCGAAGGCCTCGGACTGATCGTCGTCCTGGCCGTCGGCTCCCAGCTGCTGGCGAGCCGGCTGCGGATCCCCGCCCTGCTCGTCCTGCTGCCGGTCGGTTTCACCGCGGGCGCCCTGACCGACATCGTCAACCCCGACAAACTGCTCGGGGACGCCTTCTCCCCGATGGTGTCGCTCGCCGTGGCGGTGATCCTCTACGAGGCCGGGCTCGGCCTGAACGTGAGCAGGCTGCACGGACACATGCGGCGTGTCGTGGCGCGGCTCATCTGGATCGGTGTCCTGATCACCTGGGCGGCCACCGCCGTTCTCGCCGTACCCCTGCTGGGCATGTCGAAGCGTTCGGCGGTCATGCTCGGCGCGATCCTTGTCGTCTCGGGGCCCACGGTCGTCGGCCCGCTCCTCCACTTCGTGCGTCCGACCGAGCGGCTGCAGCACATCCTGATCTGGGAGGGGTCGCTGATCGACCCGGTCGGAGGCATTCTCGGGGCGCTCGTCTTCCACGCCGTCCTCACGAGCAACAGCAACGGGCCGGGCGGCAAGCTCGGTCAGTTCGCGGCGAGTTCGGCCGTCGGACTGATCGGCGGCGCGGTGGGGGCCGCCGCCCTGTGGCTCCTTCTCAGCCGCCTGCACCTGGGCGAGGTGCTGGGCACGACGGCACAGCTCGCCGCCGCGGTGGGGGTGGCGGCCCTGTGCGACGCCATCCGGGACGACACCGGGCTCATCGCCGCGGTCGTCATGGGGATGGCCCTCGCCAATCTGCCGGGCGTGTCCCTCCCGGCGCGCCGCCCCTTCCTCGAGACCCTGGTGTCGCTGATCATCGGGCTGCTGTTCATCTCCATCTCGGCCACGGTCACCCCGGCGTCCCTGCGGCACATCATCCTGCCCACGCTCGGTCTCGTCGCCGCCCTGGTCCTGGTGGTCAGGCCGCTGGTCGCGTTCCTGTCCACCGCCGGAACGGACCTGCTCCGCGGCGAGCGAGCGTTCATCGGATGGATGGCACCCCGCGGCATCGTCGCCGCGTCCACCGCCTCGACCTTCTCCGCCGCGCTGGTCTCCGATCACGTCGGCGGCGCCCAGAAGATCCTGCCCGCCACCTTCCTGGTGATCGTCACCACGGTGACGCTGTACGGCCTGAGCGCACACCCCGTCGCCCGGAGGCTGGGCGCGCTGCGCCCCGCGAGGGCCCGCCCGCTGCTGGTGGGCGGCGACCCTTGGGCGATCGACCTGGGACGCGCCCTTCGCTCCGCGGGCCTCGACGTGCTGATGTGGGCCGGACGAGACGAGCAACGTGACCAGATCCGGGCCGCCGGACTGAGCCTGGCGCCGGGTGAGCTGCTCGCCGCGGCCACCGGCGAGGGAGCGGAACTCGAAGGGATCACCGGCGTTCTGCTGCTCACCGAGGAGGACGACTTCAACGCGCTGGCGTCGGAGACCCTGCGCGGCACGGTCGACGGGTTCGTCCACCGGCTGGGGCCGCCCGGTCTGAGTCACGGCGTCGTCGCCCCCTACGCGACCGGCGACACCCTGTTCGGGGCCGAGCTGAACAGGCCGGAACTGGCCCGCCGCTACGAGGACGGCGCCCGGATCACCCTCCGCCGTGTCGAACAGGGCCTCCCGGCCGGACACGCGCTGCTGTTCCTCGTACGGCCGGACGGGCGGCTGGACCCGGTCACCGAGACCCGCACCCCGCGGCCGGAGGCCCATGACACCGCGATCCTGCTCGGTCCGGCCCGGGTACCCGGCGCGGTGCGGGCGGACTGACGACGGGACTGGCGACGAGGACTCACGACCGGGACCGATGACCGGGACCGACGACGGCCCGTGCGGGCCACCCGCCGGTCGCGTCCGGACACCAACGGGCCAGTACGGATTGCGGTCTGCCCCCCCGGCTGGATCTCATGGATCTCATGCAGCAACAAGCCTCTGAGCCAGACGACCTCGTGCCGCCGATGGAGCGTTCGCACTGGGTGGCCTTCGCCGGGATCCTGCTGATGGTCAGCGCTCTGTTCAACCTTCTCAACGGCTTCGTGGCGATCTTCAACCACGGCTACTACTCGACCGTGTACTCCCAGGGCAACCGGCTGCTCATCCTCAACTACACGGCCTGGGGCTGGATCTTCGTCGTCATCGGCATCGTGATGGCGCTGGCGGGTCTCGGTGTGTTCGTGGGCTCCAGGGGGGCCCGGCTGACGGGTATCGGCCTGGCCGCGTTCTCTCTGGTCGCGCAGATGATCTTCCTTCCGGTCTACCCGTTCTGGTCGGTGTTCACGATGCTCGTGTCCCTGCTGGTCATCTACGGCCTGCTGGTCGAGCCGAAGCATGTGCACGGGGCCCGGGTGTGAGTGTGTTCCCCGGCGGCCCTGGCCGGGAGCGGCCGGGCGGTCTCAGCCGCGCAGCCGGTCGAGTGCCTCGTCGAGCGTCGTGGCCGCCATGATCAGCGACAGATGGGTGAACGCCTGGGGGAAGTTGCCCAGTTGTTCGCCGGTCGGGCCCACCTCCTCGGCGAAGAGGCCGACGTGGTTGGCGTACGTATGCATCTTCTCGAACGTGTAGCGCGCCTCGGCCAGCCTGCCGGAGCGGGCCAGCGCGTCGACGTAGAGGAAGGTGCACAGACTGAAGGTGCCCTCCGAGCCGCGCAGTCCGTCCGGGGAGGCGGCGGGGTCGTAGCGGTAGACGAGGCTGTCGGAGACCAGCGTCCGGCTCATCGCGTCGAGTGTCGACAGCCAGGTCGGGTCCTTCGCGCCCAGGAAGCCGACCCGGGGGATGAGCAGGAGCGAGGCGTCCAGTACGCCGCCGTCGTAGTACTGGACGTACGCCCGCTCCTTGTCGTTCCAGCCGCGCTCCATCACCTGCTCCAGGACGGCGTCGCGCGCCCGGGTCCAGAGCGCGGTGTTCGCCGGCCGGCTCCATTCGTGGGCCAGGCGCAGACCGCGGTTGAACGCGGCCCAGCACATCACCCTGCTGTACGTGAAGTCCTTGCGCCCGCCGCGGGTCTCCCAGATGCCCTCGTCGGGGCGGTCCCAGTTGTCGGCGAGCCAGTCCAGGCTGCGGGTGACGGCCTTCCAGCCCGCGTAGTCGGCCTGGATGCCGATCTCCCGGCCCTCCGACAGGCCGTAGAGGGCCTCGCCGTAGATGTCGAGCTGGAGCTGGTCCGCGGCCGCGTTGCCGACCCGTACGGGGGAGGAGCCGCGGTAGCCCTCGAAGTGGTCCAGGATCTCCTCGCCGAGCAGGGGGGTCCCGTCCACCCGGTACATGATCTGGAGGGCTTCGCCCTCCTGGTCCAGGCGTTCCATCAGCCGTTCGCGCAGCCAGTGGGTGAACGCCGTCGCCTCCTCGACGAACCCGAGGTCGAGCAGGGCGCGCAGCGACAGGGAACCGTCCCGTACCCAGGTGTAGCGGTAGTCCCAGTTGCGTTCGCCGCCGACCTGTTCCGGCAGGCCCATGGTGGCCGCCGCGACCGGGGCGCCGGTGGGCGCGTAGGTCAGGAGCTTGAGGGTTATCGCGGAGCGGTGCACCATGTCGGGCCAGCGGCCCCGGTACCTGGAGGTCCGCACCCAGCGCTGCCAGAACTCGATGGTCTCCGCCAGGTCCTGTTCGGTCCCCGGCACGGTGGGCGGCGGCGGTGCCGTGGCGTCCGGCCCGTCCACGGTGAACACGGCCGTCGCCGTCTCGCCGGCGTTCAGGGTGACGGAGCTGCGGACGTCCTGTCCGTCCCGCTCCAGAGGGAAGGTGCTCTGCAGGAACGCGGTGATTCCCGGGCTCCGGAAGACGGCGCCTTCGGGACCGAGGGCGAGGTCGTGACCGGCCCGCCCGTAGTCGAAGCGCGGGCGGCACTCCAGGACGAACCGCATCGTTCCCCGCACCGCCCGCACGGCGCGGACGAGCCGGTGCCGGGCGGAGGCGGTCCCGGTGCGGTCCGGGGGCATCCAGTCGAGGACCTCGCCCACCCCGTCCGGTGACATGAACCGGGTCACCAGCACCGCCGTGTCCGGGTAGTAGAGCTGTTTCCAGGCGCCTTCGAGGTGGGAGGGCGCCAGCCGGAAATAGCCTCCGCCGTCGTGGTCGAGCAGCGCGGCGAAGATGCTGGGGGAGTCGAAGCGCGGGGCGGCGAACCAGTCCACGACGCCCTTGGCGGAGACCAGAGCGGAGGACTGGAGATCGCCCACCAGGCCATGGTCGGCGATGGGCGGATAGCGGTCCATGGCGATCCAATCTCGAGGATCCAGGCATCTTCACTATCCGACATTACGGATGTATGTGCTTGTTCGTCCCTGGAGAGGGGCTGATCACGCGCGCGATGGCTCGCGGGACGCGGCTGGATTGCCGAACGCCGGGTGGCCGGGGTCGGCAACTGCTGCGTGCTGACTGCGGTTAAGGGTGCTCCGGCACGCGTATCGCGCGAGGACGCGCGGGGCGGGGGCGTCCTGTCCGGCAGGCGGGAAGTGTCAGACTGACGCCATGGACGAGCGCGTATTCGACAGGTCGGGTCAGCATGCTTCGGTGATCGGTCTCGGCACCTGGCAACTGGGGGCCGACTGGGGCGACGTGAGTGAGAAGGACGCCCTGGCCGTGCTGGAGACGGCGGCGGAGTCGGGGGTGACCTTCTTCGACACCGCCGATGTGTACGGCGACGGGCGGAGCGAGGAGGCCATCGCGACCTTCCTGAGCGGACGACCGGACCTGCACGTCATGGTCGCCACCAAGATGGGCCGCCGTGTCGACCAGATCCCGGAGAACTACGTCCTCGACAACTTCCGTGCCTGGAACGACCGTTCCCGCCGCAACCTCGGCGTCGACCGCCTCGACCTGGTGCAGTTGCACTGCCCGCCGACCCCCGTGTACTCCAGCGACGCGGTGTTCGACGCCCTCGACACCCTGGTCGAGGAGGAGCGGATCGCGGCGTACGGCGTGAGCGTCGAGACGTGCGACGAGGCACTGACCGCCATCGCCCGCCCGAACGTGGCGAGCGTCCAGATCATCCTCAACCCCTTCCGCATGAAGCCCCTGCGGCAGGTCCTGCCCGCGGCCCGGGAGGCGGGCGTCGGCATCATCGCGCGGGTTCCGCTGGCCTCCGGGCTGCTTTCCGGCAAGTACACCAAGGACACCGTCTTCGCCGCCGACGACCACCGTACGTACAACCGCCACGGCGAGGCCTTCGACCAGGGCGAGACCTTCTCCGGGGTCGACTTCGTGACGGGCGTGGAGGCGGCGGCCGAGTTCTCCGCCCTCGCCCCCGAGGGGTACACGCCGGCCCAGCTGGCGCTGCGGTGGATCGTCGGGCAGCCCGGCGTCACCACGGTGATCCCGGGCGCCCGCTCACCCGAACAGGCCCGCGCCAACGCGGCAGCCGCGAAACTTCCCGAGCTGTCGCGCACGACGCTGGACGCCATCGACGAGCTGTACGAGCGACGGATCAAGGAGCAGGTGGAGAGCCGCTGGTAGCGGCACGCGGGACCCGGCGGCGGAACGCACCCGTTCTTGGTGGTCCGTGCCGCCAGGGCATGCCGGCCCCCGGAGGGCGGCGCCGCCGGGACCGGTCAGCCTCTTGGCGGCCCGTACCGCCGGGCACACGGGCTGGTGCGGGCTGGTGCTGCCGGGACGGGTGAGTTCTCGCTGGTCCGAGCCCCGGGGTACGGAGCCCCGGAGGGCACAGCGCCCGCGGGGCACAGCGACCTCGGGTGGCCGGTGGCCGTACCGCCGGGACGGACAGGCCCGGTAGCCCGGTGCCGCCGGAGCGGGTCAGTCTCCGGCGCCCCGAGCCGCCGGAAGCGCGCCGAGTTGCCGGTCGTGCACGCGGCTCAGCACCAGGACCGAGACGGTCGCGCCGATCAGGGCGCAGAACATGTCCCACTGGGTGTCCCACACATCGCCCTGGGTCGCCAGGAAGGCGTCCGCGCCGCGGCCGCCGATCACGGCGGCCGCCCACTCGAACATCTCGAAGAGGGCACTGAAGGCGAGGCACGCGCACACGGTGAGCGGCGCCAGCCACCTGCTGCCGCGCAGCGGTGACGTCCGGCTGAGCAGTTCCCGCACCAGGACCGCCGGCACGAAGCCCTGCATGAGGTGTCCGAACCGGTCGTACGGATTGCGGTCGAGCGCGAACGTGTCGCGCACCCAGTCGCCGAGCGGCACCTGCGCGTAGGTGTAGTGGCCGCCCACCGCGAGCACCAGCGCGTGCGCCGCGAGGAGGCAGTACAGCAGGCTCGTCAGCGGGAAACGCCGTCGGCTGAGCACTACCGCTGGCAGCCCGACGAGCACCCACACCGTCTCCAGCAGCCAGGTCGTCCCATCGTGCGCATGCCATGCGGAGACCGCCATGCCGGTGATCACCACCGCGAGGAGCACGGCCGGGAGCGTCCGGTGCGCGGCGGACTCCGGGGAGGCCGGGCGCGGGCGGCGCGGGGCGAGGGCTGATCCGGGCATGGGCGGGCTCCTTCGTCCAGGTGGCCCCATGGTGATCGGGCTCCTTCGTCCAGATGGCCCCCATGGTGATGGAGGGCCGGGGAGGGTGGCATGAGTACGGGTACTCACTCGGCCGCCCGCGCAATCCGGCGAACATGTTCGCAACGTACTTGTTCGCAACGAACATGTTCGTTACCGTGGAGGAGTGACAGGACAACCCGCCCCCCGCCCCAGCCGCCGTGAACGCCCGGCGAAGCCGGCCCTGACCAGGGACGGCATCATCAGGACCGCCGTCGCGCTGATGCGCGCCGAAGGCCTGCCGCGCGTCACCATGCGCCGCCTGGCGCAGGAACTCGACACCGGACCGGCCTCGCTCTACGTCTATGTGCGCAACACCGCCGAGCTGCACGCGGCGGTGCTCGACGACCTGCTCGGCGGCGTCGACCTGGGCCCGGCCCGTGCGGACGGCGACTGGCGCGACCGGCTCGTGAAGGTCCTCACCTCGTACACGGCCGTCCTGTTCGAGCACCCGGGCCTCGCCCGCTCGGCACTGGTGGCCCGCCCGTCCGGGGAGCACTACCTGGACCTGGCCGAGGCGCTGCTGTCCCTGCTCGACGAGGGCGGTGTCCCCGGTGAGCGGGCGGCATGGGCGATCGACCTGCTGCTCCAGTTCGCCACCGCCACCGCTGCGGAGCACGCCGCGGGGGAGAAGGACCCGGCCGACACCGAGGGCGAGTGGGCGGCGCTCGCCGCGGCGGTGCGCGGTGCCTCCCCCGAGCGGCACCCGCACATCGCCGCGCTGGGCACGGACCTGCTCTCCGGTCCGGGCGAGGCCCGTCTGAACTGGGGCTTCCACGTCCTCATCAACGGCGTCCTGCTCACGCCCCGGCCGGACACGCCCGAGACGCCGGGCAAGCCCGCGCAGTCCGGCACGCCGTGAGCCCTCACCGGCCCCCGGCCGCACCCACCCCACCCGAGATGCCGTGAGCCTCATCCGCCGACGGCCGTCACCACCGCGCACCGTCACCGAGAGCCGACGGTCAGCCCCGTACAAGGAGAACCAGCCATGACGAACACCCACACCCACACCCACACCCACCACCCCATCGCCGTGATCGGTGCCGGTCTCGGCGGCCTCACGCTCGCCCGTGTCCTGCACCTGAACGGCATAGAAGCCGCCGTCTACGACCTGGACGCCTCACCGACCGCCCGCCCCCAGGGCGGCATGCTCGACATGCACGAGGACTCGGGCCAGGCCGCGCTGCGCGCCGCCGGGCTCCACGACGAGTTCCGCGCGGCCATCCACGCCGGCGGCGAGGCCATGCGCATCCTCGACAAGAACGCCACCGTCCGGATGGAGGACGCGGGCGAGAACGAATCACGCCCGGAGATCTCCAGGGCCACCCTGCGTGACATCCTGCTCGGCTCGCTGCCCGAGGGCACCGTCCGCTGGGGTGCCAAGGTCACCGGGACACGGACGGCCGGGGACGGCCGTCACGAGGTGACCCTCGCCGACGGGCGCGCCTTCACCGCCGACGTGCTGATCGGCGCCGACGGCGCCTGGTCGAAGGTACGGCCGCTGCTCACGGACGCCACCCCGGTCTACGCCGGTATCTCCTTCGTCGAGATGCATCTGCTCGACGCCGACACCCGTCACCCGAAGGGCGCGGCCGTCGTGGGAGGCGGCATCCTGTTCGCGCTCGCCGAGGAGAAGGGCCTGCTCGGCCACCGTGACCCGGACGGCTCCCTGCATGTCTACGCCGCCCTGCGCACGCCCGCCGACTGGGCGGTCTCCGGTGCCGTCGACTTCACCGACACCGAGGCGGCCAAGCGCAGCCTTCTGGAGTACTTCGACGGCTGGGACGAGAGCCTGTGCTCCCTCATCGCGGAGGCGGACGGCGAACTCGTCGCCCGGCCGGTCCACGCCCTGCCGCCCGGCCTGCGCTGGGAGCGCGTCCCCGGTGTCACCCTGCTCGGTGACGCCGCCCATCTGATGTCCCCGTTCGCCGGAGAGGGCGCCAACCTCGCGATGCTCGACGGCGCCGAACTCGCCGCCGCCCTCGTCGCCCACCCCGGCGACACCGAGAAGGCCCTCACCGTCTACGAGGAGGCACTCTTCCCGCGCTCCGCGGCCTCGGCCACCGAGTCCGCCGCGAACCTCTCGATCTGCTTCAGCCCGGACGCCCCGCAGAGCCTGGTCGACCTGATGAACCAGTATCGGGGCGACGCCAACTGACGTACAGAGAAGTAGTCATGACGGTCGGTCAGTGAATTCCGGTTCTCGTCGGCCGACGGCGCGACCCCCTTCACCACCGCGTGGGCCCACCCTTCACCACGCCGTCACCCTCCGGACGCACACGTCACTTCCGGCACTCCCGGGCGCCCTCTATCCTCGCGCCCTGGGCCGGAGTCCGGGGCAGTCGCCGGACATCTCCGGTCCGACCTGTCCTCGCACCCTGTCCGTCGGAAGGTGACACCTCCCATGCGCCCCTCATGGCCGCGCACAGCAAGACGGTTCGGCAGCAGGTCCGCCGCCGTACTCGTGACCACCGCCCTCGCCCTGGCGACCCCGCTCCCCGCCGACGCGGGCGTCACCGCCGTGGAGCGGCCGGTGTCCCTGGTGGACCCGCTGATCGGATCGGCGAACAGCGGCACCACCTACCCGGGAGCCACGCTCCCGCAGGGGATGATCGGCTGGTCCCCGACCAGCACGACCGGCGACCAGACCAGCACCGGGGCCGCCAACGGCTACCAGTACAACGTCACCCGCATCCGCGGTCTGAGCCTCACCCATGTCAACGGCGCCGGTTGCAACCCCGGCGCCGCGGGCGACGTCCCGATCATGCCGTACGTCCGTGACGTCACGTCCTCGCCCTCGGCCGACACCAAGGACGCGGTGTACGCGGCCGACTTCTCGCACACCGCCGAGAAAGCCGTACCCGGACGCTACTCGCTCGGCCTCGCCTCGGGCGCGTCGGCCGACCTCGCGGTGAGTCGGCGGGCGGGCGTCGCCGACTTCACCTTCCCGGCCGGCAGCCCCGCCAACCTGCTGTTCCGGGTCTCCAACTCCCTCAACGGCAGCGAGGACGCACAGGTCGACATCGACACCGCGCACCGCAAGGTGACCGGCTCGGTGCTGACCGGCGCGTTCTGCGGCCGCCGCGCCAACGGCGGTACGAACAACCGCAAGAGCTACTACCGGCTGTACTTCAGCGCGTCGTTCGACCGGGCCTTCTCCTCCGTCGGTACCTGGAAGGACGGCACCTTGTCCGCGGGGTCCACCACCGCCTCGGGCGGGGAGGGCTACGCCACCGGCGCGGACCGCGCGGGCCGCGGCTCCGGCGGGTACGTCGGCTTCGACACGAGTGCTGACAACGATGTCCACATGAGGATCGGCATCTCGTACGTCAGTCTCGGCGGCGCCGAGGCCAACCTGCGCCGGGAGATCGCCCCGAACGCGAGCGTCACGGACGTGGCCGACGCGGGCGCCCGCGCCTGGAACCGCGAGCTGAGCACCGTCCGGGTCGGCGGCGGCACCACCGACCGGCGCACCACCTTCTACACCGCGCTCTACCACGCGCTCATGCAGCCGAACCTGATCAGCGACGCCGACGGCCGCTACTACGGCATGGACGGCGCGGTGCACCGTCTCGCCCGCGGGCAGCGCGCGCAGTACAGCAACTTCTCGGGCTGGGACCAGTACCGCGCCCAGATACAGCTCCTCGCCCTGCTGAAGCCACGGGTCGCGGGCGACTTCGCCCAGTCCCTCTACAACTTCGCGCAACAGAACGACGGGGTCTGGGACCGCTGGGTGCACATCAGCGGCGCCACCCACGTCATGACGGGCGACCCCTCGGCGGCGACCGTGGCCACCCTCTACGCGATGGGTGTGCGCAACTTCGACTACGAGGGAGCGTTCGACTCGCTCGTACGGCAGGCCACCGTGCCGCGCCCCGAAGGACTGCTGGATGCCGGCTGCCCCGGCCAGTGCATGGGCCAACGACCCAACCTCGCGCAGTATCTGACGTCGCATTATGCGGCGCAGGACGTGTGCCACTGCTGGGGCGGCGCCGCCGAGACGCTGGAGGACGCGGTCGCCGACTCGGCGCTCGCCAAGTGGGCGCGGCTGCTCGGCCGAGACCAGGAAGCGGCCGTCTTCGCCGAGCGGGGCGTCTACTGGCGCAATGTCTTCAACCCCGCCGCCACGGCCGGCGCCGGCTACATCCAGGCCCGCAAGCTCGACGGGTCCTGGGTGACGCCGTTCAGCCCCGGCAGCGATCTCGGCTTCGCGCAGGGCACCAGCGCCACGTACACCTGGATGGTCCCGCAGGACGTCCAGGGGCTGGCCGCCGCCATGGGCGGCCGGGACACGGCCGCGGCACGGCTGGACGGCTTCTTCCACAAGGCCGACGGCTCCTGGTCCGTGCGAGGCGGGGACGCCCTGCGCTACGACCCGACCAACGAGCCCGGCATCCACGCGCCCTGGATCTACAACGGGCTCGGACAGCCCTGGAAGACCCAGGCGACCGTCCGGCAGATCCTCGACACCGTCTACGGCACCGGCCCCTCGGGCCTGCCGGGCAACGACGACCTCGGGACCATGTCCGCCTGGTACGTCTTCTCCGCGCTCGGCCTGTACCCGCAGACCCCGGGCAGCGCGACGATGCTCCTGGGCACCCCGGTCTTCCCGCGCGCGGTGGTGCTGCGGCCGGGCGGGAAGAGCATCCTCATCAGCGCGCCCGACGCGGATGCCACCCACCTCTACATCGACGCCGTACGGGTCGACGGGCGCCCCACGCAACGCTCCTGGACCGGCGCCGGTCTCACGACCGAGGGCGGCACGGTGAGATTCGAGCTCGGCGAGCAGCCCGACACCCAGTGGGCCACCGCCCCCGAGGACCTGCCGCAGTGACCGTTCGGCCGCGCGGGAACGTCCGTTCCCGCGCGGCCGAACGGCCCGCTCACTCCCGGCAGGAGGCCCCGCGCAGCGCCGCGATGGCGGTGCCGATCGCCTGCTGGAGCTCCTCCAGGCGCTGCACCATGTCGTCCTCGTAGATGTCGTCGGCGTCGTCGAACGTCAGCTCCTCGAACACCTTCGTGGCCTTCTGCAGGCTGCTGTAGAACTTCGTCCGGCGTTCCTGGACGCGCAGTTCGGGGTCGGCCTCCACCGTCTCGACGACGAGGCTCTTCATCGTGTCGTACGCCTCCGTGGCCCACTCGCCCGCGTCCTCGCCCTCGTCGAGCTCGTCGAGGAGGGACAGATGCCGCTCGGCCTCGGAGCGCAGCTCGGCCGGAGCGTCCAGGGTCTGCCCGGCCGGTGTCCTGATCTGGCCCTTCTCCGCGATCTGGCGCACATAGCCGATACGGTCGGCCGCCCGGTTCTCGGTGGCGACCGCCTTCTTCAGTTCGTCCGTCCGGGAGATGTCGCGGGCCAACTCGGTCTGGAGCGCCGGGTCTTCCTTCACCCGGTCGAGGAGTGCGGCCCGTGCCGCCTTCGCCGTGGCGGGGTCGGCGAGGATCGCGGCCCGCAGCGCGGTCGGGTTCTCGGCCACCTCCAGGGCCTTGGTGGGACGGATGCCCTCGGCCTCCGCCGCCTCGGCGATGGCGGTGCCACGCTCCGAGGCGGCACTGGAGCGGGAGGCGTAATACGTGGACCAGACCTCCGCGTCCGGCAGTTCGGCGTCCGAGCCGGGGAGCAGGGTCTCGAAGTGGGGTACCAGGCCGTCGTCGGCGGCCCTGTCCCAGGCCTTGTAGTAGCGCATGACGCGCTCGGGCGAGCATCCGGCCAGTTCCGCGAACTCCTTCGCGGACACCTTCCGCGTCTCGGCGGCGGACTGCCCGCCGGGGCGGACACTGCGTGCCACCTTCAGCGCGAAGGTCCAGCCACCGCCCCGCGCGTAGGCGCCGAAGTCATGGGCGTCGCGCTCGACGGGGTTCGGCGCGCCGGCGCGCGCGGCGGATTCTTCGGACGAGGCGATGGCTGCGGTCAACGGGAACTCTCCTGGGATGGCGGGGCGTTGATGTCACGGAGGATGAAGCATTGGCCTAAGGTTTGCGTGAAATCAAGCAGCCACGCATGGACCGGAACCAAGCGGACACCCAAGTAAATCCGAAATGTGCAAGCCAGAAACGACGCGATGTGATGACCTTCACCCCGATGTGGCAGAAAGTGATGAATTCCTTACGGCCGTGTCACGTATGGCTGGGTATCGACCATCGCGCGACCGCGGGAGGATCTTTCGTGCGACCGTTCACTCTCAACTACGCCCAGCCCTCAGGGCAGTCGGCCGCAGTACCCCCGTACCACTTCGACGTGTCCCTGCAACTGAACGTGCTGCCCGACGGCCGCCCGGCCGTCAGCGATCGCGCGTTGCTGATGGCGACCGGCACCACGACATCGACGGCCGGTTCCCAGACGCACTTCGACGACTGACGGATGCCGCGCGCATGACGGTTCTCATACTCACGGCCGAACAGGACGTCACCGCCGACATGGTGGTGGCCAAACTGCATGAGCGGGGCGTGCCCATGGTGCGCCTCGATCCCGCCGACCTGCCCGGCAAGGCGGTGCTGTCCGCCGACTACGCCCACGGTGACTTCGACGGCTATCTGTCGGTCAACGGCCATGTGCTCAGCATGGGAGGCCTGCGCTCCGTGTGGGTGCGCAGGCCGGGCGAGCCGGCGGCCCATGCCGCCGAACCCTCCGCATGGCTCACCGCCGAGACCAGGCAGGCCCTGTTCGGCATGCTCTACTCGGCCTCGACCCGCTGGATGAACCACCCGCGCCGGGCCGAGCAGGCCCGGCACAAGCCCTGGCAGCTACGGGTGGCCCACAGCAGCGGATTCGCGGTGCCGCCCACCGTGATCACGACCGCTCCCCGGGTGGCCCAGCAGTTCGTCCAGGAGTACGGGGACGTGGTGGTGAAATCGGCCTCGGGGCCGCCGCCCGGCGAACCTCCGGCAGCCCTGCCCACCACGCTGGTCGGACCCGACACGGACTTCTCCGGCGTGGCGGCCGGCCCCGCGTTGCTCCAGCGGTACATTCCCAAACGCGCCGACATCCGGCTCACCGGCATCGGTACCCGGCTGTTCGCCGCCCGCAAGGCCGCCGAGCCCGGCCAGGTCGACGGCCGGTTCGGCGAGACGGGCAATGGCTGGGAGCCCACACCGGTGCCCCACCGCATCGCCCGCGCGGTCCACGACTACCTCGCCTTCACCGGACTCGCCTACGCGGCCTTCGACTTCGCCGAGGACGCGGAGGGCATCTGGTGGTTCCTGGAGTGCAACCAGGGAGGCCAGTTCGGCTTCGTCGAGCTGGAGACCGGGCAGCCCATCGCCGACGAGGTCGCCGTGTGGCTGGCGCAGCGAAGGCCCGGTCTCCGTATCCCGGAAGAACATTGACATGAGTGCTCGGTGACGGTCGATCACTTCGTGCTCGGCCGGAAGGAGTTGAGGAAGACGTCCAGCGCCTGTCGGTTGGCGGTGGTGTCCCAGTCGTTCGCAGGGGTCGTCCAGCGCAGCGAGAAGCCCCGGTGGCCGCCGATGAGGAAGCCGCGGCCGAAGGTGCGCACCCGCACTCCCCGGGACACGGAGTACCACTCCATGTCGGCGCCCTTCATGCCGCGATAGGTCACCGGCTGGATGTCGCCCACCCGTTCGTAGCCGGTGGAGACGGCACGCAGGGACGGTTCCAGGTCGCTCCAGACGGCGACGGGGTCCGGACCCAACTGGGTGCTGTAGGTGATGGCCAGGGTGCGCGGGTCACCGCTCGCGCCGAAGGTCACCCGGTAGGCGAGGTCGTCGGAGGACTGGGTCTCCACGGGTTTCCAGCCCAGCGGGAGGGCGACGGAGAAGCCCTGGGCCGCCTGATAGGTCGAGAAACCTGCCGGCAGCGTCGCGCCCGCTGTGGGGGAGGGGGAGGGGGAGGACGACGGCTTGGCGGACGCCGTCGGCGTCCGGCCCGGCGGTGAGCCGGCAGCGGTGGGGGCCGCCGACGGTGTGCTGGAGGCCGCCTGTGACGGTGTGGAGCCGGACGCGGACGCGTTGTCCCCGCCCGGCAGCCCGCCCATCGAGGCGAACACCGCGACGGCGACGACCGTGACGGCGAGTGCCCCGCCCAGCAGAGCCGGCCGGCCGACGGGCAGGCCTCCCCGGGTCCGTCCCGGGCGCTCCTCGGCCGGGCCCCCGTCGCGGAGGTCCCCGGCGGGATCGAGGAGATCGGGCAGCGGTTCCGGTGGCGTGGACTCTTCGAGATCCTGCCGGAGGATGCGCGTCAGCGCCTCGCGCACGACGGCTTCGGGCACCCTCTCCACGGGGTCCCAGCGCAGCAGGCCCAAAATGGCGGGCGCGAGCGGGCCCGCGCTCCGCGGTGCCCTGACCGGCAGCCGGTCCACC
Organism: Streptomyces rhizosphaerihabitans; assembly: GCF_025399795.1. Lineage (GTDB taxonomy): Bacteria > Actinomycetota > Actinomycetes > Streptomycetales > Streptomycetaceae > Streptomyces > Streptomyces rhizosphaerihabitans. The sequence continues at coordinate 59,781 of NZ_JAODTZ010000025.1, read as the reverse complement.
GCCCGCAGTGTGGCCTCCGTCTGCCCCCGGTCCCGCACGGCCGGCCGGCCCTCCACCAGCGCGTACATGATCGCGCCCAGCGCCCAGAGGTCCGCCGCGGGTGCTCCGCCCTCACCGCGGGCCTGTTCGGGGGAGGCGTACGAGGGGGCGGTGACGCGCGTAGCGCCGGTGGCCGCCGTCAGTCCGAACCCGGTCACCGTGACCGTGCCCTGCTCGTCGGCCCACACCTGGCTCGGGCCGAGTTCGCCGTGGAGGATTCCCTCGCCATGGGCGGCGGTGAGGACATCGAGGACGCCGAGCCCGATGTGGGTCGCCCGCACAGGTGCGACGGGACCGCGCAGGAGGAGTTCGGTCAGCGGGACGCCGGGGGGCCGCTCCGTCACGGTCCACACGAAGCCGGGCTCCTCGACCACGTCGAGGACCGCGGCCACCAGGCCGGGACAGGCCGGACCGAGGATCTCGGCCGCGCGCAGGATCCGGTCGGCCGCGGGCTCGCGAGCCTCCTCGCCCCGGTGCTCGGCGACGTTTGACCGGGTCAGGACGACGGGCCGTCCGAAGGCCGTGTCCTCGCCGTGCCAGATCTCCCGGCCCTCTTCGCGCAGGGCGACGTCGAGCAGCCGGTATCGCCCGGCGATCAACTCGCCCGCGGAGTCTTGCGCCTTGACCATCGTCATCCCTCGTTGCGTACCCGGTACTCACCTTTCCCAGAAGTACGCGGGAGGTGACGAAGAGTGTTCAACGGAAGACGGATGGAGATACCTGTTTTTGCTCGGCCGCGCCGCCGTCGCGCACCCGTACGAAGAGTTCAGGCCCGTGTTCCCCGTCGATTCACCGCACGGCCCCCTTGTCGAGGTAGCGGCCCGCAGTCTGCCGGGACCAGTAACTCGCCCTCTGGGCAAGGCAGTTGACGCCGGAACGGAAACGGGAACGGGAACGGGGACGCGGGCGCACGGTCGCGCGGGGACATGGACACGAGGGAGCCGCCCGGGAAAGATGCCAGATGCACACAGTGCGCTCCGCCCACCGTGCCCAGTCGCCGCTCACCGCCCGAACCACCCGGAGGCCGCCCGTATGAGTGCCCGACCGCTGCCCGTCAGCCCGCCCGCCGAGCAGGGAGTCGACTCCTCGGGCATCACCGCGTTCCTCGACGCCGTCGAGGCCGACCCGGACATCGAACCGCACAGTCTGATGATCCTGCGCCACGGACACGTCGTGGCCTCCGGCTGGTGGGCGCCGTACACGCCCGAGCGCCTGCAACTGCTCTACTCGCTCAGCAAGAGCTTCACCTCCACGGCAGCCGGATTCGCCGTGGCCGAGGGCCTGTTGGACCTGGACCACCCAGTGATCTCGTACTTCCCCGAGTTCGAGGCCGACATCACCGATCCGCGCAGCCGCGCGATGCTCGTCCGGCATGTCGCGGCCATGGCCAGCGGTCATCTCACCGAGACCTACCCCGACGCGCTCCGGCTCGACCGGAAGGAGACCGTACGCGGCTTTCTGCTGATCCCGCCGGACCGTGACCCCGGGACCGTGTTCGCGTACAACCAGTCCGCCACCTACACGCTCGCCACGATCGTCCAGCGGGTGACCGGTCTGTCGCTGACCGAGTATCTGCGGCCCCGGCTGTTCGACCCCCTGGGCATAGGGGAGACCGCCTGGACACAGAACCGGACCGGCCGGGAGATCGGCTTCAGCGGGCTGCACGCAGCGACCGACGCCATCGCCCGGCTCGGCCAGCTCCATCTGCGCGAAGGCGTCTGGGAGGGGCGGCGGCTGCTGCCGGCCTCCTGGATCGCGGAGGCGACCCGCGCGCACGTCGCGAACGCGGACGGCACCCCCGAGGGAGCCCGGTCGGACTGGCAGCAGGGCTACGGGTTCCAGTTCTGGCGGGGGCGGCACGGATACCGCGGCGACGGGGCGTTCGGGCAGTTCTGCGTGGTGCTGCCCGAACACGACGCGGTGATCGCGACGACCGCGGCGACCGACCGGATGCAGGAACTGCTGGACCTGATGTGGACGCATCTGCTGCCCGCGTTCGGTACGGCACCGCTGCCGGACGGGGGCGACGAGGTGCTGCGCCGACGGCTCGCCCGGCTCGCACTGCCGCCGGTCGAGGCCGTGTCCGAGCCCCCGGAGCCCGTGGATGCCTGGTCGGACGCGGAGTTCGTTCCCGCTCAGGGCGTCTGCGCGGAGCAGCCGACGCTGACGGGCGTGGTCGTCACCTCGGGCGACAAAGGCCCGCGCGTCTCCCTGGTCGAGGGCGACCGACGGCTCGAGCTGCGGCTCGGCGGAACCGGCTGGACCGTCGATCCCGGCCCGACACCCACGGCGGTGAGCGGGGGCTGGACCGAACAGGACACCCTGCGCGTCGACGTGCTGTTCCTGGAGACCCCGCACCGGCTGACCGTGACCTGCTCCCTCCCCGGCCGCACCTTCACAGCCCGTTGGCACACGACTCCGCTCCACGCCCGCTCCCTGGAGTCCCTTCACGCACCGTCACGGCAGTCGTCAACAGACCATGGGAAAACGCCATACCGCGCCACCCCTTCCGCCACGTAGAGATATCTACCAACATGCGTATGCCGAGGTCGTGGCGGGCAACCGCGGGACTTCGGCCGGTGCCTCCCTCCGCGCCTGCCGAGCGGAGGGGACTATCTCCGGGGTGATCCGTGACGAACGTGATGTGGATGCAGAGCGTGGAGTGGCTGGCGGCGGCCGCCACGAATCCGAGAGCGTGCAAACGCGAGTGGGACCAGGGGAACGGTGGTGTGCTCCTGGAAGCCGGACGCTACTGGGACGTGCTGAGCGTGCCCGAGCAACTCGGCCTGCTCGCCCTGGACATCCTGTGGTCCGATCCGGTCCAGCTACCGGGGCCCACCCTGGTCGACTGCGCGGCCCACCGTGTGGGCTTCTTCCTGCCGCCCGACCCCGCGAGCCGATGGGAGGGATCGGGGCTCCGCCACCTCGGCAAGGGCTCGTGGATCGCCGTACCGCCGCCGTACCGCTCCGCGGGACCGCTGGAGTGGATCGTCCCGCCGGACGGGACCGGTGCCCTGCATCCCGCCCTCTCCCTGGAACTGGCGCTGCGCCAGGCCAACGGCACCCTGGCCGTTCTCGCACCGCCGGGCGAGCAGTAGCCCTCACCAGCCGGGCAGGCCCCGCGGCACGGGAATCGCGGGAACGGCGGATCCGTCGGCGTCCTTCTCCGGAACCGGCGCCGCGAAGGTCGCCCACAGGACCTCGCGGGGTTCCGGGACCAGCCGGCCCTCGGCCCGCCACTCCGATACGAGCTGGGCGTAGATCGGCGGATGACCGCCCTGATGACGGCACTGTTGGCCGGGACGGCCGGACGGCTCGGCGCAGGGACGGACGCTGCCTGTTCCCATGACCGTGCCGGCGTTCGCACGGGTACCGGCACCCGCACGAGCGGGAAGGTGTCGCGACGCTTTGTGAGTGCTCTCCATGCCGGAGCAACGTGTGCGTACGCGCCGGTGGAACGCGCCGCGCCGACCGCCCACCGGGTCGGGTGAGCGCGCCCCCCGTTCGGAGCAACGCGACGATCCGCCGCTCACGAAGGGCCGTGCCCACTATCCGGCCCCGTAGAAGTGCGCCTGGCCTCCGCGCCACTTCACCCATGCCGGATCGTCCAGCAGATCCTCCGCGTCCGGCAGACCGGCCCGGCCGAGGAATTCCAGCAGATCCTCGTCCGAGAACGCCACGCCGAGGTTCTCACCCCGCGCGGTCACCTCGCGACCACTGGTATTCAGGGCCGGATGCACAACCAAAGGAGCCCGTCCGGACATGTCTCCAGGATCGTCCTTCGCGCCGCGCCGCGCATCCCGACGGGCGGAACGGGGGCGGATGCGAAGCCGTCGTATGGCGTGAAGTGGTTGTATTCAGTGAAGTGGTTGTCTTCAGTACGAAGTGCGTTGCTACTTCTCTGGGTGAGGAGCCTTCGATGGGCGCGTTGGACCTGACAGCGATCGAAGCGGAGCGTCAGCGGATCCGGGAGGCCCATCTCATGCCGGAAAGGCCGGCGAGCACCGCCCGCGGCGTGCACCATGTCGCGCTGCTCTCCTCGGACGTGGAGCGGACCGTACGGTTCTACCAGGGCGTCCTGGGCTTCCCCCTCACCGAGATGATCGAGAACCGGGACTACCAGGGCTCGACCCACTTCTTCTTCGACCTCGGCAACGGCAATCTGCTCGCCTTCTTCGACTTCCCGGGACTTGACCTCGGTCCGTACGCGGAGGTCCTCGGCGGACTGCACCATCTCGCCATCTCGGTCGACCCCGTCACCTGGCGCGGCCTGCGCGAGCGACTCGACGCCGCCGAGGTCGCGTACGTGGAGGAGAGCGGCACCTCGCTCTACTTCCGCGACCCCGACGGTGCCCGGGTCGAACTGCTCGCCGACCCGCTCGGCGAGATGTACGGCAACACGGTCCTCTGAGCCCGTCGGGGCGGGGGTCTCAGCGCAGCGTCTCGGCCCAGTTGGCCGGAACGCGTCCCGCTGGGCCGGGTGCGGGCTGGTCGAGGGGATGACTCACCGGGGGAGCGAGGTCGGGGCCCGACTCGTACAGCTCCGAGGTGTCGTAGTCCCAGAACCAGTTCTCGCCCGGTTCGAAACTCTGGATGACCGGGTGCCCGGTGCTCCGCGCGTGGGCGGTGGCGTGCTTGGCCGGGGAGTCGTCGCAGCAGCCGATGTGCCCGCACTGGGCGCAGCGCCGCAGATGGAACCACCATCCACCGGCCGCGTCGCACTCGGTGCAGCCGGTACCGCTCGGCGGTACGGAGGGGTCGATTCCGTTGGGCGTGGTCATGACGGCTCCTCGGAGGTTTCCGCGACGGTCAGGGGCAGACGGACCTGGAAGCGGGTGTCGCCGGGCACGGACTGCACCTGAAGGCTTCCGTGATGCTTGTTGACGACGATCCGCCAGGAGATGTCCAGGCCGAGACCGGTGCCCTCGCCCACCGCCTTGGTGGTGAAGAACGGGTCGAAGATCCGGTCGCGGATCTCGTCGGGCACCCCGGAACCCGTGTCGCGGAACTCGACGAGCACATGGTCGCCGTCGAGCGCGGTGCGCACGCTCAGCGTCCCCTCGCCGTCCATCGCCGAGACGGCGTTGTCGATGAGGTTCGTCCACACCTGGTTCAACTCGCCGGGATAGGCGGGGATCCGGGGCAGCGTACGGTCGTACTCCTTGACGACCTTGACGCCGGAGCCCATCTTCCCGGACAGCATCATCAGGGTGCTGTCGAGCAGCTCGTGGACATCGGCGACCTGGTACGGCGCGCGGTCGAGCTGCGAGTACTGCTTGGCCGCGTCCACCAGGTGCGAGATACGGGCGGTGGAGTCCTCGATCTCGTTCATCAGGAGCTCGGTCTCGACCGTGTAGTTCAGCCACCGGACCGCGCCTTCGAGGGTCGGTCCGTCCACGGCCGCCGCGACCTGGTCCAGCCAGTCGGTGTCGAGGCCCGCCTGCACGAACGTGGGCGCCAGCTGCCAGCCGCCCGCGATGTCGTGGTCGTCGAGCCAGTCGGCGAGCGCGTCCTCCCGGTCGGAGGCCTCCAGCGGGCTCAGCGGAGTGGCCTTGGCGACCTGCTCGGCGGTCCGCTCCTGGATCTCGACCAGAGTCTCCAGGGTGTCGCGCGCGTACGGTCCCGCCGCGATCACTCCCAGTTTCTGCCGCATGTGGGCGATCCGGTCGCGCAGCGCGGAGGTGGCCCGCACGGCCGCCGCGGCCGGGTTGTTGAGCTCGTGCGTGAGCCCCGCGGACAGCGAGCCGAGCGCCAGGAGCCGCTCGCGCTGCCCGATGGTCCGCTGCGTGTTCTGACTGCCGAAGAACATGCCCTCCAGCAGATGGACGGCCATCGGGAACCAGTCCCGCAGGATGGCGGAGAAGGTCGCCGCGGGCAGGACGAAGAACCGTGAGAGCTCGGTGACCCGCATGGAACCCTTGTACCGGGCGTCGTCCGGGCTGCTGAGATACGCCTGCATCGCGCCCGCGTACACCCCGCGCTTCGAGGTCCGGCTGATCTCCACGTCGTCCGCGCCGACCCGGCGCGACATCACGACCGTACCCTCCAGGAGCACGTAGAAGCAGGTGGCCGGATCACCCTCGGTGTACACCGGCCCGGGGTCGAACTGCTCCGTCCGGCCCTCCCGGCACAGCCGGTCCAACTGGTCGCTGTCGAGCTTCTCGAACAGGAACAGGGTGCTCAGTTCGGCCGCGTCGCACGGCACCGGCCGCCCGCTCACGACTGCTCCAGATAACGGTGGACGAGCATGACGGCCATGGCTCCCTCTCCGACCGCGGACGCGACCCGCTTCGCCGACTCGGCGCGCGCGTCCCCGGCCACGAACACACCGGGCACATTGGTTTCCAGGTGGTACGGAGGCCGGTCCAGCTCCCAGCCCCGGGGCGGCTGCCCGTCGGGTGTCATGTCAGGGCCCGCCACGATGAATCCGCGGCCGTCCCGGAGCACCGTGCCCTCCAGCCAGTCGGTGAGCGGGGCCGCGCCGATGAACAGGAAGATCCACTGCGCGTCGACGAGTTCGGTGTGGCCGCTCTCCACATCGCGCAGGGTCAGCTGTTCCAGATGGCCGTCGCCGTGCGCGGACTCCACGACCGTGCCCGTGCGGACCGAGATGTTGGACGCCTCGCCGATCTGCTCGATCAGATAGTGCGACATCGAGGCGGACAGCGAGGGGCCGCGCACGAGGATGGTGACCGACTTGGCGCCCCGCGCCAGATACATCGCGGCCTGACCGGCCGAGTTCGCCCCGCCCACGATGTACACGTCGTGGCCCTGGCAGGCGGCCGCCTCGGTCAGCGCCGAGCCGTAGAAGACGCCGCAGCCCGTCAGCTCGGCCAGACCGGGCGCCTGAAGCTGCCGGTACGACACACCGGTCGCGAGGATCACCGCGTGCGCGGAGATCGCGGAGCCGTCGGAGAAACGGATCGTGCGCGAGGCCCCGGTCACCTCCAGTCCGGTCACCTCGCGCGCGGTGAGGATCTCGGCGCCGAACTTGGCCGCCTGCCGCCGCGCCCGTTCGGTGAGCTGTCCCCCGGAGACGCCGTCGGGGAAGCCGAGGTAGTTCTCGATCCGTGAACTCTGGCCCGCCTGTCCACCGGTCGCGGACCGCTCCACGAGCACCGTGCGCAGCCCCTCGGACGCGCCGTACACGGCAGCTCCGAGCCCGGCAGGACCGCCGCCGATCACGACGAGGTCGTAGAACTCCGAGGTGGGCGTCGTGGCGAGCCCGACGTGCGCCGCGATCTCGGGGTCCTCGGGCTCGACGAGCGGCGTGCCGTCCGGGGTGACCACCAGCGGCAGCCGCTGCCCGTCCTGTCCGGCGGCGGCCAGCAGACGCTGTCCCTCCGGGGTGTCGGACGAGTACCACCGGTAGGGCACCTGGTTGCGGGCGAGGAACTCCCGGACGCCCGACGAACGCGCCGACCACCGGTGTCCGACCACCTTGCAGGCTCCCACCGGCCGGTAGTCGCTGGCCCGCCACGCGTCCAGGAGATCGTCGACGACCGGATAGAGCTTCTCCTCCGGCGGATCCCAGGGCTTGAGCAGATAGTGGTCGAGGTCGATCACGTTGATCGCGTCGATCGCCGCGTTGGTGTCCGCGTACGCGGTCAGCAGCACCCGGCGGGCGCCCGGATACACGTCGAGGGCCTGCTCCAGGAACTCGATGCCGTTCATCTGCGGCATCCGGTAGTCGGCGAGGATCACGGCCACCTGGTCACCGCGCAGCTTCAGCTCGCGCAGGGCCTCCAGCGCCGCGTCCCCGGACTCGGCGCGCACGATCCGGTGCGCCTCGCCGTAGCGGCGTCTGAGGTCCCGCGCGACGGCGCGCGACACCCCGGGGTCGTCGTCGACGGTCAGAATGACGGTCCGCGCCGGACTGGCGGCCTGGGTCATACCTCTCCCACCCCGAGCAGGTCAGTTGCGTTCCGGCCGAGCGGCACCGCGAGGCACCTCAGGGCAGGTACACAGCCAATCGTATGTACGATCGGTCACCTTTGCTCGGGAACCGGGTACCCGCGGGGCGGCTCCGGCGCGTCCGCGGGGGCCGGCAGGGGGTCGCGGACCTTGGGGAGGATGTTCGTGACGTAGTCCTCGACGGCGGCGTCCAGGCCGATGTCGTGCTGGGCGCGCTCGGACAGGAACCAGCGGTGTTCGAGCAGCTCGTGGTAGAGCTCGGCCGGGTCCATGGAGCCGCGCAGGTCCTGGGGCACCGCGCGGACCGTCGGCCGGAACACGTCGCGCACCCAGCGGTGGGCGAGAACCTCCGGCCGGGCGGCCTGCGGGTGCCCGTCGCCCGGAGCGGGCCGGGAGCCCGGGCGAGGGCCGCTCGGCGCGTAGTCGTCCTGGGTGGCCATCCAGCTCTCCAGGTCGTTCAGGAGCCGGCGGGCCTGGTTCTCCTCGGTGTCGAGGCCGGTCAGCCGCAGCAGCTGGCGCTGGTGATGCCCCGCGTCGACGACCTTGGGCACGAAGGTCACGGTGTCGCCGTTGGAGGAGCTCGCGATCTGCATCTCGGCGACGTCGAAACCGAGGTCGTTGAGGCGGCGTATGCGGCGGTCGATGTAGTGGTACTTGCCCGCGGGGTAGACGGAGGTGCGGGTCAGCTCCTCCCACAGGCCCCGGTAGCGCGCGCAGATCTCCTGGCCGAACTCGATCGGGTCCACCGAGGGGTGCAGGGCGCCTGCCGCCTCCAGGTCCAGCAGCTCACCGCTGATGTTCACGCGGGCGAGATCGAGGTCGTAGTCCCGCTGACCGGTGCTGAGCCGCGGGTGCAGCTCGCCCGTCTCGGCGTCCACCAGATACGCGGCGTACGCTCCCGCGTCGCGCCGGAACAGCGTGTTGGACAGCGAGCAGTCGCCCCAGGCGAAGCCGGCGAGGTGCAGCCGCACCAGCAGGACGGCCAGCGCGTCCATCAGCCGGTGCATGGTGGCGGGCCGCATGGTCGTCTCGAACATCGACCGGTACGGCAGTGAGCCGCCCAGATGCCGGGTGATCAGCACGGACTCCAGCGGCCCTCCCGCCGCGTCCGTGCGGCCGGTGACCACGGCGAGGGGGTCGACCGCGGGGATCGCGAGCCGGTCCAGGCCGAGCAGCAGCCCGTACTCGCGCACCGCGGGCCGCTCGGCGAGCTCCTTGACGGCCACCACCTCGTCCCCGGCGCGCGCGTAGCGCACGACGTGCCGGGAGATGCCGCGTGGCAGCGGCACCAGAAGGTGCTCGGGCCACTCCTCCAGGGGCAGTTGCCACGGCAGTTCGAGCAGGAGCGCGGGGTGCTCCGGGTTGGTGGCGCTGATCCGCAAAGCCATGGCCGGGCTGCCCTCACCTCAACGTCTGACGCTGGTCCGGCTCCAGCATCTACGAATGATCGGGAAGGCGGAAGACGCGCCGGGCGTTGCCCGACAGGAAGAGTTCGGTCGTCTCCGCGTCCAGGCCCAGTTCGTCGAGGTGTTCCAGCGCCCGACTCGGTTCGATCATCGGGTAGTTGGAGCCGAAGAGGACCTTGCGCCGTCCCCGGCCGCGCAGATACCCGACCAGCTCCGGGGGGTAGCGCCGGGTGGTGTAGGCGCTGGTGTCGATGTACACGTTCGCGTGCTTGTCGGCTACCGCGATCATCTCCGTGGTCCAGGGATAGCCGATGTGCCCGCAGACGATGGTCAGTTCGGGGAAGTCGAGCGCGACCTGGTCGATGTACGGGATGGGCCGGCCGGTCTCGGAGGGGCGCAGCGGTCCGGTGTGTCCGACCTGGGTGCAGAAGGGGATACCGAGTTCGGCGCAGGCGGTGTACAGCGGGTAGTAGAGCCGATCGGTGGGCGGCAGTTGCCACAGCCACGGAATGATCCTCAGGGCCACGAAGCCCAACTCCTCGACGGCCCGCCGCAGTTCCCTGACCGCCGCGACAGGACGTGTCAGGTCGGCGCCCGCCACCCCGCGCAGCCGGCCGTCCGAGCGTGCCACGAATCCGGCGACCTCGTCGTTGGTGATCAGGGCGCCCCCGGGTCCGTACCAGGCCGAGGACAGACCGGTGTCCACGTCGGCCGCCGCCAGCGCGGCCACCGTGACCTCGACCGGCATCTCCTCCTCCAGCACCTTCATGCCGGTCCAGCGGCGCAGTGACTCGAACATCTCGTGGTTGGAGTGACGGAGAGTGGGGTGCTGCATCCACGCGTCGACGACCGGCATGGTCCTGTGCCCTCCCTGAATCGGTGGCTGAGCGCTTGCTTACTGCCGACCCTAGGATGTCGCGCCCTCCCTGGCCACCCGCCCACGGCGTCGACGCTCCGGGTCTACCCGCCCACGGCGTCCACCAGCGTGGTCAGGGCCGAGACAAGGCGCGAGAACCCGGGGCCCACCGGCCCGCCCGGCTCCTTCATGTACGTGTCCCGCCGGATCTCCACCATCAGCGCCGCGACGCCCGGTTCCCGCTCGTAGTACCGCAAGGGGACGTACGCGCCCGAGAACGGGCTGTCGATCCCCACACCGCCGAGCCCCGAGAAGGCCTTCTCCGCGAGCGCGACCAGTTCCGGCGGTGTGTGGAAGGAGTCGGTCCCCAGGCAGATCGGCGGTCGGGGCCCGTCCCCGTGCAGCTCGTAGGGCAGCCGGGCCGTCGGATACGAGTGGATGTCGATGATCACGGCCCGCCCGGTGGCGGCCAGCCGGTCGGTGACGGCGGCGGTCATCGCCCGCGCGTACGGGTGGAACCAGCGGCTGATCAGCGGCCGCGGATCGGAGTCCGCGGACCGCAGCGGCGCGCGGTGTGACGTGCCGGTGTAGACCGCGCCCATCCCGACCGCGAGCATCTCCTCCCGCTCGTCCGGGAAGCGCTCGGGATCGACGACCAGCCGGGACAGCCGGTTGACGAACCGCCACGGCCTCAGCCCGGCCGCCTCGGCCGCGGCAGCCGCCAGTTCGGCGGTGTGCGCGTCGGTGATGTGGTCCAACTCGCTCTCCAGCGCCGCGTCGTCGAGGACGATGCCGGCACGGACCGGCGCCGGGATCTCCCGGGAGGAGTGCGGTACGTGCAGGATCACGGGGGAGTGGACCGCGCCGGGCAGGAACGCGAAGGATTCCGGGGTGTCCGGGGAATCGAGGATGTCGTTCATGGAGATCACTGTCGCAGCCGGGTCCGACAGTGGGCAGGACCGGAACCCGTGACCTCGGCCGCGTCCCTCAGCTGCCGCCCCCGCGGCGCGCGTAGTGCTCGATGAGCGCCGCCCGCGTCGTTTCGAGACGGTGGGCCAGGATGGCGCCGATCGTCCGGGTCAGCGACAGCTCCAGCGTCGGATCCTGGTCGCACAGCGTCCGTACCTCGCCGGCGTCGAACTCGTAGGCGCGCACCGGACTGAAGGCCTCGGCTCCGAAGTCCCAGGTGTGCGGGCGGAACAGCCACGACCAGCCGAGCAGGTCGCCGGGCCCGAGCTGTGCGACGGTGATCCGTCTCTCGGCGATGACCCGCTGGTACAGGGAGACCGTTCCGGAGCGGACCACCCAGAAGCGGTCGGCGGTGCCCCCCTCCTCGAAGATCGGCCCGTCCGCGGGAAAGGAGACCTCGCGGGCCACGCTCATCAGCCGTTCGCGGTGTTCGGGGGAGAGAGCGTGCAGGAGCCGGAGAGCAGTGGGCATCGCGGACCTCCATCGGGTCGCCGCGCGACCACGCGGGTCGGCGGCGCCTGTCGTACCGGTGGTATCCCGTCATCCTCTATTGGAGCCCGAACGGAGTAATCCGTCGCGTCGTGGGCCGGGCGACTTCGCCGCGGGCGGCTTGCGAGGGCTCCGTCCGCGGTGTCATCCGGCGGCCCGGGAGGTCACCGAGAAGCGGGCTCCGTCGGGGTCGGTGAGGACGGCTTCCAACGAGCCGATGCCCTGCTGGTGGGCGGTGCCGCCGTGGAGGCGGGCCGCGCGGACGCAGGCCTCCACGTCGTCGACCGCGAAGTGGATCTGCCAGTGCGGTCGGAGGTCGGGGTCCGGGGCGGCCCCTACCGCGCCGGAGTAGATCCGGGCCACCACGTCGCCGAAGCTGCGCAGGACGACCTCGTTCTCCTCGTAGTCGACCTCGCAGCAGCCGGGCACCGCGGACGCCCAGCCCAGCACCTCCCCGTAGAAGATGGCGGCGTCGAAGGCGTCCCGGGTGTGCAGGCGAATGAAGGAGGGGGCCGCGTTGCGCCAGCGTTCCCAGCCGGACACCAGCTCGCCCTCCCAGATGCCGAAGACCGCGCCGTCCCGGTCGGCCAGCAGCGCCACCCGGCCCGGTGGCAGCGAGATCGGCCCCACCGCGGTCGTACCGCCGCGCTCCTGGCTCCGGGAGACCGTCTCGTCCGCGGAGGCCGCGGCGAAGAACGGGGTCCAGGAGACGGCCGTCCTCGCCACGAAACCGACCTCGGCGATTCCGGCGACCGGAATGCCGGCGACACGGGCGATCCGGTACTGGTCACCCATTCTGGTGCCCGAGGACCATTTCCATCCGAGAACCGCGCTGTAGAAGCCTTCGGCGGCCCGCAGATCGCGGGTGGTCAGGCTGACCCAGCACGGTGCGCCGAACACCGACTGGCTGGTGACGACACCGGTGTGGAGTGTTCCGTCGCTCTTCATCGCCGTCCGTCCTGGCCCGATTGGTCGGCAGCGGTCGCGCGGGGTGCGGGGCCCTCGTCGGGTTCCCGGACGTGAGTTCAGCCGTGAGAGGCCTTCCGTGCCGGAAGGCCTCCGACGGCGTCAGTAGTACCTGCGGATCCGCTGTCCCATCAGCAACAGCATCTCCCGCCTCGGCACCGCGCGCACCACGCGAGGGCTAGCCGCGCGGGCGTTCCAGGGTGAGCAGCAGCCCCTCCACGGCGCCGGGACCTATGCGGCCCTTGACGTCCGCGGCCGTGATCGCCTTGAGCGCCCACCCGTCCTCGGCGTGCTTGTTCAGGACCTTTTCCAGCTTGTCGCTGTCCAGCGCGTCGCCGATCAGCGACTCTCGGAACGTGACGACCTTGTATTCGAAGGTGTACGGGGTGCTCATGGTTGCGGAGCTCTCCTGCGTGTTGGATGGCATGGCCGGGCCCACCCAATCACTCTTCGTGGGCCTGGCACAGGGGCGAACCGGACCGTACGGATACCTTTGTTGAAACTTCATGAAGTGCCAGGCCGTTGCGGGGCACTTACCGGCCGGCCGAGCCCGCATTCCGGACGCGGGAAGCCCTGTTCGCGCAGGGCCTCCGAGCGTCCTGCGGCATGTCCATGCCGGGCCCGGTCGTACGGCGTCGTAGCGTGGGTTCCGCACGACAGGATCTTGTGGCGGCGGATTCAGGGGGCGCGATGTGCTGGAGTGCGACGGCCGATCTGGTGGCCGGTGCCGGTGTCGCCGCTGTCGGGGTGGCCTGTGTCGTCCGGGCGCGGCGCAGGCAGGATCTCCCGCTGGCCGCGCTGCCGTTGCTGCTCGGCGCCCACCAGATCGTCGAATCGCGGGTCTGGGACGCCGGTGGCGGTACGGGGCCCGCCACCGTGGCCTGGGCCGTGATCGCCCTCCCGCTGCTGGCGGTGTGGGTGCCGGTGGGCGTGCTGTGCGCGGCACCGCGTCGTGCCCGGCGCAGGCTGCTGTTCCCGTCGGCCGTCGGTATCGCCACCGCAGCGGCGCTCGCGCACGCCATGGCCGTCCATCCCGTGCGGGCCGAGATCCGCGGCCACACCATGGGCTATGTCGTCGACCTGCCCCGGCACGAACTGGTCATCGCGGGCTATCTCTTCGCCACCGTCGGCGCGTTGCTCATGTCCGGCGACCGGGGGCTGCTGCTGCTCGGGATCCTGGTCGCGGCGGGCGCGACGGTCTGCTGGTCGCTGTGGGAGCTGGAGTTCGTCTCGACGTGGTGCGCGTTCGCGGCGGTCGTCTCGGTGTCCCTGCTGGGCTGGGTGAACTCGAGGGAGGCCGTCGCCCCGCATGAGCGGGTCGATCACGCGTGACGTGCCCGTTCCCGCGTGATGTGACCGTTCACGGAGGGCGTGACGATCACGGAGGATGCGCCGGATCACGACTGAGCCGGCGGACGGCCGGAGATCCGAGCGAGCGAGGCGATCCGCCCGAGCACCGGTGACCGCCGGGTTTCGGTGACCGCTCAAGCATCCGTGATCCGGTCTGATTCGGGTGACCCGCCCGAGCACCGTGATCCGGTGAGGTTCTCATGATCCGCCCGAGCACCGGTGATCCGGTGCAGCCGGGGTACGCGGCGAACCATGGAAGACCTGACGAGTTCCTCATATGTGTCGGTCAGGGTCGACGCATGATCAACCCCGTACACCGTGTTCCGGCGGCGATCGTCGCCGCCTCGTTCCTGCTCGCCGGCTGCGGCGGCAGCCCGGCCGGGAGGCTGGGCCCCGGAGCCGACGGCTCCCCGGCGCGCCAGGGCGTGGCGACACCGGCCCCCGCGCCGACCGCCTCGCACGCCGTGGCACCTCAGCGGCTGCCGGGACTCGGCCCCAGGACCTTGGCCGCCGTCCCGTCGCGGACCCGTCAGGCCGTCGTGGTGACCGGCCGGGGCAGGAACTCCCCGCTGTCCACCGTGGTCCTGTACGAGCGCACGGAGGCGGGATGGCAGGCGGGCCCGAGCCGGCCCGCGCACAACGCCCTCAGGGGTTGGACCGACCATCATCACGCCGGTGACCTGCGATCCCCCATAGGCGTCTTCACCCTGACGGACGCCGGCGGGCTGCTGCCCGACCCCGGCACCCGGCTCCCGTACGACCGCTCGGGCGCCTTCACCTCCCCCGGCACGGGCTTCGAGGGCGAGCCGCTGTCCGGCTCCTTCGACTACGTGGTCGCCGTCAACTACAACCGCAGGCCCGGCACCACACCCCTGGACTGGACCCGGCCGCTGGGCGCCGCCCGCGGCGGAGGCATCTGGCTGCACGTGGACCACGGAGGCCCCACACACGGCTGCGTCGGTCTGCGCGAGGACGACCTGAAAGAACTGATGCGTGCTCTGGACCCCGCCCTTCATCCCGTGGTGGTCATGGGGGACGCGGCCTCGCTGGCACGCTGAACGCCTTCGGGAGGCCTCGTCGGCCCGTGCCCACCGGCAGTGTCCCCGGAGGATGTGAGGAAGGTGTCAGGGTGTGGGAAGCCCCTCTCACCGGCCGATTCGTGTCCCGCAGCCCCTAGCATCGGCCGCGTGTGCGCATATGTGCTGGTCGCGGAGGACGATGAGATGCAGGCGGAGCTGATACGCCGCTCGCTGCTGGGCGAGGGGCATACGGCGACCGTGGTCCACGACGGCGGGGCCGCTCTCGACGAGGTCCGGCGGCACCGGCCCGACCTCGTCGTCCTGGACCTGATGCTCCCGGTCGTCGACGGCTTCGGGGTGTGCCGGGTGCTGCGGGAGAACGGTGACATCCCCGTCCTGATGCTGACCGCCCGCTCCACCGAGGACGACGTACTGCTCGGCCTGGAGCTCGGCGCGGACGACTACATGACCAAGCCGTACAGTCCGCGCGAGCTGATGGCCCGTATCCGTACGGTGCTCAGACGCAGCGGACGGCCCGCCGGCGAGAAGCGGGGCGATCCCGTCGTCAGGGCGGCCGGGATCGCGGTGGACCCGGAGCGGCACACGGTCCTGTGCGACGGCTCGCCGGTGGACTGCACTCCGGGCGAGTACGAGATCCTGCTCGCGATGGCCGGCGAGCCCGAACGGGTCTTCTCCCGGCGGCAGTTGCTGCACCGCACCCGGGGCATCGACCGGGCCTCGACCGAACGGGCCATCGACGTGCACATCATGAACCTGCGCAAGAAGATCGAGGCGGATCCGCGCCGGCCGGTGCGCCTGCTGACGGTGTTCGGCGTCGGGTACAAGCTCAGGGGCGACCGGGCGTGAGCCGCGCCATGCCCCTGCGCAGGAGCCTGCTGGTACGGCTGCTGATCACCTCCGTGCTCATCGCCCTGTGCTCCGTGGCCGCGACCGCCTGGCTCGCGGTGCAGACCACCACCCGGGCCATCCAGGAGGAGCAGGGCCAGGTGCTCGCCGAGGACATGGACATCCTCCGGCAGCTCAGCGGATACGCGGCCGGCCATCCCGACTGGTCCGGTGTCGCCGGGACGTTGCGCACGATCTCGCACAGGACGGGCCGGCGCATCGCCCTGACCGCGGGCGACCGCACCCCGTTCGCGGACTCCGCGGCCCGCGGGACCTCGCTGCCGCCCCGGGCCGCCGCGACCGTCGACCCGCTGCGCACCGACACCTCCACGGAACCCGGAGCACAGCTCGCCGGTGTCGATCCCCGCGCGGTGGGGCCGTACCGGCTGCCCGCGACCGAGCGCCTGCGGGTGGCCAAGCTGGCCACGGTGCGCCAACTGTGCTTCGCGCGCAACGGTATTCAGACCCGTCTGGAGCGGATGCCGAGCGGCCGTACCGTCCTGACGGACGAGGACGGGAGGCTCGACTCCGGCTATGTGCCGACGGAGTGCGCCGACGGGCTGCTCAACACCCCCACCCCGACCGAACAGAAGGCCCTGGACGCGCTGTCGGCGCTCACCCGGACGTGTCTCGATCGGCACAAGGTGCACCTCGACCACCCCGTGGCGCTGACGCTGGAGGCCGCCGGCGGGGCCACCCCGGCCCCCTACCTGATCGGGAAGAGGGCGGTCGACCAGCACGGCGCCCCGGCCCGGACGACGAACGCCTGCGTGGACGACGCCCGGCGCCGCCAACTCGCCCCCTACGTCGCCCCGGTCGCCGAACTCTTCCTCGGCACGGGGGACAGGCCCGTCCCCCGCTTCGACATGTCCGCGGCCAACAAAGCGAAGGTGTTCGGTGTCGCCGGACTCGTCCTCGCCCTCACCGTGGCCGTGACCGCGCTGGTCGCCACCCGGCTCGTACGCCCCCTGCGCGCGCTGACCCAGGCCGCGCAGCAACCACCGGAGCGGCACGTACGGGTGCCCGTCACCACCCAGGACGAGACCGGCATCCTGGCGCTGGCCTTCAACGAACTGACCGAGCGCCGCGAGCGCATGGAGGCGCAGCGCAAGGCGATGGTCAGCGACATCGCGCACGAACTGCGCACCCCGCTCACCAACATCCGCGGCTGGCTGGAGGTGGCCCGCGACGGGCTGGTCGACCCCGACCCGGAACTGCTGTCCTCCCTGCACGAGGAGGCCGTGGTCCTGCAGCGGGTCATCGACGACCTGCAGGACCTCGCGGCCGCCGACGCGGGCACCCTGCGACTGCACCGCGAGGACGTGCGCGCCGACGAACTCCTCGAACAGGTCGCCGCGGCGCACCGGGTCGGGGCGGAGGCCGCCGGCATCCGGCTGGTCACCGAGGTGGCCGGCACGCCGTGGCTGGACGCGGACCCCGTACGGATGCGGCAGGCGCTCGGCAACCTGGTGTCCAACGCGACCCGCCACACCCCGGCCGGCGGCACGGTCACCCTCTCCGCGCGCCACGAGGTCGGTGAGGTCGTGTTCGAGGTGGCCGACACCGGCGCAGGCATCGACCCCGCAGATCTGGCCAGCGTGTTCGACCGGTTCTGGCGGGCGGAGAAGTCCCGCAGCCGGCGCACCGGCGGCAGCGGTCTGGGCCTCG
Source organism: Streptomyces rhizosphaerihabitans (assembly GCF_025399795.1). Classification (GTDB taxonomy): domain Bacteria; phylum Actinomycetota; class Actinomycetes; order Streptomycetales; family Streptomycetaceae; genus Streptomyces; species Streptomyces rhizosphaerihabitans. Next base: position 42,199 of record NZ_JAODTZ010000025.1, on the reverse strand, counting down.
ACATCGTCCGGCAACTCGTCGCAGCCCACGGCGGAACCGTCTCCGTTGCAAGCGAAGTCGGCACCGGCACGGTCTTCACCCTGCGGCTGCCCTGCGCACAGGAGCCTGCTTCGCACGCCACCGGGTCCGGCTGAGCGAGGAGCCCCGTATTCCCGGTGATCGTGGTGGTGCCGGTACCAGGACAGGTGGTCCTGCTCAAGGCAGGGGGCTGGTCGGCCCGGCCGGTCCGGCGCAAGGTGGGCGCATGAACAGCACCGAGCAGCCTCGGACCAGGCGCCGCGTCACGCCGCTGCGGTCACTCCTGGGAGGCACCTACGTCCCGCGCCGCGCCGTGGGCCGCCCTTCTCCCGATCACCGGAACACGTTGTCCGAGTCGTCCAGGATCGACGGCTCTCCGATCGCGGCCTCCCGCGGAACCCGCGACGACGTCTGATACATCGCCTCGATCTCGGCCGCGTACCGCTGGGCGATCGCGTCCCGGCGAAGTTTCAGCGAGGGCGTCAGCAGTCCGTTGGACAGGTCGAAGGGCTCCGGGAGGACACGGAAGACCCGGATGGACTCGGAGCGGGACACCGTGGTGTTGGCCGCCGCGACCGCGCGCCTGACCTCCTCGCGCAGCTCGTTCTCCTCGCGTGCGTCCCGGGCGGGTGTCTCGCCCTTGGCCCGGGAGGCGCGCCAGTGCGTGACGAACTCGGGGTCAAGGGTGATGAGGGCGCCCACGCAGGGCCGGTTGTCGCCCACGACGGCCGCCTGATGGATGAGCGGGTGGACGCGCAGCCGTTCCTCGAGAGCGGCGGGGGCCACGCTCTTTCCCCCGCTGGTGATGATGATGTCCTTCTTGCGCCCGGTGATCGTCAGATATCCGTCGGCGTCGACCCGGCCGAGGTCCCCGGTCGCCAGCCAGCCGTTGCGGAACGAGGACGTGGTCGCCGCGGCATCGTTGATGTAGCCCTGGAACACGGAGGGCCCCCATACGAGGATCTCCCCGTCGTCGGACACATGGACCTCCGTGCCCGGCAGGGGGCGTCCGACGGTGCCGGACTTCTCCCGCCCGACCGGCTGGGCGGTGATTCCTCCGCTGGTCTCGGTGAGCCCGTATCCGTCGTGGATGAAGATGCCGATTCCCGCGAAGAACAGGGCGAGTTCACGATTCAGCGGGGAGCCGCCCGAGACCGCGCCGCCCACCCTCCCGCCCAGCGCGCCGCGCAGCCTCTTGTACACCGTCTTCTCGTAGAGGGAGTGCTGAAGCCGCAGATCGAAGCCCGGGCCCGTCCCCGTGCCCAGCCGCTGCTGTTCCTCGGCCAGGGCGAAGTCCTGCGCCGTGCGCACGGCGCGCTCGAACAGCGCGCTGCGACCGGCCCGTTGGGACGCCTTCACGAAGTTCTTGTAGATCCTCTCGAACACGGACGGGACGGCGTACAAATAGGTCGGCCGGAAGGTGAGCATCGCCTCGGAAAGCGTCCCCTCCCTCAGATCCGGTTCGTGCCCCATCAGGATGCCGCCGCGCAGACAGAGTCCCTGGACCATCAGGCCGTAGACATGGGAGAAGGGCAGGAAGGCCAGGACGGCCGGCTGCACACCCGGCGGAGCCGCCGTGTGTCTCCAGCCTTCGAGCAGCGTGTCGCAGGGGCTCGCCAGGCTGCGATGCGTCAGGGCACAGCCCTTGGGATGTCCCGTCGTGCCCGAGGTGTACGCGACGACCGCGGTGGAGTCGGCCAGCACGATCCGGCGCAGCGAGTCGACCGCGGTCGCCGGTATCGCACGGCCGCGCTCCACCAGTTGCGCGATCGCCCCGTTGTCCAACTGCCAGACATGGCGCAGGAACGGGAGCGCGGCGCACGCCGAGCCGACCGTCATGACGCCCTGCTCGTCCTCGACCACCACGCCCACACAGTGGGCGTCCTTCAGGATCCACGCGACCTGTTCGTGCGACGACGTCGGGTAGATCGGCACGATCTCCACGCCGACCGACCACAGGGCATAGCTGAGCACCGTCCACTCGTAGCGGGTGCGTGCCATGATGGCCACGCGGTCGCCCGGCCGGATTCCGGATCGGACGAGCCCCCGCGCCACGTCGACCACTTCGCCCCACAGCTCGGCCGCCGTCACCTGCGTCCAGGCGCCCGAGCGACCTTCGGCGCGGCGCGCGAGCTGCGGCAGATCAGGGGTGCTGAGCGCCGTTTCGCGGAGGCTGTCGGCGAGTCCCCCCTGGGTGAGTGCTGTTGGCGGTGGAGGAAGGTGGGACTGGTGCATTCGCCGCTCCGGAATTCTCCTCGACGTGGCCTCACCCCGGAGGCGCCGATGCCAAGGATTCCCGAATGTAGCCCACACGGGCGACGCCCGCGCCCCCATTCCGGCATGCGTTCGCCCACCGCTGAGTTTCCGCTCCCCGGACCTTTCCTTTCGCCCCGCCGGAACGCCAACAGCTGTCCGTCCGACCGCCGTTGACGTCCGACGGTCCTTCCCGGACGCCGCCGCACGAAGGGGGACAGGACGGATGGCCGCCGCCTGGGCAGGACACCGGACGGAGGGCTGTCGCCCGGAAAGGGGCGTGGCGGGGGAAGGACGGGCCGGGACGGAGGCGGTCGGCTCGGACGGTGACCGTACGGAGGGGCTGTCGCACGGGCACGGGAGTGCCGGGGCGATGACAGTGGCGGCACCGCGAGCCGTCGCTTCATCCGTCACTCCGGCGACTGATCACCCGTTCACCCTTTCGGGAAGCGGTGCCGGGCTGACAGACTCCGCGGGTGCGCGACTTCGACATGCTTGTCATCGGATCCGGCCCGGGCGGCCAGAAGGCCGCCATCGCTGCGGCCAAGCTCGGCCGTCGGGTCGCCGTCATCGACCGCCCCGACATGGTCGGCGGGGTCTCCATCCACACCGGAACCATCCCCTCCAAGACGCTGCGCGAGGCGGTCCTCTATCTCAGCGGCATCGGCCAGCGGGATCTGTACGGCCAGAGCTACCGGCTGAAGGAGGACATCACCGTCGCCGATCTGACCGCTCGCACCGAGCACGTGGTCAATCGCGAGGTCGACGTCATCCGCAGCCAGCTCTCGCGCAACCATGTGTCACTGTTCGCCGGCACCGGCCGCTTCGTGGACGACCACACCGTCGCCCTGGTCGAGGTGAACGGCAACGAGAAGCTGTTGAGCGCCGAACACATCGTCATCGCCACGGGCACGCGTCCGGCGCGGCCCGAAACCGTCGAGTTCGACGGGCGGACGATCATGGACTCGGACAACGTCCTGAACCTGGAGCAGGTGCCGCGCTCCATGGTCATCGTCGGCGCCGGTGTGATCGGCATGGAGTACGCCTCCATGTTCGCCGCCCTCGGCTCCAAGATCACGGTGGTCGAGAAGCGCTCCGCGATGCTCGACTTCTGCGACGTCGAGGTGATCGAGTCATTGAAGTACCACCTGCGGGATCTTGCCGTCACCTTCCGGTTCGGCGAGACCGTCGCCGCCGTCGAGCGCCACGCCCGGGGCACGCTCACGGTCCTGGAGAGCGGCAAGAAGATCCCCGCCGACGCCGTCATGTACTCGGCCGGACGGCAGGGCCTCACCGATGAACTCGACCTGGACAAGGCGGGGTTGTCCGCCGACCCGCGCGGCCGGATCACCGTGGACGAGTACTACCGCACCGAGGTGCCGCACATCTACGCCGTCGGTGACGTCATCGGCTTCCCGGCGCTCGCGGCCACCTCGATGGAACAGGGCCGTACGGCGGCGTACCACGCCTGCGGAGAGCCGGTGAACCGGATGCACGACCTGCAGCCGATCGGCATCTACACCATCCCGGAGATCAGCTTCATCGGCCGGACCGAGGATCAACTCACCGAGGACTGCGTGCCGTTCGAGGTGGGCATATCCCGCTACCGGGAACTGGCCCGGGGACAGATCATCGGCGACTCGCACGGCATGCTGAAACTGCTGGTCTCTCCCGACGACCGTAAACTCCTCGGCGTCCACTGCTTCGGTACCGGCGCGACCGAGCTGATCCACATCGGCCAGTCGGTCATGGGCTGCGGCGGCACGGTGGACTATCTGGTCGACGCCGTCTTCAACTACCCGACGCTCGCCGAGTCCTACAAGGTCGCCGCACTGGACGCGACCAACAAGATCCGGCAGATCGACCGCCTCAGGGACTGAACCGCCGCGAGACGCTCCGGGTCGGCGGGGACCACATGCCGACGCCGACCCGAACCCGCCGGGGGATCACGCCACCCGGCGGGTTCTCGGGCCTCGTTCAGGCGGCCGGCCGCCACCCGAGCGCCGGGCCCAGCTTCGTGGCGATGTCGGTGAGGATCTGCACGTGGTCCTCGTGGCCGAAGGTGAACGGAAGGGCGAACGCCACCTCGTCGATCTCCCTGAACGCGGCCTGGGCGTAGAGCTGTTCGGCGATGTGGTCGGAGCTGCCGACGAGGTCCGGCGCGAACATCAGGCGCGCCGGCCCCTGCGGTGTCGTCGTGCGCGCCAGCCGCCCCAGGACGTACTCCTCGTACCTTGCGCGCTGCTCGGGTGAGGCGCTGTCGGTGGGGATCACGACGAGCCCCTGCGAGACGCGGGCACGGTCGCCTTCCGGATGACGGGCGCGGAAGGCCCGTACGTGGGAGAGCTGGACCTCGGCGAAGTCCTCGGAGTCCTCCGCCTTGACGACGCTGCTGGTCAGGAAGTTCATGCCGTGTTCGCCGGCCCACCGCGCCGACCGCAGGCTGCCGCCGCCGTACCACATGCGGTGGCCCAGGCCGGGGGAATGCGGCTGTACGCGGTCCGAGAAGACCTCGAAACCCTCCGTCCCGCTGAAGCCGGTGGCCGGCTTGCCGCGCACGAAGTCCAACAGCCGTTCCACGCGCGCGTATCCGAAGTCCTCACTCTCGGCCGTGTCGGGATACAGAGCGTGCTTCACCCGCTCGTAGTGCAGCGGCGGGCCGACGCTGACTCCCGGGTTGAGACGGCCGCCGGCCAGCACGTCGACGGTCGCCAGGTCCTCGGCGAGGCGCAGCGGGTTCTCCCAGCCCACGGGGATCACCGCCGTCCCGAGTTCGATGCGGCGGGTGCGCTGCGAGGCGGCGGCCAGGACGGCGACGGGCGAGGAGATGCCGTACTGGAGATGGCGGTGTCGCAGCCATGCGCTGTCGAAGCCAAGCCGCTCGCCCAGTTCGATGATGCCGAGTGTGGACTCGTGGCCGCGCCCGGGGTCGTTCTCGTCGAAAAGGCCGATGGTCAGGAAGCCCAGCTTTCGCAAGGGGCGTGACGGCAGTGGCACAAGCTCCTCCATCGTTCGCGGCACGCCGCGTCGAGTACCGGCGCCACCGCAGATTGTCGCAGGCGGTCGATGTGGACCGGCGGGAGGACCGGGCAGGTCAGGGGGCCATGGCGCCGGGAGGCCGTGAACCGTGCCGTGCGGGACTTCGCGAAGGCACTGCGCGACGCGATCCGGGCATGGCACCGTGGGCGGAGGGTCCGGCCCGTCGCTCCCCCCGTGGTGACGGGTCGGACCTCTCCGCCGGCCGTACGCCTTTCCGCGGGCGGCCGGGGGACCGATCCCGGCGGCAGGGCCATCAGGTCCCGCGGTCCTCGACGACCCAGGAGCCCGTTCCCGCGGCGGTACGAGGCACCGGCCGAGCCCCGCGGGAAAGCCGCCGGTCCCGCTCTCGCGACGGCGGGACGTACGAGCCCGGCAGGAAAGCCGCCGGTCCCGGATCTATCGTGAAGAACGGCCGGTCCGCGCCGGAGCCGGAGGACCCGATGGCGATCGACTCGACGGCGGCCCTGTGCCGTCCCGATGAGGAGGAAGCGGATGAACGGCACGATGCACGCGGTGCGCGGTCATCGGCGGGGCGGCCCGGAGGAACTGATCTACGAGGTCGCGCCGAGGCCGGTCCCCGGTCCCGGTGACGTGCTGGTCGAGGTGCGGGCGGCGTCGGTCACCTCGGGGGAGCTGGGCTGGGACGCGACCTGGACCGACAGCTTCGACGGCAGCGGCAGCCCGCGACTGCCGGTCGTACCGTCCAAGGAGGTCTCCGGTGTCGTGGCCGAGCTCGGGCACGGTGTCACGGACTTCAGGCCCGGCGAAGCGGTCTACGGCCTGATTCCCTTCACCCGGGACGGGGCCGCGGCCGAGTACGTGACCGTTCCGGCGGCGGATCTCGCCGCGAAGCCGGGGTCGCTCGACCACGAGCGGACGGCCGCGCTGCCGCTCGCGGGTCTGACGGCATGGCAGGGGCTTGTCGCTCATGCCGGCGTCACGCCGGGACAGCGGGTGCTGGTGCACGGCGGGGCGGGCGGCGTGGGCTCGTTCGCGGTCCAGGTCGCGGCCGCGCTGGGGACCGAGGTGACGGCCACAGCGGCGGCCCGGGACGCGGACTTCGTCCGTGGCCTGGGCGCGGACACCGTGATCGACTACGCCGGTCAGCGCTTCGAGGCCGAGGTGAAGGACGCGGACGTCGTGTTCGACACGGTGGGCGGGGCCACCCTGGACCGTTCCTGGCAGGTGCTGCGTCCGGGCGGAGTCCTGGTCAGCATCGTCGCACCGCCGACACCTCCGGACGGGGTGGACGTCCAAGGGGTGTTCTTCGTGGTCGAGCCGGACCGCGCCGGTCTGGAGGAGCTGACGGCACTCGTCGAGGCGGGCCGGCTGGTCCCGCAGGTCGACCGGATCGTTCCCCTGGAGAGCGCCCCCGGGGCCTACGCGGCCCTCGAACGCGAGCACCGGCGGGGCAAGATCGTGCTGCGGGTCTCCTAAGGGCTGTCCCGTAATCCCCGGTGGATCAGCGCGCGGCGTCAGATGCGGTGCATCGCAAGGCGGAGGGTCGTCCTCATACTGGGCGTATTCGGGCGATCCGACAACGCGGCGAGGTGCCGTAGCTGTCGTCGTGCGCCCGCCGGGGATTACGGGACAGCCCTTAGGCCGGAACGGCCTCCCGGGGCTTCCCGTCGTGGCGTCGTGGGGCGGGCGCGCGTACAGCAGGCCCTGTGCCGCGGGGCCGTCGCGCCTGACGGTCTCGCTGCGCCGCGGGGCGGTCCCGGGCGGCAGCCACCCCTTGCGCCGTGGGGGCCGTCACACGTGACAGCGGGGTGAACAAGCGCTTAGATAGTGAGCCCGACCTCGTCCGCGCGTGCTGGAGGCCCCGTTGCTGTTCACATCCGTCGACGAGGTCTCCGCACGGCTCGCCGAGGTGGGCTATCTGGCCTCGCCCGCCGTCGCCACGACGGTCTTCCTGGCCGACCGCCTCGGCAAACCCCTCCTGGTGGAGGGCCCCGCCGGCGTCGGCAAGACCGAACTCGCCAAGGCCGTCGCGCAGGTCGCCGGGGCCCGGCTGATCCGCCTCCAGTGCTACGAAGGCGTCGACGAGTCACGGGCGCTGTACGAGTGGAACCACGCCAAGCAGCTGCTGCGCATCACCGCCGGCCGTGACGAGACGTGGGACGAGACGCGCACGGACATCTTCAGCGAGGAGTTCCTGCTGGCGCGGCCGCTGCTGACCGCCATCCGCGGCGACGACCCGAAGGTCCTGCTGATCGACGAGACCGACAAGGCCGACGTCGAGGTGGAGGGCCTGCTGCTCGAAGTGCTCAGCGACTTCCAGGTCACCGTCCCCGAGCTGGGCACGATCGCGGCGACCAGCCGCCCCTTCGTGGTGCTCACCTCGAACGCGAGCCGCGAGCTGTCCGAGGCCCTGCGCCGCCGCTGCCTGTTCCTCCACATCGGCTTCCCCGACGAGGAGTTGGAGCGCCGGATCGTACGACTGAAGGTGCCCGGACTCGACGAGGCGCTCACCGAGTCCGTGGTGCGGGTCGTCGGGGCGCTGCGGGAGATGGACCTGCGCAAGGTCCCCTCCGTCGCCGAGACCATCGACTGGGCCCGCACGCTGCTGGCCCTGGGCGCCGAAACCCTCGACGAGAACGTCGTACGCGACAGCCTCGGCGTGATCCTCAAGCATCAGGACGACGTACTGAAGGCGGCGGCCAAGCTCGACCTGGGCGCCGTGTGAACGCCGCCGTGCCGACGGCCGGTGTCGCCGACCGGCTGACGGGACTGGTCGGCGCGCTGCGCTCGCACGGCGTGCGGATCGGCACGGGCGAGACGGTGGACGCGGCCCAGGCGGTGGCGGCGCTGGGCTTCGCTGACCGTGACCGGCTGAGGGAAGGGCTGGCCGCGACCCTGCTCCACAATCCGGGCCAGCGGCGGGTGTTCGACCCCGTCTTCGACGTGTACTTCCCGAGAGGTGTCGGGGCACCGGACGGCGCGGGGCCTGCGGACCGGGACGACCTGCGGGACCGCCTGGCGGCCGCCCTGGCCGCCAACGACCAAGCGCTCATGGGCCAGTTGGCCATCGAGGCCGTCGACGGGTTCGGCGGCTACGGGGGCACGACGGCCACGGACGGCTGGTCCTCGTACCAGACACTCGACCGGCTGCGACCGCAGACCCTGATGTCCCGCGCGCGGGACACGGTCCGTGCGCAGGGCGGCGGGGCGGGGTTCACCGACCGGCTGCTTGAGGACGAGATCCGGCGGCGCATCGAGGTGTTCCGCGGGCAGGTGGCGACGGAGGCGCGGCGCCGGATCGCCGAGCGGCGCGACCGTGACGAGATCGCCCGGCGCGCGGTGGCCCCGACCGCCGACCGCGTCGACTTCCTGTTCGCCGGACGGGACCGGCTCGCCGAACTGCGCAAGGTCGTACAGCCGTTGGCGCGCAAGCTGGCCACCCGGCTCGCCGCGCGTCGCCGCCGTGCCAGTCGGGGCAGTATCGATCTGCGCCGGACCCTGCGGGGATCGCTGTCCACGGGCGGGGTGCCGATGCGCCCCGTGCTGCGCAGGCGCCGTCCCGCGCGGCCCGAACTGGTGCTGCTGTGCGATGTGTCGGGATCGGTGTCGGGCTTCTCGGACTTCACGATGCTGCTCGTGCAGGCGTTGCACGACCAGTTCAGCAAGGTGCGGGTGTTCGCCTTCGTCAACCGGGTCGACGAGGTGACCGGGCTGATCGGGCCCGGTGCCGCCGACCCCGGGGGACTGAGCGCCAGGATCCGCTCGGAGGCGACGATCACGGGCTGGCACGGCAGCAGTGACTACGGCGTCGCGTTCGGCGAGTTCGCCGAGCGGTACACCGGGGCGGTCGGCTCCCGGTCGACCGTCTTCGTGCTCGGCGACGCCCGTACGAACATGAGCGATCCGAATCTGCCCGCCGTCAGGCAGCTCACCCGGCAGGCCCGCCGTGCCTACTGGCTGAACCCCGAGGCACGCTCGCAGTGGGGCACGGGCGACTCGGCCGCCCTCGTCTACGCCGAGCTCGTGGAGATGCACGAGTGCCGCAACGCCCAGCAGCTCAGCGCGCTGATCGGCCGTCTCCTGCCTGTCTGAACAACTGCGGGTGCGGCGGGTGTTCGGCTCTCACGGTGCGAGGAGCCTGCGCAGCCACGTGACGCGGGCGGCACGGGCGGTCCGCGCGAGCCCGGTGTGCGGGGCGAAGGAGTCGAAGCCGTGGAAACCGCCGGGCCACACATGCAGTTCGGCCACTCCGCCGGCCTGCCAGATCCGCGACGCGTAGTCGACGACCTCGTCCCGGAAGGTCTCCGCGGACCCGACGTCGAGAAAGGCCGGGGGCAGCCCGGACAGGTCCGAGGCCCGCGCCGGGGCGGCATAGGCGGGCACGTCCGGGCCGCCGCGGGCATCGCCCAGCACGGCCGTCCAGGCGGTCGAGTTGGCCGTACGGTCCCAGGCGCCGACGCCCGCCATCTGGTGTGCGGACGGAGTGTCGTTGCGGTCGTCGAGCATCGGATACATCAGGACCTGCCCGAGCGGCCGGGGTCCCTCGCGGTCCCGGGCGAGCAGGGCGAGCGCCGCGGTCAGGCCGCCGCCCGCGCTGGCTCCCGCGACGACGATCCGCTCCGGGTCACCGCCGAACTCCCCGGCGTGCCGCGCCGTCCACAGCAGACCGGCGTAGACGTCCTCCACCCCGGCCGGGTACGGATGTTCGGGCGCCAGCCGGTACTCCACGGACACCACGACCGCGTCGAGTTCCTCCGCCCATTCCAGGACGACCTCCACCCCGGCCCGGTTGGTCCCGAGGACCATGCCGCCGCCGTGGGAGTGGTAGATCACCGGGCGCGGCCCGTCCTTCGGGGGCGCGAGAGGCCTGACGACGAACAGCGAGATGTCGGGAGCGCCCTTGGGCCCCGGGACCGTGAGGTCGGTGGTCTCGAAGGCGCCGCCGCCGGTGAGGTCGTACGCGGGCACCGCGAGCTCCGGCTCCGCGCGCAGGGCGGCGATGTCCGCCAGGCTCGGCCCGGACGGCGTGGACGGGCCGACCGCCGCGAGGGCGACGCCGAGTTCGGGGTCGAACGGGGGCGGTACCAACAGCATGACGTCTCCTCGTGCCGAGCACGGCGGCTCATCCGACCATGATCGGGTGCCGTGCTCCCGGACCGGGAGCCGCCGTACGGCGGAACCTGCCCGCGACCCGGCGGACCATGCGCGCCGCGGTGACGCCCGAAGGCGCCACCGCGGCGAACCGGAGATCAGTCAGCTGCCGATACGGTGATCCGTCAGCCGTCGATGCGGTGGGTCGTCCAGAACGACGTCAGGTCCGTGGTCGTGGCGGCCTGGGCGGCCGCCTTGAACTCGGCCGTGGTCGAGACGCCGTACCAGTGCGACGTGGCGTAGTCCTTGAGGAGCTTGGCCATGACGGTGTCGCCGAGCACGCGCCGCAGGTCGTGCAGCGCGCACTTGCCGTAGCCGTAGACGACCGTGGAGTAGCGGGACGAGTGCGTGTCCCAGTAGGCCATCGAGTTGGTGATCTTCTCGGCGGTCGAGGCCCAGGAGGTGCTGTTCCAGCAGTTGGTGCCGGTGAGGCCCTGCGCCAGGTCGGTGGCGTAGTCGGTGAACGACTCGTCGAGCCACGGGCTGTTGTACTCGTCGTCGCCGACGATCCCGTAGAACCACTGGTGACCGATCTCGTGGGTGAGCGCCGTGGTGCTGACCAGGTCGAGGACGAACCCGGGGTACTCCATGCCGCCGAACCAGTAGTTGTTGTCGATCACCGCGTCCAGCTCGCCGTACGGGTAGGCGCCGAAGCGCGCCGCGTGGGCGTCCACGGCGGACTTGGCGGTGGTCAGCATGGACTGGGCGTTGGCGGAGCTGATGCCGGTGACGGAGTAGATGTTGATCGCGGTGCCGGCGGAGGAGGTGCCGGAGATCTTGGTGAACGGCCCGGCGGCCCAGGCGAAGTCACGGACCTTGGACGCGGTGGCCGTGGTGATCGTGCGACCGCTGGAGCCGGCGGTGTCCACCGAGGTGCCGGTGGCCGGGACGAGGATGCTCGTCGGGTGGTCGAGGGTCACCTTGAAGTCGGCGGCCAGCGAGTAGAAGGACTCGCCGTTGTTGGTGTACGGGTCCAGGTGCCAGCCGGCGCCGTCCTTGACCGCGAGCACGGGCAGCGCGTTGCCGACCATGCTGAAGGCCCCGTCGTAGCCGAACCGGTCGGCGCCGCTGGGCACGGTGATGCCCAGGTCGAAGCCGATCGTCGCGCTCTGGCCCTGTGCCACCGGTGACGTCAGGCTGATCTGGAGGGCCGTGCAGCCGACCGAGAGGGCGCCCGCGGTACCGCCGCTGACGTTGCTGACGGCGATGGGCATCGCGGAGCAGGTGCCGTGGTAGTTGTCCCACAGCCTCAGATACACCTCGCTGAGCGCGGTGGAGGAGGCGTTGGTGAAGGTCACGCTCTCGTGACCGGTCCAGCCGGTGCCGCTCGTGTTGCTGGTCAGGCTGACCGTGTATCCGGGGGCGGCGGGTGTGCGGGTCGAGTCGGCCGGCGGGGTCGTGCCCCCCGAGGTGTTGAGGGCGATGTCGTCGAGGACGAAGCTCGTCTGGAGGCTGGAGTCCTCGGTGCCGGTGAAGGCGACGGTCACCGTCTGGCCCGCGAAGGCCGACACGTCGAACGTCTTCTGGGCGTACCCGGACGCCTTGTTGAGGTTCGAGTACGTCGCCAGCGTCGTGCTGCCGATCTTCGCCGTGAGCTTGTCGTAGGCCGTCGACGAGGTCGTCTCCGCCGTGTCGATGTGCAGCCAGAAGGTGAGGCTGGCACTGCTGCAGCCGGACGGGATCGTGACGCTCTGCGAGAGCGTGTCGGTGTGGGTGCTGCCCACGCCGTCCAGCCAGGCGAAGCTGGTGCCGCCGTGGGCGCTCTGGCCCGTGCGGCTGGTGATCACGGTGGTCGAGGACTGGGTCCAGGGCGAAGTACCGCTCTCGAAGCCGCCGTTGGTCACCACCTGTGCCGGGGTGCAGGCGGCCGCTGCCGCCGGTGCTGTCCGCGGCGAGGCCGCCACGGGGGTGCTGGGGAGCGAGACTGCGGCCAGGGCGGCGACGACGAGGACGCGTGCCGCCAGGGCCTTGAGGGGGGTCGGTCTCACACGAAACTCCTTTGAGGCGGCCGGGATTCCGGCCTGCTCGGTGGCCGCCCGGGACGACTGGGGTGCGCCGCTGGGTGGCCGCGGGCCGCGCGCGGGTGCGCGCGGTCGCTTGGTGAGATTTCCGTGCCGTCACCCTGGGGTCAGGGCGACGGCACCAGGAAGCCTCGCAGATTTGACCGAGACATGCCATCAAAGAGATGGAAAGGAGGTCGGAGACCTGGAAAGGAGATCGGGATGTGTACCGCTCAGGACTCCGGCTCGCTCAGGGCGGGCGTCAACCGCGCCCACGGATTGGGGAGTTCGCCCGTCACCGGCCCGGCCACCGCCGCACCGCGCTCACGCGCGGTGCGAACGGCGAGCGGAACGAGCGCCTCGGGGACTCCGTAGACCAGATGACAGAACCGCTCGGCCGGATGCCGGGCGGTCCACGCCGGTCTGCTGAACGCCGACACATACGTGGACCAGTGACCCTCGAACGTGACGAGCAGATCGGCGAAGCGGGCGTACCCCGGCACCGGGTGGACACCCGTGTTCAGCACCACCGGGGCCGCGCCGAGCCGGCGCAGGCTCTGCACCAGCCGCTTGCAGTCGGGCAGCGCCTCCGCCGTCGGTGCCACCTGGTCGAGGAAACACCCTTCCGTCCCGTACCAGTCCCGGTGCCGCAGGACCTCGTCCGCGACGATGTCCGGATCGCGTGCGCCGTAGGCGGTGTCGACATAGCCGAGCAGCCGGGCGCCCGCCGACCGCAGCGCGTCCGCCGCCGCGGTGAACGCGGGATCCGGTCCCTCGCCCGGCCCGTCGGCCGGGTTGATGACGACCCCGTACGTACGGTCGGCCGACCTGATCAGACGGTGCCAGGCGCCCGGGTCCTCGCCCGGGTGGACATACAGCGGAATCAGCAGGCTCATGGCGTCCGGTCGTCTTCGGGGCACGGTACGGGAGCGGGTCCCGCAACCGCCGTCCAGAGCGCCGCCAGTGAGTCGTCGAGCGTCAGGGCCGGCCGCCAGCCGAGGGCTTCCCCCGCGGCGGTGATGTCGGAGCACTGCCACGACACCTCGCCCGAGCGGGCGGAACCGCCGCCGTTCTCCTCGATGCGCCCCCGGAACCCGGCGACGCGCGCCAGGCCGTCCACCAGGTCGCGCACGGGAACGGCCTTTCCGCTCCCGATGTTGAGGACGCGTGGCAGCCGTCCGGGGGTCGTCGCCGCGGACACCGCCGCCCGCGCCACATCGCGTACGTCCACGAAGTCGCGGTACGCCGACAGGTCGCCCAGGCGGATCACCGCGTCCGGGCCGGAGCCGGCCTCGCGGAGCAGTCCCGCGATCCGGCCCGGCAGCCCGGCGGCCGGCGCCCCGGGCCCGACCGGGTTGCCCACTCGCAGCACCACCGCGTCGAGACCGGAGGTGATGACGGTGACCGTGCCGGCGAGCTTGGTGGCCCCGTACGGGGTGACGGGGCTGGTGGCGGCGGACTCGGTCACGCTGGTGTCGCGGACGCCGGGACCGTATTCGGCGGCCGAGCCCAGATGGACCAGCCGGGCGGTCGGCGCCGCCTCGCGCAGCGCCGCGCAAAGAATCGCGGGACCACGGGAGTTGACCTCGGCGAGGGTCACGGCGTCGCCGCCGGTCGCGCCGGCGCAGTTGATCACGGCGTCGGGTGCGGCCGCCGCCAGGGTCGCAACCAGTCGCTCCTTGCGAGCGGTGGCCAGGTCGATGCCGAACTCCGCGGCGGGCGAGCGGCCGCCGCCGAGCACCTGCACGCCCTGAAGGGTGTGCAGGTGCTCGACGACATGGCCGCCCAGATAGCCGGTGAGGCCCAGGACGAGAATGCGCATGCGGTGTTCAGGCTCCCTTGAGCAACAGCGACTTGCGGGTGGTGAATTCGGCGTTGGCCCGGTCGTAGTCATCCGGGCGGCCGATGTCGAGCCAGTACCCGTCGAAGTCGTAGGCGTGCGGCTCGTTGCGGCTCCGCAGCAGGTCGAGGACCAGCTCGTCGAAGCCCAGCGGCAGCCCCGGTGTATAGCCTTCGAGCGTGGACCGCGACAGACCGTACACGCCCATGGAGACGCGGTAGTCGATGCTCGGCTTCTCGGTGAAGGCGACCACCTTGCTGTCGTCGGTGGTCAGCACACCGAAGTCGATCTGCACCTTGCGCGCGTACGTCGCGATCGTCAGCGGTGCCCCCGAACTCCGGTGCTGTACCAGGACGTCGTCGAAGTCGAGGTCGGTGAGCACGTCGCCGTTCATCACGAGGAACGACTCGGGCAGCCGGTCCCGCATGGTCAGCAGGGGGCCCATCGTGCCGAGCGGGCTCTCCTCGGTGGAGTAGTCGACGGCCATGCCCCATTGGGTGCCGTCGCCGACGTAGGCGCGGATGATCTCGCCCAGGTGGCCTATGGCGATCGTGCAACTGGTGAACCCGGCCGAGGCGAGCTGGCGGAGAACGATCTCCAGGATGGCGTGCTGGTCGCCGATGGGAACGAGCGGCTTGGGCAGGGCGGTGGTGTAGGGCCGCAGCCGGACGCCCTTGCCTCCCGCGAGAATCACTGCGTGCATGGTGCTCCTCCTTCGTGGGACGTGCCGGACGGGGTCAGATGTTGTAGATGCCGGTCTTGTAGCGGGCCAGGTTCGCCGGTTCGCGGAAGAACTCCACGGTCCGCGCGAGGCCTTGTGCCAGGTCGTGGGCGGGGCTCCAGCCGGTCGCCTCGGCGAGCCGGGTCGCATCGGCGACCAGCCGCATCACCTCGGAGTTGGCCGGCCGGATGCGCCCCGCGTCCTCGCGCACGTCGAGGGCGGTGTCCATCACCTTGCCGATCAGAGCCACCAGGTCGCCGACCGAGATCTCGCCGCCCGTACCGGCGTTGAAGGTCCGGCCCACGACCTGTTCCGCGGGCGCCGTACCCACCGAGAGGAAGGCCTGGGCGGTGTCCTTGACGAAGGTGAAGTCGCGGGTGGGCCGCAGATCGCCGAGGGTGATGGTGCGTTCGCCCGCGGCCACCTGGCCGATGACGGTGGGAATGACCGCGCGCATCGACTGGCGCGGGCCGAAGGTGTTGAACGGCCGCAGCGTCACCACCGGCGTGTCGAAGCTCGCGTGGTAGCTGTCGGCCAGCCGGTCCCCGCCCGCCTTCGAAGCGGCGTACGGGGACTGGGTGTTGATGGGGTGGTCCTCGGTGATCGGCACGGTCTGCGCGGTGCCGTACGTCTCGCTGGTGGAGGTGTGTACGAGCCGGGGCGTGCCGAGCGCGCACACCGCCTCCAGCACATTGAGGGTGCCGGTGACGTTGGTGTCCACATAACTGTGCGGCGCCCGGTAGGAGTACGGGATCGCGATGAGCGCCGCCAAGTGGTAGACGCAGTCGGCGTCTTCGACCAGACCGCGGACCGAGCCCGGATCCCGGACGTCGCCGAGGACGATGTCCACCTGGTCCAGGACGTCGGGGTGCAGAGTCTCCAGCCAGCCGTACGAGGAGAAGGAGTTGTACTGCGCCATGGCCCTCACGCGATGCCCGGAGGCGACCAGTGCCTCGGTGAGGTGGGAGCCGATGAAACCCTCGGCTCCGGTGACGGCGGCGAGCGGTTCGGTAGTCAACTCGTAGATCCTTCCGGTTGGTTGCTCATGTGATGTGCGATTTCGGATGAGTGCGTGGCTACCGTCGGGGCTTGTCCCGGACGGGCCGTGCGTGGTGTTCGGGCGGGCCGTGCGTGGTGGCTCAGGCGTGTGGCGCCGGTCGTCCCAGCAGCCGCACGGCACACGCGGTGAGACAGAGGGCGGCCGTGCCGCAGAACAGGGTCAGAACGGCGGCGCTCGGCGGGGGACGGAGCACGGTGGTCGAGGCGGCCCCGCAGGCCGCCGTCAGACAGACCGCGGCCGGTGGCCAGGCCACCCCGAAGGCCTGGAGCAGCAACGCGGTCCACAAGGTGACCGCGAGCAGCAGCAGCGGGGCCGGCTCCGCGCCGGTGAGCAGGGCCGCGGGCAGCAGCGGGAGGACGTAGCCGAGCAGGCAGAGGCCGAGGATGCCGGTCGAACGCAGCAGGAAGGCGGCCGGAGTCGCCGTCGTCCGCAGTGCCGCCACCGACATACCGCGATACCGGTACAGCAGCCACTCCGCCGGTCCCATGCTCACGGTCAGCACGATCACGGCGTACGGGTGCTGGCGTCCCTCCAGCAGCACCAGCACCCCGGCGGACAGTCCGAACAGGCCGTACGGCAGAGACCGCAGCAGCGACGGACGCTCGCCGCCCGTGGCCGGCGGGACGGCGAGCGTGGCCCGCAGCGCCCAGCCGGCCACGGCGACCGCGCCGAGCACGGACAGCAGCGGCAGAGCGATGCGTCCCGCGGTCCCCGGGTCCCACCAGGGCAGCGCCGTCGCGCCGGCGATCAGCGGGGTGAGCGCGGCCAGCAGCGGCCGTTCCGCGCCCAGTACCAGCAGCACCCCGGCCGCCGCGAGATACACCGACTGCGCGGCGGCGACCCCGACAGCCGTGCCGGACCCGGCGACCAGCGCCCCGGTCGCCGTCGCGACGAGCGCGCCGAGCGGTGCCCCCTTGAGCAGGGTCCGGCCGGCCTCGCGACGGCCCGTGGTCATGCGCAGGTAGGCGCGGTGCCCGAGCGCCTGGCCCCACGCCCAGGAGACGAGTCCGGCTACCACCAGCACGTCGAGATCCCCGCTCGCGTGCCACAGCCGCCCGGTGAGCAGATAGGCGAGGCCCGGCAGGGCGAACAGCGCCCCGCGCAGCCCGCAGCGCACATGGTCCGGACGCCACGGGTCGGCCGGTCGCGGTGGTTCGGGAAAGGTGCGCGGCACCCGCTCGTACAGCGCGGAGGCGAGCGAGAAGAGGTTCGGGTGTCCGTACCGCTCCTGGATGACCTCGGCGGTCAGCCCCTCCGACTCCAGCAGCGCCGCCACCTCGTACGGGTGGACGGCAGGCCCCACGCCGTCCGCCAGCTCGGCGGCGAGCCGGTCGACCGCGCCCGGGTCCGGGCCGTGGCCGGGCACGGACAAGGCGGGCGTGCGGCCGTCGGCGAGCCGCAGGGACAGGGTGTCGCCTCCCGTGCTGCCGGGCTCCAAGGCCATCGGTCCGCTCATCCGGCCAGGCTCCTCGGTTTGGACGGAGCCGCCGGGCCATCCGGTGCCGCGAGCGCGACGTCGGCCGTCTCGGGAACTCCGGGGACGATCCGGCCGAGCGCCGACAGTTCCAGGTAGATGGTCCGGAAGGTGTCGACGGTCTGCCGCAGGGTGAACTGCTCGATGACCCGCAGCCTGGCCGCCTCGCCCATCGAGCGACGGCGCCCGGGATCGCCCAGCAGTCCCAGCGCGGCGGCGGCCATGGCGCCCGGATCCCGCGGCGGGACGACGAGACCGCTGTCGCCGACGGCCTCGCGCACCCCGCCCACATCCGTGGACACGGTCGCCCGTCCGCACGACATGGCCTCGATCAGGGTGAACGGGAAGCCCTCGCTGATGCTGGAGAGCATCACGACATTGCCCGCCGCGTAGGCGTCCTTGATGTCGTCCACCCGGCCCTCGAAGGTGACCGCGTCCGCGTGCCCCAGTTCGGCGGCCAGGGCCTCGCAGCGTTCGCGGTAGGCCTCGCCGCCGCGCGGTGTGCCGCCGAACAACCTGAGCCGCGCGTCCGGGAGTTCGGCCCGTACGAGGGCGAACGCCCGGATCAGGGTCTCCAGGTCCTTGATCGGGTCGACGCGTCCGGCCCAGCTCAGGGTCGGACGCTCGGGCTCCGGGCCCGCCGGCGGGAACGCGGCCGGGTCCACGCCGTTGTAGACGGTGCGGATCGACTCGGGTGCGGCACCGCCCTGTTCCTCCCACAGCCGGTTGTACCGGTTGCCCGGGGTGATCAGGGCGGCGCGCCGGTACGTCTCCTCAGCGAGCAGCCGGAAGAAGCCCAGCACGACGGCTTTCACCGGCCAGCGGTACGGGGCGGTGCGGTAGCCGAGATAACGCTCGCGCAGATAGACGCCGTGCTCGGTCAGCAACAGGGGTACGCCGTGCCGTTCGAGCGCGGCCAGACCCGGCAGTACGGCGACGCCGCCGCTGACGGCGTGCGCCACCCCGTGCTCGGGCAGCGGCGCGGCCAACGGCCGCAGCGCGTGCTCCAGCAGAGCGGTCGCGGTGATGGCGTCGTGCAGGGTCGGCCGGGCCTCGCGGACGGCCAGCCCGGGACGGTTCCACACCCCGGTCAGGACGCTGATCGCGCTGTCGCCGCGCAGGAAGGGACTCAGCATCCCGCCGGCCGCGGCCTGCGCCATCGAGTACAGAGCGGTGGCGAACCGGTCCTCGGCGCACGGGTCGAGCAGAGCGGTCAGGAACTGTTCGTAGGCTGCGGTGAGTTGGTTGCGGCGCCGCCCGCGGGGCGGCCGGCCTTCGGGCGCGGGCCCCCACATGGGGACCGCGACGACATCCCTGACCTGTGCGGGGATGTCCCACACGATCGGTTCGCGTCCGGTGCCGGTGACGGCGATGACGTCGAAGTCGATGTCGGGCATGCCGTCGACGAGTTGGTCGCACCAGACACTGACGCCGCCGTGACTGTGCGGGTAGGTGCCTTCGGTGAGCAGGGTGACGCGCGTTGAGCTGAGGCTGCGCGCGCCGCGGGGAACGTGCATTGATGTGCTCCACGGCCGAGGTTGGGGTGGTCGAGCCCGTCCCGGCCGCTGATGGCGCGGCCGGGACCTTCGGTCGGTGCGCGGCTCAGTTGTCCGGGCTGTAGGGAACCTGCTCGGTGACGCCCACCGGAACGCGGGCGTCCGGCGCGCCGCTGGTCGCGGGCTGCCGTGCGGCGTCGAGGGTCGAGGACAGGGCGGGGGAGGACGACGGCAGGCCGAGCGTCAGCGCCGTGTCGCCCGGTGCGGTCCATCCGGAAACTCCGCCGGCGTAGGCGCCGCCGAAACCCGCCGTGCCGTTCATGGTGCCCGTGGGCATCGTGGCGGTGACCGCTACTCCGCTCGGCGCCTGGACGGTGACGGTGTCGCCGACGCGGTAGGCGGTGACCTGGCCGGCGCCGACAGCCGCCTTCCAGGCGGCACGACGCCGCAGTTCGATGCCGATGTCCTTCATCCGCAGGTTCACCACGGGGGTGTTGTCCGCGAACAGGTTGTCGTAGCCGTCGAGGACGCCGTCGAGCACCGGGTAGGCGATGCGCTCCTCCGCGAGGTTCGACTGGTGGATGAAGTGCGGCTTGGGGTCGTTCGCGAGCACATGCCCGAGGTCGATCCGGGTCTCCAGCGGCACGATGTGGTCGGTGTAGCCCGTACTGGTGCTCAGCGGCGCCGACAGACAGGTCGAGGTGTCCGGGTGGTCCTCGCAGATACCGCTGCCGCCCTGGGCGCGGCCGGTGTAGATCCAGTTGTACTCGTCGATCTCTTCGGCCGCCTTCCCCGCGTTGTAGAAGACGTTCATCGGGTAGCGGGGGACGGTCGTGGCCGGACCGGCCTGACGCTGGTCGGGCTCGCGGGAGTTGTCGGAGCCGAGCCAGGCGACGCCGGTGTCCGTGAGCGCGAGCGCGAGGTTGGGGTTGTCGACGGGCTGCTGCGGCGAGATCCTCAGGCCGGAGTGCTCGCCGGTGACCAACTCCTGGTCGTCCAGGGGGAGTCCGGCGTTCTGGCCCCAGGCGCGGTTGGCCGCGATCTCGTCGGCGATCGTCGTGCGGCTGACCCACTTGGTGCTGCCGTCGGTGTTCGTCGCGCACTTCCACGGCACCACGGTGGTGTCCTGCTCGCAGCCGAGGAACGCGTGGGTGAAGGTGTGGTTGATCCAGCGGAACCGGTCCCGCTCGGCGACGAGTTCGTCGGCGAGCGGGTCGGCACCGTTGTTGTCCTCGCGCTGGTCGACACTGCTGGCGCCGTTGTAGGCCAGGTCGAGAGTGAAGTTCCGTCCGGTCTCCCAGTCGGTCGCGTAGTCGACGTCGGCCGGGGTCATCCGGATCGGGTTCGCGACCCCCTCGCCCTGCGGGCAGTCGATGTCGCCCGGCGTGCAGTTGAGCGTGGTGTCCCACCGGTCGTCACCGGCGAGGACATCGTCGACGTGCACGGCGAAGTAGTTGCGCGAGGCGCCGAGGTGCACGCCCCCGGTCATCCACTCCACGATTCCGCGTGCCAGCAGCCGGAACTGCTCCTGGTACTGGTTGTACACGAACGTGACGACGAGCTCACGCCGTCCGTCGTGCCGGTACTCGCCCACGAGGGACCCTCGCGTCGACTGTCCGGGGATCGGCGCGTCGACGTACGGAGTGAAGTCCGCTCCCGCGGCGGGCGTCGACAGGTAGGCGTAACTCTCGCCCACGTCCGGGGAGTTGTCCTCGAACGGCACCGACCCGTCCAGATAGCCGAAGGGCCCGGCCTTGCCTGCCGTCGTGACCTGCGCCTGTACGCCGTCGAGGCTGCCGGAGTAGCCACCGAAGACGGGGTACTGGAGTCCGGCCTCCGGACGCGCGTAGGTGTACGCGTCGACCTGCGGGATCGCGTACGTCTGCTCGTAGGCCGCGAGGGCCGCCATCTCGGGCGAGTTCGCCGCGAACGGGTTGTCGTTGGGCAGTACGACTGCCTGGAACCTGGCGCGCGGTACGCCGTCCACGGTGTCCGCGAGGAAGCCGGCGTCGATCACCGGCCGTCCGGACTGCCGCAGGTCGACCTCGGTGTAGGGCGTGCCGGCGGCGGAGAGTTCGGCGGCGATGGCGTCGGTCGCCGGACCGCCGTCACTCACGATCAGAACCCGCAGTTCGATGCGGGTTGTGGCGGTGTCCGCGTGCGCCGTGCCGGCTGGTAAGCCCAACGAGGTGATGAGCGCGCCGACCGTGAGCGCGGTCGTGCGAATGGTCCGCTTCATGCGGTGAAGTCCCTCCCCGGGCAGGGGTGAGTACCGCTCCCATGGAGCCGACCACCCCCTGGCGCGACGCCACAGCCCCCCTCAGACGTGGTCGTCAACGCGTTCGTCGCGTCACATAGTGGGGTCTCTGTGTAGCTTTCGTGCGCCTGCTGCGAAACGTGACGGAAAAGAGTGGGTATCGAACGGGTGGTCACCGCACGTTGCGGCGAAGGCGTGGCCGTCACCCTGGGGTGGCGAATGGTTACCGTGCGAAACGTTACTGCCCGTCCGTGGCCCGGGGCGGACCGGATCCGGAACGCCGAGATCCGCCCCCGTGGGGGCGTCAGTGGTCCAGGCCGCGACGAGTTCTGGCTGAATGATCGGTTTTAGGTCATCCCGACCCGTACCTGTGAAGTTCCTGTGTGCCGACGGGGCGGCCGGTCCACGCAACTCGCTACGAGTGGAAGCCGATATCGCCGTTGCAGCCGGAGTCGGTGGCGACCTGGAGGGTGAGTGTGACGGTCCGGCTCTGGCCGGGCGGGATGGTGGACCCGTAGTTCGGGCCGGGGCCGGTGGGGCCCGTGCCCGAACACGGAACGCTGCCGGTGGTCGAGGCCAGGGCGCAGCCGGTGAAGCCGTACTTCAGATCGGGACGCCGGGTGGTCAACCGGGTCGGCTCGATCGTCCGGTGGACGAACCGGATGCCGTACGTCCTGTGGTTGGTGATCGTCATCGACACTCCCTTCCGGCCGGGCCCCAGCTCTCCCCGGCGATGCCTCCCTGCCCGTCCGGAACACCCGCGCATGAACCGGGGGAGCGCGGGCACAAGGAGTCTCGGACCGCTCGTGGATGCCTCCCCCCGGCAGCCGCGAGCTCTCGGCCCCGCCCGTGATTCCACTCCCCCCCCGGGATCGCGAGGCGGGGCCGCCGCGTTCTCGCCGACTCGGATCCCGAGGGGCGTGCCGGAGTGAAGTCGTGGGTGTTCACGCCCCCGAGAGGAATTCGAGGAATTTCCGGGGAGCGGGTGTCACCGGCGGGGAAAGGGACACCCGTCGACCTTCAGCGGAAAACACGCTGAGGAAAGGGTGACCGTAAGCCCGGTCATCGAAGCGCGCACCCGCATATCGATGTGGGACGGCGGCGCGCATCCGCGGACGAGTGGAGGATTTCTTCGTGAACGAGAACCTGTGGGGTTACGGGCCGACCAGCGGTCACACGGCCGACGACGATCTCACCGGCTACCGGGTGGAGGCGACCGACGGCCACATCGGCAAGGTCGACAAGCACTCCGACGAGGTCGGTTCTCAGTACATCGTCGTCGACACCGGCGTCTGGATCTTCGGCAAGGAGGTCCTGCTGCCCGCCGGCACGATCACATCGATCAGCCACGAGGACAAGACCGTCCAGGTCGCCCGGACCAAGGACGAGATCAAGTCGGCGCCGGAATTCGACAAGGAAAAGCATCTCGGAGATCCGCATTACCGCGACCAGCTCGGCGGCCATTACGGCTCCGGCCACTGACGCGACGAGAACCGCCGGTTGTGCCCGTATTCCGGGGGCACCGGCGGTTTTCGCTGCTGCCGGGCGCCGTGGAAATGTGGCGCGGCACAGTAGGGGACCCCGGCTGGACGGGGGAGACCAGCCGGGGCCGTTCATGCGGTGTGCGGAGGGCGTCGCCGCTCGGCGAAAGGCTCCACGGGGCTTCAGCCGGACGATCGTCCCCGTGGGGCTGTGGGTGAGGCCCGGGGACACTGTCCCCTCCGCGCCACACTCCTTTGAACGGCGGACCGCCCCGAATTGTTCCGCCCCGGAGTCCCCGGAGTCCCCGGAGTCCCCAGAGTCCCGCGCCGTGCGACACGGGGTACGGGGGGTACGGGGGTACGCGGCACCGTCTTCCGGCGTGGCCCGCATCCGCCCGCCGCGCCCGAGGGGAAGATCGGTTCAGGAGGGCGTGTGCGACGGCGCGGGACCGTCCGCCTGTGCTCGGACCACCCCGGCGCGCTCACCGGAGCGCGGACGGCCCGGCTGCTCGGAGGATGATGCCCATGACCGCGAAACGCGGTGTGTCCGATGTCCTGGTCGTCGGCGCCGGGCTCGCCGGTCTGGCCTGTGCCCGCGATCTCGCCGGGTACGGCTTCGGGGTCCGCGTCCTCGAGGCGTCCGACGAGGTGGGCGGCCGGATGCGCTCCGACCCGCACGAAGGGTTCGTCGTCGACCGGGGCTTCCAGGTCTTCAACACCTCGTATCCGCAGGTCCGGCGCCGGCTCGCGCTGCGAGACCTGCGGCTGCGGCCCTTCACGCCCGGCATCCTCGTGCACACAGAGGACGGGCCGTTGCGCTTCAACGACCCCACCCGAGGTCCACGGCGCCTGGGTGACCTGCGTCCGGGGCGGCTCGCGGGAACCCGTGACCTGATCGCGCTGGCCGCCCTGTCCGGCCGGGACATGCTCGCTCCCGCACGATCGCTCAAGCGCGGCGAGGACCGTACGACACGCACCGCGCTGGCCGCGGCCGGATTCTCCGAGGAGTTCGTCGAGCGGTTCTTCCGGCCGTTCCTGTCCGGAGTCTTCCTGGAGGACCAGCTGGAGACCTCGGGCCGGGTGTTCCACCTCGTCTGGCGCAGCATGCTGCGCGGCACCCTGTGCCTGCCCGGCGCCGGCATCGGGGCGGTGCCGCGCCTGCTGGCCGAGGCGCTGCCCCAGGACGCCGTACGCCTCGGCACCCCGGTCACTCGGCTCACGGACGACGGGGTCGAACTGGACGCCGGAGACGAACTCGCCGCGCGGGCCGTGGTGGTGGCCACAGGGCCGGGCCCCGCCGCCCGTCTGCTGCCGGGGCTGGATCTTCCTCCCTACCGCGTCGTGACGACGTACTACCACGCCGCGACCCGTTCCCCGTTGGCCGAACCCGTCCTGCTGACGGACACGAGAAGGCGCTTCCTCAATACCTGCGTCCTGAGCGAGGTGGTCCGCGGCTACGCCCCGCCCGGGATGTCGCTGATCGCCACCTCGGTCCTCGGGCACGACGGGGAGGGCCGGGAGGCGTTGCTGCGCGACGCGCTCGCCGAGGTGTACGGCACCGACACCGCGGGCTGGGACCTGCTGACCGTCCGTACCGTTCCCGACGCGCTGCCGGCGATGCCGCCCCCGCAGCCGCTCGGCCGGACCGCCCGGGTGTCCCCGGGCCGCTATGTGTGCGGGGACCACCGGGCCACGGGCTCGGTGCAGGGCGCTCTGGCGTCGGGCGCCCGCGCGGCCCGCGAGGTCGCGAGCGATCTGGCACGGTAGAACGCGGTACGACGGCGCCCGCGTCTGCGGGATGACCCGAACAACTGCCTCTAGGGCAGCGTCTGTTCCGTCCAGATCGTCTTGCCCTGTGCGGAGTAGCGGATGCCCCAGTTGTGGCTCATCTGCGCGCAGATGAACAGGCCGCGTCCGCCTTCGTCGACCGTGCGGGCGTGGCGCAGACGCGGAGCCGCTCCGCCGGCGTCGCTGACCTCGCAGGTGAGCGTCGAGTCCTTGACGAGGCGCAACCGGATCGGTGGCGCCCCGTAGCGCAGGGCATTGGTCACCAGCTCGCTGACGATCAACTCGGTGGCGAAGGAGGTCTCTTCGCCCACGCGCCACATCCCGAGCCGTTCCCGGGCGTGGTGCCGGGCTGCCGCGGCCGCGGTGGGGACGGAGTCCAGGGCCCAGGTGGCCACCTGATCCGGCGGAAAGGCGCGGGTGCGGGCCAGCAGGAGAAGGACATCGTGTTGGCCCGACGTGTCGCGCAACCTGTAGAGAATGTCGTCCCGCACGTCCCGCAGCGGGCGGTTCAGCCGGGTCAGTGCTTCCCCGAGCGGGTTCGGCCGGTCCCCGTCCGGGCCTTCGGAGACAGGGAACGACGTGGTCCGCAGTGCGAGAACGCTGCCGTCCCGCATGGGGACGGAGGCGGTGGCGAAGGGGGGTCCGTCCCGGCTGCCCAGGAGCGGACCCGTGGGGATCTCCGGGACGTGCACCACACCGCCGGGGTGAGCGACGACGGGCCCGGGATGACCGGCGGAGGCCATGACGCAGACCCCGTGGAGCGGGTCGTGGACCGCGTAGACGCAGCCGGCGCTGAGCGGCTGCTGGTGCAGTGGATCGCTCGGTGGCAGGGCCGCCCGCTCGTCGGCGAGCCGTACGACCGCGTCGTTGAGGCGGGCGAGCAGTTCGTCGGGTTCCAGGTCGAGCGCGGCGAGTGAGTGGATCACCGTCCGGAGCTGGCCCATGGTGGTCGCGGCGTCGATGCCGCTTCCGCTGACCTCCCCGATCGCCAGGGCGGTACGAGCGCCGGGCAGGCCGAAGGCGTCGTACCAGCTGCCCGCTCCCGCCTCGGCCGGGACGTGCAACGGCGCGAATTCGATGGCCGTCTGTGAGGGAGGCTCCGGCGGCAGCAGGTGGCGTTGCAGAGCTGCCGCGATCGTGTGCTCGTGGGTGTAGCGGCGGGCGTTGTCGAGACTGAGCGCGGTGTGCGTGGCCAGTTCGTGGGCGACGGAGAGGTCGTTCTGGTCGAAGGCGTCGTTCGGCTGTACGCGATAGAGGCTCAGGAGTCCGAGCACGGCGCCCCGCAGCGCCAGCGGGGCGGTGAGCAGTAGGCGGGCGCCGGAGGCGCGGATGGCGCGGGCCCGCTCCGGATCGGCGTCGAGCCAGGGGGAGCCGCTGTCCAGGGCGACGGCTCGCGGCTTGAGGTCGCTGAGCACCTGTGAATACGGCGTCGGCGTCGGCAGCGCGCGTACGTCGCCGACGGGATAGGCCTGCGCCATGAGGGAGGGTTTCCCGTTGCGGAAGGCCGCGCGGCGCAGCGGGATGTCCCGCCCGAGGGGGCTGAGGGGAGGATCCTCGCCCCGTACCACCGCGTCGACCACATCGACCACCGCTATGTCGGCGAAGCCGGGCACCAGCGCGTCCACCAGTTCCTGGCAGGTCGTGACGACGTCCAGGCTTCGCCCCACCCGCTCCCGCACCGAACCGAGCGCCTCCAGGCGCCTCTTGGTCCGCAGGGTCTCCGTGACCTCGGTCATGGAAACGACCACGCCGCGCGCGTTCTTCAGCGGGAACGCCGAAAGCTTCGCGAAGCGTTCCGGCGACGAACCGTCCGGTGGGCCGAGCCGTACGACGTAACCGGTGACGGACGTGCCGTCGGTGAGTACGCCCCGCAGGACGTCTTCGAATTCCTGTGGATGGGAGGGACGGCACACATCGGCGACCGGGCGGTCGAGGGCCTTGTCCGCCTCGATGTCGCACAGTGCGCAGGCCGCTTCGTTGACGCTGAGAACGCGCAACTCGGAGTCCAGGACGAAGAATGCCTCGTGCGTGTTGGCGCGCAGAATGTCGAACACCGCGGTCCGTGTGCTGTCGGGGGCGGGGCCGTCGTCCGCCTCGAAGACACCCCACGCGACCGCGCCGTCGGAGAGCGGTACCACCTGGACACGGAGATCGACCGGGTTTCCGCCGACGTCATGGATGAGCAGGGGGCCGGCTCCGGGTTCCGTGCCGCTGCCGGAGCTGCTGGTGCCGGAGCCGCTGGTGCCGGAGTTGCTGGTGCCGGAGGCCCAGGTGTCGGGCGCGACCATGGTCAGGGCCGCTCGTCCCACGGCCTCGGAGTCCGATCGCAGCCAGATCTCGCGGGCTCTGCGGCTCCAGCGGACGACGACGCCCGCGCCGTCCACGACCATCAGCGGAGTAGCACCAGTCACCGGAAATCACCTCTGCTGTGCGTCCGGCTGGGCACCCCCGTGCCATGGGACGACTTCGACGGCTGAATCACCGGAGGAGGTCTTCTCGCGAACCATGTCCTTTTTTGGTCCACAAAGTCGTAATTCTACGGGGAGGCCGGGTCGGGGGGCGATGTGACCCGGTGCGGCGGGCGCCGGACGGCGGCGCGGCAGGGCGCGCCGGGCGCCGGAAGGCGATGTGACCGAGCGCGGCGGCGATCATTCCCTCGCGTGTTCCGGGATCTCTCGCGTGCTCCGGGATCCGCTGTACGCGCCGAGATTCTCGGTGTCACCTGCGGGGCGACTGATCGCCTGCCGGGTGTTCCGGGGCGTGCTCGCCGCTCGGGGGCAGCAGCGACCGCAGTGCCATGTCCGTCAATCGGGCCTCCGCGGCGGCCCGGTCCGGCATCACCGCACTGCGCAGCGGGCGCCCGGCGAGCAGCGAGATCAGCCACCAGGCGGCGGTGTCCGCGCTGATGTCGTCGCGGATGTCACCGGCGCTCTGCCCGCGGCGCAGCAAGCCCGCGAGGGCCTCGGCGAAGTTCTGGTGGATGTGCCGGGCGGCCTCGCCGAGGGCCGGGTCGTGGGCGAGGGCCGCCGCGTCGGCGAAGAGGAAACCGTGGGCGCCACGCTGGTGGAAGCGGTCCATGTGGGCCGGGTCCAGGAAGGCGGCCAGCACTTCGGGGACCGGGCGTCCGGTGTCGGCGGCCTCGGTCAGGAGCGCGGTGACAGCGCTGGTCACATGGTCCAGGGCCGCCTGGTAGAGGGCGGACTTGGAGCCGAAGTTCTGGAAGACCACCGGTTCCGTGACCCCGACGCGCCGGGCGATGTCGGACACCTTGCCCCTCTCGTAGCCGGTCTCGGAGAAGACCTCGGTGGCCGCGGCCAGGATCGAGGCGCGCCGCTCGGCGGCGGGCATCCGGGTACGGGTACGGGCCTTGCCCTGGTGGGCGGGGGTCTTCTCGGCGTCGGTCACACACGCCATCGTAGGCCCCTTGCGGGTTTTCTTAGTCGAGACTAAGTTAGATCCGTACTTAGTCATCGCTAAGTTAAGGAGTGTGGCCGGTATGTCCATCGGGCGTCTCATGCAAGGAAAACCGCACGCGGACACCCCAGGGGTGACGATCGGAGCCCCGCGCACCTACGAACTGTGCGGCGCGTTCTGCTTCGCGGGCCGACGGAACCGGGCCTTCTCCCGGCTGGCCGCGCTGAGCGGGGCCGAAACCGGGGACCGCGTGCTGGACGTGGGCTGCGGCACCGGGTATCTGACCCGGCGCATGGCCGCCGCCGTCGGACCGGAGGGAACGGTGACGGGAGTGGACCCGTCGCCCTCCGTGCTCGCCTACGCGCGGCGCAGGAACAGGGCCGGACAGGGCGCCGCGTGCACCTACCGGGAAGGGGTCGCGGAGGCCCTCGACCTGCCGGACGGATCGTTCGACACGGTTGTCACGAGCTTGATGCTGCACCACCTGCCGGAAGAACTCCGGCCGGCGGCCCTCCAGGAGATGTGGCGCGTCCTGCGGCCCGGCGGACGACTGCTGATCGTCGAGTTCCGGCCGCCGAGGAGCGCCGTCGGGCGCCATCTGGTGCACGGTGGCCTGGGCCACGCCATGTCCCACAACCGGACCGACCTGCTGGACGGCTTCATCACCGGCGCGGGCTTCGAGATACGGGGGAGCGGCGACGTCCGCCCGTGGCTGACGTACGTCCAGGGCGTACGCCCGATGTCCAAGGAACCGACGGAACCGCTGAGTCGGGACCGCCTGGGCCGCGTGACCGGCCGATGACCCGAACGCCCCGGCCGCGTGAACTCCCGCACACCGCCGGGGCGGACGACGGCAGCCCCTATTCCCGGGCCATGTCCGACTCGGCCGAACTCGCCGCGGACTCCGCACCGTCGACCAGTTTCTGCAGATGGGTGAGGTCCGTGGAGGCCGGGGCGGGAGAGGCGGGGGCGTTGGTGGTGTCGGTGGGGCCGCCGCACGCGGTCAGGAGCAGCGCGGTCGCGGCGAGGGCCAGGGCCAAGTGCCGTGCGCGCATCAGGACTTCGCTCCGTCGTCGTGGCTCGTGCACCACTTCTGGACGTCCGCCAGATCCTTCTGACGGCTCTCCAGGGTCGGCGCGAGCGAGCGCCGGAAGGTCAGCCGGTCGTTGAGGTAGGCCTCGATCTGCGTGTGCCCGGCGGACTTGGCATTGGCCACGCGCTGTTCCAGACGGGCGATCGAACCGCGCTGCGAGGCATCCCCGTTCAGCCGTTCGAGGATGCGGTCGATCCGCTGGTCGATCTTCGGCGCCCGCTTGCAGAGCGCCTTCGCGCCGTCGCCCGTAGGTGCTCCCGACGGCTGCTTCCCGGTGCCGTCGGCCGACGCGGCGCCCGCGGCGCCGAGCAGCGCGCCGACCGCCATCAGCGAGACGACGGTCGTCCTGGTCCTCGATGCCGCCGGCATCCGCGTCCTCGACGTACTCGACATGCTGAACTCCTTTTCGTTCCGGGGCGGTTGCCCGCACGTCCGGAAAGCTAGGAGTCTTCTTTGTGGAATTCTTGTGGCAGGGCACGGGCGGTCGTGATCATCCAGTTGCGCTGCAGCGGGAGCGTCGCCTCCGTCCCGGCCCCGCCGTCCATGAGCGGGAGCACGACCTCGATCCGGGTCCCCGTTCCCCCCGGCGCATCGAGGACACGGATACGGCCCCGGTGCAGGTCGATCTGCTGGGCGACCAGGGTGAGTCCGAGGCCCGAACCCGGACTGTCCGGGCGGCGCTCGAACCGTCCGAATACCTCGCCGCGACGCTCGGGTGCGATACCCGGCCCCTGGTCGTCGACGAACAGGAGGGCGTGGTCGCCGCTCGCGCGCACCGTGACACCGATGTGCGCGGGGCGGCCGTCGGTACAGCCGCCGTGCACCAGCGCGTTGATGACGAGATTGTCCAGGACCGTGCGCAGCCCGGGTTCCCAGCCGTACACCCGCAGACCCGGCGGACAGTCGCCGACGATGCGCGCGAGCGGATGGCGCCGCCGCTGCTCCCGCACACTCGCCTCGACGACGTCCGCGAGGTCCACCGGACCGAAGGCGTCCGCCTCGACCAGGTCACCGCGACCGAGTTCGCGCAGCATGACCAACAGCCCCAGCAGTCGGGCGTGTTCGCGGCGCAGGTCCTCGAGGACCTCGTCGCGGTCGGGAGCGGGAAGGCCTGGATGCCCGGTGAGGATCTCCAGATTGGTCTGCATGCTCATCAGCGGAGTGCGCAGTTCGTGCGCGGCGGCCGAGGCGAAGGAGCGGGCGGTGGCGAGCGCCTCCCCGGTCCTCGCGGCCTGTTCGTCGTAGCGGCTCAGGACCGTCTGGAGGGTGTGCGCCAGATCGTCGACCTCGGCGATCCGGGCCGGCGTGTGATCGAGGCGAGCGGTACTGGTCCGCGGATCCAGACCGCTCGCGCTGTCCCGCAGGCGCCTGAGCGGACGACTCGCGCGCCCGGCCACCGCACCGGCTAGCAGTCCGGACAGCGGCGCGGCGAGCAGCGCCACCGACACCACGCGCCTGCGCACCAGCCGCAGTTGGGTGTCCGCGGAGGTGTCGGGCGCGAACAGCCAGAGCGTGCCGCGCACTCCGGGCCGCCCACCGGACACCCGCGTCGACAGAACCCGCCAGCTGTCCCCGTCGGCCCGCAGAGTGACCGGCACCGGCGCGCTCGCGGGAAGCGACACGCCCTGCTCCGGCTGCGGGCCGCCCATGAAGGTCCCGCCGGGACCGGTCAGCCGCACACCGACGTCCAGAGCGGAGGTGAACAGCCGCCGTTCGCGGGCCTGTTCCACCGCCGCAGACCGGTCGGCGGCACTCGCGCGCAGCAGCCCGCGAGCGTCCTTCGCCACGGCCGCCGCGCTCTGCCGCAGGTGCGTGTCCTGCTGGTCGTGCAGATCCGCCGCGACCAGCCGCAGCAGCAGCCAGCCGGTGGCCAGCACCAAGATCGGCACGGTCGCGCCGACGGCGAGCGCGATGCGGGTGGACAGCCTCATCGTCCGGCCTCCGGCCCGTCGTCGCGCAGCACGAAGCCCACTCCTCGTACGGTGTGGATGATCCGGGCCCGGCCCGGTGCCTCCAGCTTGCGCCGCAGGTAACTCACGAACGTGTCCACCGCGTCGGTGCGCACGTCGAAGTCGTAGCCCCAGACCCGGTCGAGGAGCTGATCACGGCTGAGCACGATGCCCGCGTTGCGCGCCAGGACATGCAGCAGCTCGAACTCACGCCGTGTCAGCTCCAGTTGCCGCCCGTCGAGGCTGACCAGGCGGGACGCGGGATCCAGCGACAGCCCGCCCACCCGTACGGTGTCGGTGTCCCTCGGTGGCCGGCGCCGCAGCAGCGCCTGGAGCCGGAGCACCAACTCCTGCAGGGCGAACGGCTTCACCAGGTAGTCGTCGCCACCGGCCTGCAGCCCCGCGATCCGGTCACCGGTCTCGTCGAGCGCGGAGAGCATCAGGACCGGTACGTCGTTGTCCTCCTCGCGCAGCGTCCGGCACACGTCGATGCCGCTGAGGCCGGGCATGGAGATGTCCAGCACGATGGCGTCCGGCGGTGTCCGCCGGACCACGGCCAGCGCGGGCCGGCCGCCGTCGGCGAGATCCACGGTGAAACCGCCCAGCCGCAGACCGCGTTCGAGTGACCGTCGTATCGCCGCGTCGTCGTCGACGACGAGGACCCGGCCCCGATCTCCGCCCATCACCCACACCCCAACTCGGAGGAACAGGCCGGTCGGCCGGCCCGTTTCGTCGCCCATGGTGCACCAGCAGCTTCGGCGGCGGACTCGCGAGGCCCCGTCCATGACGCTGTGGGCAGGCACGAAACGGTAACGAAGGACTTTACGGCGGGTATAGGGAGCGACCTCGCAGCGTAATGTCCCGCATGTCCTGGGTGCTCGTGGGGGGGCGGCCCGGCGTGGGGAGGGGAGTGTCATGCCTGCCATGACGCGTGTGCGAAGAGTGCCCGAAAGCAGAAGAGCGGCCAAGAACATTCGAGGCCGCATCATCGCGGTGCTGGGAACGGGGCTCCTGTGCGCGTCGCTGACCGGGTGCGGGAACGACGGCGCGGCGACGGCCGATGCGCCGACGGCCTCCGCGAGCACCTTGGAGTCCGGCCCGCCGCCATCCGCGTCCGCCTCCCCGCCGGAGCCGACGCCCACGGTCAGCGACGTACCGACGCCGACGGAGACGCCGACGGAGGAGCCTGCGCCGACGGTGACGTCGGACGAACCCGTGTCCGCCGACAGTTCGGACGCGTCGGCCCTGTGGGGCAAGGCGTACAGCGGTACGGCCGACGTCTCCGTCGACATCTACGACTACTGCTCGACCGACGGCTCCCGGCGGCTGGCGGGCAGCCGGACCTACTCCATGAACAACACGCTCAACCTGAGCAGGCCGCGGACCGGCGGTGGCGAGACCGAGAGCAACCCGTTCTCGATGCTGTTCGCGGCGGGCAATCCCTCACAGCCCGGAGCGGTTTCCTTCTGGTCCTCGTCGGTCAGCACGACTTCCAGCCAGGACCTCGCGGGCAACCCCCGGGATCCGAACCTCCTGCTGACCTACTGGAACATCGGCTGGTCCGACGGTGAACTGGACGCCAGGCTCACGGACCCGCACGCCCAGCAGGCCATCGTCCTGAACCTGCTCAACTGGCCCGGCCTGCTCGTCGCCTGTCGCTCGGACCTCGGCCAGATGCCCGGCGGCTTCCCGCACGCGCTGGCGGCCGGCACCACCTTCGCGGGCCGGCTCGACGGCTCCGGGGCATCGCTCACCGCCGAGGGCAGTACCGTCGACGGCGTGGTCGCGTTCCGGTTCACGTTCGACGGCACGGCCTCGTGACGCCCTTCCCGACCCTCTTCCCGAGGGCGAGCAGCACGTCACCGGGCTCGGCAGCCCCTTCACCGCCCTGGTCCGCGTCCGGCAGCCCCGGTGATCTGTTGATCCGTGATCCGTACCCGCCCCGTCACCGTCATGTCACAGCGCCGTGCACGGGTGAACCACGGGAAGCCGCTCAGCGATCTGTAGCGACGAGTGCCGGTGAGCGACCGGCGCCTGAACATCTCAATCGGGGGACTTCATGCAGTACGGGATGCACTTCGGGTCGCGTGTCCGCGGAGCCGCTCTGGCAATGGCGACCCTGTCGGCGGCCACACTTCTCATGACCGCGTGCCAGCCGGGCGCGGACGCCGCGGGCTCCACCGCTTCGCCGTCGGACAAGACGGCCGGGCCTACGGCCTCGTCCGCCGGCTCACCGTCGCCCGCCACCTCGTCCGGCGGGACGGGAACCTCGGCCAAGCCCGCGGGCGGGTCAACTCCCGAGGCGCCGGTTTCGGCGTCCGCGACCTCGGCGGCGAAGACGAAGACGAAGACGTGCGCAGGGGAGTCCCTGAAGGCGTTCATGTACCAGGCCGATGTACGGCCCGCGGGCACCGGAACCGGCGCGGCGATCGTCGAATTCACCAACATGTCCGGAGCGTCGTGTGTCGTCCAGGGGTATCCGACCGTGGCGGGAGCGGCCAACGGAACCCCCGAGAAGAACCACCCGCTGGCCGTGACCCCGACGGGCTCCGCGTCCAAGGTGGTGCTCGCACCCGGGGCGAAGGCCTGGGTCAAGGTGACGTTCGTGCAGGTCCAGGGTGAGGGCGACGGCTACTGCGTGTCCGGTTCCACACCGGTCACCTACCCGACCCTGGTGGTGGCACTCCCTTCCGGCGGAGCGCACCAACTGGCCCTCGAAGACGGTGTGCTGGCCGAGTGCGACGACACGGCGACGGTCACCGCCGTCACCGCGACGAAGCCTTCCTGACCATCACCGGTGTGCTGTCGCCGCCGCGAGTCGGCGGCGACAGCACACCGGGAGCGAGGGCGGGACCGCAGCCGGCTGATCGGTACCGCTGGAACGGTGTCGGGGTCGGTACCGGTGTCGGCATCGGGACCGGGGCCGGCGTCAGTGGTCGGGGCGGTCACCGTGCGGACGTGGGGCAGAGGGTGGTGTCCGGAGCAGCCGTCCATAGGCTGCCGGAACCGAGCCGCGCCCTTCACGGCCCTGCGGGTGGGGACCGGAAGCACCGACCAGGGCCGGACCTACGGCACAGGTTCGGCCTGGACCTGAGGCTCAGGTCGGACCCGGGCCCGACGGCACAGGCCGTCTCCGGCCCGGACCAGGGGAATGGGCCTGAGGCGGTCCAGGCCCGCGCCGGTCGGAGGCGGTCACGCCGAGCCGGTCGGTGACGGTTGAAGTCGTGCCGGTCGGCGCCGGTCAAGCCGAGCCGACCGGAGACAGTCGAGCCCAGCCGGCCGGAGACGGTCAGGCCGCGCCGGCCCTCACCGCGGTGACCGCCACCGTCGTGTAGGGCATCGTGAAACGGCCTCCCATCGCGTCGATGGCTGTGCCCACCTCCTCCAGCACGGATGCCAGCGTGTCCGCGGGGAGCCGGGTCAGGGCACCCTGGGTCGGCATCACGTCGAGCCACGCGTCCCGGGTGTAGGACCACTCCCAGGTGAAGGTCCACTCCTCCGGTTCGTCGAATCCGCCCACCTCGCGGATCCCGTCCGCCGCCTTGGCGAGCATCGGCCGGTAGACGTCCACGGCCGGTCTCGTCATCGCCTCGAAGTCGAACGGCGAGTCGGGCATCGCCCTCCGGCAGGCCGCGGCGGTGGCTTTCCCCACCTCGGCCGGCAACTGGAGCACATGCCAGAACGCGGCGAACCGCCCGCGCGGCCGCAGCACCCGCTGCGCCACGGCGGCTCCCACGACCGGATCGACCCAGTGCCAGGACTGGGCGGCGACGACCGCGTCGAAGTCCCGCCCGGCCGGATCCCAGGCCTCGAACCTCGCCACCTCGACCTCGGTGCCGAGCCGCCGTGCGACATCGGCCATCCGCGGGTCGGGATCGACCCCGAGGACGGTGCAGCCCGCGGCCTGGAACTGCCGGGCCGCGATGCCGGTGCCACAGCCGACGTCCAGGAGGCCGGTGCCGGGGTTGCCGGAGACGATCCGCTCCACCAGGGCCTCTGGATAGCGCGGCCGTGCCCGGTCGTAGCGCTCGGCGTCGGAGCCGAACGACTCGGCCGCCTGCCGGTACTCATGAGGTTCGTTCGCGGGGGGACCCGACCCCTCCGACGGTATAGTGGGCATGCGCCCACTATGAATGGGCGTGCGCCCACTCGTCAACGAGTGCGCGTGCCGTGAGTGGGCGCGGGCCCACTCGTCGCCGGTGGGCAGGTCTGCGCGGGAAGGCGGATGCACGTATGCCGACTGGGGTGGCCCTGCGCGACGCGCGCGAGCAGCTCTTCGCCGCCGCCGAACGCGTTCTGCTGCGGGACGGACCGAACGCGCTGACCAGCCGGGCGGTCACCACGGAGGCGGGCTGCGCCAAGGGTGTCCTGCACCGGCACTTCGCCGACTTCGACGCCTTTCTCGCCGAGCTCGTGCGGGACCGGATCGCCCGGCTCGACGTCCAGGCCGCCGCCCTGCGCGAGTCCGCCGGAACCGGCACCGTCGCCGGCAACCTCACGGCCGCTCTGGCCGACGCGCTCGGACCCCTCGCCCTGGGCATGCTGGGCCTCGTCGTCGCCCGGGACGCCCTGCGCGCCCGGCTGCGGGAGACCACGCCGACCGGCCTCCCCCTTCTGACCGAGGCCGCCGCCATGATCGGTTCCTATCTCCGCGCGGAGCGGGACCTGGGCCGTATCGCCCCGGACGCCGACGTGGACACGCTCGCGCTCACGCTGATCGGGACCGGTCATCTGCTCTTCGCGGGCAGGGAGAGCGCCCCGCCCGATCTGGAAGGCGTCCGCCGGATGGTGACCTCGGTCGTCGCCGGGGCCGTACGCGAGGTGTAGCCACTTCGGCGCGACCGGCCGGGTGCCGTGTATCGCCGTGATGCGTACGGCGTGCCGTCTGCCGTCTGGCGCTTGGGTCTGCGGCGTGTCGCCGCCGTGTGCCGGACGATGCCTGCGGCGTGTCGCGAGCCACGTCCGGGGCCCGGGAATGCGGATGCCGGGTGCGCTGTTACAGCTCACGTAACTGATTGGCATGCGCGAATCAAGGCTTGCGCATGGTGGGCGAAGGAGGACCTCATGGCACGCAGTACCGCGCGCCCCGTCGTCACGCTGAGGTCGACGGCCGGGACCGGCGCCACGTATGTGACGCGCAAGAACCGCGGGAACGACCCCGACCGGCTCGTCCTGCGGAAGTACGACCCGCTGGCGGGAAAGCACGTCGCGTTCCGCGAGGAGCGCTGACCCCACGCCGGGCGCACCTGACAGGCGTACCGGCGTATCCGCGGACACATATGGCAGACGTACCCCGCGTATCGGCGGACGCACCTGCCGTAACCGAGGAGGGAACAGCATGAGGCCCGACATTCACCCCGCGTCGCGTCCGGTCGTCTTCCGGGACCGTGCCGCCGGCGTCGCCTTTCTGACGCGATCCACCGCGCACTCGGCCAGGACGATCGAGTGGGAGGACGGTGCCGTCCATCCGCTCATCGACGTCGAGATCTCGTCGGCGAGCCACCCGTTCTACACCGGGACCAAGCGGGTCCTGGACACCGCCGGCCGGGTGGAGCGCTTCGAGCGCCGCTACGGCCGCACGGCGTCGAACCGGCACTGAACGCCGGAGCGCGCCCAGTTCGGCAGGAGGAGAACAGCGCCATGAAGGTACGCAACTCACTGCGCGCACTGAAGACCAAGCCCGGGGCCCAGGTGGTCCGTAGGCGCGGTGTGGTCTTCGTCGTGAACAAGAAGAACCCGCGCCTCAAGGCCCGCCAGGGCTGACGGCGCATCAGGTGAAGGACATCCGGTCCGGCCGACGCACCGTGCGTCGGCCGGACCGGCCGCGTGTACGGCTTCCCCGCAGCTCGTCCATGACCGCGGCGGGTCCGGCGTGCGGGAGCAAAGGGTCCGACATGACGCGGGCCACCCACGCTTCTAGGCTGGAACCGTACGGCTTCGAGGTCGGTCGTCACAGGCGGGTTGTCACAGGTCGGTTGTCGCCAGGCCAGTTGTCCGAGGCGAGGCAGTGAGGCGTTCCCCACCCGTTGTCGCTTCGTGCACCCGCGGGCTACGGCCTCGGCATCTTCGGCGTCCGGGGATGGGTCGGACACAACGGCTCCCTGCCGGGTTGCGAGTCGCTGACCGTCTACTTCCCGTCGGCGCAGGCGACCCGGTCGTGCTGCTGAACACCGGCATCAACTACAAGGGGTCGGAGTCCAGCACCCTCTTCGGAGACGCGATCACGAAGATCGTCACACCGCAGCACGTCTTCAACCTGCCGGCGGAGCCCGCGGCTCACTGACGCACCGGTCCGCCGGGAGTTACGATCACGATCGTGACGTGCCCTTCTCCGCGGGCGACCGGATCGCCCGCGGACAGTGGCGCGGTGGATGCGTTGGATCCGATGCGTGACGGTCGCGCAGGGCGAAGTACTCCGAAGGGAGCCGTTCGTGACCACGGCCAGGGACTTGTTCATCATCACGATGGACAAGGAGCCGGAACGTCCTGTCGGGCAGGGCGACCTGTCGCTCGCCCTCGCCGGAGCCGAGGTGATCGATCTCGTCGCCGGCGAGGTCATCGCACTGGACGGTGACCGGATGGTGCCGGCGAGGCAGCCGGCGACGGACGACCGTCTGCTGGGCGAGGCGGCGTCCTCGCTCGTGAGACAGGTCCCGTACGAACGGGTCGAGGACTGGCTGTGGCGCAGGGGCCGCGACCTGTCGGCGGCCTATCAGAGCGACCTGGAACAGGCGGGCCAGCTCACCCGGCAACGGCGGGGCCGACTGCCGTTCGGCGCCGACCGCATGGAGTTGGTGGACTCACCGGCCCGCAGCCGGGCGATGCACCGCTGGGCCGCGGACGAGCCCGTCCTCGCCGCGCTCGCCGCGGTCGTCGGAATCCCCGCCGAACAGACCGAGGACAGCCCGGCCGTCGAGGGCGAGGCGGTGACGACCGTTCTGGTCGCCGTGCACGACGCGGTGATGGAACTCGAAGCCGTCCGCCAGCGCCGGGCCATCGAGAACGCGGCGTTCGCCAACATCTGGCGGGGCGCCTGACAGAGCGCGTGCGGGGCGCCTGACAGTACCCGCGCAGGGCGCCCGAGAGACCCGCGGGGGCGTCTGACGGAAAACCCGCGCGTGGGGCGGGTCCGACGCGGCGACGCGGCACGCGCGGTCGGTCCGACGGCACGAGAGGACGCTCCGCCCCTGACGCGCGGGCGGTCCGCCCGTACGAGGAACGGGTCCTACGTTACGTGCGACCGGTCCGCCCGTACGAGGAACGGGTCCTACACCTACGAGGCCTGGTCCGGCGGTACGAAGGCCGGGCGCGAGTCGGGTGAGGCGCGCGCCGGTTCGGGTCGGTGGGCGCGGCGTCACCTCCCCGCGGTGGTCACCCGGAAGCCTCGCGGGCCCGTTCCTCGCTCTCGCGTGCTTCCTGGAGGTGGGTGTCGACGCGTGGCGCCCGCCGGGACAGCAGCGAGTCCGTGACGCGCTGAAGCGTCTTGCTCAGAGGGTGCTTGTCCTGTCCCTGCGCGGTACCCCGCGCGGCCGACGCCGCGTCGCGGTACTCGGCCATCTCGGCGAGCGCCGCGTGGGCGAGTTCGGTCGCCTCGCGATACAGGTCGCGCGACTTGGTCATGGCGTCGAGGGCTTCGGAGTACGAGGCCACCAGGGCGCGCGCGTGGGTGAGTTCCTCTTCGAGGGTCAGCAGGTGCCAGTCCTGGCGGAGCGCGGTGAGGACCGCGGCCGCGTCGTCCGGCAGCGGCCAGGGCAGTGCCGCGAACTGTACGATCTTGTCCAGGAGTTCCGTCGGTTCGGAGCCGTCGAGGAAGACACTGCGCACCCTGAAGGCCTGCTCGTCGAAGCCGATCCGGGCGGGTGTGCCGGACAGGATGACAGCCCCGCCACGTGGCACGGACGTCCCGAGGTCACCGAGCGCCCAGTTGACCGCGTGGAACTGCTCGGGCGTGGCGCGGTGTTCCACGACGCGGTGCCGCAGGGCGGGCGGCAGCAGCCGGGCCAGCGGCAGGCGGCCGTCGGCGTCGGGTGTCATGGCCTCGTGCACGACGACGTTGATGCTCCAGCTGTGCCGGGCGGTGTCCTTGATCAGGCGGCGCAGTACCGCGTCGTCCTTCGGCAGCGGGTTGATGTCCTGGAGCCGTAGTCCGGCCGCGGAGTCACGATCCCAGGAGAAGTCGTTCCGCTCGGGCCAGAGCAGGGCGGCAGGGGAGGGCCACGCGGGATCCCAGGGCCGTTCCGCCTCGGCCGCCAGCGACCAGCGCCGCTCGCCGTCCACATGCTCACGTCCGTCGGTGGCGAGCCGCGCCCGCACCGTGACGTCGTCGTCGACGAACCAGCGCGCCTCGAAGACGTGACCGTCCGGCGTCGCGGCGTTCTCCTTCTCCAGGAAGTCCTGGATCCTTTCGCTGTTCTTCAATTCCCGCAGATGCTCCCGGAGAGCCTTCTGCGGGGCGGGGCCGCTATGACGCCCGGCGGCCAGCCAGACTGTTTCCGGGGCGGTGGGACGGTCTGTGGAGGACTTCGGCATGAGTCACTTTGCTGGTGGGGTGTGGTGTGCCCTCCCAGTATGGTCACCTTTGGCCACGAGCCGGCAGTCGAGGCCCCTGAGAATCACGGACCTCCGCCATCGGGTGACTATGCGTATTTCGTTGACGGTTGGCCGTATTGGGGTTATCGCGAAGAATGTGAGCGGGCCTCCGATCGCCGGGGCGGCTCGCCGGGATGGTCCGGGCGGCCGAGTTCCCGACGTGCGCGTGGCGGGCGACGCCGGCGAGCGCCCGGCCCGGCGAAGGACGCGGACCTGCGTGGATGCGGAGTGGATCGCGCCGGACCGGGTCTTTCGGGGCAGGGGGCGCCGGTAGGGCTGCGGCCGTGGAAGGGGCGGACGCGGATGTGGCGGCGGGTGACCATGGTGAGGTGGCGCGGTCTTCTCCGGCATCGACGACACCGTGCTCGGACGACACCGTGCTCGCGAAGGCCACGTCCGGGACGGCGGTGGCTGAAACCGGGGAGAGGTGTACGGAGACGGACGGCAGTCGGTGACTCTTTGTCAAATATCGTCGCCAGAAGGGCGATTGGTGGTCGCGGTGCGGCAGCGAAAGGGCGTACGCACTCCTTTCGCGGGGTGTAGCTTCTACCCGTCAGTAGAGGCTTGAGCAAGGGTGGTTGTGTGGTTGCCTCTCCGCATGCCGAAAAGTTCGCCGCCTGCCTTCGGATGCTGAAGGACCGCAGCCGCAGGGGTTACGACCGCCTCGGCAAGGAGGCGGGCGTCAGCGGTTCCAGTCTGCATCGGTACTGCTCCGGCCTCAGCGTCCCCGCGGACTACCGGGTGGTGCACGCCTTCGCCAAGGTGTGCGGCGCCAGTGCGGAGGAACTTCGCGAACTCCACCGGCTGTGGGCGCTGGCGGACACCGACCGGGACGCACCGGCAGTGACGGCCAAGGACAACCCGGAATGGGAACCGGACGAACCTGCCGTGCCCGCGCAGGCGAGTCCCGGACCCGAGGCGCTTGCCGTGCCCGCACAGTCGAGCCCCGGGCCCGACGAGCCCGTGGTGCCGGCCCCGGTGAGCCCCGGACCGGACGACGTCACCCCGCCGGAGATCACCCCCGACGACACCGGGACGCCGAGACGGTCCCGGGTGCCCGAGAAATGGTCCTCCCGTTTCGCGATTCTGGCCGCCGTGGTCGCGGTGATGCTGGTGGCCGGCTTCGTGTGGATGCCCGACAGCGGCCTCGGCGGTGCCTCACCCGAGGCCGACGACAGCCTGCTGTACTCCTCCGCGTGCAAGTCGGTGAGAATGGGGCAGCACGACGAGTGCGTGCGCGAGGTCCAGAGCCTGTTGGCGCGGGCGAAGGGCAGGCTCGCCGTCGACGGGGACTTCGGCCCGGAGACCCTGCGCCAACTGACCGCGTTCCAGGTGCTGGCGGGTGTGCCGGCCAGCAGCGTGGTCGACGAGGCCACCAGGAACGAGCTCGTCGCGCAGAAGGTGAGCATGTCGACCTGGTCGCCGGCCAAGGTGACGAAGCGGATCCGTGAGGTGTTCGTCGAGGATCCCGACGCCGCTGTGGCCGTCGCCCGCTGTGCGTCGTTCCTCGACCCGCTGTGGGTGCTGCCCAACACCAACGGCAGCCGCAACTGGGGTGTGTTCCAGATCTCCGACGCCCGCCTGCGGGATCTCGACGGCACGCCGCTGCGGGCGTTCGATCCGGAGTGGAACATCAAGGCGGCCCACCGTCTGTGGAGCGCCCGGCACGACTTCCACGACTGGCCCTCCTGCGAGGCGGCGTTGAAGGACGAACCGAAGAGCTGAGGCCCGGAGCCCCTGGGTACCGCCGCGGCGATACCCAGGGGCTCCAGTTCCCCCTCCCCCCCGGCGGCGTCAGATCGTGCCGTCCTCCCACCACCAGTCGCGGCCGAGGTCGGCCCTGCTGTCGACGTGCTGGTGGTCGACGGTGTACGTCTCCAGCCCGGAGAACCCGCAGGTCTCCGCCTTCTGGTAGACGGTCTTGGTGGCCACGCCGGACACATCGAGGTCGGCCGCGGTGCCGTACAGGTGCATGCTGTCGCTGGCCCCGCCGATGTCGGCGTTGTGCGCGATGCTGCGGAAGCCGGAGTTGACCGTGATCGGCTTGTCGCCCAGCTTCTTGCGCAGCGCCTCCAGCTTGTACATGCAGCGGCGGGCGTTCTCCTTCACCTGCGCCGCGCTCAGCTTGCCGCCGTTGAAATT
This sequence comes from Streptomyces rhizosphaerihabitans, assembly GCF_025399795.1. Lineage (GTDB taxonomy): Bacteria > Actinomycetota > Actinomycetes > Streptomycetales > Streptomycetaceae > Streptomyces > Streptomyces rhizosphaerihabitans. The sequence continues at coordinate 473 of NZ_JAODTZ010000025.1, read as the reverse complement.
GCCGGTCGACTGGTCCACGAACTCACTCCAGTTGAAGTGGGTCGTGGAGCCGTCCGACTGCTCCAGCGCGTTGAGCTTCGCCTGGGTGTTGGGCCCGACGCTGCCGTCGGCGGTGAGACCGTACGCCGCCTGGAACCGCTTGACGGCCGCGAGGGTGCCGGCGCCGAAGTCCCCGTCGAGGCCGACCCGGCTGTGGCCGGCGCTGTCCGCCGCCCAGCCCGCGACCCGGATCTGCAGCTCGGTCACGTCGGCGCCGGTGTCGCCCTGTCCCAGGGTGCGCGACCACGAATAGGCCTGTGCGACGCCCGAGAACAGGACCTGACCGAACGCGATGCCGGCGCCGGCGGCCAGCGTGCCACGCAGCATGCTGCGGCGGTCGAGGGAGGCGCCGCCTGCGCGGCGGCCGTCGGCGGAGCGGAAGAAGGAAGTCATCGTCGTCCTTTCGGAACGGTGGTGCGAAAAGACGTGAAAAG
>NZ_JAODTZ010000024.1 GCF_025399795.1 Streptomyces rhizosphaerihabitans | reverse complement strand
AGAGGTCCTCAAGGAGTACGAGAAGTTCACGGGCAAGTAGCCCGTTCAGCCGACGACAGGACCGAGGCCCCGCCGGAACTCTCCGGCGGGGCCCTGCGTCTGCAAAGGAGACGCCAACTCCCGTCGGCATGAGGAATCTTGACGCCAATCGGTGTGTTGTTGTGATGTGCAGGACACCCCGACGGAGTGTGCCGCGTTGTACAACGTAAGCTGTACCGGTGCTGAAACGCGTCAAGTAGGGCGATAATACGCGACACCCGGCACCGTCGCGCTGAGCGGATCTTCGGGCGGCGTGTCCGAAATGGGCAGTGTTGGGTCGGCAGTGTAGAACGGGAGATGTGACGGCAATGGCTACGGTGACTCTCCAGCTCCGCGATGCGTGTGCCGTCCTCGCGCCGGGCGGCGAGAGGTGACCGAAGCCGGGACGGCCCGCACCGGCGATCCGGAGCGCGGCACCCTCGACAAAGCCGCGGACGAGAACTTCCCCGTGGCCCCGTTCTTCCTGCCCAGGGCCTGGCGCGACGACCTGATGGCCGTGTACGGCTTCGCCCGCCTCGTCGACGATATCGGTGACGGCGATCTCGCCCCCGGTGGCGCCGACGCCCGCCTGCTCGGCGTGCCGGATGCGCAGGCCGACGACCGTATGGTCCTCCTCGACGCCTTCGAAGCCGATCTTCACCGCGCGTTCGACTCGGCCCCGCGCCATCCCCTGCTGCGCCGGCTCCAGCCCACGGTCCGCCGCGCGGGCCTCACCCCCGAGCCCTTCCTCGGCCTGATCGCGGCCAACCGCCAGGACCAGCTCGTCAAGCGGTACGAGACCTACGACGATCTGCTCGCCTACTGCGAACTGTCCGCGAACCCCGTCGGCCGACTGGTCCTCTCCGTCACCGGAACGTCCACGCCCGAGCGGGTCCGCCACTCCGACGCGGTGTGTACGGCGCTGCAGATCGTCGAACACCTCCAGGACGTCGCCGAGGACCTCGGCCGCGACCGTGTCTACCTGCCCGCCGAGGACATGAAGCGCTTTCATGTCCTCGAAGCGGATCTTGCCGTCCCCACAGCAGGCGCATCGGTGCGAGCACTGGTTGCATACGAAGCAGAACGCGCCTTGAACCTCCTGAATGAAGGCACCCCCCTCGTGGGTAGCGTCCACGGCAGGCTGAAACTGCTGCTCGCGGGGTTCGTTGCGGGGGGAAGGGCGGCAATCCGTGCGATTGTCGCCGCCGAATACGACGTACTTCCCGGCCCGCCCAAGCCCGGCAAGCTCCAGTTGCTGCGCGAGGTGGGAGTGACTCTGCGAGGAGAGGGGTGATCCGGACCGTGGAGTCGGAACAGCACGTGTCCGCACCGGTGCTCGCCGCGTACAGCTATTGCGAGGCGGTGACCGGCCAGCAGGCGCGCAATTTCGCGTACGGCATCAGGCTTCTGCCGACGCCCAAGCGCCGTGCGATGTCGGCGCTCTACGCGTTCTCCCGGCGCGTGGACGACATCGGCGACGGCGTGCTGGCACCGGATGTCAAGGCGGTGCGCCTGGAGGAGACGCGGGCGCTGCTCGCCCGGGTCCGCGCGGGCGCGGTCGCCGAGGACGACACCGATCCGGTCGCGGTCGCCCTCAGCCACACCGCCGAGTACTTCCCGGTACCCCTCGGGGGCCTGGACGAACTCATCGACGGCGTACTGATGGACGTGCGCGGTGAGACGTACGAGACCTGGGACGACCTGAAGGTCTACTGCAGGTGCGTGGCCGGGGCGATCGGGCGGCTCTCGCTCGGGGTCTTCGGCACCGAACCGGGGGCGCGTGGCGCGGAGCGCGCGCCGGAGTACGCGGACACGCTCGGGCTCGCGCTCCAGCTCACCAACATCCTGCGGGACGTCCGGGAGGACGCCGAGGGCGGGCGCACCTATCTGCCCGCCGACGACCTGGCCAAGTTCGGCTGCTCGGCCGGGTTCGACGGGTCGACTCCGCCGCCGGGCTCCGACTTCGCGGGGCTCGTGCACTTCGAGGTGCGGCGGGCGCGTGCCCTCTTCGCCGAGGGCTACCGGCTGCTGCCCATGCTGGACCGGCGCAGCGGCGCCTGTGTCGCGGCGATGGCGGGCATCTACCGGCGTCTGCTCGACCGCATCGAGCGCGAGCCGGAGGCCGTGCTGCGCGGCAGGGTGTCGTTGCCGGGGCGCGAGAAGGCGTACGTGGCCGTGCGCGGCCTCTCCGGTCTCGACGCCCGGCACATCTCCCGCCGTACCGTCTGGAGGCGTGCCTGATGGAGGAAATGGGCCAAGGTGATTCCGTCGACGAAAAGCGGCACGCAACCCTCCGGAGCCAGGTGGCGTCCCTGACTGCAACGGCCTGCCGTGCACCGTTCAACCATCACGGCGCGGCCGCGGGGGAGGGTGCGCGATGAGTGAGGTCGAGTCCACGGACGACTCCGGCCGGACCGCTGCCGTGGTGATCGGCGGAGGGCTCGCCGGGATCACCGCCGCGCTCGCGCTGGCCGACGCCGGGCTGCGGGTGACCCTGCTCGAAGGCCGGCCGCGCCTCGGCGGACTCGCGTTCTCCTTCCAGCGCGGCGAGCTCACCGTGGACAACGGGCAGCATGTCTTTCTGCGCTGCTGCACCGCCTACCGCTGGTTCCTCGACCGCGTCGACGGAGCCTCGCTCGCACCCCTGCAGGATCGTCTCGACGTGCCCGTTCTCGACCTGGACGCACCTTCGGGAAGACGGCTCGGCAGGATCGGCCGCAGCGCTCTGCCGGTACCGCTGCATCTGGCGCGCAGCCTGGCGACGTATCAGCATCTGTCGCTCGCCGAGCGTGCCAAGGTCGGCCGTGCCGCGCTCGCGCTCAAGGGTCTGGATCTCACCGATCCGGCACTCGACGCGCAGAACTTCGGCGACTGGCTCGCCGGGCACGGTCAGTCGGAACGTGCCGTCGAAGCACTGTGGGACCTCGTGGGGGTCGCCACCCTCAACGCGGTGGCCCAGGACTCCTCGCTCGGGCTCGCCGCGATGGTGTTCAAGACGGGTCTGCTGTCCGACCCGGGCGCGGCCGACATCGGCTGGGCGCGCGTCCCGCTGGGCGAACTGCACGACACCCTCGCCCGCAAGGCGCTCGACTCCGCGGGCGTGCGTACCGAGATCCGTACACGCGTCACCTCCGTCTCCCCCTACGAAAACGGGCGTTGGAGCGTTCAGGTTCCCGGCGAGCGCATCGAGGCCGACACGGTCGTGCTCGCCGTACCCCAGCGCGAGGCCCACGAACTTCTGCCCCAGGGGGCGCTCGACGCCCCCGAGCGGCTTCTGGAGATCGGCACCGCGCCGATCCTCAACATCCACGTCGTCTACGACCGCAAGGTCCTCACCGCGCCGTTCTTCGCCGCGCTCGGCTCCCCGGTGCAGTGGGTCTTCGACCGCACCGAGGCGTCCGGGCTCCGGGAGGGGCAGTACCTGGCGCTGTCGCAGTCGGCGGCACAGGACGAGATCGACGAGCCCGTCGCCGTGCTCCGGGAGCGGTATCTGCCGGAGCTGGAGCGGCTGCTGCCCGGTGCGCGCGGCGCCGGAGTGAAGGACTTCTTTGTGACCCGGGAGCGCACCGCGACGTTCGCCCCCGCCCCGGGCGTCGGGCGGCTGCGGCCCGGTGCCCGCACCAAGGCCCCCGGCCTGTACCTGGCCGGAGCGTGGACCGCCACAGGGTGGCCCGCGACCATGGAGAGTGCGGTTCGCAGTGGAGTCGGTGCGGCGGGAGCCGCACTGGACGCCCTGGGCCGGCCCCGCGATCACCTGCTCGGACTCTTCGAGGAGGCGGCATGACGCTCGACCGGAGCCTGGCAGGCCCCCGCACCCCCGGTACCGCAACAAGAGGAGAGATCGTGCCCACTGTGCCCCCGGCCGAAACGGCTGCCGACGCGGTGGACGTGACCGCGCTCCTGGAGCGCGGCCGGACCCTGGCCACACCGGTGCTCAAGGCGGCCGTCGACCGTCTGGCGGCGCCCATGGACACCGTCGCCGCCTACCACTTCGGCTGGATCGACGCCGAGGGCAACCCCGCGGACGGCGACGGCGGCAAGGCGGTACGCCCCGCGCTCGCCGTGCTCTCCGCGCAGGCCGCCGGCGCCGAGCCCGAGGTGGGCGTCCCCGGCGCGGTTGCGGTCGAACTGGTGCACAACTTCTCGCTGCTGCACGACGACCTGATGGACGGCGACGAACAGCGCCGCCACCGCGACACCGTCTGGAAGGTGCACGGCCCCGCCCAGGCCATCCTGGTCGGCGACGCCCTGTTCGCGCTGGCCAACGAGGTCCTCCTGGAGCTCGGCACCGTCGAGGCCGGCCGTGCCACCCGGCGCCTGACGACCGCCACCCGGGCCCTCATCGACGGCCAGGCCCAGGACATCTCCTACGAGCACCGCGACCGGGTCAGCGTCGAGGAGTGCCTGGAGATGGAGGGCAACAAGACGGGCGCCCTGCTCGCCTGCGCCTGCTCCATCGGCGCGGTGCTCGGCGGCGCCGACGACCTCACCGCCGACACCCTGGAGCGCTACGGCTACCACCTCGGCCTGGCCTTCCAGGCCGTCGACGACCTCCTCGGCATCTGGGGCGACCCGGAGGCCACCGGAAAGCAGACCTGGAGCGATCTGCGCCAGCGCAAGAAGTCCCTGCCGGTCGTGGCCGCGCTCGCCGCGGGCGGTCCCGCCTCCGAGCGGCTCGGTGACCTGCTCGCCGAGGACGCCAAGGCAAGCGACTTCGAGAACTTCTCCGAGGAGGAGTTCGCCGCGCGCGCCGCGCTCATCGAGGAGGCGGGCGGCCGCGAGTGGACCGCCCAGGAGGCGCGCCGCCAGCACGCGATCGCCATCGAGGCACTGGACGCCGTCCCGATGCCTGAGCATGTACGCGCCCAGCTCGTGGCGCTGGCCGACTTCGTAGTCGTACGGAAGAGATGATCGTTATCGGTCGAATAAACCTCGCGTAGTCGCCGGCCGGTGCCTTTCCCAAGCTTCGAACCTCGTTCGAGCGGGGGGATATCCATCCGAACGAACGCACCGGCCGACGGCGGACCCACAGCAGAGACGTACCACTGCACGAAGGGGAAGCCATGACAGCGACGACCGACGGAAGCACCGGGGCCCTGCCGCCCCGCGCTGCCTCGGCCAGCGAAACCCAGCACCAGACCACTCCCGAGGCGGCCGGGACGGTCGAGACCCGAGACGCCGCCACGCGTGCCATGGAGCGTGCCACGGACTTCCTGCTCGCGCGGCAGGACGCCCAGGGCTGGTGGAAGGGCGACCTCGAGACGAACGTCACCATGGACGCCGAGGACCTGCTTCTCCGTCAGTTCCTGGGGATCCGGGACGAGCCGACCACCCGCGGCGCCGCGCTGTTCATCCGCGGCGAGCAGCGCGAGGACGGCACCTGGGCCTCGTTCTACGGCGGTCCGGGCGAGATCTCCACCACCATCGAGGCGTACGTCGCCCTGCGGCTGGCCGGGGACGCCCCGGACGAGGCGCACATGGCGAAGGCGTCCGCGTGGATCCGCGAGCGCGGCGGCCTCGCCGCGGCCCGTGTCTTCACCCGGATCTGGCTCGCCCTCTTCGGCTGGTGGAAGTGGGACGACCTGCCCGAACTGCCGCCGGAGCTCATCTACTTCCCCAAGTGGATGCCGCTGAACATCTACGACTTCGGGTGCTGGGCGCGGCAGACGATCGTGCCGCTCACCATCGTCTCCGCGAAGCGTCCGGTACGACCCGCGCCCTTCCCGCTCGACGAACTGCACGCCGACGCCCGTAACCCCAACCCGGCCAGGCCCCTTGCTCCCGTGGCCAGTTGGGACGGCGCCTTCCAGCGCCTGGACAAGGCCCTGCACCAGTACCGCAAGGTCGCGCCGCGCGCCCTGCGCAGAGCGGCGATGAACACGGCGGCCCGCTGGATCATCGAGCGTCAGGAGAACGACGGTTGCTGGGGAGGCATCCAGCCGCCCGCCGTCTACTCGGTCATCGCCCTGCACCTGCTCGGCTACGACCTCGAACATCCGGTGATGCGCGAGGGGCTGACCTCGCTAAACCGTTTCGCCGTATGGCGCGACGACGGTGCCCGGATGATCGAGGCCTGTCAGTCGCCGGTGTGGGACACCTGCCTGGCGACCATCGCGCTGGCCGACGCGGGAGTGCCCGCCGACCATCCGCAACTCGTCAAGGCCGTGGACTGGATGCTCGGGGAGGAGATCGTCCGGCCCGGCGACTGGTCGGTCAAGCGCCCCCAACTGCCCCCGGGCGGCTGGGCGTTCGAGTTCCACAACGACAACTACCCCGACATCGACGACACCGCGGAGGTCGTCCTCGCACTGCGCCGCGTCCGGCACCACGACCCGGACCGCGTCGAGAACGCCATCGGACGCGGGGTCCGCTGGAATCTCGGCATGCAGTCCAAGGACGGCGGCTGGGGCGCGTTCGACGTCGACAACACCAGCGCCTTCCCCAACCGGCTGCCGTTCTGCGACTTCGGAGAGGTGATCGACCCGCCCTCCGCCGATGTCACCGCGCACGTGGTGGAGATGCTGGCGTTCGAGGGGCTCGCGCACGACCCGCGCACCCGCCGGGGCATCGAGTGGCTGCTCGCCCACCAGGAGCCGAACGGGTCCTGGTTCGGGCGCTGGGGCGTCAACTACGTCTACGGAACAGGGTCGGTGGTCCCCGCGCTCGTCGCGGCGGGGCTGCCCGGCTCGCACCCCGCGATCCGCCGGGCCGTGGCCTGGCTGGAGACCGTGCAGAACGACGACGGCGGCTGGGGCGAGGACATGCGCTCCTATGACGACAGCCCCGGATGGAGCGGGCGCGGCGCCTCGACCGCCTCCCAGACCGGCTGGGCACTGCTCGCCCTGCTGGCCGCGGGGGAGTGCGAGTCCAAGGCCGTGGAGCGCGGGGTGGTCTGGCTCGCTCAGACCCAGCTCCCCGACGGCTCCTGGGACGAGCCGTACTTCACGGGGACCGGATTCCCGTGGGACTTCTCGATCAACTACCACCTCTACCGGCAGGTCTTTCCGCTCACCGCGCTCGGCCGCTACGTCCACGGAGAGATCTTCTCCGCGGCGAAGGGGGGCTGATGGACAGGCGGCCCGCACCGGACCCGCTGCTGATCGCCTGCGCGCTCGGCATCGAGCACCTCGCCCTGCGCAGCGGTGACCGGAGCGGCGCCGGCGGGCCGGTCACCGTGCTGCGCACCGGCATGGGACCCAAGGCCGCCGACCGGTCGGTCACCCGGGTGCTCGCCGACCCGGCGCTGTCCGCCGCGGCCGTGCTGGCCACCGGCTTCTGCGCGGGGCTCGCCCCGGGCATGCATCCCGGTGACCTGGTCGTCGCCGAGGAGACCCGGGACCCGAGCGGCACCACGCCGTGCGTGGGCACCGATCTCCTGGTCAAGGAACTCGTGCGCGCCGTGCCCGGCCGCACCGTCCACACGGGGCCGCTCACCGGCTCCGATCACGTGGTCCGCGGTCACGAGCGCTCCGATCTGCTCGCGACCGGTGCAATCGCCGTCGACATGGAGTCCGCCGCCACTCTGCTCGGCGCGGTCCGCTCGGGCACGCGTCCCGTTGCGGCCGTACGGGTGGTCGTGGATGCTCCAGAACATGAACTCGTCCGAATCGGCACGGTCCGCGGTGGAATATCAGCTTTCCGTGTTCTTCGTGCAGTGCTTCCCGCTTTTTTCGAATGGCACCGTTCTTTGTCGCTCCCTCGGAGGTGAGCCGTATGGCCATGCCGCTTCGGCAGTCCATGAAGGTCGCTGCATACCTGTTTGAACAGAAGCTCAGGAAGCGGGACAAGTTCGCCCTGCTCGTCGAGTTGGAACCGCTCTTCGCGTGCAATCTCGCGTGCGAGGGCTGCGGCAAGATCCAGCACCCCGCCGGTGTGCTCAAGCAGCGCATGCCGGTCGCCCAGGCCGTCGGCGCGGTCCTCGAATCCGGTGCGCCGATGGTGTCCATCGCCGGTGGCGAACCCCTGATGCATCCTCAGATCGACGAGATCGTGCGGCAGTTGGTGGCCAAGAAGAAGTTCGTCTTCCTCTGCACCAACGCGATGCTGCTGCGCAAGAAGATGGACAAGTTCAAGCCCTCGCCGTACTTCGCCTGGGCCGTGCACATCGACGGGCTGCGCGAGCGGCACGACGAGTCCGTCGCGAAGGAAGGCGTCTTCGACGAGGCGGTCGCGGCCATCAAGGAGGCCAAGCGCCGCGGCTTCCGGGTCACCACCAACTCGACCTTCTTCAACACCGACACCCCGCAGACCATCATCGAGGTGCTCAACTACCTCAACGACGACCTGAAGGTCGACGAGATGATGCTCTCGCCCGCCTATGCCTACGAGAAGGCCCCCGACCAGGAGCACTTCCTCGGCGTCCAGCAGACCCGGGAGCTGTTCAAGAAGGCCTTCGCGGGCGGCAACCGGCGCCGCTGGCGGCTCAACCAGAGCCCGCTCTTCCTGGACTTCCTGGAGGGCAAGGTCGACTTCCCGTGCACCGCGTGGGCGATCCCGAGCTACTCGCTCTTCGGCTGGCAGAAGCCCTGCTATCTGATGAGCGACGGGTACGTGCAGACGTACAAGCAGCTCCTGGAGGAGACCGACTGGGACTCCTACGGCCGCGGCAAGGACGACCGGTGCGCGAACTGCATGGCGCACTGCGGCTACGAGCCGACGGCGGTCCTGGCCACCATGGGCTCCCTCAAGGAGTCGATCCGGGCGGCCCGTGAGACCTTCACGGAAAGCCGCGGGTGACGTCGTGACCGCCGTCTCCCTGGGCCTGCCCGAGGTACCGGTCCGGCCGATCGCGGAGCGCCGTGTCTCGCGGCGCATCCAGGTCGGACCGGTGGCGGTCGGCGGCGGGGCGCCCGTGTCGGTGCAGTCGATGACCACCACCCGTACGTCGGACGTCGGCGCGACCCTTCAGCAGATCGCCGAGCTGACGGCGTCCGGCTGCCAGATCGTCCGTGTCGCCTGTCCCACGCAGGACGACGCGGACGCGCTCGCGACCATCGCCCGCAAGTCGCAGATCCCGGTGATCGCGGACATCCACTTCCAGCCGAAGTACGTGTTCGCGGCGATCGAGGCGGGCTGCGCGGCGGTGCGGGTGAACCCCGGCAACATCAAGCAGTTCGACGACAAGGTGAAGGAGATCGCGCGGGCCGCGAAGGACGCCGGGATCCCGATCCGTATCGGGGTGAACGCCGGCTCGCTCGACCGGCGGCTGCTGGAGAAGTACGGCAAGGCGACGCCCGAGGCGCTCGTGGAGTCGGCGCTGTGGGAGGCGTCGCTCTTCGAGGAGCACGGGTTCCGGGACATCAAGATCTCGGTGAAGCACAACGACCCGGTGGTCATGGTCAACGCCTACCGGCAGCTGGCCGCCCGGTGCGACTATCCGCTGCACCTCGGCGTGACCGAGGCCGGCCCGGCGTTCCAGGGGACGATCAAGTCGGCCGTCGCGTTCGGCGCGCTGCTCAGTGAGGGCATCGGCGACACCATCAGGGTCTCGCTGAGCGCGCCGCCCGCCGAGGAGTGCAAGGTCGGCATCCAGATCCTGGAGTCGCTGGGGCTGCGGCAGCGGCGCCTGGAGATCGTCTCCTGCCCGTCCTGCGGGCGCGCCCAGGTCGACGTGTACAAGCTGGCCGACGAGGTCACGGCCGGTCTGGAGGGGATGGAGGTCCCGTTGCGCGTCGCCGTCATGGGCTGCGTCGTCAACGGTCCCGGCGAGGCACGGGAGGCGGACCTGGGGGTCGCCTCCGGCAACGGCAAGGGGCAGATCTTCGTCAGGGGCGAGGTCATCAAGACCGTCCCGGAGTCGAAGATCGTCGAGACCCTCATCGACGAGGCGATGAAGATCGCGGAGCAGATGGAGAACGACGGCGTCGCGTCCGGAGAACCGGCCGTCACCGTGAGCTGATCAGCACGGACCGAGAGGGGGCCCGACGTGACGATTCTGGAGAACATCCGGGGACCACGCGACCTGAAGGCGCTGTCCGAGGCGGAAATCGGTGAACTGGCCGAAGAGGTGAGGGAGTTCCTGGTGCACGCGGTCGCCAGGACCGGCGGTCACCTCGGACCCAATCTGGGAGTGGTGGAACTGTCCATCGCCCTCCACCGGGTCTTCGAGTCGCCCGTCGACCGCATTCTGTGGGACACCGGCCATCAGAGCTACGTACACAAGATGTTGACTGGGCGTCAGGACTTCTCCAAGCTGCGGGGCAAGGGCGGCCTGTCCGGCTATCCCTCGCGCGAGGAGTCCGAGCACGACGTCATCGAGAACAGCCACGCCTCGACCGCGCTCGGCTGGGCGGACGGGCTCGCCAAGGCCCACCAGGTGCAGGGCGAGAAGGGCCACGTCGTCGCGGTCATCGGCGACGGCGCCCTGACCGGAGGCATGGCGTGGGAGGCGCTGAACAACATCGCCGCCGCCAAGGACCGGCCGCTGATCATCGTCGTGAACGACAACGAACGCTCGTACGCGCCGACCATCGGCGGCCTCGCGAACCATCTCGCGACCCTGCGGACGACCGACAGCTACGAGCAGGTCCTCGCCTGGGGCAAGAGCGTCCTGCTGCGCACCCCCCTCGTCGGCAACACGATCTACGAGTCGCTGCACGGCGCCAAGAAGGGCTTCAAGGACGCCTTCGCGCCGCAGGGCATGTTCGAGGACCTCGGGCTCAAGTACGTCGGCCCGATCGACGGTCACGACGTGGGGGCCGTGGAGTCCGCGCTGCGCCGGGCCAAACGCTTCCACGGACCCGTCCTCGTCCACTGCCTGACGGAGAAGGGGCGCGGCTACGAACCCGCGCTCGCGCACGAGGAGGACCACTTCCACACGGTCGGGGTGATGGACCCGCTCACCTGCGAGCCGCTCGCGCCGTCCAACGGCCCCTCCTGGACCTCCGTGTTCGGCGAGGAGATCGTCAGGATCGGCGAGGAGCGCGCGGACGTCGTGGCCATCACGGCGGCCATGCTGCATCCGGTGGGGCTCGGGAAGTTCGCCGAGCGGTTCCCCGACCGGGTGTGGGACGTCGGCATCGCCGAGCAGCACGCCACGGTGTCCGCGGCCGGACTCGCGACCGGCGGTCTGCATCCCGTCGTCGCCGTGTACGCGACCTTCCTCAACCGGGCTTTCGACCAGCTCCTCATGGATGTCGCGCTGCACCGCTGCGGTGTGACCTTCGTCCTCGACCGGGCCGGGGTCACCGGCGTCGACGGCGCCTCGCACAACGGCATGTGGGACATGTCGATCCTCCAGGTCGTGCCCGGCCTCAGGATCGCCGCGCCGCGCGACGCCGACCAGCTGCGGGCCCAGCTGCGGGAGGCGGTCGCCGTCGACGACGCGCCGACCCTGATCCGCTTCCCGAAGGAGTCGGTCGGTCCGGCGATCCCCGCGGTGGACCATGTGGGCGGGCTCGACGTCCTGCACCGGGGCGAGCACCCCGAGGTGCTGCTCGTCGCGGTGGGCGTGATGGCGCCGGTCTGTCTCCAGACCGCCGACCTCCTGGAGTCCCGCGGCATCGGCTGCACGGTCGTCGACCCGCGCTGGGTCAAGCCCGTCGACCCGGCGCTGCCCCACGTCGCCGCCGAGCACCGGCTCGTCGCCGTCGTCGAGGACAACAGCCGGGCATCCGGCGTCGGCGCGGCCGTCGCGCTGGCCCTCGGGGACGCCGAAGTCGACGTGCCCGTACGGCGGTTCGGCATCCCGGAGCAGTTCCTCGCGCACGCCAAGCGCGCCGAGGTGCTGGCCGACATCGGGCTCACGCCCGTGGAGATCGCCGGGCGGATCAGCGCGGGCCTGGCGATCAGGGACGAGCGGGCCAAGGCCGCGTACGAGCTGTCGAAGGCCGCCGACCGGTCGGCCGAGGATGAGTCGTCCAAGGAGAAACAGGAATGACCGACCCTGCCCAGAAGGGGGAGTTCGACCTCGGTGCACTCCTCGCCGAGCGCGGAGCCGAGCGCTACGAACTGCACACGAAGTACCTGAACCACCAGCTCCCGCGCATGCTGCACACCATCGGCTTCGACAAGGTGTACGAGCGGGCCGAGGGCGCGCACTTCTGGGACGCCGACGGCAACGACTACCTGGACATGCTCGCCGGGTTCGGGGTGATGGGCCTCGGCCGCCATCACCCCGTCGTCCGGCAGGCGCTGCACGACGTCCTCGACGCCTCGCTCGCCGACCTCACCCGCTTCGACTGCCAGCCGTTGCCCGGCCTGCTCGCCGAGCGACTGCTCGCCCACAGCCCGCACCTGGACCGGGTGTTCTTCGGCAACAGCGGTACGGAGGCGGTCGAGACCGCGCTGAAGTTCGCCCGGTACGCCACCGGCAGGCCGCGGATCCTGTACTGCTCGCACGCCTTCCACGGGCTGACCACCGGCTCCCTGTCCGTGAACGGCGAGGACGGCTTCCGCGACGGCTTCGCACCCCTGCTGCCCGACACCGCCGTCCCACTCGGTGATCTCGACGCCCTGGCGAGGGAGTTGAAGAAGGGCGACGTCGCCGCGCTGATCGTGGAGCCGATCCAGGGCAAGGGCGTCCACGAGTCCCCGCCCGGATATCTGCGCGCCGCCCAGGAGTTGCTGCACCGGCACAAGGCACTGCTCATCGCGGACGAGGTGCAGACCGGCCTCGGCCGCACCGGCGACTTCTACGCCTACCAGCACGAGGAGGGCGTCGAACCGGACCTCGTGTGCGTGGCCAAGGCGCTCTCCGGAGGCTATGTGCCGGTCGGCGCGACCCTCGGCAAGGACTGGATCTTCAAGAAGGTCTACTCCTCGATGGACCGGGTCCTCGTGCACTCGGCGAGCTTCGGGTCCAACGCGCAGGCCATGGCGGCGGGACTCGCGGTGCTCTCCGTGATGGAGAACGAGCAGATCGTCGCCAACGCGCGGATCACCGGAGAACAGCTCAAGTCCCGGCTGGCGGCCCTGGTCGACCGGTACGAGCTGCTCAGCGACGTACGCGGCCGGGGGCTGATGATCGGCATCGAGTTCGGCCGGCCCACGTCGCTCAAGCTGCGCAGCCGCTGGACCATGCTGCAGGCCGCGCGCAAGGGCCTGTTCGCGCAGATGGTCGTCGTCCCGCTGCTCCAGCGGCACCGCATCCTCACCCAGGTCTCGGGCGACCACCTGGAAGTGATCAAGCTGATCCCGCCGCTGGTCATCGACGAGCGGGATGTCGACCGGTTCGTGGAGGCCTTCAGCGCGGTGATGGAGGACGCGCACAGCGGCGGCGGGCTCATGTGGGACTTCGGGAAGACGCTGGTGAAGCAGGCGGTGGCGAACCGCTGAGACCCGGCCGTTCCGGCGGGTCTCCGTCGTCGCCGCGTGGCCGCGGAGGGGGTGCGGCGCCGGCTCGGGCGCGGGAGCGGCGTCGCCCCGGGGCGGAGCGCGGCGCAGACGGTGGCGAGGACCCGGCGTCGACGGTGGCGAGGACCCGGCGTCGACTCGGCCGTGGACCCGGTGTCGCAGACACCGGCCTCTTTGCCTCTGGGGCAAGAAAATTGCCCCAGAGGCAATCATCGGGCTCAATGGCCGTATGAGCCCTGTAGATCCAGGGGCGGCCGACGAGCCGTCCGCCGAGTTGCACGCCGTGGCGCCCCGGCTCCGCGCGCTGCGCCGCGGTGCCTCCCTCACGCTGGAGGCCGCCGCCCGCGCCGCCGGACTCTCGCCCGCGCATCTCTCCCGTCTGGAGACCGGGCAGCGCCAGCCCTCGCTGCCGATACTGCTCACGCTGGCCCGTGTCTACGGTACGACGGTCTCCGAACTGCTCGGTGAGACGGTCGCCGACCGTGACGCGATCGTGCGGGCCGCCGACATGGAACCGGCCCCGGCGGGCGGCTGGACCTACTGGCAGGCCGGCGCCGCGGGCCGCGGTATGCAGGCGCTGCGCGTGCATGTCCCGTACGGCTCGCAGGGCGACATCGTGCGCGTCCATCCGGGCGAGGAGTGGCTGTACGTCCTCCAGGGGCGGCTCAGGCTGCGCCTCGGGGACACCGCGCACGTCCTCGCGCCGGGGGACAGCGCCCACTTCGACTCGCTGACCCCGCACCGCATCGCCGCCGCCGAGCGCGACGGAGCCGAGCTCCTCTTCGTACACACCCTGCTGCAGAGCCCCGTCGCCGCACTGTGCCTCGGCCCGGCGGCGGGCCACCCCACCTCGGGAGAGACGTCATGACCGAACCCACCGAACCCCGCCGGCGGTCCATGGAGGAGAAGTTCCCGCGCGCCCTGTGGGTGCGGCTGATCATCTACGTCGCCGTCGGCCACCTCTTCGCGGCCTTCGTCTACCTGCTCTTCACGCTGGGCGCGCAGAACCAGTAGAAACCCGGGGCTGCGGGCCCGGCTCAGTCCAGCAGCCGCTCGCGCAGCCGCTCCAGCAGCTCCGGCGTCATCCCTAGTCCCTGCTCCAGGTAGACATCGACATTGCCCCACGTCTCCTCGATCGTCTCGAACGCGGCCGTCAGGTACTCGGCGCGTGCGTCGAACAGGGGGCTGAGCAGTTCCATCACCTGGGGGGAGTACGCGTCGGGCGAGGAGCTGTCGCGGCGCACCTTGTAGCGGCGGTGCGCGGCGTTCGACTCCAGGTAGTCGGCCACGATCGCGTCGCGCTCGACGCCGAGGGCGAGCAGGGTGACGGCGATGGACAGTCCGGCGCGGTCCTTGCCGGCCGCACAGTGCATCAAGGCGGGCACGCTGTCCTCGGCCAGGGCGTGCAGCACCTGGGAGTGCTCGGCCGTGCGCTCCTTGATGATCGCGCGGTAGGAGTTGACCATCCGGTTCGCGGCCTTGCCGTCGCCGAGGATCGCCCGCAACTGGTCGAGATCGCCGCCGCGGACCATCTTCCAGAACACGCTGCCGTCCGCCGGGTCGGTCAGCGGGAGGTTCACGTTCCGTACGCCCGGCAGCTCGACGTCCGGGCCCTCCAGTTTCTGGTCCGCGCCATTACGGAAGTCGAAGATCGTGTGGAGTCCCAGGGAGGCGAGGAACGCGGCGTCCTCCTCCGTGGCGTGAGCGAGGTGGCCACTGCGGAACAGGTGCCCGTAGCGCACTCGTCGGCCGTCCGCGGTGGGCAGGCCGCCCACGTCGCGGAAGTTGCGCACTCCGCCGAGCTCGGGCTCGGTCGACGGGACCTGCTGCGTCACGGGGGCTCCTCCCATTCGGCCGCCGGCGCCGCCGGGTGGACTCGGCGTCGCTCGTCGGCAGTTGTGTCCGGCTAGCGCTCTCGACGATACGACATGGGTTCCTGGGGCAATGAGTTGTCCACAGGCGTCGCGTCTCGGACGAAACGCCGTTGATGAGACTGTCTCATGGGTACGTACGTTCGAATTAGTCGCCCGGCCACGCCTTGAGTCGCGTGCGACCGACGGGGTGAATTGCTCATAGATGTGGCATTACTGCCTTTCTAATCACTACATGCCGATTTGCGTGCCGACCTACCCGGAGATCCCAATGTGATGGTTGTCAGGCAACATCGCATCTGACTGTTCTGTCCGAATTAGCGCCTTCGTGCCAACTGGCCCTGGAATGAAGCACCCTGGGACGAGTCGCGTGAGGAGCGTCATATTCGTGACGATGCGTTGCCGTCCTCCTTTCTCAATCCGCCCGCAATTACCGGCGTGTTGAGGGGCCGGAAAGATCGTCAGTCCACAGAGGGTGACGGCAATTCCCGCCTGGATCAAGAAAGGTGAGTGCGCAGAAAGCGCACGTAGTTGTCGACGCGCTCTCATCTCGCTTACGTTCTGCCTCAATCCGGACGGACGCCCAATCCTGCCGCCGCCCGGAATCCGCACACTCACCCGTACACGGCAGGAGCGGGGGACCCACAGGTTCCGCGCCTGGTCCGGTCTCCGGAACAGGCTAGGGGTACAGCCACGCAGCAGCGTGGCCGGGCATCTCCAGCCCGCACCCGACAGCTCACCCCGCAGGCGCCGGAGAGGAAATCGTCATGCCCGCGAAGGGTAAGCACCGCCGTCCCAAGTCCCTGCGTTTCACCCGCTCGATCGCCGTGGCCGGAACCGGTGGCGCCGCACTCGCGCTGCCGCTGATGGGAGCCACCGGCGCCCACGCCGCGACCCCGGCCACCGCCGTCACGCAGCATGTCGAGAAGGCCGCGACCGCCGCCGCGAAGGCCGCCACGACGAAGACGTACGCGGTGAAGACCGGCGACTATCTCTCGAAGATCGCCGACGAGCACAACGTCAGCGGCGGCTGGAAGAAGATCTACTCCGACAACCGCTCCGCCATCGGCGGCGACCCGTCGCTGATCCACCCCGGTCTGAAGCTGTCGCTCGGCAAGAAGGCCGCCTCCACCGGCGCCGCCCACGCGGCCACCCACGCGGCCACCCGGGCGACGACCTCGGCGGCGAAGACCGACCAGGCGACCCCGGCCACCGACACCGCCGCCTCCAACGGCGCTTCCACCAGCAGCGGTTCCGGCTACACCCTGCCGGTCCAGGGCAGCTCCGTCGGCACCGGCTACAAGGTGGCGGGCAGCATGTGGTCCAGCGGCTACCACACGGGCGTGGACTTCGTGGTTCCCACCGGTACCACGATCAAGTCCATAGCCGCCGGCACCGTCGTCTCCGCGGGCTGGGGCGGCGCCTACGGCAACCAGGTCGTCATCCAGCACGCCGACGGCAAGTACTCCCAGTACGCCCACATGTCGTCCCTGTCCGTCTCGGCGGGGCAGACCGTGACCGAGGGCCAGCAGGTCGGCCTCTCCGGCGCGACCGGCAACGTCACCGGACCGCACCTGCACTTCGAGATCCGCACCACGCCGGACTACGGCTCCGACGTCGACCCGGTCGCCTACCTGCGCTCGCACGGTGTCGCCGTCGGCTGACGCCTCACCCTGAGCTCATGAGGCTTGCCCTGATCCTGACGGCAGGACGGCCTCCGCGACACCGAAGGCCGGACCCCATGATCCCCGGGGTCCGGCCTTCAGTGTTTCCCGTACAAGGCGCGTGACCACCGTCGGGCAAGGCGCGTGACCGCCGGGCGATTTCCCGTGATTCCCGCGGTCCGTGGGTGATCGCTCCTTCAACGTCCTTGATCCGAGCCGTATTCCAGAGTTGACCAATGCTTGGCGAGTGGCTTATCTCACCGTCCGTCAACCCTTCCCTACGGTCGCGTAGCTCACATCCGAAGGTGAATCATGTGTCGATGTGGCAGACGATTCGAAGAATGACAACAGATCAGTGATCGGGTCGTACGTGGCGGTGGGGGACAGCTTCACCGAGGGCGTCGGCGACCCTGGGCCCGACGGGGCGTTCGTCGGTTGGGCCGACCGGTTCGCGGTACTTCTCGCGGACCGGCGACCCGAGGGCGACTTCAATTACACCAACCTCGCCGTGCGCGGCAAACTGCTCGACCAGATCGTCGAGACCCAGCTCCTGAAGGCCAAGGAACTCGGCCCGGACATGGTCTCGTTCTGCGCGGGCGGCAACGACATCATCCGCCCCGGAACCGACCCCGACGAGGTCGCGGAGCGCTTCGAGCGCGCGATCGCCGACCTCACCTCCGCCGTCGGCACCGTCATGGTGACCACCGGCTTCGACACCCGCGGCGTCCCCGTGCTCAAGCATCTGCGCGGCAAGATCGCCACCTACAACGGACATGTGCGGGCCATCGCGGACCGCTACGGCTGTCCCGTCCTCGACCTCTGGTCCCTGAAGACGATCCAGGACCGCCGCGCCTGGGACGGCGACCGACTGCACCTCTCGCCCGAGGGACACACCCGGGTGGCGCTCCGGGCCGGACAGGTACTCGGCCTCGACGTACCCGCCGACCCGGACCAGCCCTGGCCGCCCCTCCCGCCGCGCGGCACTCTCGAGATGCGCCGCGACAACATCCAGTGGGCGCGCGAGTATCTGGTCCCGTGGATCGGACGGCGGCTGCGCGGGGAGTCCTCGGGCGATCACGTGGCGGCCAAGGGAACCCTGTCACCGGACGACATCAAGATGCGCATCGAGTCGGTGGCCTGAGACAGGGCCACCCCCGGTCGCGTCACGGGCGGCGCGGGTCCGGGCCGGGCTCGACCGGCCTGGGATCGCGCCGGCGTACGGGGTGGGCCGTGCTCGACCGGTGAGGTGAGAGCGCGGGAGTGGCGCGGGGCGGGGCACGGCCGAGCCCGTGGGTCCGCGTACCAGGACGCGCACACCAAGGCCCTCCAGTACGCCCGGCCCGGCGGTCACCGCCTGGGCCGGCTGGTCTCGCTCACGGAGGGCGGCAGCGCCGCGTCCCGCCCGGTACCGGTCGCCGCGTCCGCCCTCGGTCAGGGCGGATCAGGGGTACCGGTCGCTCCCGGCGGGATCCGGGACTCTGTCGTCCTCATGGCGGTGTACGAACCGGACCGAGGCGGCGCGCAGCGCAGCGCCGGAGCACCGCGCCCCGCAGCCGTGCCAGGGCTTGTCTGGCAATTCACGTCGGATCGGACCGCGGCGTCCGGTGCCGTGCGTCGCGAGGTGGAGGGTCGCCCTCGTGCTGGGCGTACTCGGGTATGCCCGACAACGCGGCGTGGGGGTCCCCCCTGCTCGAAGAGCTCGGGGGAGTGCGGTGCCAGGCGCCGCGGGCCCGGCGGGAATGGTCGGACAGGCCCTAGCGCACCGCCGCCATCAACGCCTCGCGCTCAAGGCCCAGTTCACGGGCGAGGGCCTCGTCCACCCACTCCTGGGTCCGCGCCCGTGACACGGCTCCCGAGTACGCCGTCATCTGGACGGCCAGTCCGTCCAGCAGCGCCGTGAGTCTGAGGGCCGTGCTCGTGGGGTCCGGGCAGCGGAACTCGCCCGCGGCCACACCCTCCGCGATCACCTCGGTCATCGCGGCCTTCCACTGCCTGTCGAGATCGCGGGTGACCTCGCGCAGCGTGGGCTCACGCAGGGCGACCGCCCAGCCCTCGATCCACAGGCGCCAGCCCTTCGCCTGCCCCGTCGGGGCGTACCAGCGAACGGCGGTACGAAGGCGTCGCAGTGCCGTCGTACGGCGGCCGAGCAGCTTGCGCAGATGGGCGAGGTCGTCCTCGGCCGCGTAGGTGAACGCGGCGGCGACCAGCTTCTCCTTCGTCGAGAAGTGGTAGAGCACCAGCGCGTTGCTCACGCCGAGGGACGAGGCCACGTCGGCGATCCGTACCGCCGCCACGCCCCGCGCCTCGATCTGTTCGACGGCGGCGCGCAGCAACTCCTCACGCCGTTCCGCCACGCTCAACCGCACTCTCGCCACGCGGCAACCCTAATCCCTTGCCAAGGACAGTGCTGAAGGAGGTCCATTCCTCTGGTCTGTTCGAGTGCGGGACCGCGACGTCTTCGGCAACCCGGGCTGAAGAAGGCCTCTGTGTAGATCGGCGTGCGGTTTCGGTACTCATAGTGGTGGTGGCGTGGGCGCCGGACGGATGCCTTGAGCCGTCCGGGGCCTGCATTCCTCTATCCAGAGCGGCGACGTCTGGTGCCCTCGCGCTGCCATCGGCGTCAACACCATTTGCATGAAGCCTCGTTGGTGTTGGTGACGCGAGTCCGCCGCACGGTGACCTCTCGATACGCCCGAGCCGTCCGAGCTCCAGCGCAGACCGAGGCCCGCGAGGTGAACTGGTGCCACGAACGGCTGCTGAGGTGGCGGACCAGCCCCCGCGCTGAGTCCTGGGATTAGGTCGCCGCGTGGTTCCGCGTGAGCTCGTGACGAGCCCGAACTACACCAAAGGGAGGAACATCTTGATCTACTGCGGCATCGACTGGGCGGAGAAGACACACGACGTTGCCCTGGTGGACGACACCGGCGAGTTACTGGCCAAGCGCCACATCACCGACGATGCGGCCGGCTACAAGGTCCTTCTGGATCTGCTCGCTGAGTACGGCGACACCGATGAGAGCCCCATTCCTGTCGCGATCGAGACGTCCCGCGGCCTCTTGGTGGCGGTGCTGCGGACCGGCACGCGGCAGGTGTTCGCGATCAATCCGTTGGCCGCGGCCCGCTACCGCGACCGGCACAGCGTCTCGCGCAAGAAGTCCGACCCCGGTGATGCACTGGTGCTGGCGAACATCCTGCGCACCGACATGCACGCCCACCGGCCGCTGCCGCAGGACAGTGACCTGGCCCGAGCCGTCACCGTCCTCGCCCGCGCGCAGCAGGACGCGACGTGGAACCGGCAGCAGGTCTCCAATCAGCTCCGGTCTCTGCTGCGCGAGTACTACCCGGCCGCCCTGGACGCCTTCTCCATCTGGCAGAACGGTCTCTGCCGCCACGAGGCCCACGAGATTCTCAGACTCGCTCCGACCCCTGCCCGAGCCGCGCGGCTGACCCGCACCCAGCTGCAGGCCGCGCTCAAACGGGCCGGCCGCACGCGCGGCATCGAATCGGACGCTGAGCGGCTTCGCGAGACCCTTCGTTCGGACTCGCCCCGCCAGGCTCTGTTGGTCGAGGATGCCCTCGGCAAGCAGATGCTCGCTCTCCTGGTCCAGCTCGAAGCGGCCTGCAGGGCCGCCGACGGCCTCGCGAAGGCAGTGGAGGAGGCCTTCCCCCAGCATCCGGACGCTGAGATCTTGCTCAGCTTCCCTGGCCTCGGCATCCAGCTCGGCGCCCGGGTGCTGGCCGAGATCGGAGATGACCGGCAACGGTTCGCCGATGCCCGCGGGCTGAAGGCATACGCAGGCTCCTCGCCCATCACCAGAGCCTCCGGCAAGAAGTCGAGCATCACCCGACGCTGGGTGAAAAACGACCGCCTCAACCACGCTGGCTATCTATGGGCCTTCTCATCAATCACTGCCTCACCCGGCGCCAACTCCCACTACCGGCGCCGCCGCGATGACCACGGAGACTGGCACGCCGCCGCCCAGAGAAACCTCTTCAACCGCATGATCGGCCAGCTCTACCACTGCCTTCAGCAACGCAAACTGTTCGACGAACACACCGCCTTCCCCAGCCAACTCGCCGCCGCCGCTTGACGACTTAGGCCCCTGAGGTGTCTACACAGCCCTTTGGGGAGAGGCCCGACAGGAGTTGGCACCTCCCCCGGGGCGGCGCCGCCCGTCCCGCCGGGGGCCTGGCCGTCCCGTCCGGAGTCCAGCCGTCCCGTCCGGAGTCCAGCCGTCCCGTCCGGAGCCCGGCCGTTCGATCGGCCCGGGTCGGCCCGATCCGGGCTGGCCGGGTCCAGTCGACTGCGGCCGACCTCAGTCGACGAACTGATAGTCGGCCTTGATGCGGCCTTCCTCGTCCAGGACGAGGAACTCCAGCCCGCCACCCGTGACCTGTCCGTCCCCGGTGCGGAAGGACTCCCAGCGGAAAGTGATCACGTCGTTCAGCCGGCGGGCGGGCTCCTGGATCCTGAAGACGTACGTCCCCGGAGCCACGAACTCCTCGTAGGCACGTGTCATGCGCGCGTGCAGCTCGTCGTGGCCCCTGGCCTCAAGCACGGCGGTGCCGAAGCCGAGGGACACGGCCCGGTCGTGCATCTCCTGCGGAGGGCGCAGGAGATGCACCCCGTCCTCGGCCCACAGCTCGTGCACGCACTTGCGGCGGATCTCGGCGTCGGGCTCGTTCCAGACGCCGATGTAGCGCTCGATCAGGTCCTGCGCGTCGATGGCGGACATGGTGCTCCTCGTGCGGGTCGGTGCGCGTTCTCGCGCGGTCGCTCTGACGACACCGACTCTGCTGCGGCCCGGCCCGCGGCTCAATTCCCGCCAGGGAATCGCCGCTCCGGGCGCGGACTCCCGGGCGCGGACTCCAGGCACGGACTCCCGAGGTGGCCGGGCGGCGGACCGGCCACCGGCCCGACGAGTTCGCACCGGCCCGGCGAGTTCGCGGCGGAGGGCGGTCAGCGGCTCCGCGTCCTCACCGGTACCACCCGTACCGCTCCGCGATGACCGGCAGCCGGTCGGTGACGATGGCGTGGGCGGCGGCCCGCGGCGTCGTGCCGTCGGCCTCCGCGCGCGCGAGGGTCCGGTCGATCAGGGCGCGCATGGAGCTCCGGGTGTGGGCGAACGCCTCGTCCGCGTCGGCGCCGATGTCGCCGAACAGGGTCCACCACCACCAGGCGTTCGTACCGGAGTTGACCACGACGTCCGGCAGGACGGTGACCCCGCGCGCGGCGAGCAGCAGCTCCGCGTCCGCCAGGACGGGCATGTTGGCCGCCTCGACGATCCAACGGGCCCTGATCCCTTCCTGGTTCGCCGTGTCGATCGCGTAGGAGACCGCGGCGGGCACCAGCACCTCGACGTCGGCGGACAGCCAGGCGTCGCCGGGGAGTTCACGGTCGGCGTGGCGCAGCACCGCGCGGTCGACGGTCCCGTACGCGTCCCGTGCCCCGAGCAGCGCCTCGACGTCGAGGCCGTCCGGGTTCGCGATCGTTCCCTTGACGTCGGCGACGGCCACGATCTTGAGCCCCGCGCGCGCGAGGAAGCGCGCCGTCGCCCCGCCCATGGTCCCCAGGCCCTGCACGGCGACGCGCGTTCCCGCGTACTCCACCCCGGCCCGGTCCAGGGCGGCGAGCACCGACTCGGCGACTCCGCAGCCGCCGACCAGTTCGTCGAGGCCGATGCCGTCCACCTCGACCGCGAAGGCGTCCGCGAGCCGTTTCCGGGCCGCCGCCTCGTCGTCGAGCAGCGGGTACACGGCCTGGATGGACGACACGAGGCCCGCCTCCTCGGCGGCCCGGTCGACCAGGTCCTGGCTGAGCCCGAGATCCTCGCCGGTGGTCCAGAAGGCCTCGATGTACGGGCGCATGGCGCGCAGATAGCGCACCAGGAGACCGTACGCCGCCGGGTCCTGGGGATCGCAGTCGATGCCGCCCTTGGCGCCGCCCAGCGGGATGTACCGGCCCTCGGGGTTGTAGTGCAGGGCCTCTTTCATGGTCATGCCACGGGCGAGCCCGGTGACCTCCTCCAGTGTGCAGCCGGGCCGCATCCGCAGACCGCCGCTGGAGACGCCGCGCACGAGCCGGTCGACGACGAGGTATCCCGGGCGGCCGGTGACATGGTCCGTCCAGGTGAGCGTCATCAGGGGGGCGGTCATGGGGTCTCCTCGGGGATGGCGATCAGGGTGGGGCCGGGGGTGCGCAGCGCCTCGGTGAGCGCGGCGGTCAGCTCGTCCGGGCTGTACGCGTGCGTGCCCTGTCCCCCGTAGGCGCGGGCCAGGGCGGGCAGGTCGACCGGCGCGAGGTCGACGGCCGTGGGGGTGTCGCCCCGGGCGGCCATCTCGTCGCGGATCTCCCCGTAGCCGCCGTTGTCGAATACCACGACGGGCAGCGGGAGGCCGAGCTGTGCCGCGGTCGCCAGTTCCTGCACCGTGAACTGGAGGCCGCCGTCCCCACTGAGCGCCACCACCTGACGCTCGGGGCACGCCGCCTTGGCACCGATCGCCGCGGGCAGCGCGTAGCCGAGCGTTCCGAAGCCGGTCGGGTGAAGATAGCGGCCCCCGGGGCCGAGCGGGAGATGGGGGAGCGCTCCGTAGTAGCAGCACTGGGCGCTGTCCGAGGTGATCACGGCGTCGTCGGCGAGGACGGAACGGACGGCCCGCAGGTACGGGATCCAGCGGGCGTCCCGTCCGGCGGTCTCGGCGTTGCGGGCGGCCCGCAGGACTGCGGCCCGCCGGACGGGGTCCTCGTCCGGCACGCGCGCGCGGCGGCTTGCACCGCCGGGCGACTCGACGGCGGTGAGCAGGGCCGTCAGGGCGAGCCGCGCGTCGCCGACGACGGCGATGTCCGCCGGGAGCCCCGCGTACATCTGGTCCGGGTCCAGGTCCACGCGGATCAGCGTGCCGTTCAGGGCGGGCGGCGCCGACCACAGGTCGGACTCGGCGAGTTCGGTACCGACGGCGAGCACCGCGTCGCGTTCCGTGAGCCACTTCTGGACCGAGGGGCTGTGGAGGGACACGCCGAGGGACAGCGGATGGGTCTCGGGAACGATCCCCTTGCCGTTGGCCGTCGTGAGGACGGGAGCGCCCAGCGTCTCGGCGAGGGCGACGCCCGGAACGGCCGCGCCGCGCGCTCCGCCGCCGAGCACGAGCGCCGGACGGCGTGCCCCGCGCAGGGCTTCGGCGGCCCGCTCCACGGCCGCCGCTACGGGGGCGAGGGGAACGGCGGGAGGGGTGAGGCGGACCGGACCGGTCTCCTCGGCGGCCTCCAGTAGATCGAGGGGGATCTCGATGTGCGCGGGGCGCGGCCGACGGGTGCGGAAGAGCGTGAAGGCGCGTGCCACCGCCGCGTCGATCTCCGCGACCGAGGACACGCGATGGCTGAACGCGGCCACGCCCCGCAGGGCCTCCGTCTGACTGCGCGTCTCGTGCAGCAGACCGGTGGCGAGCCGCGGATGGCGCAGCGGCATTCCGGGGGAGACGACGAGCAGCGGCACGCTGTCCGAGTACGCCTGGCCGACGGCCGCCGCCGCGTTCAGCAGGGCGGGACCGGTCGTCGTGATCACGACACCCGGGCTCTGGGTCACGCGCGCGTAGCCGTCGGCGGCGTATCCGGCGCCCTGTTCGTGGCGCGTCAGGACGTGCCGGATGCCGTACGAGGACAGGTGGCGGTAGATCTCCAGGTTGTGCGTTCCCGGGATGCCGAAGACCCGGGTCACGGCGTGGCCGCACAGGGCGCGGACGAGTGCCTCGCCGCCGGTGAGCGTCTCGTCCATCACAGGCTCCGCGCGATGACGCGCCGCACGATGTCCGGGGCGCCCTCGGTCTTCGCCGGCGCGGCGGGGAGGTCGGACACGGTGTCTCCAGGGGTGGACGGGCCGGTGTGGCTCTCGGGCCACCGGGACGGTTACCGGTCTACTGAATCATGAGTCAGTATCGGAGTGGGAGTCGGGTCATGTCGACGCACTGAATCGATCGTCAGTAGCGGCGTCGGCGTGCCCCGGTGCGACGGTGTGGAGCGGCGCGGGTCCGCTCGGTGAACTCGGTCCGTACCCGGATGTGCTCGCACCGTGACGGGTCACCGGCGGCCACCCGGGGGCGCGGTGGCGCGCAGAACGTTTCCCCCATGCGGAAGAAGCGCGGGCGCGCCGGGGTTGAGCACATACAGACCCAGGGCCACGGACATCGCTTTGTGACCGGGACGACCCGGCGCTGTCAGAGGCGACGACCATAATGAAAGCCTGACCGACTCCATCTGGAGGTATCCGTGACCGGTTTCCGTACCTTGAGCTCCGGGCTCCGCGCGCTGCGGCCCGCCGCCTTCGGCGCGGATCCGGGTGGTGCGCGCATGCGGCGCATCCGCAATTCGCCGAACTTCGCGGACGGTGTCTTCCAGAACCCGGAGAACGCCCGCACCCGCCCCGACGGCTCGATGCTGGAGTTCGCGAAGGTCTACTTCCGCAGCGAGGAGCGCGCCCACCGCTCCCCGGCCGGGACGGTGCCGGTGCACGCGACGACACTCGCCGACCTGGCCAGGCCCGCCGCGACCGGGCTGCGGCTCACCTGGATGGGGCATTCCAGCGTCCTCGCCGAGATCGACGGCCACCGCGTGCTGTTCGACCCGGTCTGGGGTGATCGCTGTTCTCCGTTCGCCTTCGCCGGTCCCAAGCGGCTGCACCCGGTGCCCCTGCCGCTGGCCGCGCTCGGCCCGGTCGACGTCGTGGTGATCTCGCACGACCACTACGACCACCTCGACATGCCCACGATCAAGGCGCTGGCCGGCACGGACACGGTGTTCGCCGTGCCGCTCGGCGTCGGAGCCCATCTGGAGCACTGGGGCATCTCGGCGGACCGGATCCGCGAGCTGGACTGGCACGAGTCGACGAAGGTCGGCGGAATCACCCTGACGGCGACGCCGGCACGCCATTTCTGCGGTCGCGGCCTGCGCAACACGCAGCACACCCTCTGGGCCTCCTGGGTCGCGGAGGGCGATGCGCACCGGATCTACCACAGCGGCGACACCGGCTATTTCCAGGGCTTCAAGGACATCGGCGCCGCCCACGGCCCGTTCGACGCCACGATGATCCAGATCGGCGCGTACAGCGACTTCTGGCCCGACATCCACATGACGCCCCAGGAGGGGATGCGCTCCCATCTCGACCTCCAGGGCGGGCAGCCCTCCGGAGTGATGCTGCCGATCCACTGGGCGACGTTCAATCTCTCCACCCACGCCTGGTCCGACCCGGGCGAGGGCACGCTGGCCGCCGCCCGTGCGGCCGGAGCGCGCGTCGCGCTGCCCCGTCCCGGCGAGCCCTTCGAGCCCGCGGCCGAGACCGTTCCCTCCGAGCCGTGGTGGCGCGGTGTGGCCCGTGCGCCGAAGGAGGGCTGGCCGGTCGTCGAGGAGGCCGCCGCCGATACGCCGGGTGACATCGCCGACGGCTCCACGGAGGGCACCGGAGAGCCCGAAGTGGTGTCCGCGGGCTGATCGACCGATCCATGGCGAGGGCCGAGGGGCGAAACGCTCCTCGGCCCTCGCCGTTTGCTTGTGACCGCTTCTGACCAGCTCTGATCGGGTCCAGGGTTCGATGTGAACGTGTGTCCGACGGGGTTATCGGTCAGTCGTACGACGCCTCATACCAGAGCGGGACGCTACCTGGGGGAGTTTGTCAACAGCCCACCGCACATGATGCGTTGGCGACTACTGTCAGTTGCCGACGGGCGACGCAGGGCCGATTTTTTCGGCTCTCTCGACCAGCACCGCGATGGCACACGCCCGAGTCGCGCAGACCCGCGGGAGCTCCGTGCCCCCGACGCATCCAGTACGAGGACGCCGATGTCTCACCTTCGCGCACCGGCCGCACGCGCAGACCGCCGTGAGGGCGGGCGGCACGGACGACCGGTCGCCCGTGCCACCCCTCCGCCGCCCGAGACGCACCTGCGGCCCCAGCTGCTGCGCCTCGCGGTCCTGCCGCCGACCGCGGTGGCCCTCAGCGCGTGCGCCGCCGTACTGTTCACCGTCCGCTCCACCGGCGCCCGGCCCGGCCCGATCCTGTGGGCCGTCCTCGCCGGGGCGGTGGGCGTGGCCCTGGCCGGCATCCTGATCGCCGCCGTGGCCGCCGACCGCGCCGCCACGTCCGTACGGGAACGCATCGGAGCCCTGCGCCGCACCAGCGCCCGCACCGAGACCGATCTGCGGGCCGTCGTCGAGGGGCTGCGCCGCGGTGAGGACCCGCCCGCGCGCAAGACGCGCCGCCGTCTTCCCGTGGACGCCGACGACTTCGAACTGCTCGCCGCCGACATCTCCCGTGCCCACGACGGCGCCGTCACGGCCGTCGTGCAGGCCTCGCAGCTCTCCAGCCACGCGGGCAGCGAGCAGAAGGTCGAGGTCTTCGTCAATCTGGCCCGACGCCTGCAGTCCCTCGTGCACCGCGAGATCTCCATCCTCGACGAGCTGGAGAACGAGATCGAGGACCCGGACCTCCTCAAGGGGCTCTTCCACGTCGACCACCTGGCCACCCGCATCAGACGCCACGCCGAGAACCTGGCCGTGCTCGGCGGCGCCGTCTCGCGCCGTCAGTGGAGCAACCCCGTCTCCGTGACCGAAGTGCTGCGCTCCGCGATCGCCGAGGTCGAGCAGTACTCGCGGGTCAAGCTGGTGCCCCCGATCGACGGCACCCTGCGCGGCCACGCGGTCGCCGACGTCATCCACCTGCTCGCCGAACTCGTGGAGAACGCCACGGTGTTCTCCGCCCCGCACACCCAGGTTCTGCTGCGGGTCGACCTCGTCACCTCGGGACTGGCCATCGAGGTGGAGGACCGCGGGCTCGGCATGCAGGCGGCCGAACAGGACAAGATGAACGCCCTGCTCGCCGATCCCGACCAGGTCAATGTCGCCGGCCTGCTCCAGGACGGGCGCATCGGTCTGTTCGTGGTCTCGCAGCTCGCCCGCCGGCACGGCATCCACGTACGGCTCCAGAACAACATCTACGGCGGTGTCCAGGCCGTACTCGTGGTCCCGCAGGGGCTGTTGGGTTCAAGGCCGGGCACCATCGAGGACGGGGGCCTGACGCAGGCGCCGCCGCAGCACACGAACGGGGGACACCGGCCGGCCATCGGGCCCGGGCCCGCGCGGTCGGCGCCGGTCCAGGTTCCGGCCCTTCCCGGGGGCCGCTCGGTGGCCCCGGTTCCTCGGCAGTCGCCGCGGGGGGAGCAGACACTTCCGCGTGTCGCGCCGGGCGCGCCGGTCGCGGGTCGTGGCGGTTCCTCGCCGCTCCCTGTGCGCGGCGCCCGTACGGAGCGGCCCAATCCGGCGGAGGCCGTTCCCGGCATCCGCCCCGAGGACCGGTTCGCCGCCGCCGAGAACGCGGCCCTGCCGCCCACACCACGCGCCGACGTCGTGCGCGGCACCATGGACAGGCCCCACCTGCCCAAGCGGCGCGCTCAGGAGCACCTCGTTCCCCAACTGCGCGAAGGACCCGCTCCCCGCCCGAACACGGAGTATCTCGTCGGGCACGACCCGGGTCTCATGGCGGCGTTCCAGCGCGGGGTCGGGCGCGCGGAGGCCGCCGACGCGGATCGGGCGGGCCGGGAGCTGCCGGAGCCGTCCCGGGGGGTGTCGCCGACGGCCGAGCCGGCCGCCCCGGCGTCGTTCCCGGACCGGGCGCACCCGGAGGCGCCACGCGGGGACGGTGTGGTCCAGGCGCATGGGGAGCTGTCCCTGCGCACCTCTGCCGACGGCGGCGACCCCCTGGACGCAGCCCTGAAGGACGGTACGCCGACGGCCCGCCCGCGAGAGGCACGCACGACGCACGTACAGGCGCCGCACGAGGCCCGCGACACCGCGTCCGGACACGACCGCACCCCCCGGCACGACGGGAGCACACCGGCCGGATGACCACCCCCACCCGCACACCCACACCCACCCCCACCGCTCCCGCGGACCTTCGTACCTCAAGGAGTCGATCCCCCATGGCGAGCGATGCGCCGACCGGCCACGTATCCGACCTCGACTGGCTCATGAGCGGCCTCGTCCAGCGCGTACCGCACACCACGAGCGCGGTGCTGCTCTCCTGTGACGGGCTGGTGAAGTCCGTCCACGGCCTCGACCCGGACAGCGCCGACCACATGGCGGCGCTGGCCTGTGGCCTCTACTCCCTCGGGCGCAGCGCGGGCGTGCGTTTCGGGGACGGCGGCGAGGTGCGTCAGGTCGTGGTCGAACTCGATGCGACCCTGCTGTTCGTCTCCACGGCCGGCTCCGGCACCTGTCTCGCCGTGCTCGCCGGCCGCGAGGCCGACGCGGCCGTGCTCGGCTACGAGATGGCGATGCTGGTCAAGAGCGTCCGGCCCTATCTGGTCACCGCGCCCCGGCAGCACGCCGTCGAACCCTCGGCGATGACGTCTTGAGCGTGGCCGCGGCCGGCGACGGGCCCTGGCTCGACGACGCGGCGGGACGCCTGGTGCGCCCGTACACCGTCAGCAACGGCCGGACCCGGCCGACGACCGCGCTCGACCTCCTCTCCCAGGTCATGGCCACCGGAGCCACACCCCTCGGCTACCTCGGCCCCGAGCACGGCCTGGCCCTCGAACGCTGCCGGGCCCCCGTCTCGGTCGCGGAGGTCGCCGCCCATCTGAAGCTGCCGGCGGCAGTCACCAAGGTGCTGCTGTCCGACCTCGTCGACTGCGGGGCGCTCACCACGAAGCCCCCGGAGTTCCACCACAACCCCACTGACCGGTCTCTTCTGGAGGCAGTGCTCGATGGATTACGACGACAGCTCTGACCCCTTCCCCACCGCACTGAAGATCTTGGTGGCGGGAGGGTTCGGGGTCGGCAAGACAACGTTCGTCGGCGCGGTGAGCGAGATCGCGCCGCTCAGTACGGAGGAACTGCTGACCACGGTCAGCGCCTCGACCGACAGGCTCGACGGCATCGAGAACAAGGTCGAGACGACCGTCGCGATGGACTTCGGCCGCATAACCCTGGATCCGGAACATGTGCTCTATCTGTTCGGCACGCCCGGGCAGGAGCGGTTCTGGTTCATGTGGGACGAGCTCTCCGAGGGCGCGCTCGGCGCGGTGATCCTCGCGGACACGCGACGCCTGGAGGACTGCTTCGCGGCCGTCGACTTCTTCGAGCAGCGGGGTCTCGCGTTCATCGTCGCGGTCAACGAGTTCGACGGCTCGTACCGCTACGACCCGGCCGAGGTGCGCGCGGCCATCGACCTCGACCCCGAGATCCCCGTCGTGTGCTGCGACGCCCGGATCTCCAGCTCGGGGGTACAGACCCTGCTGTCCCTGGTCCGTCACCTTCTCGCCCACGCACCGGCACATTCCCCGAGTCACGGAGCCCGTACATGACCTACGACCCACCGCGGCCGGCCGGTCGTCTGCTGCTCACACCGGAGGACACGGACGCTCCGGCCCGGGTGCGACGGCTGCGCCGGCTGGGTCTTGGGGAGCGTTCCGAGCCGGCCTTCGACGCCTTCGCGGACCGCCTCGCGCAGGTCGCCGCGGCGCCCTACTCGATGGTCAACTTCATCGACGAGGAGAAGCAGTTCTTCGCCGGCCTGCATACCCCGGACGACAGCGGCAGGGGCACCGACCTCGTCGCGGACGGGAGCGGGCTCGAACTGGACCGCTACATGGCCCGGGACCACGGCTTCTGCCCTCACGTGGTGGTGCGCCGCAAGGCGCTCGTCCTGGAGGACGTCTGCGACTACCCGCGCTTCGCCGGGAATCCGGTCGTCGACGAGTTCGGCGTCCGCTCCTACCTCGGTGCCCCGCTGATCGACCGCAGCGGCATCGCCCTCGGCACGATCTGCGTCGTGGACGTCGAGCCGCGCCCGTGGGGAAGGGCGGGTCTGGAGACCATCAAGTCGATGGCGGCCGAGCTGGTCGAGCAGCTCGAACGGCGGGAGGGGGTCCACGGGATCTGACGCGAGGGGGGAGGACGCCAAGCAGTCGCCTCCGGATACCGCGATCCCCCTCTTGGGCCACTACGGCCCTCCGACATCCGACCCCGGGCAGGGCTAGGGAGAACTGGGGTGTGAAGGAAAGCTGGGGCCGCGCTTAAGAAATCCTCGATGGACCGAGGGCACCGTCGTACGGCAGATTCCTGGGTGAATTCACCCCTCTCCCCGGTGCGGGCCTCTTTCGGCGTGCTCTTTCCCGGGATCTCACGCACAGGAGCCGTCAAGTGAAGGCGCTGGTCAAGGAGAAGGCGGAGCCCGGACTCTGGCTCACGGACGTTCCGGAGCCGCAGGCCGGCCCCGGTGAGGTACTGATCAAGGTCCTCAGGACCGGGATCTGCGGCACCGACCTGCACATCCGCAACTGGGACGGCTGGGCGCAGCAGGCCATCAAGACGCCGCTCGTCCTCGGGCACGAGTTCGTCGGCGAGGTCGTCGAGACCGGCCGCGACGTCGCAGACATCACCATCGGCGACCGCGTCAGCGGCGAGGGGCACCTGGTCTGCGGCAAGTGCCGCAACTGTCTCGCCGGGCGGCGTCACCTCTGCCGTGCCACCGTCGGTCTCGGAGTCGGCCGCGACGGCGCGTTCGCCGAGTACGTCGTGCTGCCCGCGCAGAACGTGTGGGTGCACCGCGTCCCGGTCGACCTCGATGTCGCCGC
Source organism: Streptomyces rhizosphaerihabitans (assembly GCF_025399795.1). Lineage (GTDB taxonomy): Bacteria > Actinomycetota > Actinomycetes > Streptomycetales > Streptomycetaceae > Streptomyces > Streptomyces rhizosphaerihabitans. The sequence goes on along the minus strand of NZ_JAODTZ010000024.1, from coordinate 115,224 downwards.
GATCTTCGACCCGTTCGGCAACGCCGTGCACACCGCGCTGTCCTTCCCGCTCGTCGGCGAGGACGTCCTGATCACCGGCGCCGGCCCGATCGGCCTGATGGCCGCGGCCGTGGCACGCCACGCGGGTGCCCGCAACGTCGTCATCACCGACGTCAGCGAGGAGCGCCTTGAGCTGGCCCGCAAGATCGGCGTCAGCCTCGCCCTGAACGTCGCGGGCTCCACGATCGCCGACGGGCAGCGCACGCTCGGCCTGCGCGAGGGCTTCGACATCGGCCTGGAGATGTCCGGCCGCCCCGAGGCCATGCGCGAGATGATCGCCAACATGACCCACGGCGGGCGGATCGCGATGCTGGGCCTGCCCGCCCAGGAGTTCCCGGTCGACTGGTCCCGGATCGTCACCTCCATGATCACGATCAAGGGCATCTACGGCCGCGAGATGTTCGAGACGTGGTACTCGATGTCGGTCCTCCTGGAGAGCGGCCTCGACCTCTCGCCCGTGATCACCGGCCGTTACGGATTCCGGGACTACGAGGAAGCGTTCGACGACGCGGCCGGCGGCCGTGGCGGCAAGGTCATTCTCGACTGGACCCTCTGAGGACTCTAAGGAACTGATGATGTTCGACTCCGTGCGCGACGACCTCCGCACCACCCTCGACGAGATCCGCGCCGCCGGGCTGCACAAGCCCGAGCGGGTCATCGGCACCCCGCAGTCCGCGACCGTGAGCGTCACCGCGGGCGGCCGCCCCGGTGAGGTCCTCAACTTCTGCGCGAACAACTACCTCGGCCTCGCCGACCACCCCGAGGTCGTCGCCGCCGCCCACGCGGCGCTCGACCGCTGGGGTTACGGCATGGCCTCCGTGCGCTTCATCTGCGGTACGCAGGAGGTGCACAAGGAACTGGAGGCGCGGCTGTCCGCGTTCCTCGGCCAGGAGGACACGATCCTCTACTCCTCCTGCTTCGACGCCAACGGCGGAGTCTTCGAGACCCTCCTCGGCGCCGAGGACGCGGTCATCTCCGACGCCCTCAACCACGCCTCGATCATCGACGGCATCCGGCTGTCCAAGGCGCGCCGCTTCCGGTACGCCAACCGCGACATGGCCGACCTGGAGGCCCAGCTCAAGGAGGCCTCCGACGCGCGCCGCCGCCTGATCGTCACCGACGGCGTCTTCTCGATGGACGGCTATGTCGCCCCCCTGAAGGAGATCTGCGACCTCGCCGACCGCTACGACGCGATGGTCATGGTCGACGACTCGCACGCCGTCGGCTTCGTCGGCCCCGGCGGCCGCGGCACCCCCGAGCTGCACGGGGTCATGGACCGCGTCGACATCATCACCGGCACCCTCGGCAAGGCCCTCGGCGGCGCCTCCGGCGGCTATGTCGCGGCCCGCGCCGAGATCGTCGCCCTGCTGCGCCAGCGGTCCCGCCCGTACCTCTTCTCGAACACGCTCGCCCCGGTGATCGCCGCGGCCTCCCTGAAGGTCCTCGACCTGCTGGAGTCCGCCGACGACCTGCGCGTCCGGCTCGCGGAGAACACCGCGCTGTTCCGCTCCCGGATGACCGCGGAGGGCTTCGACATCCTCCCCGGCGACCACGCGATCGCCCCCGTCATGATCGGTGACGCGTCCGTCGCCGGCCGCATGGCGGAGCTGCTCCTGGAGCGCGGCGTGTACGTGATCGGCTTCTCGTACCCGGTCGTCCCGCAGGACAAGGCCCGTATCCGCGTACAGCTGTCCGCGGGACACTCCACCGAGGACGTGAACCGGGCCGTGGACGCCTTCGTGGCGGCGCGCGCGGAACTCGACGCCTGACGCGGGTGCGCCCTCACGTCCGGGGGCGCACACCGGCCTGATGGCCGGAAAAGGCGTGTGACCTGAGAGAATCGGTCGCATGATCGAAGCGCGGCGGCTCCACATCCTTCGTGCGGTGGCCGACCACCGCACGGTGACGGCGGCGGCCGCCGCGCTCTATCTCACGCCCTCGGCGGTCTCGCAGCAGCTGACCGCCCTGGAGCAGGAGACGGGCCACCGGCTCGTCGAGCGCGGCGCCAAGGGCGTACGGCTGACGCCCGCGGGCGAGATCCTGCTCGGCCACACGAACGCCGTCCTGGCTCAACTTGAGCGTGCGGAGGCCGAGTTGGCCGCGTACAGCTCGGGCTCCGCCGGTACGGTCACGGTGGCCTCCTTCGCGACCGGCATCGGCCTGGTCGTGGCCCCCGCCCTGGCCCGCCTCGCCGTCACGGCGCCGGGCATCCTCGTCCGCGTCCAGGACGCCGAGGGCGACGCCAGCCTGCCGATGGTGCTCGACCGGCAGGTCGACATCGCGGTGGCCGTCGAGTACCGGGGTGCCCCGGACGCGGACGACCCGCGGCTGACGCACGTCCCGCTCTACGCCGAGCCCTTCGACGCGGTCGTCCCCGTCACCCACCGCCTGGCCGACGCCGAGGAGGTGCCGCTCGCGGAGCTGGCCAAGGACCCGTGGATCGGCCCGTACCCGGGCAACCCCTGCCATGACGTGGTCGTCCTGGCCTGCGAGAACGCCGGATTCCAGCCGCGCCTCGAACACTCCTCGGACGACTTCCGCGCCGTCGTCGCCCTCGCCTCCGCCGACGCGGGCGTCGCCCTGGTTCCCCGCTCGGCGCTGCGCGGCATGGAACTCACGGGTGTGGTCGTGCGCCCCGTCGACGGCATCGCGCCCACCCGCCGCGTCTTCGCCGCCGTACGCCGTGGCGCGGAGGACCACCCGCTGATCCGGCCCGTACTGGAGGCCTTGGCCCAAGCGGCGACGGTCGACTGACTCCGATCACTTCTCATACCCGGGATAGCGTCCCGGATGCGAGAAGTGAGGACGATGCTGCGGTCGACGCCCGGCTCGGGGCGCGACTGGCCTCCCGTACCCGGCCCGGAGCAGTACATCTGGGTTCTCGACGGAACGCTCGACGTGACCGCGCGGGACGTCGAACACCGCCTCGGCGCGGGCGACTGCCTCCGGTTGCGGGTACGGGGCCCGACGCGTTTTCGCTGCCCCGGACCCGAGGACGGGCGGTACGCGCTGGCGGTGGTGCTGCCGTGATCGCCGTCGTCCGCCTCACTCCAGCTGAACTCCATCGTGTGGTCGATGAGTTGGCGGACCTGCTCACCGACACCGTGGACGGCGGCGCCTCGATCGGATTCCTCGCCCCGCTCGACCGCACGGCGGCCGTCGCCTGGTGGCGGGAGCGCGCGGACGCGGTCTCGGCCGGGCACCTCACGGTCTGGGTCGCCCACAGCGACGACCGGCTGCTCGGCACGGTCGCCCTCGCCTTCCCGGACAAACCCAACAGCCGCCACCGCGCCGAACTCGTCGAGTTGATGGTCCACCGGGACGGCCGCGGGCAGGGCCGCGGCCGTACGCTCCTCGCGACCGCGGAGACGGAGGCGGCCGCCGCGGGAGTCACCCTCCTCCACCTGGACACCGAGACCGACAGCCCCGCCGAGTCCCTCTACCTCTCCGCGGGCTGGACCCGGCTCGGGGCGATACCGGACTACGCGGCGACGCCGTCGGGTGAACCGCGTCCGACGACGATCTTCTACAAGCAACTGGGAGCGTCCGCCGGCGACGCGTGACAGGGCGCGGCCCCGGTGGGGTACCCGGCCCGGCGGGCGGCACGCCCCGACCCGCCGCTGACGTCGTGCGTTGACGTCGCGCTTCGCCGCGTCGATGTCAGTGCCATTGGCTAGCGTGCGTCTCATGCCGGATGCCGAAGACGTACGCCGTATCGCCCTCTCCCTGCCGGACACGTCGGAGAAGATCGCCTGGAGCATGCCCACCTTCCGGGTCGCGGGAAAGATGTTCGCCACGCTGCCCGAGGCGGAGACCTCCATCGCCGTGCGCTGCCCGAAGGAGGAGCGCGACGAACTGGTCCTGGCCGAGCCGGGGAAGTTCTGGATCGCCGATCACGAGGCCGGTTTCGCCTGGGTCCGGGCCCGGCTCGCCGCCCTGGAGGACGACGACGAACTCCGCGACATCCTCGCCGACTCCTGGCGCCAGGCGGCCCCGCCCCGACTGGTCGACGCCCACCCCGAGTTGGGGCTCCCGTCCGCCGGCTGAAACGGCTGCTGCGTTGTCGGTGCCCCGTGGCATGATCCGAAGCGGGAGTGATCCGGAAGCGGGAGTGATCCGGAAGTGCGGCTGAAGAGCGGGACGGGCGGCTTCGTGGGGGAGCCGTGGGGGCAGGGGGGAGGGGCGCGAGCGGGATGACCACGAAGTCATCGGGCGAGGAGCCACTGCACGCAGAGCCGTCGGATCGCGCGGCAGCGCGCCGTTCGGCGTACGACGACTCCGTAGGGGGCCGTGCGGTGGACGGCGGTCGCGGCTCGGCGTACGACGGCTCTGCAGGGGGTCGTTCGGCGTACGACGCCTTCGAAGGCGGTCGCGCGGGGGACGGCGGTCGCGGGGGAGGCGGCTCGGCGTACGACGGCTCTGCAGAGGGCGGCTCGATCGGAGGCGGCTCGGCGGGGCGGCGGAGCGAGGCGTCCGCGGTGCCGGGCCCGGGTCGCACCCGCCCCGGCATCCTTGCCGACCGGCCGCCCAGGCCCGTCTGGTCGCGCGACTTCGCCCTGTTCTTCGTCGCGCGTGCCCTCGCCCGGCTCGGCGACACCATGCTGCCGGTGGCCCTTGCCGCGGGACTGCTGCAGTACGGGTACGGGGTGGGCGCCGTCGGTCTCGCCATGGCCGCGTCGGCCGCCCCCTTCGCCGGACTGGTGATCTTCGGTGGAGTGATCGCCGACCGCTTCAGCACCCGCAAACTGATGATCGGCGCCGACCTCGTGCGGCTGGTGGCCCAGTCCATCGCCGCCACCCTCTTCTTCACCGACCACGTGATCCTCTGGCAGATCTGTGTGATCGGCGCGGTCAACGGCGTGGCGGGCGCGGTCTTCCAGCCCGGTGTCGCCAGCACCGTGCCGCGCCTCGCCACCGACATACAGGGAGCCAACGGAGCCATTCGGATCGCCGAGTCCGCGGCCCAGCTCGCCGGCCCCGCCCTGGCGGGTCTGCTGGTCGCGTTCGCCTCCGCGGGAGGGGTCTTCGTGGCCCACGCCGGCACCTTCGCGCTGAGCGCCGTGTGTCTGCTGCTGCTCCGCCTGCCTCCGGCCGCACCCGGAAGCCGGGTCCACAGCGGCAGCTTCAAGGCCGATCTCGCCGAAGGGTGGCGGGAGTTCAGATCCCGTACGTGGTTGTGGGCCGTCATCGTGATCTGGTGCGTCTACATGATCTCCGTCTGGGGCCCGACCGTCCCCCTGGTGGCGACCGAGGTGGTGCAGCAGCACGGCCCCCGCGCCTACGGCCTGATCAACTCGGCTCTCGGCGCCGGCACCGTGATCGGCGGGCTCGTCGCCCTGCGACTGCGTCCGCGACGCATGCTGCGCGCCGGTTCGTTCGCCCTCTTCGCCTTCGCCTGCTTTCCCGCGTCCGTCGGGGCGGGACTCGGCGTGGCCGCCATGTCGGCGGGAGCGATGATCGCCGGAGCGGGCACGTCGCTCTGGGGCGTGATGTGGGCGACCAGCGTGCAGACGCAGGTGGCGCCCGACGTCCTCAACCGCATCCACGCCTACGACGTCGCCGGGTCCCTGGCCATGATGCCTGTCGGCCAGGCACTCGCGGGACCCGCCGCCGCGGCCCTCGGCGCCGACAACGTCCTGCTCATAGCCGGCGTCATGACCCTCGTCGTCTCCACGGCCCTGCTCTCGGTCCCCGCGATACGCAACTTGGTGCGCGTCGATGGCCCCGTGCCCCGGCCGCGGACCACCGCCGCCGTATCGCTCGAACCGGTCGGACGGGACAACAGCCGAGCCGTGTGAGCGGGTCGGTGCATGGCGCGCGCGTACCCGTGCCGCCTGGCACCCGTCGATCCGCTCCTGAGGGGATCGCCCGCCGAGCCGTGTCCGCTCGGCCGGTCCTCGACGGTTCCGCCCCTCGGACAGCGGGAACCGGTCACCTTCGAGCAGGCCAGGCCAGGCCAGGGCAGGCCAGGCCAGGGCCAGGGCCAGGGCAGGTCCGGGCAGGTCGGGGCAGGTCGGGGTGTGTGCGGGCGCTCCGCCGTGATCGTCCCGAGGGCGAGCACGCGCCCTCGGTCGAAGGTGAGGTCACCGCCGGACGTGTACCGCCCGTCCGATTCCGCGCGATGCCGACCGTCGGCCCGCGCAAAACGGGTGCGCGACCACCGGCACGAGTGCGGTATTGTTTCCGTGCACGTCCAGCCAGGGGAAACCCCAGGTCAGACGGGCATCGGGACGTGGCGCAGCTTGGTAGCGCACTTGACTGGGGGTCAAGGGGTCGCAGGTTCAAATCCTGTCGTCCCGACTTTTTGAGTCGTGGTTCAGAGGCCGTTTTCTCAGCAACTGAGAAAGCGGCCTTTGTCGTACCCCCGCGCGGCCGTCCGTGGTCGTCCGCCACCGACGCCGGCCGAGGTCGTACAGCTGTCCGGTACGGCCCGATGGCCGAGAAAAACGCTTGGACCTCGTGGCCGCCGTCACGGGACACTGCAACTCCTGGACTGCCCCATATACGTACATCGGCGCATTCGTGAACCATGCGAGGTGTGACGGGCAGCCGTACGACGACACAGGGGTGAGATGGCTTCTCCTGAATCGCCTGAATCGCGCAAGGCCTTACCGGGCAGGGGCTCGGTCCTCCTCGCACTTCGTTACTACGGAAGGGAGTTGCGTCGGCTCCGGCGGCTGACGGTGCCCGCCATGCTGATGCCGGCACTCGGCAACATCGGCATCAGCTACATCGCGCCGCTCATCGTCGCGAAGCTCGTCGGCCGTATCGCGGGCGACGGCAGCGGTGTCTCCGTCGGTGCCGCGCTGCCCTACGTCCTCGCGTTCGGTGGCGTCCTGCTGCTCGCAGAGGCCTTCTGGCGCCTCGGTCTGCACTGCCTGAACCGCCTGGACGCGCTCGGTATCGAGCAGTTGTACGTGATCGGCATGGACGAACTGTTCGCCAAGGACGCCTCGTTCTTCCACGACAACTTCGCCGGCTCGCTGACCAAGCGGGTGCTGAGCTTCGCCTCCCGTTTCGAGGAATTCGTCGACACGATGACGTTCCAGGTCGTGGGCAGCCTGGTGCCGCTCGTGTTCGGGTCGGTGGTGCTGTGGCGCTACGAACCGCTGCTCGTGGTCGGACTCCTGGTGATGATCGCCGTGACGGGGCTGTGCGTGGTGCCGCTCATCCGGCGCCGCCAGGCGCTCGTCGACCGGCGGGAGGAGGCGATCGCCCGGGTCTCGGGCCATGTCGCCGACAGCCTGATGAACATGGACACCGTCCGGGCCTTCGCCGCCGAGGAGCGCGAGGCGGCCGAGCACCGGTCCCGTGTCGCGGCATCGCGGCGGCTCACCCTGCTGTCGTGGGACTACGGCAACCTGCGCATCGACACGTTCGTCGCGCCGATGTCCGTCCTGACCAACGCGCTCGGCCTGCTGCTCGCGATCACGCTCGGCGGGGGCGGGCACGGCGTGGAGGCGGTCGTGGTCGCCTTCACGTACTACGCCAACGCGACCCGGATCATGTTCGAGTTCAACCAGATCTACCGCCGTCTGGAAAGCTCGATGACGGAGGCCGCCCAGTTCACCGAACTGCTGATGACGCCACCGACCGTGCTCGACCCGGTCGCCCCGGAGCCCTTGCGGTCCCGCGGAGCCGACGTCCGCTTCGAACAGGTGACCTTCACCCACGGCGGGGCGAGGCCGCTCTTCACCGGGCTCGAACTGGCCGTACCCAGCGGAGCGAAGATCGGTCTGGTCGGCCGGTCCGGCGGAGGCAAGACCACGCTCACCCGGCTGCTGCTGCGGATGACGGACATCGACGACGGCTGCATCCTGATCGGTGGCCAGGACATCAGCAGGCTGCGCCAGGCCGACCTGCGCAGCCTGATCGCCTACGTGCCGCAGGACCCGGCGATGTTCCACCGCACACTGCGGGACAACATCGCCTTCGCCCGTCCGGACGCCACCGAGGCGGAGATCCGCCGCGCCGCCGAGGCGGCGCACGTCACGGAGTTCGCCGACGCGCTGCCGGACGGTTTCGCCACCATGGTCGGAGAGCGCGGCATCAAGCTCTCCGGCGGCCAGCGCCAGCGCGTCGCCCTCGCCCGCGCGATCCTGCGCGACGCGCCGATCCTGCTCCTCGACGAGGCGACCAGTGCCCTCGACTCCGAGAGTGAGATCCTCGTCCAGGAGGCGCTGTGGCGGCTCATGGAGAGGCGCACGGCGCTCGTGGTGGCGCACCGGCTGAGCACGGTCGCCACCATGGACCGGCTGGTCGTCCTCGACCAGGGAAAGATCGTCGAACAGGGCACGCACCAGGAGCTGCTCGCGTCGGACGGCGCCTACGCGAAGCTGTGGCGCCACCAGTCGGGCGGCTTCATCGACGACGGTCCCGCCCCGGCCGACCAGCGATGAACGCGGGCCCACCTGGCCGGGCCCGCCGGCCGAGGAGCGCGCGCCCGGCACAAGCGGTTCGGTCCGGCCACGGCCGCCGGGAGGCGTCGTGGGTCAGGCCGGGGCGTGATGGGTCAGACCGGGGCGTGAGTCGGCCGGGTCGTGGGTCAGGCGGAGTGTCGTGGGTCAGACCCCGGTGCAGTGGGTCAGGCCGGGTCGTCGTGGTGCAGCGGTACCGTCCACTCCAGGACGGTGCCGTTCGGCTGGTTGGACGTCAGGGCGCAGCTGCCGCCGAGGTGCTCGGCGCGGGTGCTGATGTTGCCGAGACCGCTGCGGCGGGTGACGTCGGGACCGATGCCACGGCCGTTGTCCGCCACCCGCAGCCGCAGTGTGGTGGCGGTGGCCTCGGCCGTGACCTCCACGGCGGTGGCGTGGGCGTGCCGGGCCGCGTTCGACAGGGCCTCGCGCAGGACCGCGACCACGTGTTCCCGCTGCTCATCGGACACGTCGGTATCCAGCAGGCCGCTCATGCGCAGGGAGGGGGTGAAGCCGAGTGTCTCCGCCGCACGGCCCACCTCGGTGACGAGCCGGGCGCGCAGACCGGTGGCGCCCGACCGGTCGCTCTCCCGCAGGGCGTAGATCGTGGAGCGCACGACCTTGATCGTGTCGTCGAGATCGTCCACCACTCGCTGGACGCGTTCGGCCACCTCGGGCCGGTCGGAGAGCCGGTTGAGCACCGACTGCAGGCTGAGCCCGCCGGCGAAGAGCCGCTGGATGGCCAGGTCGTGCAGGTCGCGCGCGATGCGGTCCCGGTCGTTGAGGACGAGCAACTGCTCCGCGTCGCGGCGGTGTTCGGCGATCTCCAGGGCGAGCGCGGCGTGCCCGGCGAAGCCGGCGATCATCTCGACGGTGGCGTCCGGGAACACGGTGCCGCCCTGCCGGTTCGCGACCTGGAGGACGCCGCGCACCCGCTCCGGGGTGCCCAGCGGAATCACGAACGCCGGGCCGAGTTCGAGAACCGACGCGCTGCCCGTCCCGGTGCGCGGGTCCTCGCTGAGCGACGCACTGACGATGCGCTCGCCGGAAGTGAACACCTTGGCCGCCAGACTCGTCCCGTCCGGCAGGGCCAACCCCCGTACCAGTTCGGCGTCGGGCCCCTCGGCGGACTCGATGACCAGGTCCGTGGTGCCGGTCACCGGCACCGCCAGGGTCACCAGATCCGCGTCGGACAGCTCCCGGACCGTCGCGGTGAACGTGTGCAGGACCTCGACCGGATCGGTGCCCGACAGCAGGGTGCGGGTCAGGTCGCTGCTCGCGGCCAGCCAGCGCTCACGGCGCCGGGCGTCGTCGTACAGCCGGGCGTTGTCGATGGCCACACCGGCCGCCGCGCCGAGCGTGCGCAGCACCGCCTCGTCCTCGGCGTCGAACTCGGCCCCGCCGTGCTTCTCCGTGAGGTACAGATTCCCGAAGATCTTGTCGCGGACCTGTACGGGGGTGCCGAGGAACGTGGTCATCGGGGGATGACCGGGCGGGAAGCCGACGGAGTCCGGGTGTTCGTTCAGGACCGGGAGCCGCAGCGCGTGCGGCTCCCGGATGAGCAGGCCGAGGATGCCTTCTCCCCGGGGGTAGTTCCCGATGCGCGCGATGGTCTCCTCGTCGATCCCGACCGTTATGAACTGCTTGATGCCGCCCTCGTCGCCGAGGACGCCGAGCGCCCCGTAGCGGCAGTCGACGAGCTGTACCGCGGACTCCACGATCTGCCGCAGGACCACGTCCAGGTCCAGGTCGCTGCCGATCGCGAGAACCGCTTCGAGAAGGGTGTGCACCCGGTTCTGGGTGCCGCGCACACGCTGCACCTGCTCCTGCAGGTCCTCGAGCAGGGCGTCCAGCCGGAACTGCGGTGCCGAGGGCTCCTCCGGAAGGTTCGCGCTCTGGTCCATTCGTGTTCCCCTCGATCGCCGCCCGACGAAGCCATGATGCCCGACCGACCGCGCCCGCAGTCGAGCACCTGTGCGGAACGCGGCGGACGGCTTCGGGGAGGAAGGGAGGAACCATGTGAAAGGCGGACGGGGGGAGATGGCGCTACCGGGCATGCAGGGTTTCCAGGGCTCTGGCCGGCACACGGGGATCGCGGCAGGGTCGGCGAATCGAGAACTCGACGGCCCGGGCGTGCGACGGCCGGCCGTCGCACGGTCCGGCGGTGCGACGACGCGGCCGTCTGTTCGGTCAACTGCCCCTACCACTCAGCGTTCAGGCATCCAGTGATGGCTGATCCGGTGTGACGGGTGCCGCTCCGGCGGGCGCGTGTCATCGACGCGGAAGGTCAGGCTGTTCATGACCCCGACGACACCGTCGACCCGCCACGTCAGCCGGATGGCCTGCGGGATCTCGCTGCGGTGCTCCAGCCGTCCCTCCAGCGTCACCACGCCGTCGCCGACCGAGACGATCACGGTGTGGGGCGGCAACGACAGCGTGCGCCCCATCACATCGTCGGTCACCTCCCGGCGGATCTCCTCGTCCGTCCGCAGGAAGACCCGCAGCAGGTCGCGGCGGGTGGCGATCCCGATCAGCCGGTCCTCCTCGTCCACCACGGGAAGCCGTTCGATGCGATGGCGTTCCATCACCCTGGCGGCATCGGCGACGCGCTGTTGCGGATGCACGGTGATCGCGGGCGTCGACATCAGACGCTCCGCGGTCGTGGCGCGGACGGACTCGGCATCCGCCGCACGACGGCCCATCCGCTCCGGACGCGACGACCACGGCAGCCCGCTGAGCGGGGACGGCAGACGCCGGCGCCGTCCCTGGCCGGGGTCGGACCGGGCCGCCTGCCGGCGCAGCAGATCGGACTCCGAGATCACGCCCACGACCTTGTCGTCGTCGTCCACCACCGGCAGTCCGCTGATCCGGTACCGGTCCAGCAGCCGTGCCACGTCCTTGAAGGACATCTTCCGGTGCGCCTCGACGACCTCGCTGGTCATCACCTGTCCGACGATGAGGGTCATCTCGCCATCTCGCTTCCTTCTCGGATGGCTTCCAGCGTTCCCTCCCGGCGCCCACGAGGGCAGGGGCCGACCGTCCTCGGCCAGGGGCCGGACCGCCCCGGCCGGAGGGTCCGAAGACCCGCGAGACGCGGTGAGGGCCGCGCCGGCGGGCGGGAAACCGACCGGAGGCGCCCCTCGAAACCGACAGGACCTAGCCCTTCAAGGCGACCCCGCCGTACAAGGACACCGGCTCGTCGCCGATCGGCGTCTCGTCCTCCGCGAGCCCGGGACGCCAGTCCTTCACGGAGACGACGCCCGGCTCGACCAGGTCCAGTCCCTCGAAGAAGCGGCTCACACCGGCGTGCGAGCGGCCCACCAGGGTGACGCCGCCCCGCGCGTACGCCTCGATGCCCCGCTGTACGTCCTCCGGCTCGAAGTCGGCGGTCATCGCGGACAACGACAGGAAGCTGCCCGGCGCCAGCGCGTCGACCAGGGTCTCCACCAGCTCGTACGCTCCGCTGTCGTCGGCGATGAAATGCATCAGTGCGATCAGCGACAGAGCCACGGGACGGTCGAGGTCGAGCACGCGCGCGGCCTCGTCGAGGATCTTCCGCGGCTCGCGAACATCGGCCTGGATGTACTCCGTCCTGCCCTCCGGGGTACCGCGCAGCAGCGCCTCGGCGTGGGCGAGGACGATCGGGTCGTTGTCGACGTACACCACCCGTGCGTCCGGAGCGGTGCTCTGGGCGATCTGGTGGAGGTTGGGCTCGGTGGGAATGCCGGTGCCGATGTCGAGGAACTGGCGGATTCCCGCCGTGCGGACCAGGTGGCGGGTGGCCCGCTGCATGAACCAGCGGTTGCTGCGCGCGGCCCGCTTGGCGCCGGGATCGCGCGCCGTGATCTGCTGCCCGAGCCGCTCGTCGACCGGGTAGTTGTCCTTGCCGCCCAGGTACCAGTCGTACACCCGCGCCGGATGTGGCCTGCTGGTGTCGATCCGGTCCGAGGTGGACTCCGTCCCCGTCATGCGACAACTCCCTGCTCCGCTGGGCCTGTTCACCCCGTCAACCCGTGTTCGGCGGGACGCGCGAGCAGTGTGTCATCCGGGCGGAGGGCGGGGCGTGCGGCGCCGTCGATCCTCGGCCACCCGGCGGTCGCCTCGGCCGCGGAGCGGTTGCCGCCGGGACGGCCGCGGCGGATCGTGGCCCAGGTCCGCTTCAGGACGCGGCGCGGCGCCATCCGTCCCGGGTGTCCGGGACGGATGGGCGGATACCGGCCGCAGGGGGGATCTTCCCAAGGGCCCGAAGTGGGGTTATAGTCCAAAACTAGCAGTGCTAATTAACGAAAACCGGCAGTGCTGATCAATGGTCGTGCTCATCAAGATCCGGTATTCGATTCCGGTGTCCGTCAGGAGTCCTGTCGTGCGTCCCGTCCACTTCGCGGCCGCCCGCCGCACGCCCATCGGCAAGCTGCGCGGGGCCCTGTCCTCCGTGCGGCCCGACGACCTCGCCGCGAGCGTCGTCCGCGCTCTGGTCGCCGAGGTGCCCACGCTCGACCCGGCCCGCGTCGACGACGTCTACTGGGGTGCCGCCAACCAGGCAGGCGAGGACAACCGCAATGTCGCCCGGATGGCCGCGCTGCTCGCCGGACTGCCCGACAGCGTGCCCGGCGCCACCGTCAACCGGCTCTGCGCCTCCGGCCTCGAAGCCGTCACGACCGCGGCCCGCGCCATCGCCTCCGGCGAGGCCGACATCGTGCTCGCCGGCGGCTCCGAGTCGATGAGCCGGGCCCCCTTCGTCCTGCCCCGTCCGGACGAGGCGCTGCCGCACCGCATCGAGACCGTCGACACCCGGCTCGGCTGGCGGCTGGTCAACCCGGCGATGAAGGAGCTGCACGGAGTCCTGTCGATGGGCGAGACCGCGGAGGAGGTCGCCGAGCGGTACGGCGTCTCGCGCGAGCGTCAGGACGCGTTCGCGCTCCGCAGTCACCAGCGCGCGGCGGACGCCCGCAAGAACGGGTACTTCGACTCCGAACTGCTCTCCGTGGAGCGTCCCGACGGTGTGATCGTCGACAGTGACGAATGCGTCAGGGAGGACACCTCGCTCGACAAACTGGCCCGCCTCAAGCCGGTGTTCCGCCCCGGCGGTACGGTCACCGCGGGCAACGCCTCGCCGATGAACGACGGCGCCGCCGGTGTGCTGCTGGTCAGCGAGGAAGCCCTGAACGAACTCGGTCTTGAATCGCTCGGCCGGTATGTCGCCGGGGCCTCGGCCGGAGTGGACCCCGACGTGATGGGCATCGGCCCCGTGCCCGCCACCCGCAAGGCGCTCGGACGCGTCGGCTGGACCGTCGCCGACATCCAGGAGGCCGAGTTCAACGAGGCGTTCGCCGCCCAGGCCCTCGCCTGTGTGGACCGCCTCGGCATCGACCCGGACCTCGTCAACCCGACCGGCGGTGCCATCGCCCTCGGCCACCCGCTCGGCGCCTCGGGCGCCCGCATCCTCACCACCCTGTTGCACCGCATGCGCCGCACGGGCGCCGCGCGCGGCCTGGCCACGATGTGCGTGGGCGTCGGGCAGGGCAGCGCCGTCCTGGTCGAGCGCCACTGACGCCCCGACCCGCCGTCGGACGAGAGGGGCCCACGGCCGCCGTACGCCATCACGCGGCGCCTGCTCGGCTCGCGCCCGGTGCGTGCCTGCCCGGCTCGTGCCTGCCGGGTGCGGATGTCCGGGCCGGCCCGAGGCGGCCGCGGTGGCCGTGGCCGACGGCTGGTTCCGTACCGGTGACCTGGTCCTCAAGAGGGAGCTGCGGGCCCGGTGCACCGTGTGCCCCACGGAAAACCCGGCGGGACCCTCTTCACCCGGGCGAGTTGCGTGGGCATAACATCGGCCCCCGCATGAACATGATGACGCTCTGGCACATATCCATCGGGGAGTTCGCCACTCTCGCCGCCGCGGCTCTGCTCGTCGGCTTCTCCAAGACCGCCGTCAGCGGCGCCAACACGGTCAGTCTGGCGGTCTTCGCCGCCGTACTGCCCGCCCGCGCCTCGACCGGTGTCCTGCTGCCGCTCCTGATCGTCGGCGACGTGCTCGCCGTCGCCACCTACCGGCGCCACGCCCACTGGCCCACGCTGTGGCGCCTGTTCCCGGCGGTCGCCGCCGGTGTCGTCCTCGGCACGGTGTTCCTGGTGTGGGCCGACGACGGGGTCGTACGGACCTCGATCGGCGCGACCCTGCTGCTGATGACAGGGATCACCCTGTGGCGCCGCCGGGCCGCCGCTGTCCAGGACGAGGAACCCGACTCGGTCGTGACCCGCACGGGCCGCATCAAGGCACGTTCCTACGGTGTGCTCGGCGGCTTCACCACGATGGTCGCCAACGCGGGCGGCCCCGTCATGTCGATGTATCTCCTGTCGACGGGCTTCCGCAAGCTCGGCTTCCTCGGCACCTCCGCCTTCTTCTTCCTGATCGTCAACGTCTCCAAGCTGCCCTTCAGTGCGGGCCTCGGCCTGATCGACGGCCGTTCGCTGCTGCTGGACGCGGCCCTGGCCGTCTTCGTCGTGCCGGGGGCGTTCATCGGGAAGTGGGCGGTGAAGCGCATCAACCAGCTGCTCTTCGAGCGCCTGGTGATCGCGGCTACGGTGGTGGGCGGAGTGCAGCTGCTGCTGCGC
Source organism: Streptomyces rhizosphaerihabitans (assembly GCF_025399795.1). GTDB lineage: Bacteria > Actinomycetota > Actinomycetes > Streptomycetales > Streptomycetaceae > Streptomyces > Streptomyces rhizosphaerihabitans. The sequence continues at coordinate 100,159 of NZ_JAODTZ010000024.1, read as the reverse complement.
TGACTCCGGACTTCCGGGGCGCCCCAGCCCCCGGTCGCCTCTTCCACCCCACGTCCTCGGAATCCGACCCGCGGCCACAGAGGGGCATACGCGTTGCCGTTGCCGTACCCCGTACGCTCGGCCCATGTCCCCGCACGTCCTCCTCCTCGGTGGTACGACCGAGGCCCGTGAACTCGCCGTCGAGCTTTCCGCGCGCCCCGGTGTGCGGGTGACGACATCGCTGGCGGGCCGGGTGTCCCGGCCGGGAGCGCTCGAAGGGGACGTACGGACCGGGGGGTTCGGCGGGGCGGACGGACTCGCGCGCTGGCTGCGCGAACACCGTGTCGACGCTGTGGTCGACGCGACACACCCCTTCGCGTCCGGCATCACCGCGAACGCGGCGCGGGCCGCGGCGGCGACCGGGATTCCCGCCGTGGTGCTGCGCCGCCCCGGCTGGCGCCCCGGGCCCGGCGACCGCTGGCACCGGGTGGACTCCCTCGCCGAAGCCGCCGCGCTGCTGCCCGAGTTGGGCCGTCGCGCCTTCCTCACCACGGGCCGCCTCGGCCTCGCGGCCTTCGCGGATCTCGCCCGGATTCACCTCCTCGTACGTTCGGTGGAGGCCCCCGAGCCGCCGCTGCCCCCGGGCACCGAAGTGCTGCTCGCGCGCGGTCCCTTCACGGTGGACGACGAGAAGAGCCTGCTCCGCGGGCATCGCATCGATGTCCTGGTGACCAAGGACAGCGGCGGAGCCGCGACGGTGGCCAAACTGACCGCGGCCCGCGATCTCGGCCTCCCCGTGGTCGTCGTACGGCGTCCGCCCCTCCCGAAGGACGTGAGCGCGGTACCGGACGCAGCATCGGCGCTGGAGCTGCTGGACGTGCTGGACCTGCTGAATCCCGACCGGAGCTGACAGGCCGGACCCGCCGCACGGCGGGTTCCGTCACATCCCGGTTCACGGCCTCAACGGCGCACCCGCGTACGGCTGTTCTCGGTCGGCCCGGCGCCGTGCCGGTCAACCCGTCGTGGCCGACGTCAGTTCCGGGGTCCGGTCGGGCAGGCCCTGGGTCAGGTCCTCGACCAGCAGACGCTTGGCGATGGTGTCGACGGCGGCGCGCAGTTCCGTGCCGGACGGGCGGCCGACATCCTGCTCCACGCGCCCGGCGAGCCAGCGCCCCCACGCCTCGCTGATCACCCGTGCCTCCCGCTCGCCCGCCGCGGTGTGCGAGAACAGCGAGCCGTGCCGGGTCAGATAGCCCTCCTCGACCATGCGGTTGAACACCGGGACGAGCACCTCGGGAGGCAGATGGCGCCGGGCCGCGATCAGCGCGAGGTTGGCGTGGCCGACCATGCGGGTGAACAGCTCCACCTGCATCACGGCCCAGGCGCCCGCCACGTCCAGCCGGGTGTCGGACTCGGAGACGATCCGGCGCGCGGTGTCCATCTCCGTGGTGCCGAGGATTTTCGCGACGGAGAACTCCAGCAGCCGCTGGGAGTCCGCGGTGGACGGTGACGCGAAACCCTCGCCCATGTCCGTCGATCCCATGCGCGCGCTGTCGCGCAGCTCCACCTGCTTGAGGAAGAGCGCCACGACGAAGCCGAGGAGCGCGACCGGGACCGTCCACAGGAACACCGTGTGGATGGTGTCGGCGTACGCGTCGACGATGGGCGCGGCCGCCTCCGGCGGCAGCTTGTGCAGCTCTTCCGGACTCTGCGCAGCCTTGGCGATGACGACCGGCCCGGCCGCACCGGTCTCGGCGGCGGCCCTGACCCCGTCGGCCAGGTTGGGCTTCAGCGCGTTGGTGTAGATCGTGCCGAAGACGGCCGTCCCGAACGAACTCCCCAGCGTACGGAAGAAGGTGACCCCGGACGTCGCGGTGCCGAGGTCGGTGTACTCGACGGTGTTCTGCACGGCGATCGTCAGCACCTGCATGCACAGCCCGATCCCGGTGCCGAGCACGAACATGTACAGGGACTCCAGCCAGGCCCCCGTTTCCGGTCCCATCCGCGACATCAGATACAGCCCGACCGCCATCACCAGGGAGCCGACGATGGGGAAGATCCGGTACTGCCCGGTCTTGCTGACCACGTTGCCGCTGAAGACGGACGCGATGAGCAGCCCCAGGACCATCGGCAGCGTGCGCACGCCGGAGATCGTGGCCGAGTCCCCGTCGACGTACTGCAGATACGTCGGCAGAAACGTCATCGCGCCGAGCATCGCGAACCCCACGATGAAGCTGAGGATCGAGCAGACCGTGAAGACGGGGTTGGAGAACAGCCGCATCGGCAGCATCGGTTCGGCCGCGCGCGTCTCCACCACACAGAACAGGCCGAGCGCGACCAGACCGCCCACGAAGAGGCCGATGATGGCCGGTGATCCCCAGGCGTACTCGTTGCCGCCCCAACTCGTCGCCAGGATCAGGGCGCTGGCCCCGACCGCGACGAGCGCGATGCCCAGATAGTCGATGACCGGCCGGGTCACCGACTTCACCACCGGGATGGTGCGGGCCGCCGCGATCACCACGACGATCGCGAGGGGCACGTTGATGTAGAACGCCCACCGCCACGACAGATGGTCCGTGAACAGTCAGCCGAGCAGCGGCCCGATGACCGTGGCCACACCGAACACGGCACCGATCGCGCCCTGGTACTTGCCCCGCTCGCGCAGCGGGATGACGTCCGCGATCAGCGCCATGGAGGTCACCATCAGACCACCCGCGCCGATGCCCTGCAACGCCCGCCAGGCGATCAGCAGCGTCATGTTCGTGGCGAGCCCGCACAGGAAGGAACCCGTGATGAAGATGATCGCCGACACCTGGAAGACCACCTTGCGGCCGAACAGGTCGCCGAACTTGCCGACCAGTACGGTCGCCACGGTCTCGGCCAGCAGGTACGCGGTCACCACCCACGACATGTGCGCGGCGCCGCCCAGATCCGACACGATCGTCGGCAGCGCGGTGCCCACGATCGTCTGGTCGAGCGCGGCGAGCAGCATGCCCAGCACGATCGTCGCGAAGACGATGTTGCGGCGGCGGTTGTCCAGCACCGGCGGTCCGGGCGCCCCCGCCGCGGGTGGCGCCGTATCCTCCGTGATCGTCACAAGCGCCACCCTCACACCGGTGGGCTCCCCGTGCATGCGGGGCGACCCGCCCGGCGTACCGGCGGGGAGGCCACCCTCATCGGGGCGCGCGGCCCTGCGCCCGCGGACTTTCACCCGCGATACGGAGCCCGGTGAACTACGCCCGCGGATTCCTGCGCAGCAGATAGGTGTCCATGATCCATCCCTTGCGCTCCCGGGCCTCGGCGCGCAACCGCTCGATACGGGGGGCCGCCTCGGCCAGCGGGCCGGAGGCGAGGATCTCGTCGGGCGTGCCGATGTAGGCGCCCCAGTAGATGTCGATGTCCTCGTCCGCGTACTGCCGGAACGTCTGGTGGGCGTCGAGCATCACGACCACGTCGTCCACCCCGTCGGGGAAGCCCTCCGCGAGGCGCCGCCCGGTGGTGATCTGGACAGGCCGGGCCACCCGGTTCAGCCCCGTGCGGTGCCGGGCGACGAGCGCCGAGACACTGCTGATGCCGGGCACCACGTCGTACGAGAATTCCACCGCGCCCCGGTCCAGGATCTCCTCCAGGATGCCTAGCGTGCTGTCGTACAGAGCGGGATCGCCCCACACCAGGAACGCGCCGCTCTCGTCCTCGCCCAGCTCCTCGGTGATCAGCCGCTCGTAGATGGCGGCGCGGGCGCTGCGCCAGTCCCCGACGGCCGGCGAGTACGCCGAGCCGCCCGCGGTCCGGTCCCGGTCCGGGTCGCGGGCCTCGACCAGGCGGTACGCCCCCTCCGGTATGTGCGCGTCGAGGATGTCGCGGCGCAGCTGGACGAGGTCCGACTTCACCTCGCCCTTGTCCAGGATGAAGAACACGTCCGTGCTCCTCAGCGCCTTGACCGCTTGCAGCGTGAGCTGATCGGGGTCGCCCGCTCCGATGCCGATGACATGAATCTTTCGCACACCCAGAGTCTGCCGTACGCCACTGACAGTGGACCCACCGCACCCGACAGTGCCCCGGTCGGGCACCGAACGCCTACGAGCACGGGCACCGAACACGTACGAGCACGCGTGCCGAGGACGTACGAGCTCGGGCGCCGAAGGCGTGCCCTCGTCAGGCGCCCCGGCCGCGCAGCCGTGGCGCCGACGCCGTCGCGTCGACCCGCCCGCCGTCGCGCTCCACAATGTCGGCCAACTTCCGCGCCCAGATGATGAGTTCGAAGAGGTCCAGGTCGTACGGCCGCGGCCGGCCGGTCCCCGACGTCCACTCGTCGACCGCTCCGGCCCCGCGGCGCAGCAGCCGTGCGCCGCCGGTCGTGTTTCCCCGGGCCGCGTGGGTGAGCCCCACGGCGAGCTGGGCCAGCCCCCGCCAGAGCCCGCGCTCGTTCTGCGGACCCGACTTCCAGGCGTCCTCGAAGACCTCGTGCGCGTGGAACGGCCTGCCCGCGTCCAGCAGTGCCTGCGCCTCGGCGACCGTCTCCTCGGGATCGCGCACGACCCCCTCCGGCTGCCGCTCCACGCCGTCCGCGCCGTACGGCAGGGGGCGCCCCAGTCCGTCCCGGGGCCGGGCGTTCCGTGCCCGCCCGTCGGTGTCCCGATCGCGTCCGCCGGCCTGCCGCGTCTCAGATGTCCCGGTCATACGCCGATTGTCGCGCGCCTCCGTCCCCCTGCGGAGCAGCCCCCGGGCGTGGGGTAAAGTTCTGTTCGCACGATCACGCGGGTCACCGCGGGTGATGGCACCGGGACGTGGCGCAGCTTGGTAGCGCACTTGACTGGGGGTCAAGGGGTCGCAGGTTCAAATCCTGTCGTCCCGACTTTACGAAGTCGCAGGTCAGGGGCCGTTTCAGAGGAGATCTGAAACGGCCCCTTGATCATTCTTGGGGACCGGCTGGGGACCAGCGCACTTGGCTGGGGTGAAGCGCACCTTGACCCGGTCAAGGTGCGCCGTGCGGTTTGTTGATGCGCGCACTTTCCGCCCTCTGCCGACCGATGACCGCACGGCCGTGTCCATCCAACGCCGCTGTCGGTAGCGGCCTGTGCTCGTGCTTATGTTCCGGGTTCGAACCAACGACAGGTGCCGCGGTGCCGTCGTGGCGGCAGGACAGCACCGTCGAGGGGCGTGGCCGTCCCAGGTGGCGCAGTGCAGCCGTGACGACCGTGTGGGGTCGGACGGCGTGCGACCAGCGTTCTCGCTTTACCCGCCTCGGCACCCCGCCCAGCCGGGGCTCTCGCTGACGGTTCTCAGTCGAAGATTGCGTACAGGTCCTTCATCGGGGTGGCGGGGGCCGGCGTCAGTGGGCCCGTTCGAGACGGTCGGCGCCCGGGTGCCCGGCGCCCAGGTGGGCGGTGAGAAAGCGGGCGGCGCGGTCGAGTGCGGCGTCGGCCTCGTCGAGGCGGCCGTAGTGGTGCTGGAAGACGTGGGGGAGGCCGGGCCCGACTTCGAGTGTGACCTCGATGTCGTCGGCGCCCGCGCGGCCGGCCAGCCGGACCGCGTCGTCGAGCAGCACCTCGTTCGCCCCGACCTGCACGAGCAGTGGGGGCAGCCCGGTGAGGTCGGCGAACACCGGGCTGGCCAGGGGATGTGCCCGGTCGCCCGCGCCGACGTAGAGATCGGCGTAGGCGCGCACGTCCGCCTCGGTGAAAATGGGGTCGGCGCCCTCCTTGGAACGGATGCTTTTGCCCGCGAGGGTGAGGTCGGCCCACGGGGAGAAGACGGCCACGGCGGCCGGTTGCGGCAGCCCGGCCTCCCGGGCCGCGAGCAGCGTGGCGATGCTCAGGCCGCCACCGGCGGAGTCACCGGCCATGACGAGGTCCTGTGCGTCTGTGCCCATCGTTAGCAGTTCGCGATAGGCCGCCAGCCCGTCGTCGACGGCCGCGGGGAAGGGGTGCTCGGGCGCCAGCCGGTAATCCACCGATATCGCTCGCAGTCCGGCGCGGCGGGCCAGTTCACCGACCAGTCCCGCATGGGTGTCCGGTGAGCCGACGACGTAGCCGCCGCCGTGCAGGTAGAGCAGTCGGCCGCGGCCGGAGACTCCGGCCGGCTCCAGCTCCAGGGCCGGCCGCCCGCCCAGGGCGGTCCTGCGGGTGACCACGCCCTCCGGCGCGGGGCGGGTGACAGCTCCGGCGAAACCGCTGCGCTGCTTCCCGGGAGTGGGCCGCGTCTCGCCGCGAGGGGCGGAACGGAGCATGGCATCCAGGACGTCGCGCTGCTGTCGGGACATGGGGGCCTCCACGGAGTGGGCGGGGTGCGAGGATGCATTCCTGGGAATCCATCCGTCTGAGCCCAACCGGATTCCAAGGAAGATGATTCCCAGGAATCCACCTGGAGAGATACTGTGAGCCACGTCACCCCGATCTTCACCGACCTCGTCCGCGTCGAGACCCGGCTCTACAACGCGGTGAGTGCCCGGCTGCGCGCCGAACAAGGGCTGGGGCTGGGACAGTTCGAGCTTCTGGAGATCATCGACCGTGTGCCGGGGTGCCGCGTGCTCGACATCGCCGGCGAACTGGCGATCACCGTCGGCGCCGTCAGCAAGGCGGTCGACCGGCTGGTGGCTGAGGGCTGGTGCCTGCGGGTCGCACACCCCCAGGACCGCCGCTCTTCCGTCCTGCGCCTCACGTCCGAGGGCGGGAAGCGGTTGGCCGTTTCCCGCCCCATTGTCGAAAGCGTGCTCATCTCGCTGACCGCGGCGGTTCCCCCTGACGACCTGACCCGCATCGCCTCAACCCTGACCACCCTTCGCGCGACCCTCGAGGAGGGCTCCCACGGCCGACCGGGCTGAGAGGACATGGCCCTGTCGGGCGCCACACGGGTACGGACCTTGCGGGAGATCCGCATGGTTGTCGACTTCTCGGCCTTCGGCTCCGGCGCGACCCCGGCGCCTGTGGACCCGCGGGTGTTGTTCGACTCCCCGCCACGGGCGGAGCGCTCCACGGCTGCTTGTCCCGACCGGGACAAGCTCGGACAAGCCGGCGACCGTGCGGCCGATGGCAGTCGGCGGGTCGGCCCGGCCGCGTCCGACCGTGCCGCCGGTCGGCTACCGGGCCGGGTCGCGGCGGTACAGCCAGGCGGCTCCCGCGAGGAAGACCGTCGCCCAGATCGTGAGGTTGGCCAGTGCCACGCCGACCGGGCCGCCGGTGAGGGGGAGGCGGGCGAGTTGGCCGACTCCGTAGCCGGGGGTGAACGGGGCGAAGGAGCGGACCGACTCCGGCAGGAAGGGCAGCGGGACGAACAGGCCGCCGAGCAGGGCGAGTAGTGCCAGTGCGGGGCCGACGAACTGCATGACGTTCTCGGAGGGCAGCACGAATCCCGCGAAGAGGCCGAGGGCGGCGAAGACCGAGGAGCCGAGCCAGGCGATCAGGCCGGAGAGCAGCCAGACCCGCAGCGGGGCCCGCACTCCGGAGGCCGCGCCGAGGGCGAACTCCACGGCCACCGACAGCAGTCCGAGCAGCATCGCGGTCAGCATCTTGATCGCGAGGTGGGCGAGCGGGAGCAGCGGCGTGATGCGCAGTTGCCTGGTCCAGCCGAGACTTCGCTCGATCGCGACGGCGGCGCCGCAGGAGGTGGCGGCGAGCATCGAGCCGTAGACCGCCATGTTGATCATGGTGAGCTGGCGCACCCCCGTCTCTCCTGCGGCCCGGCCGGCCTGCGGCAGGCCGAAGGAGAGGAAGAACAGTGCGGGCATTCCCAGGGCGAAGACCAGGGTGCGCCGGTTGCGCAGCACCCGTCGCGCCTCCAGTCGCAGGGCCACGGTGTTGAATCCGCCGTACGGCGGGCGGGCGGGGGCCTCGGGGTCGGCCGTGGCGGGGGTCATCCGCGCTCCTCGGGGTCGGGGGCGCCGGCGGGCGACCGGGAGGAGCCGCGGCCGGTCAGTGCCACGAAGGCCGACTCCAGGGTGGCGGTGATCTCCAGGTCCCGGGCGGCGGTGTGGTTCAGCAGATGGCGGGCGACCCGGTCGGAGTCGCGGGTGCGCAGCATTACCGAATCGCCGTGCACCTCCGCGGAGTCCACGCCGGGCAGGGCTTGGACGGTCGCCGGCTCGGCTCCGGGCCAGAGCACCCGGATCCGGCGACCGGTCGCCAGGTTCTTGATCTTCGCCGCCGGGCCGTCGGCCACCACGACGCCTTCCCGTACGACCACGATCCGGTCGGCGTGTGCATCGGCCTCGTCGAGGTAGTGGGTGGCGAACAGCACGGCCCGGCCGCGTTCCGCATCGCGGCGGACCGCCTTCCAGAAGTCCTGCCGGGCCTCGACGTCCATGCCGGTGGTCGGCTCGTCGAGGACCAGCAACTGAGGTTCCGGCAGCAAGGCCAGCGCGAAGCGGAGCCGTTGCTGCTCGCCGCCGGAGCACTTGCCGACCCGTCGTCCGGCGATCGACGTCAGCCCGGCCACTTCCAGCACCTGGTCGACCGGTCTGGCCTTCGGGTACACGGAGGAGACGTACCGGACGGTCTCGGCGACCGTGAAGTCGCGCAGCAGGCCGCCGCTCTGCAGCGCGGCGGCCACCAGGCCGTGCCGGACCGCGTCCACGGGGAGGCGGCCGCAGACCCGGACGGTGCCCGAGTCGGGCCTGGCCAGGCCCAGCAGCAGGTCGATGGTGGTGGACTTGCCCGCGCCGTTCGGTCCGAGGAAGGCGACCACCTCGCCGGCTTCGACCCGCAGGTTCAGGCCGTCGACCGCCGTGACCTCGCCGAAGTGCTTGTGCACGTCGACGAGTTCGATCACCGCACGCCCACTCGGTCGACGTTGCGTCAAGATGCACCGCCGTGCTGCTGGAGGAGGTCCAGCAGGATCGCGGCCATCATGCCCTCGCGGCCCGCGCCGACACCCAGCCGGTTCTGGGTCATGTGGAGTTGGGAGCCGAGGATCCGGCCGGCGCCGGGGGTGCCGTGGGACTCGGTCCACAGTTCGGCGGCCGGCCGGAGCCTGGTCGTCCAGGCACTCCAGCGGGACGGGGCGCCGTCGGCCAGGGCGGCCAGCGCCCCCGCGCTCGCTCGCAGCCGGTCGGCCTGCTCGGCGACACCGCGGGCGAAGCGTTCGGCGGCTTCTCCCCGGCCCGGCCCGCCGGACCACTCCGCCCAGCCGTCCCGCACCGCGCGCAGCAGTGCCGGCTGGTCGCCGGGCCAGGCCGACAGGGTCGCGGCCATCGCCTCCAACCCGTCCGCGACGCTGCGGCCGTGTCCCGGGCGGGCCCGGCAGGCGCGCAGTGCCACCACGCTGGAGGCATGGAACAACTCCTCGCTGAGCGCCATCTGTCCGGGCCCGCCGTAGCGCCGGATCTCCGGCTCGTACACCGCCGGGTGGACACCCGGCGGCAGCAACTCGCCGAGGTCGAGTGCGTGGCCACCCTCGCCGAGGTCGGCGAGCGGCCGTGCGGCCTGCCGGTACGAGGCGGCGGTGATCCGGTCCTCGGGCGGCAGCTCGGCGTTGACGGCGTTCGTCCGGGCGGTCAGCTCTGCGGTGATCCGGGTGGCCGCCGGATCGCCGAGGTCGGCGATCCGCAGTCGCAGATGCGGACCGCCCTGCCAGTAGCGGAGGAAGAACCAGGGCCGGGGCGGGTCGCCCGGCCCCTGACCGGCCACGTGCTCCTCGACCACCGGAACCACGGCTCGGAGCAGCAGGTTCTCCAGCGCGGCGGGTCGCAGCGAGCCCGCGTGCAGGTGCCAACTGCGCCATCGGCCCCGGGCGTCGGGTGTCCTCATGTGCGCAGGTCCAGCATCGGTTCGGTGAAGCGGGACGTCCCGCAGACGGTCATGAACACCGGGGTCTCCTCGCGGCGTAGGCCGAACAGGGGCTGCACGTGGTACTCGACGAAGGAGCGCGCCGGGCGGGCGACCAGCCCGTGCGCGGCCGCCGCCAGGCAGAGGCCGTGCACGCTCCAGCCCAGGCAGAGCTGGAGCAGGCCGAGGGCCGACGGACCGAAGTCGTCGAGCAGCGCGTCGACGTCGACGGAGTGGACCCAGACCATCGCTGCGTGGCGCATCCCGGAGTCGGTGTTCGGCGAGGGCTGCTGGGCGAATCCGGGCTGGAGCGCGGCCATGATCCTGGGCCGGACCGGACCGGGCGTCAGTTCCCTGCCCTCGACTCGGTGGATGCCGGTCGGCAGACCGCCGACCCGTTGCAGGGCCACGCTCAGTCGGACCCGGTCGGCGACCTCGGTCAGCAGGCGGTCCGGCGGGGGCCGGTCGGCCCACGCCAGCAGATCGGCGAGGCAGTCGGCGGAGACCTCGGCGGGCCGCAGCGCGAAGCCGTACAACCGGTCCGGCATCCGACCGGAGGTGCGGTTCCACAGCACCTCCGCCCAGTCGGTGCCGTAGGCCGGGCCGTCCTCGGGCAGCCCACGGGCCGGTGGCGGCGGCCCTGGCGGCAGGCCGTGACGCAGGGCACTGACGGCGGCCATGTCCCGGACCGACGGATCATCCGGCTCCAGCAGGGAGTCGCGGTGGTCCGACTCGCTGCCGGCCGGGCTGGGCAGCACCGTGCTCGGCCCGACCGGGCCGAGGCCACCGAGCCGGACGGCCAGCGGGGCGGACCAGGTGCCGGGACCGGCCGAGCGGACCACGGCCTCGGCCTCGGTGGTGCTCCCGCCGTCCAGCGCGAGCCGGGCCTCCACCCCGAGCAGGTCCGCCGCCACGCACAACGACCGCAGGTTGACCCCGAGTTCGACCTCGGTGACGGCGTACCGCATCCGGCCGTAGGCGGCGGGCAGGTCGCTGTAGCGGGCGGCCAGCAGCACCGATGTCCCGTCCCCCGTCATCGCGGCCGCTCCCTCGGGCGGCGTCACGTCCACCAGCGCGTGCCGGTACACGTCGAGATAGCGGACCGCCGACCCCTGGGCGAGGAAGGCGTGCACCGGGTACTTCGCCCGCCCGGAGGCGACCGAACGGTGGTCGGCGTAGCGGTGCGAGGGCTCGCGGCGCTGCAGGCCGAAGGCGGTGGTCAGCAGGTGCCCGAGCCGGTCGCGCGGGGTCGGCGCCGCGACGGTCCCGGGCTCGCGGGGTCCGGGGTACGAGGTGGCGGCCAGCAGCTCGTGGGTGCCGAGCGGCAGTGGCACGCCGGTGGACGAGCGGGCCCACCGGGGCGGCAGGGCGCTGGTGGTGGGGGCCCCGTCGTCCACCATGTGCTGTTCGCCGAGGTGCCCCTTGCCGGGGCCCTGCCGGAAGGCGAAGCGGCGGACGTCGGCCAGGGTCGGCGCACCGGGTCGGGTGGCTGCGGCTGCGGCTGCGGCTGCGGATGCGGTCATGGGAAGGGGTGGGGGTCGAGGGGCAGGTCGGCCGGATCCGCGTCGAGCCGCGAGAGCAACCGGTCGAGGCCGGACAGGCGTTGGTGTGCCTGCCCGAAGCACATCGGCAGGATGCCGGGCACCACGCACTTGACCACCGACATGCCGAGCGCGGAGTGATCGGGGGTGGACTGCTCGACAGCCAGCACGGTGCCGAGCCCGGCCGCCCGGTAGAGGTCGAGCACGTACTCCAGCGCGCCGGTCACGTCACCGCCCGCCGCGCGGATCAACGGCCGCGGCCAGCCGCCGAAGGCGTCCGCCAGCGGCAGCACCGGGCCGCCGAGCACCCGTTCGACCCGAGGCAGCAGTTCGGGGAACGTGTAGCGGCGCCAGTGCTGCGCCAACTCCTCCACCTGCCAGGGGTCGTCGATCAGCGGCTCCAGCGGCTTCGGATCCCAGTTCAGCCCGCCCGTCACCAACTGGGCCAGCTCCCACAGCGCCGAGCGCACCGCCTGCTCGGGATCCGGGTGGCAGCCGGCCGTGCTGAAGGTGGCCGGCAGACCCCCGTCGCGCCGCACCGCCAGCGCCCAGACCGCGGGCACCGGGATGTCGGCGGTGGCGACCAGCAGGTGGACGTCGTAGCCGTGCTTCTCGGCCGTCCTGAGCAGCAGCCGCGACTGGCGGTCGCGGACGGTGGCAGGATCGACGGCGGGCAGCGGGCGGGCGAGGTGCCAGGCCTGCAAGAAGGCGTCCCGCTCGGCGAGTTCGAGCAGCGAGTGCAGGGCCGCCTCCTCGAAGCCGCCGCCGAGGGCGCAGCCGCTGGAGGATTCCAGGAAGGCGCCGCGCCGGATCTCCCCCTCCGCCGCCCTGATCCGGTAGCCGTACCGGTAGAAGCCGATCTCGGCCGGGACCAGGCGGGGTTCGCCGCCGGTCAGTGGCCGGGCCCACACCCAGTCCAGCGGGGTGTCCTCGGTGTACCGCCGCACCTTGCTCAGCGGGGAGGCGAGTTGGCGGTCGGTGTAGCCGCCGAGGATCGCCGGGTCGAGCGCGAGAGCACCGAGCTCCCGGTGGGGCACGTCGGGGACGACGGTCGCCGCGTGCGGGTAGCCGGCCTGGCGCTCCATCGCCTCGTACATGCCGACCGCCTCGGCCTCGCGGAACCGCATCCCCCGGCCGAGACCGGACGGTGTCCCCGCCAGTACGTCGACCTCGCTCACCGGGAAGCCGCCCGACGCGTAGCGGGTGATCCGCACCACCGGGCCGAAGCGGGGATCCGCGAACGCGGCCCGCATCCGGTCCGGGTCCATCCCGAAGGGCGCCGAACTCTGCCGGGTCGGTACCTCGGCCGTGGTCGGACGCGGCACCGGCCGTGGCAGGGCCGGCGGCCCGTCGGCGGCCGAGGCCAGCAGCGGCGGGCCGCCCCCGCACAGGCGGCACCGGAAGGTCCGCATCACCCGGTGCCGGGCGACCACGCCGGTCCGCGAGACGACCACCAGCTCACCGGGCCCGGGCGCGGCTTCCGCCGTGAGCACCGCACCGACCACCTCCTCCAGCCACGGCGGCACGGGGACCGCCCGACCGGGGGCGGGGGTGCGCGCGTCGGGTTCGCCCCGGTGGGCGGCTGCCTGCTCGCGTTCGCGCCGGTCGCTCTCGGGGCGCTTCTCGGCGTCCCAGCGGCGGTAGGTGTCGGCGGCGGCGGCGCAGCCCGGGCAGGCCAGGGCGCCGTCCGGGGTCCAGCGTGGTCCGATCTGGATCTCGGTGGCGCCGATCCGGACGGACAGCAGATCCTTGCCGGTGGCACGGGCGGCGGCCATCGCCCGGCGTTCCCAGTCCAGATCAAGCTCGCCATGGGCGGTCAGCACGCAGCCGTCCAGTCGCTCGGCCCAGGTCCGCCAGTCCCAGGAGCCCGGCGCACCGGGGCCGATCCGGGGCCCGGTCGCCGACGGCTGTCCGGGGGTTTCCGCCACCGTGGTGTCCTCGGTCATGAGAGCCGCACCGGCCCGCAGTGGAGCGGGAGTTGTCCGGTGACCGGGTCGTGGGTCAGTCGCCGGGCGCGGACGGTACGGCCCCGGACGGCCGGTTCGGTGCCGAGGCGGTTCAGGGCCAGCCGCACCGCGGTCACCGAGCAGGTCTCCAACACGCTGGTGCCGACCGGCTGTTCGGCGAGCAGCCCGCGCACCTCGGGGTCGGCCTGGGCACGGGCGACGGCGGCGGCGAGGGCCGACCGGGTCGCGGTGGACGGGGTCTCGCCCCATTCGGTCGCGGCCACCGTCCCGTCCTGCTCCGTGACCGTCACCAACGACCAGTCGGACACCGGACACTGACGATGCGTCAGATCCACCGTGCGGCCGAACCAGGACTCCAGGAGGCCGAACAGCGTCCGGCCTTCGGTGCTGCCGAGTCCGTCCCATCCGATCCGGTCGCCCGGACGGCCGAGCAGGAGTTCGGCGCCGAGCTGACGCAGCAGACCGTCGAGCAGCCAGCGCCCCTCGGTCGTCCCGGCGGCGCCGTCGGGCCCGGCAAGCCGGCGCGCCGCGGCCAGCAGCGCGCCGACGCCGGCGGCAGCGCGGTCCGGCCCCCACCCGGCGGCCCGGGCGGGGGCCGGACCGGTGAGCAGTTCGACGGTCTCCAGGCAGAGCGGCAGCTGGTCCAGGTCCAGGTCACGCCCGCGCCGCACCAGCCCGGTCCAACGGGTCGTCAGCGGAGTCCAGGCCGTCAGCAACTCCTCGGTCCCCGGCGGATCGGCGTTCTCCGTCGGCAGCACCGGGACGCCGAGTCCTTCGCCGTCCCCGGACGTCCCGAGTGACCCTGCGGGTGCCGACGGGGGCCCGGCCGCAGCCGGGACATGGTCACCGGCCGGCCCGTCCTGCGCGGCAGGGCCGTCCGGGAGGGGAATGCGGGTGGTCCGGAGCTGCCGGCCGTGGATCACCGTGGCCCTCCGGGGGGATCGGTCGAGATCGGTGAGGCCGGCCAGGACGGCGCGGGCCGCCAGCGCTCCGGCGAGGACCGCGCTGAGCGGGCGCGGCGCACCGGCCTCGGGGTCCCCGGCCACCCAGGCCGCCGCGCGGTGGACGGCCGCTTCGAAGGCGGCCGTCCCGGTGGCGTCGTCCAGCTCGGCCACCAGGGCCACGTGCTCCCCGGCGTGCACGGCGACCACCCGGGTGCCGGGCGGCAGTGCCGCGGGCGGGCCGGACGGGTGCTCGTGATCCGTGATCAGCACCGCCCAGCCCGGATCCACCGGTTCGAAGCCGTCGGAGAAGGCGACCGTGTCCGCCACCCCGTGGCGCCGCAGCGACCGCGCCGCCGTCTCGGCGGCGGGTCCGCTCCCCAGCACGCGCACCCGCGCGCCCCGGAGCCGCGCGAAGTCCCCGTAGGGGTCCGGGCTGTGGGCTTCCAGGTAGGCGAGCGTCTCGGCGTAGCGGGCCGCGGTGGCCCCGTCGGGTGCCGGGGTGGTCAGCGCGTCCAGGTCGAGCAGGACGTCCCGGTCCACCAGGGTGCGCAGGATCCGGTCGAGGGCCGGGCGGGCGGACTCGCTCCCGAAGGCCGCGACGAGGGCGTCGACGTCTGTGCCGTCGCTGAGTTCCGCCAGCCGACTGTCCAGGACGGTGTACAGCGTCGGCGGCCCCGCGAGGACGAAGGACTCGCCGTCCCGGGCGACGTGCACGCCCTGCCGGACGGGTGCGAAGTGCGTACCGGGGCGCAGTTTGACCCTCACTTGCCCTCCCCGGCGGACGCGGCCTGCGGCTGCTCGGAGCCCGGGCCGTGCACCATGTCGTACTCCAGCAGCCATTCGCCGGCCGTGACCCCGCCGCGCACCCCGGGCAGGGCCTCCTCGAAGAACCCGGCGCTCCGGCGCTCCAGGAACTTCGGCAGCACCCGCACCATCAGCGCGCTGCCCAGGTCCAGGTACTGGGGCTTCTCCCGGCTGCGTGTCTTGAGGTAGCGGGTGAGCGCCGCTGCGGCGGCGTCGCCGGACAGCCTCTGGCCGGCCGGCATGCCGAGCGGGGTCTTCATGACGATCTCCTCGGGTATGTCGTGCGTGGCGCGCCAGCGCGTCATGGCGATCAGGTGGGCGGCCTCGTCCTCCGGCTCGCCGGCCGTCATGGACGGGAGGTCGTCCCCCGGGTACCAGCGGCGGCGCTGAAGCACCACGTCCCCGGCGACCAGCCGGGGGTAGCGGACGGTGCCGCCGTCGAGGTCGCGTCGCCGGGTGTGCAGCTGCCCGATCGGGTCGAAGGCGACCCGGCCTGTGTCGTACAGCCAGACGGCCAGGGTGAGCGGCGTGGGCTGGAGTTCGACCCACTTCATGCCCAGCGACATCACCCGGACCGGCTGCCCGTCCCGGTCGAGCAGATCGAGCCGGTCGGCGACCGAGTCGTGGGCCAGCGTGACTCCGAGCCAGTCCTCCGGAGTGAAGGTCTCGTCCAGCAGCCGCATCCGGTGGTTGATGTTGGCCCGGTGCAGTCCGTGGTCCTCGACCAGCCGGACGCCGTCGGAGCCGAACCGGTGCTGGATCCGGCGGGCGATCCGGGAGGCGACGTCACTGCCGAGCTCGGCCTGAGCGCCGAGGAAGCGGGTGCCCAGCTGGCCGTGCCCGGTGTAGCAGGCATTCAGCACCAGCCGACCGTCGGCGGGCTGGACCAGCAGGCCGTACGACGCGGTGGGGAGCCGGAAGCGGTCGGGCAGGCCGTCCGCGAGCGAGGCGAGCAGGCCGGGGTCCACCGAGACCTCGGCGTCGTAGCCGGCCTCGCGGATCCGGGCGGCGAGGACGGCGAGGGCGGCGGCGCGCCGGCGGCGCAGCTCGGACAGCGAACCGTCGGCGGGGCCCCACTGCTCGGCGTCGGCCCGGGTGAGTGAGAGTTCCCGGCCGCGGACCAGGGTGACCAGTTCGTCGGCGTGGTCGAGCAGGTCGACCCGGGCACCGACGCCGAAGCGGTCGGTGAAGGCCCGGGTGAGCAGGGCGCGGATCTCGTGATGCCGGTCGAAGAGGCTCTGGAAGGCGGTCACCCGGCCGAGGTCGACCAGTGCGGCGCGGTAGCCCTCGGGCGAGACGGCGCCGGGTTCCAGCAGGTAGTCCTCGTTGACCTGGAGCCTGGCGGGGCAGGTGCTGAGCTCGTTGAGCGCGGTCTCGGCGGTGCGGATCCTGCTGAGGGCGGCCCGGCGTCCGCCGACCGAGTCCCGGGCCATCAGGTCGAGGTCGGCGGCGATCGCGGCGACCGTCGCGGCTGCCTCCGGGTGGTGCTCGGCGAGCAGCTTCTCGGCGGGCGGCAGCGGGTCTGCGGCCTGCTCGTCGAGGACCGGGGCGGCCACCAGGATCTGCGCGTCGACGGCGGCGGTGACCAGTCGGGCGGCATACGGCTCGGGCACCGCGAACCGGCGGGCGAGTTCGGCGGTCAGCAGCTCGACCGGCAGCGGGCCGAGGACGGTGAGCTTCAGCACGGTGGTCAGCTGCTCGTTGAGCTCGGCCGCCAGGGTGCGCCGTCGGCCGTCCGCGACGTGCTGGAAGCGGATGTGGGTGCCCTCCCGCCGGAGCATCGCGTTGCGCTGGACGACGGCGGGGGGTTCACCCGGGCGGGGTGGGGCCGCGATGCCGTTGACCAGGCTGGAGAAGAGCGCCCGGTCGGGGGTGAGTACGGAGTGGGCCCGTCGGCGGTCGAAGGCGGCCTCGTCGAGGCGGCGGCCGTCCTCGGACCAATCGGCGAAGCCGACGGCGGTGAGCCGGGACAGCGGACTGACCCGCAGCAGGGCGCGCGCGAGGTGCTGGAGCAGTCCGCGCTCGGACTTGCGCTGACGGGCGGTCAGCGCCCCCGGCGAGGCGCGGTAGCGCTGGGCCGCGTCGAGCACCTGGGGGGAGTTGAGGGCCAGCGAAAGCTGGAAGGGCTCGGAGCCGACCGCCTGGGCGAGCCGTTCACGCTCCTCGGCGAGGAAGCCCGGCAGGCCCGCCTCCAGTGCGGTACGGGCGAGTTGGCCGCGTTCGCTGGCGGCCAGCCAGGCGGTGACGGCCGGCGGGAGCGGCGTCTGCCAGCTGTCCCGCAGGTCGGCGGCGTCCGGGGAGCGGTCGTTGAAGACGGCGCGCTTGAGCCGCAGCAGGCGGTGGCGTTCGCGGCCGACGGCGACCCCGGCGAGTTGGTAGAGCTCCTCGCAGACCTCGTCGGCCAGCGACCGGCAGTCCCGATGTGCGGTGAACAGGGCCCGCATGACGGTACCGAGCCGGTCGCCGCCCAGGCGCAGACCCGGGGTGGGATTCACCCGGTACATGGGTGTGTCGGCCAGGTTCCAGGACGTGGTCACGCCAGCTCCCTGCTGAAGGCTTGCACCCGCTCGATGGACGACACACCGGTCAACTCGTCGGTCCCCTCGCCCAGTCCGTAGCAGAGGTAGTACCGCTGCATCGGGGTGATGCCGAAGCAGGTCAGGCCGGCGTAGAGGACGTTCAGCACGATCCGGTGCGCGATGTGACGGTAGGAGGGCTTGCGCAGCATGCCGCCGTCCAGGACCGCGCCGATGAACTCGCTGCGGACCGGGGTGCCGAGCGGGTGCTCCCAGTCCCCGCCGCCGGCCGCGCCCTGCAGGACACGGTCGTCGACGGCCTGGCCGGCGGTGTGGGCCTCGGCTACTCCCCAGGCGTACTGCATGGCCCGTTCCCAGGACCGCAGGGTGTCGCTCTGCACCGGTGCCTGAAGGGCGTCGAGGAAGACCTGACGGTCACTCAAGTAGCGTGCGGCGAAGGCGGATCTGAGGTCGGCGTGCTTCCCGGTCGCCGAGGCGACGCCCTCGGCGTGCGAGCGGTACGGCAGCGCGCCGGCGCTGATGCCGCGCGGGTGGGTGCGGGCGAGCAGCGCGAGGACCTGGGCGAGGTGCGGCAGCAGGTCGGCCTCGGGGACGGCCAGCGAGCCGAGCGCCGGTTCGAGGAAGCGTCCCATGATCTGGTCGACGGCCTGGGAGAGCGCCGGGGAATCGGTGCGCGGCCGGTGCGGTTCGGCGATCACGGTGCCCTGCGGATGGCAGGGCAGCAACTCGTCCCGGACGTTCTCCCAGCGGGCGAGTTCCTGCGCGCGGCGCAGGTAGGTCTGCTGGTCCGGGGCGCTCGCGCCGCGGGCGGCGGCCAGTGCGGTCACGGTGGCGACGAACTCGTCGGCGTCGACGGTCCGTTCGCCGTAAGGGCGGAGGGTCAGGAGGAGGTGTGAGCCGTGCAGCCAGCCTCGGCGCACATGGACCACGGGGAGCTGCTGCGAGCTTTTCAGGTGCAGCAGGGGCTCGCTGATTTCTCGCAGCAGCTCCCGCGGATTATCCGAATAGTCGAAAACCCGTATGGCCAGGCCCGGATCGATAGTTCGCATGACGACTCCAGGAAATGCACGATTCGGTCGGTCGGCGTGAAACCGGCGGCACGATCGCTGACGGCCGTTCGGTACGGTGTCACCGGCTCTGCCGGCACCCGACTACGAGAAGTCGGGGATGGTCAGCCGCGGGAGATCAGCAGCAGGAGGAGGAGGTGCTGAGCGAGCCACTCCCGACGTCGTTGAGCGTGTCCTCGGTGAGGATCTCCTCGCCGTCCTCGGTGTAGGAGATGATGATGATGACCGAGGCGCCCATGTCGGGCAGCGCGACGGCGTCGTTGGCGTCCAGGACGGCCAGCTCGTTGACGTCGAACGCGGCGAAGTCCACAGCAGTGCTCATGGGGTTCCTTTCGGATCGACCGGCGGGCTGCCGGTGGCTGGGCATGAGCTAACTGCCTGCCGGGAGACCCCGGCAAGGAATTCGAACGGCAGCAAAATGCCGCCGCCGAGATTTCTTTTCGTGGACGCGAATGCCGGCTGGGCCACCCCGTCGCCAAGTCCGGACAATCCGGCGGATCCATGCCGCCGCCTTTGGCACGTTGCTGTCAGACGACATCTCCGACCCGTCCGGGAGCTGGACTCCGCAACGCGGAATTGGCAAGAGTGGCGCAATGCCCGGCCGCTGCCGGTGCGGCGACGCCGACGGACCGCCCAAGGCTTGGCCGTTGTCCGTCAATCTCATCCCGCGGCGTCCTGTTTCAGTTCAGGACCGGAGGAACTCTGTGATCAGCGCGCAAGGCCTCAGCTACTCGTACCGGACCCGCTTCGGCACGGTCGAAGCCGTCCGGAACGGGACCGTGGACGCCGTCCGGGGCATCGACCTGGAGGTGGCCGAGGGCGAGATGGTGGGCTTCCTCGGCCCCAACGGCGCCGGCAAGACCACCACGGTACGTATGCTCACCACCCTCCAGACGCCCACCGGCGGCACCGCCTCGGTGGCCGGCCACGACGTGGTCCGCGAGCGGGCCGCGGTGCGGCGGGCGATCGGTTACGTCGGCCAGTCCTCCGGCGGTTCCGAGCACCTGGTCGCTGACGAGCTGCGCACCCAGGCTCGGCTGCAGGGGATGACGCCCCATCAGTCGGCAGCTCGTACCGCCGAGTTGATCGACCAGTTCGAGCTCGACGGCTTCAGCGGACGGCCGGTCGCCAAGCTCTCCGGCGGCCAGCGCCGCCGGGTGGACGTCGCGCTCGGGCTGGTGCACCGCCCCGCCGTACTCTTCCTGGACGAGCCGAGCGCCGGCCTGGATCCGCAGAGCCGGGCCAACCTCTGGGACCACCTGCGCAGACTTCGCACCGAGCACGGCACCACGGTCTTCCTCACCACGCACTACCTGGAAGAGGCCGACCTGCTCTGCGACCGGATCATCGTGATCGACGGCGGCCAGGTGATCGCCTCCGACACCGCCGAGGCGCTGAAGGGCCGGATCGGTGGCGACGTGGTCACCCTGGAGACCAGCCGGATCAGCGACGCCGCGACCGTGGTCGCCCGGCTGGTCCCCGGCTGCGACCTGGACACCACGCCGGACGGCGTGCAGTTCCACGTGGCGCACGCCCAGCGACTGCTCCCCGAGCTGCTGCGGGCCCTCGACCTCGCCGACGTCGCCCTGGAGTCGGTCTCCGTCAAGCGCCCCACCCTGGACGACGTCTTCCTGCGCCTGACCGGCCGTTCCCTGCGCGAGGAGGGCCGCCCGGTCCTGCCCGTGCCCTCCGACGGAGACCAGATCCTGTCGGCCACCGAGACGCCGAACACCGAGGTGACCACGTGACCACCGCCGCGACCAGCTGGATCATCTTCCAGCGCTCGATGCGCTACACCCTCCGCAAGCCCGCCTGGGTGATCTTCGGCCTGATGCAGCCGCTGCTCTACCTGGCCCTGTTCGGCCCACTGCTGAGCCGGATCGGCCAGGCGCCGGGCTTCGAGGGGGGCAACACCTGGCGGGTCTTCGTCCCCGGGCTTCTCGTCCAACAGGGCGTCTTCTCCGCCGTGTTCGTCGGCTTCGGCATCATCTCGGAGGTCCGGTCCGGCGCGCTGGACCGGATGAGGATCTCCTCGGCCGGCGAACTCGGCCTGCTGCTGGGCCGGATGCTCCGGGACGCCGTGGTACTCACCCTCCAGGCCGGGCTGCTCACCCTGGGCGCGCTGGTCGCCGGACTGCGGGCGCCGGTCGGCGGGGTGCTGGCCGCGTTCGCCCTGGTCACCGTGGTCGGCCTGGCGATGTCGGGCCTCGCGTACGGGCTCGCGCTGCTGGTGAAGAACGAAGAGGCGTACGGCCAGCTGCTCAACACCCTGATGCTGCCCACCATGCTGCTCTCCGGGGTACTGCTGCCGCTAGCGCTGGCACCCGGCTGGCTCGCCGGACTGGCCGAAGCCAACCCGATCTCGCACATCGTGACAGCCGAACGTGCCCTGTTCGCAGGCGAGTTCAGCGGTAGCGACACCCTGGTCGGAGTGGCCGTCGCGGCCGGCCTGGCGGCACTTGCCACCTGGTTCGCCGCCCGCGCGATCCGCAGCGGCTCATGACCGTGCCCACCGCGGCGGCCCCACCCGCCGTCGCCGAGGTGCACCGGCACCGGCTGGCCAACGGTCTGCGGCTGGTGGTGATCCCGGACCCGGGCAGTCCGGCCGTCGGCCTGGCCGTCGCCTACGGGGTCGGCTATCGCTCCGAGTCCCGGTCCGGCTTCGCCCACCTCTTCGAGCACCTGATGTTCCAGGGCAGCGCCAACCTCACGGCCCAGGAGCACGCCCGGCACATCCAGGCCAACGGCGGCGTCTTCAACGGCACCACCCACCGCGACCACACCAGCTACTTCCAGGCGATGCCGGCCGAGGCCCTGGAGCTCGGCCTCTTCCTGGAGGCCGACCGGATGCGGGCACCCCGGATCACCCCGGAGGCGATCACCACCCAGGCCTCGGTGATCGCCGAGGAGATCCGCCGCACGGTCACCAACCGGCCGTACGGCGGCTTCCCCACCTTCCAGCTGCCGCGGGTGCTCTTCGACTCCTTCGCCAACACCCATGACGGGTACGGCGATCACGCGTCGCTCGGCGCGGCGACGGTCGAGGAGTGCGTGGACTTCTTCGACCACCACTACGCCCCGGCGAACGCCGTACTCGCCATCTGCGGCGGCATCGATCCCGACGAGGTGGTCAAGCTGGCCGAGCGGCACTTCGGGACGATCCCGCCCCGTGCGGCCGCTGCGCCGCCCGAGCTCGCCGAACCGCCGCTCGCCGGGCCTCGCACGGTCGAACGCACCGACCGCCTCGCTCCCCTCCCCGCGATCGCCGTCGGCCGACGGATGCCGCCGCCGGACTCGCCCGACCACCTGGCGACCGTGGTCGCCGCCGCCGTCCTCGGCGACGGCGAGTCGAGCCGGCTGCGCCGCTCGCTGATCCGCGAACGCCGGCTGGCCACCCAGGTGATGGCGATGGCCGGCCTCTCCGGCCCCTTCGACTCCCGGGACCCGGACGCCTTCCTGGTGAACGCCGTCTGCCCGCCCGGCATCTCCGCCCGGCACACTGCGGAGGCCATCGACGAGGTACTCGCCGAACTGGCCGCCGAAGGCCCCGCCGAGGACGAACTCCTGCGCGCGGTGCGGAGGTTGCAGACCGCCTGGTACTCCGACACCGACCCGGTCGGGGTCCGCGCCCGACGACTGGCCGGCTACGAACTGCTGCACGGCGACGGAGAACTGGTCCTCGACGCACCGCGGCGCTTCGCCACCGTCACCACCGAGGACGTGCGGCGGGTGACGGCCGACCTGGCCGGACGCCACCCGGCCGTGCTCCGGCTGGTACCCGAGCGGAAGGCCGACCGATGAACCCCGGCAGCACCGGGGCCATGCTGCCCCCGCTCGCCCCACCGCGGCCCGCGCCACCGCTGGAGGTGGTGGACACCGTCCTGCCCACCGGCCTGCGCGTGGTGGCGGCCCGCCGGGCCACCGCCCCGGTGGTCCAACTCCGCCTGGGCGTGCCCTTCGGCGGCTCCACCGCCCGGCACACGGCCGCCGCCGAGCTGCTCGCCTGCACCCTGCTGACCGGCGGCGCGGGGGGCGGCCGGACCGCCGTCGACGACGAACTCGCCGCCGTGGGCGGCAGTCTGAAAGCCGTGGTCGGGCCCGAGGAACTCCGGATCACCGGTCAGGTACTGGCCGAGGGCCTGCCCCGGCTGCTGGCCGTGCTCGCGGACTGCCTCACCGGCGCCGGGTACGAGCCGGCCACGCTGGAGGCCGAGCGCGAGCGGCTGCTGCACCGGATCCGGCTCACCGAGTCGATGCCGGCCCGGACCGCGCGAGCGGCGCTGCTCCGCCGCTGCTTCGGCGATCACCCGGCGACCCGGGAGACGCCCACCACGGACCGGGTCGCAGCCGTCGACCGGGACGAGGTGGCCGAGCTGCACCGGACCCGGCTGGTACCGCGCGGCTCGGCGCTGATCCTGGTCGGAGACGTCCATCCCACCCGGGTCGTCGAGGAGTCGGCGATCACGCTGGGCGGCTGGTCGGCCCGGCTCCGGGCGGTGGGGATGGCCCCGCTGCCCGCCCCGGCCCACCGGGGGGAGCCGGCCCAGGCCGTCCCGGTCGCCGGGTCCCGGCAGTGCGAGGCCCGGCTGGCCGCGCCCTCCCTGGTCCGGACGGATCCGGGCTACCCCGCGCTGGTGCTCGCGGACCAGGTCTTCGGCGGCTACTTCTCGTCGCGCCTGGTCCAACGGCTGCGCGAACGGGAGGGCCGGATCTACACCGGGCAGTCCGTGATCGAGCAGCGGACCGGTTCGGCGCTCGGCACCGTCCAGTTCGCCAGCGCGCCGCGGCACGCGACCGCGGCCGTCGACGGCACCCTGGCAGAACTGGCCGCGATCTCCGGCGACCGACCGCCGACCGCCGAGGAGATCGCCGCCGCCCGGGGTTACGCACTCGGAATCCAGGCGCTCGTCCGCTCCACCCAGAAGGGTCTGGCCGACAGCCTGTACGGGCCGGTCCTGGCCGGGCTGCCCGCCGACTGGGCCGACCGGATCGCGGACCGGCTGCGCGCCGTCCCCGACGACGAGGTCCGCGCGGCCGCCGTCGCCCACCTGCGCCCCGAGGCGTACACCGCGGTGCTGCTCGGCCCGCCCGCCCAGGCCGACACCGACTGACGCCCAGTTAGGAGCAACACCATGCGCTTCGGCGTCTCCTTCCTCCCCGACTCCTCACCGGAGACCAAGTCTCCGGCCGACTACTACCGGGAGGTCTTCGACCTCTGCCGACTGGCGGACGAGTCCGGGATGGACTACGTCAAGATGACCGAGCACTACCTGCACGCCTACGGTGGCTACTGCCCGAGCCCGCTGACCTTCCTGGCCGCGGTGGCCGCGCAGACCCGGCAGATCCGGCTGATCACCGGCTGCACCCTGCCGGTCTTCCACCACCCGGTGAAACTCGCCTCCTACATCGCCATGGTCGACGCGATCAGCGACGGGCGCCTGGAGGTCGGCTTCGCCCGTGCCTACATGCCGCACGAGTTCCAGACCTTCCAGGTGCCGATGGACGGCAGCCGGCAGCGTTTCGAAGCGACGATCAACGCGGTGCACCGGCTGCTGACCGAGGAGCAGGTCACCGAGGACACCCCGTACTTCTCGTTCCAGAACGCCACCGTGCTTCCCCGGCCGACCCAGAACCCGCGGCCGCCGTTCTGGGTCGCCGCGGTGCAGACCCCGGAGAGCTTCGACCGGATCGGCCGGTTCGGCCACGGTCTGCTGATCACCCCGACCGGCCGCGAGTTCGACACCTCGCTCACCGCCCGCTACCGCGAGGCGTTCGCCGCGCACCACCCGGACGGCACCCCGAGCGTCATGGCCAGCCTGCCGCTGCTGGTCGCCGAGACCGACCAGAAGGCCCGCGAGCTGGCCGACCCGCACCTGAACGAGTACCTGAAGGTCTGGGCCTCCGCCCTGGACACCTGGGACGAGACCGTCTCCACCGACTACCTGCAGTACACCGGTCTGGGCAACGTGGTCCGTACGCTGACCGCGAAGGACCTGCGGGCCACCGGGACGGCGTTCGTCGGCTCGCCCGAGCACGTCGCCGACCAGATCGGCCGCTTCCAGGAGCGGGTCTCCATGGACGGGATCCTCTGGCAGGCGGACTTCGGCGGCTTCGGCGGGACCGACGCCATGCGCTCGGTGGAACTCTTCGCGGACAAGGTCCGTCCCCAACTCGCCACCGAGAGCGCCGCACCTGCCGGAGCCACCGTATGACCGCCCCGGCCGCCGGCGGCCCGGCGGACACCCCGGTCCTCCTGCTCGGCCGCGTCCCCGGCCGCCGCCTCACCTCGCCCGGTCTGCGAGCCGCCCTGACCGCGCTGGCCACCGCCCTGGACCGGGCGGCGGCCGAACGCGAGGTGGCGACCGCCCACGGCGAGGCGCTACGGCAGGAGCGCGCCGCGCTGCGCTCGGCGCTGCTCGGGGACGGTTTCCGATCGACGCTCGCCGCCGGACGGCCCGGCGGCCCGGTGAGCGGCTACCTCGCCGCCGACCCGCCGGAGCAGCCGCCTGCCGCGCAGGACGCCACGGCTTCGGAGCCCGCCGTCCTGGAGCAGTTCTCCCGGGCGATGGTCCGGCTCGGGCCGCCGACGGCGCACACCGCGGTCGCCCTGGGCCGCTGGGACGAGCACGGCGCCTCGCTGGACCGACCCGGCCTCGACCCGGCCCGCGGCCGCTCCGTCCTCGCGCTGGACCGGCCGCAGCTGGTGATGGCGGTCGACGCCCTGCTGGCCGGCCCGGATCCGGCGGCCGGGTCGCTCCCGCCGCTGCTGCGCGCCAACTGGACCCTGCGGCACCGGCACTCCCAGGTCCAGTTCTACCGCCGCGACGGCGAACAGCTCCGGCTGGTCGGCACCGCGATGACCGGGAAGGTCCGGGCCCTGCTCGGCCTGGTCGAGCTCGGTCCGCTGCCCGCCGAGGTGCTGGTCCGGGAGCTGGCCGCCGGGCTCGCGCTGGGACCGGAGGCCGCAGCCGCCCTCGCGGCCGAGGCGGTCGAGCTCCAACTCCTGGTCGGCGCAGCAGGGTTCGACGGTCAGGACGAACACCCTGCGGCAGCCGCCGCCAAGCTCCTGACCGACCGTCACCCCGGAGCGGCCAAGCTGCTTGTCGATGTCCAGGAGCGACTGGACGCCGCCGCAGGTCACCAGCGGCCACCGGCCGACGCCCTGGCCGGGCTGGCCGAGGACCAGCAGGCTCTCAACGCCCTGCTCTCGCACCCGATCGGACTACGGGTCACCGAGGAGTACGTGCTGCCGCCGGTCGGGATCGCCGCGTCGCCGCACCGGGAGGCCCTGGACGACCTGGCCCGGGTGCTGGAGTTCGCCGCCCTGTCCGACCGGGTGCACGACGCCCGGGCGCTGCTGGTCGCGGCCTTCACCGAGCGGTTCGGCCCCGGCGCCCGGGTCAGGCTGGCCGACTGCGCCGCCGACCTGGTCGCCGTGGTCGCCCGCCGGGCCCGGTTGCTGACCCCCGTAACCAGCACGGACTTCGGCCCCACCGACGGCTCCCTCACCGAACTGCTGCGGCTGCGCGCCGACGCCCGGGCGCTGCTCGGCGAGCGGATCGCGACCGGGCCCACCGAGGTCAGGATCGACCCGGCGGAGCTGGCCGCTCTCGCCGACGGACTTCCCGAGCGCTTCCGTCGTCCCCACGCCTCGTACGGAGTGCTGGTGCGGCCGATCGGTGACCGGCTCGCGGTCCGGGGGTACCTCCCCGGCGGCGGGAGTTCCGCACTGCGCTACCTCGGCACCGATCGCACGTTCGGCGGCGAGGCCCACACCAGGATCGCCGAACGGCTGAAACGCGCCGCGGGCCCCGCCGTCCCGCTGGAGGACCGGGGCCTGCACGGCCTCGACGTCAACCACCGCCCACCGCTCCTCCCCGACCGGATCGACCCGGTCGGCTGGCTCGGCCTCACCCTGGCCCACGACCGCGGCACCGACACCCTGGAGCTGCTCGACCCGGACGGCGCGCCGGTCGCCGTGCACTCCCCGGCCCTGGCCAAGCCCGGCCGGCTCGCGCCGCCGATGCGGATCGCCCTCTGGCTGCACGGCACCGGCCGCCTCCGGCTCGACCCGCTCGGTGAGGCCGCCGCCGATCCGCACCGCACCACCGGCACGGTCTCGTTGCCCAGGCTGACGGCGGGCCGGGTGGTCCTCCAGGGCCGCCGCTGGTACCCGGGGGAGGACCTGCCCACCGCCACCGCCACCGGGCCCGGACTGCTCTGCGCGCTCGCCGACTGGCGGGCCGCCCACGACGTCCCGGAGGAACTGCTGCTGGTCGAACCCCGCCCGGCCGACACCGACCTCGACGGCCTCCTGCCGACGGCGCCCGACCGCACCCGCTACGTCGACCTCGGCAGCGCGCTGCTGGCCGAGACCGTCCGCGAACTCCCCGGGGGCGGCTGCCTGGAGGAGGTTCCCGTCGGCGTGCAGGACGGCGCGTACGCCCTGGAATGGGTCCTCGAGTACGACCGCGCGCCCGGCGGGCGCTTCCACGACGGGGCCAGGCCGTGAGGGTGAAACTGCGCCCCGGCGCGCACTTCGTACCGATGGCGCGCGGCCTCTACTGCGCGCGGGGCGACCACACGTTCGTGCTGGCCTCCCCGCCACGCCTCCAGCGGCTCCTCGACGACCGGCTCGGCGAACTCACCGACGGCGCCGACGCGGCGGACCTGCTCGGCTCGGTCGTCGAGCCGACCGAGCGGGTCGCCCTGCGCCAGGTCCTGGCGGCGCTGCTCGACCAGGGCGTGCTGTTCGACCTCGACCGGGCAGGCGGGCCCGTTCCCGACCTCGCGACCGCCGAACGGTACGGGGACGCCCTGGCGCATTACGAGGAGCACTGCGCCGAGCCGTACGCCGCCTTCGCCGTCCTGCGCGCGGCCGAGGTGGCCGTCCTGGGCGAAGGTCCCGCTGCCAGGAGCGCCACCCGTGGGCTGCTGAACCTGGGCGTCGGCACGGTCACCGACCGGCCGGGCCCCCGCACCGCGGCAGCCGTCCTCGCCGTCGCCGCACCCGTGGAGCTGTCCGAGCTCGCCGCCCTCCTCCCGGCCGACACCCCGTACATCCCGGTCCCGGCCGGGGACGGCCACCAGATCGTCGGCCCCGTGCTGCGCGGCGTGCCGCAGGCCCGCGCCTTCCGGGCCGCAGCCGAACGCGCCGCCGCCTGGTCCCGCAGCCACCCCGCCGGACGCGCCCCCACGCTGCACGCCGCCACCCTCGCGGGCTCGCTCGCCGCCCGCGGCATCCTCGACCACCTCGGCGCGACCGCCCTCGACACCCCTGACCTCCACCTCATCCACGGCCGCACCCTCCGGACCACCCTCCACCCGTTCACCGTCCGCCCGGCCGGACCCCGTTGGTCACCCGTCACCCACCAGGCACCGGCGGAAGCCGACGACACGCTCCCCCCGGCGGACAGCACTGCGGACGAGCCGCTCACCACACGGTGGTCCGGGCTCGGACAGTGGCGGGACGACCTCGACCTGCCCCAACTGCCCTTCCGCTTGGCTGCGTTGGAAGCGATCGTGCTGCCGGGACAGCCGGTGCTGCTCGGCTGGGGGACGGAGCCCGAGGACGCCCGGCGGGACGCGCTGCTCCGGCTGCTCCGGGCGACGGCCGAGGACGTGAGGCCGGATCCCGCCCACCCGGGCACGGCCGCCGCCGGTACGACGTCCCGGCGTTGGCTGCTCGACGGTCTGCTCCGGGTCCTGTCCGCGGAG
The DNA here is from genome assembly GCF_025399795.1 of Streptomyces rhizosphaerihabitans. Classification (GTDB taxonomy): domain Bacteria; phylum Actinomycetota; class Actinomycetes; order Streptomycetales; family Streptomycetaceae; genus Streptomyces; species Streptomyces rhizosphaerihabitans. Next base: position 71,842 of record NZ_JAODTZ010000024.1, on the reverse strand, counting down.
GAGACCGACGACGGTCCGCCGCTGCCGGGGTCCGAACTGGCCACGCCGCTGGCCCGATCACTCGTCCGGGCCCTCACCCACTACTTCGACCGCCCCGCCGGGCTCAGCCGCCGCACCCTTCCGGGCACCGACTGGACCCTGGTCACCGTCACCCACGCGGACACCGGTGAACGCCTCGCCCGCCAGTGGGGACCTTCCGCCCAGGCCGCCGCGCAGGCTGCACTGGCCCGTGCCCTGGCCGGACTCCAGCAGGACAGGGCCGCGTTCGCGGCCGCCACCGTCGGCACCCGGGCCCTGGAGTGGGCCGGCCCGACGGAGCTCACCGCCCTCGATGCCGCGCTCCGCTCCCCGGAGGTGCTGCGCGGCCGCGCGGTCCACGCCCGCAGGCTCACCACCGACCCGGTGCTCGGCCCCGTGCCGCTTCCCTGCGGCCTGATCTGGCTGGCCGACCCACCCACCGCCCACACCCGAGCCCCGGAGGAATCGTGACCGGCACGGCCGACGTGCTCCGCTTCGCGCTGCGTCAGGGGCCGCTGCGCGGTCTGCTGCACGATCCGATCAACGTGGACGAGCGGGTGCCGACCACCGCCTGCCTGCCGCCGCGGTCGGCCCGTGCCGACCGGGGCCGTCCGTTGCCCCTCGGTGCGCACGACCTGCTGGCCGCCACCCCGTACCCGGCCGGCCGGGTAGGTGCCGCCGAGGAGGGCGGCGGCCAACGGGTGGGTGCCGTGCTGGCAGCGGCCTTCGGGCCGCTGCGCCGGGAGCCGTCGAATCCCGCCAACGACCACCGCGTGACGGCCTCCGTCCGCAGCAAATTTCCGGTGCACGTCTTCACGGTGCCGGCCGAGGGCCCGGCCGGATATCTCGACCCGTACCGGCACGCCGTGGTCGACCTCGACCCGGCCGACGCCCCGGCTCCGCGTCCCGCCCGGAACGACCTGAACATCGTGCTGGCCGGCCGCCACACCGATCTGCCGACGCCCTACGGTGTGCTGCGCTGCGCCCTGGCGGACCTGGAGGTCGGTATCAACCTGCGCAGCCTGCTGGCGACGGCCGAGCTGTTCGGCCTGCGGGCCTCGGTCCGGGTGTCGGGACCCGAGGTGGTCCGGGCCGCCCGGCTGGTGGCCGCGACCGGTCCGGGGAGCTGGTCGGCACCGGTGGTGGTCACGCTGCACGAGGTGGGCGAACTGCCGTCGGCCGGACCGCTGGAGCCGGTCGGCGGCGGGGCACTCGACGCCGAGCTGGACGCCCTGCTCGAGGTGGAGACCGGCCATCCCAGCCTCGCCGAGACCGCCGCCGCCGTGGCCCCTCGGCTGACCGGCCCCGCGACCCCTTCCGGCGCCGGTCGCGCGCTCCCGGAGCTGCCCCGGCCCGGATCGCGGAAGGCGGACCAGGACTGGGCCCGGGTGTGGTGGAACCGGTCGGCGGGCCGGGTGCCACGACCGCTGAGCGGGTTCTCCGCCCGGCCGGTCACTCGCGGCGAGGACTGCCTGCGGGACCTGCTGGCCTGGGCGGCGGCCCCGGCGCCCGTCGCGCTGCGCGAGGTGGCTGCCCGGGTCAGGCTCACCGTGGTACCCCAGCGGCTGGCCGGTCTGCCCACCGGCCGGTACGGGTTCACCGACGGCGGGCTGCGGCCGGCGGAGGCCGACCCGGAGCTGCCGCGCCGGATGGAGGCGCTCTTCGGCTACCCGCTCACGCCGGCCAACGACTGCGGCGTCCGGCACGCCACCGCACTGTGGATCTTCTCGGCCGATCTGCGGACGCTGGTCGAGGATCTCGGGCCGGCCGCCTGGGGTCTGCTCCAGGTCTGGTGCGGCTGGGTCTCGCACGGGCTGACCCTGGGCGCGGCGGCGCACGGCCTGTTCGCCCGTCCGGCGCGGTCCTTCGACGAACACCGGCTCGCCGACCTGCTGCGCCTGCCCGAGGCGGAGTCCCCGGTGTTCCTGACGGTCTGTGGCGCGACCCGGTACGCCGAGCCCATGCTCGACCTGCGCCCGTGATCCGCCGTGCTAGGGCCGGTCAAGGCCGAGCGCCTGCCGACCGCCCTCGGCGGCCAGCAGCGCGCCGAGCGCTGTCCGGGAGGTCACGCCGAGTTTGCGGTAGATCTTCGCGAGGTGGGCGTCGACGGTGCGCGGGCTGAGGAACAGGCGGTCGGCGATCTCCCGGGTCCGGGTGCCCTCGACCGCGAGCGCGGTGATCTGCCGTTCCCGTGTGGTGAGCAGGGCCAGGCGGGGAGCGGTGTCCGGCGGGGCCTGCCCGGCCGTCCCGGACCGTGCGGCCAGGCCCCGGCGGACGGCGGCGGCCTGTCCGGCGATCGAGCCGGCGCCGGTCTCGGCGGCCAGCCGGTCGGCCTCGTCCAGCCAGGCGTCGGCTCGGTGGCGGTCTCCGACGGCGGCCGCGATCGGGGCGCCGATGGCCAGGGTCAGCGCACGCTGGACGGCGAACCCGGCTTCCTGGAACCACTCGGCCGCCGCCGCGAGGCCCTCCACGGCCCGGGTGGGCTCGCCTCGGGCGGCGGCCACCAGACCTCCGGCCCGCCGGGCGAAGCCCTGCTGGCCGCGGAGTCCGAGGCTGTTGGCCACGGTGTCCGCGAGCACTGCCCAGGTGTCGGCCTCCGCGACGTCGCCGGTGGCCAGCGCGGCGGCCGACAGCAGGGCATACCAGAGCGGACGGAAGATCACCTGGGTGAGCGGCAGCTCGGGGCCGCCCCCGGCGTCCAGCAGGACTCGGGCGCAGCGGGCGGCCTGACCGGCCGCCAGCAGCGCCTGTGCGTGGACGGCCACCGTGCTCCGGCTCCACAAGCCCGCGCCCGGGGCGGACCGGACGGCCTCCTCGGTGAGTGCCAGGGCCGCTCCGTCGGCGGGTCGGGCGTTCGAGCCCGTCGCTGCCGCACGGAGGGCCATCGCCAGGCCCCTGAGCTCACGGATGCCGAGTTGCCGGGCGACCTCCTCGGCCCCCTCGGCGGTCCGCTCGGCCTGGCGCAGCTCGCCTGTCCAGAGCTGCCGGAAGCCGATGCCGAGCAGCAGGTGCGGCACCACGTGGTCCTGGCCGTTCCGGCGGGTCAGGCGCAGACCCCGGTCGTGGTGGCGGGCCGCGTCGGCGTACTGCTCGGCGAACAGCTCGCCCCAGCCCAGCTGGCCGAGTGCCTCCGGCTGCCGGGCGAGGTCGGCGTCGGAGAGCCGGTCGGCCAGTGCGGCGCCCGCGGCCAGCTCCCGGCGGGCCTGGTCGACCCGGCCGAGACCGATGCTGCCGAGTCCGCGTACGGCGAGGGCCGCCGCCTCGGCCGGCGGGTCGCCGAGGTCGCGGGCCATCCGCACCGCCCGTTCGACGAACGGGTCGGCGTCCGCGAAGCCTCCGGTGAGCAGGGCCACCGTGCCGTACTCGGTCATCAGCGCGACCGCTTGGGGCGAGGACCAGCCCTCGATCCTGGGCAGCTCGTCGCGCAGTAGGGCCTCGGCCTCGGAGTAGTGGCCGAGCATGCGTTCCGTGCGGGCGCACAGCATCGCGGTCTCGATCCGCCGGTCCAGGGGGTCGGTCGGGACCCGGGCCAGCACCTCGTGCAGCAGGTCGCGGCTCTCCGACAGCTGCCCCGAGGTGGCCAGGGCGAGGGTGCGCGCGAGCTCCAGCCGGAGCCGGCGGTCGCGTTCGGCGGGGGCGTCGGGGATGGCCTGCAGAGCGACGCCCAGCCAGCGTGCGGCGTCGCCCGGGGCGGTCCGCAGCGCGGCCTCGGCGGCCTCCTCCAGGATCTGGACGACCTGCGGGTCGGCGTCGACGAGGCACCGTTCGGCGTGCCGGGCCCGCTCCACCGCGGGGGCGCTGCCCCGGGTCAGCCGGGCGAGCGCGCGGCGGTGTGCACCGACCCGCCAGACCGGGTCGGCGTGCTGGTAGACCAGCCTGCGCAGGACCGGGTGGCGGAACGTCAGCTGGGGCGTGCCGGGGACCGGGCGCAGGATGTCGCGCCGGGTCAGCGTGGTGGCCGCGTGGTGGGCCCGCTCCGTGGAGAGTTCGGCGACCTCCGCCAGCGCCTCGACCAGGAAGTGATCGCCGAGCACGGCGGCGGCGGCGGTGAGTAACCGGCCGTCGTCGGGCACCAGGGCGAGCTCGCCGAGCAGCACCGCCGCAGGTTGGCCGAGTGCCCGGCCGCCGGTGCCCGGCGGGCGGACGCCGACCGCTCCGCCGTCCCCCGCCAGGTCGGCGAGGGCGAGCAGGAGGAGTGGGTTGCCACCACTGTCCCGGTGCATCTCGTCCCAGCGGTGCGACCGGCCGTCGGCCTGCCCGGTGCCGCCTGCCAGGCGGGCGAGGGCGGCGGACTCGGCGGCGGACAGCGGTCCGACCTCGACCCGTTCGGCGGGGCCGCTCTGGTCGGCCCGGCCGAGGACGTCGAGCAGCCGCAACGGCGTCTGCCGGGGACGGTGGGTGACCACCAGCAGCAGTGGCCCGCGCACCCGATGGTGGATCAGATGGTCGGTGAGCTCGATCGATCCCGGGTCGGCCCAGTGGGCGTCGTCCAGGATCAGCAGGGTCGGTGCCTGCTCGGCCCACCGGCCGAGCAGCGAGCGCACCCGCTGGTGCGTCCGCGCCCGCTCGGCGCCGACGGGTGCGGGCTGATCCGACCAGAGCTCGTTCGCGGGGCCGTCGCCGAGCAGCGGCTGGAGCGAGTCGGCCAGACCGGGTGGCAGCAGCAGTCCTGCTGCCTCGGCACGGAACCGGTCGCCCAGCGCGTCCTGGTAGATCCCGAACCCGAGCCCGGTCTCGGCTTCGGTCGCCCGGCCCTCCAGGACCTGGACGCCACGCGAACGGGCGTCGGCGGACAGTTCCCGGAGCAGCCGGGTCTTGCCGATCCCCGGCTCACCGGTGATCTCCAGGATTCCCCCGAGGCCGCTCAGCAGTTGCCCGACCGCGCGTTCCAGTCGTGCGACTTCGACATCCCGGCCGACCAGCCCGGCCGGCCGCCCCGAGCGAACGTCCGGTACGTCCACAGGCCCCGCCCCGCCCCACCTTGCACCAGCGCCGGTCCAGCAGAGCTCCCCCGGCCGTCGGGACCGTGCCCGACCAGGGCTCACCTTAGGTGACTGATCATCAGTACGTATATGAGTTAGGTAGTTCTGCGGATGCCCGGCGAATCCCCTCGCCCATAGATTCGGCGACGTCGCCCCCCACCACCACAAGAACGGGGACTGCGGGCCTCGTTCATCCCTCCTCCAGGAGCAGTCTTGACGCGTATCCGCGCGGCAGCGGCGGACATGGCAGCAACTGCGTTCGCTCCCAGCACCTGCCGATGCCCCACGCCCCACGGACCCACACCTCTTGGCCACGCATCTCTCGGATGCGCCCCGCTCGGATCCGCGCCCGCCGTCACCCCGTCGGCCGTTCGGGCGGCCGCCCGGTGGCCGGCCGCGGCCGAAGCGGCAGCCTCGGGACTCCACGCCGTGCTCGCCAGCGAGAGCAGCTACTGGCGGTCGGTGCTCGACCTGGCGGGGGGCCGGCTGGATTCCCTGCTCACGATGCAGAAGCAGGTCTCCGCCGCCTTCGACGGACCGGTCACCGAGCGCGCCGTGGGCACCGAAGCGCTCTCGGCGCTGCTCCGCTCACTGGCCACCGACTGCCGGTCCGGGGTGGACTGGCTGCGGTCCGGCGGCGGACGGCCGTCCGTGCTCGCGCCGCTGCTCGGCCGAGGGCTGGACGGGTTGTCCGGCGGGGTGCGGGTGCGGGCCCTGCTGGACTCGGTGCCCGACGCGGCCCGTGCCGGGCAGTTGCTGGAGACCCACCCGAGAACGGGGGAGACCGAGGTGCGGAGCAGCCCCGGTCTCCCGCAGGAGATCCTGCTGGTCGACGATCGGATCGCCCTGGTGCCGCAGGCCTTACCGGGAGGCGAACCGGCAGTCGCGGTCCTCCGCGAACCGGCCGCCGTCCGGCTCGCCCGGCTCCTCTTCGAGGCCGCCTGGTCCACCGCGGTGCCCGCTGAGCGGTCCATGCCGCCCGTGCGGGCCGTCGGGGCCGAGGAATCCGTCGACGACTCCTCGACGGACCAGGACAACCTGGCCGACGACCCGCTGAAGCTGCGGATCCTGCAACTGCTGGCGGCCGGCGCCAAGGACGAATCGATCGCCCGCCGTACCGGCGTCTCACTGCGCACCTGTCGACGGCACATCGCCGCGATCCTCCTCGCGCTCAACGCCGAAAGCCGGTTTCAGGCCGGGGCCAACGCGTTCCGCCTCGACCTGATCGGCCCGTCTCCGCAGCTCTGACCCGCCCCGTCGGCAGGTCCGGAGGACGGCAGCCGGGTCACCACCGGCCTCGAATGACCACCCGGCCGGTGAACTCATTCCGCCCCGGCGTGAGGGGCTTCGTCAAAGGCGTGCGCAGCTTTTCGGGGGAGAGCGGGATCATCCGGCATGACGCGGTAGGCGATCACGTGGGGCGTTTCTGTTCTGAAGGGCAGGCGGCCTGTGGCGTCGTAGCCGACAAGTGCGCCCCGGGCAAAGATGTCGCCCTTGGGCCAGCGGTGCCTGTGCGGCAGTGCTCCGGGCTGTCCAGCCGGGAGATATTGGTCATGGCGTCGACATGTCGCACGGAGCGTCTGGCGGCAGAGCCATGGCCGCTCGCGGTCGCCGCGACGAAGCGGATCGCCCGCTCCAGCGCGGACTGGACGCTCGCCGAAGGCTGGGAGGAGCAGGAGAGGATCATCGCGCCGGTGTTCGTCTCCGAGGACGCGCGTGAGGGCGCCGCCGCGTTCGCGGAGAAGCGCGGCCCGGTGTGGAGCGGCCGGTAGGACGGGTGGTGACGGCCCGTCGGTTTCACCCGTGGACCGTCGTCCGGTCCGCCGGGCGGCGCCGGGCAGGGTGATGGCCCGGCCGCCGCGTCGGACGGGGCGTCACCCGGTCTTGACGTCCGGGGTGTTCGCCGGCTCTCCGCGTCAGGCGATACGCCCGATGTACGCCAGCGCCTGCCTCAGCAGAACGCCTTGGCCGCCCGGCATGTCGTCCGTGACCACAGGTGACGCGGCCTCTTCCGGACTGAACCAGACCAGGTCGAGGGCGTCCTGCCGGGGGCGGCAGTCGCCGGTCACCGGCACGATGTACGCCAGGGACACGGCGTGCTGGCGCGGGTCGTGGAACGGCGTGACGCCCAGCGTCGGGAAGTACTCGGCGACGGTGAAGGGCTGCAGGGAGGCCGGGATCCGGGGGAGCGCCACCGGGCCGAGGTCCTTCTCCAGGTGGCGCAGCAGGGCGTCGCGGACCCGCTCGTGGTGCAGCACCCGGCCGGAGACGAGGGTGCGACTGACCGTCCCGTCCGGACCGATGCGGAGCAGGAGCCCGATGTGGGTGACTTCGCCGTTGTCGGCGACGCGCACCGGTACGGCCTCGACGTACAGGATCGGCATGCGGGCGCGGGCCGATTCCAGTTCGTCGCGGGACAGCCAGCCGGGCGTGGTTTCGGTCAAGTCAGACATTGCTTGATCATACTTTCCGTACGTCCGGTGCGGGCGTGATGCTCCAGGTCAACGATGCCCCACAGAAAGGGCCATCGCGCATCATCCGGCGTCGGCCACAGGGTGTCGGCCCAGCGGGCGTCGGGGGAATCCGGTCCCGGTGGCGCGCGTCGCCCGCGCATCACCGGGCTCGGGGGAAGCCCCCCCCCGTGGTCAGTCGGCCGGCCTCGGCCGGCTCGGTGAGGCGCGACTACCAGCGCGTGCCGGCCGGCGGCGACGGCCTGTCAGGCGCCGCGCTGCGCCTCGATGGGCGCCGCGAACGCGCCTGTGAACACGCCCTGGTCGCCGGCGAGAACGGTGCCGGCGCATCGTCGCTCACCACGCCCCCGTCCTCGCTTGTCCCACCGACAGGTTCCGGCCCGCTGATCAGCCGGTTCACCGGCGGAGCCGGGGCGCGAGGACCGTGCGTACGACCTTGGCCACGTTGCTCGCGGCGGATCCGTCCTCCTCTCCGGGTTCCGGTTCCAGCACACGCTGGATCTGCAGCAGCAGCTGGTTGGTCGACCGCCAGAGCGGGACGAACATGCCGGCCACCGGCCCGACGCCCTGGATCGGGCCGTTGGACAACTCGGTGACCTTCTTGGCGGCCGTGACCGTTGCCGGGTCCCGCAGGATCAGGTGCACCTCATCGTCGACCAGCCGGATTTCCATCTTGCGCGCGGCGGCCTCCTCCGGGTTCGCGTCCGTGGTCGTCTCCGGATCCAGTTCGTCGATCTTGGCGGCGACCGCGTCCGGGTCGACCCCGAGTTCGCGCAGCACCTTGGCCGCCATGCTGTTCTCCGCCCGCAGCATCGCCTCAAGCAGGTGATGACTGCCGACCGGTGCGCCACCGGCCAGCGCGCTGGCGGCGGACACGGTGTCCTCGGTGGCAGATGTGCCGGCCGGCCATGGGCCGGCCGCGACGTCCTGCGATCCTTCCGCTGATGCCAGCACCGCGGCACGGATCTTGCTGATCGGACTGATCCGCTCGGCAAGTACCTGCGCGCCGACGCCCTCGCCTTCCCTGACCAGGGCGAGCAGGATGTGTTCCGTACCGATGCAGGTGTGGTGCAGCTGCTGCGCCTCGCGCAGGGCGAGTTCCAGCGTCTTCTTCGCGCGCGGCGCGAACGGGATATGGCCGCTCAGCTCCTGCGTGCCGGGCTTGACCACCGCGGCGATGTCGACCTGCGCCGTCTCCTTGTCGTACCCGAGCTGGTGCAGAACTTTCGCCGCCGTGCTGTCCGGCGCGTCGAGCAGCCCCAACAGGATGTGCTCCGTGCCGATGTGGTTGTGCTTGAGCAGCCTCGCCTCCTCCTGAGCCGTGACGACCACCTTGCGGGCTTCCACCGTGAACCTTTCAAATGACATGTCTCGATGGTCGCAACCATGTCAATACACTGTTATTGATATGGTCACCATGGTGAAGGGAGGGTGTGATGGAGACACCGTCGGACTGGGAGGACCGGCTCGCGCGCTGGCAGAATGAGCTGGAGCTGTTCGAGCAGCTGGACGAGACACCCTGGGTCACGCTGGCCAAGGCGGAAGCCGAGACCGGTGTTTCCCGCTCGGCCCTGCGGTCCTGGTACCGCAATGGCGAGATCCGGTCCCGGCTGGTGGACGGCCCGAACGGGCCGCAGCGCCTGGTCCAGCTGGACGCGGTGATCGAGCGCGCCGCCGCATCACCGCGCATTCAGCGCAAGGCGGAACGGGAAGTCAGCCTGGAAGCCCAGGTCACCCTGCTTCGGCACCGGGTTGACCAGCTTGAGCTGCGGCTGGCCGCGCTGGAGCGGAAGTGACCGGCGCGAGCGGCCCCGTGCCATCGGCCCGGAACGGTGCCACCGTATCGGTAAGCCGAGCTATCGGAACCTGTGCAATGCAGTCACGCGTTCGGGAGTGTCTGCGGGACGATGTGCTGGGGTCCGATGACCGAGAGGAGCTGTAGTTTTTCGTGGCTCTCGCTGCCGGGGACGGCGGTGTAGACGAGAAGGATGTGTGACTGCTCGGGGTCGAGAAGTGTCTGGCAGGTCAGTTCCAGGGCGCCGACCTCGGGGTGCGTGTAGCGTTTGACGCCGTTGTAGTGGATGCCGATTTCGTGTTCGTTCCAGACGGTGCGGAATTCTTCGCTGTGGGCGAGCAGCAGGTCCATGAGGTGAGCGGCCCTTGATTTGGGCCCGCGGAGTGTGACCATCTTGCGCAGCCCGGCGGCGACGACGCGGGAGTGCAGCGCGTGGTCGTCGGGGTGGTAGAGGGCCCGGGTCGGTGAACCACCGGAAGATGATGCTGCGGGCCGGGCCGGTGTACCGGGTGGTGTCGCCGGTGAGTGCGACGCCGAGCGGGGTCTGCCGGAGTGTCTCGCCGAGTTCGGTGACGATCTCGGCGGGGGTGTCGGTGAGCCGGTCGAAGATGCGGAGCAGGCCGGGACTGATGTGCTCGCTGATCGGGCCTCTCGCGGGTGGGTTGTGCCCGGCGAGGCGGAACAGGTGGTCGCGTTCGTTGAGGGACAGATGCAGACCCTGCGCGATCGAGGCGATCATCTGCTCGGACGGGTGCGGTCCGCGTTCCCGCTCGAGCCGGCTGTAGTAGTCGGTGGAGATGTGGCAGAGCGTGGCGACTTCTTCGCGGCGCAGGCCGGCGGTTCTGCGCCGCTGCCCACGCGGGAGACCCACGTCTTCAGGCTGAAGTGACTCCCGATGGCGGCGCAGGAACTCGGCGAGTCCAGCTCGATCGATCACGACTGCCTCCTTCCTGGTTCCAGTGCTTTTCATCGTGCCACCGGTGCCGGACGGCTGCCTCGGCCTGTTGATCCCCCCTTCGGACCGCGGCCGGCCGGGTCCGGCCAGCCTGGGATCGAGAGGCCGTGGATATCCCTGTGGCCAGGCGCAGCCTGAGACCACATCCACTCTCCGGAGAAACCAGGAGCAGCACATGGCACGCACACGACCGGACATCACCGTTGCCGACCTCTCCGGGAAACTCGCCGTCGTCACCGGTGCCAGCGACGGTGTCGGACTGGGCCTGGCGGGTCGCCTCGCCGCCGCCGGTGCCGAGGTCGTCATGCCCGTCCGCAACCCTCGCAAGGGCGAAGCGGCGATCGCCAGGATCAAGCAGCAGCACCCGGAAGCGGCCCTGTCCCTGAGGGACCTCGACCTGTCGTCGCTGGGCTCGGTCGCCGCGCTGGGAGCCACGCTGCGCGACGAGGACCGTCCGATTCACATCCTCATCAACAACGCCGGCGTGATGACTCCGCCGGACCGGCAGACCACCGTCGACGGGTTCGAGCTGCAGTTCGGCAGCAACCACCTCGGGCACTTCGCTCTCGTCGCCCACCTGCTGCCCCTGCTCCGCGCCGGCCGCGCACGCGTGACTTCACAGCTCAGCATCAGCGCGAACGAGAACGCCATCAACTGGGACGACCTGAGCTGGGACCGGTCCTACCACGGCCGCCGCGCGTACAGCCAGTCCAAGATCGCGGATCGCGCTCGGCCTGTTCGGACTCGAACTGGACCGGCGCAGCCAGGCCGGAGGCTGGGGTATCACCAGCAACCTCTCCCACCCCGGCATCGCCCCCACCAGTCTCCTGGCCGCGCGCCCCGAGGTCGGCCGGGCAAAGGACACCGTCGGCGTGCGCCTCATCCGCGTTCTGTCCCGCCGCGGCATCCTCGCCGGGACGGTCGAGACCGCGCTGCTTCCGGCCCTGTTGGCCGCCACCTCGCCGGACGCACACGGCGCCCGCCTGTACGGTCCCAGCGGTCTCGGACATCTGTCGGGCGCGCCCGCCGAACAGACCGTCTACTCCCGGCTTCGCGGCGAGGACGACGCCGAACGCATCTGGCAGATCTCCGAGAACCTCACCCACACCCCCTTCCCGGCCGACGAGGGTGCCCGCCCCAGCCTGGGATCGACGGGTCCTGGCAGTCGTCGACCTCAGTGACCGGAGCGGGCAGCACCTGGAGCCGGTCGGCTGCGCCGACGGTTCCGGCGTGTCCCATCAAGCGCAAACCAGGGGAGAAATCGGTGAGTCCCAGTGATGATGCAGGCCAAGAGCGGTCGGACGTGTCCCGGCGAACCGTTCTGGGCGCCACTGCCGTCGTTGCGGTAGCGACGCCGCTGCTCGCAAGGACCGCAAACGCCGGGCCGGCCCTCGCCGCAGAGGGCGTGGATCTCGTGACGGTACAGGTCAAGGTCAACGGCAGTTCGCAAAGGTTAGAGGTCGACCCGCGGGCCACCCTGCTCGACACGCTCCGCGAACGGCTGGAGCTCGTCGGGACGAAGAAGGGCTGCGACCGTGGTCAGTGCGGGGCGTGCACGGTGCACGTCGACGGTCGGCTGAAAGTGACCGGCGCCGCCCGGTACGCGGCCGACCACACAGCCTCGAACAAGGCCTACGCCTATGTGGTGACCAGCACGATCGCACGGGGCGTGATCCGCCGCATGGACACCACCACCGCGCGGAACGCACCCGGTGTCCTCGACGTATACAGCCCGTTCAACAAGCTGGGCCTGCGGGCGGTGCCAGACCTCGGGGACACATACGCACCCCTGGAGGACTTCCAGATCCACTACCACGGCCAGATCATCGCCATGGTCGTCGCCGAGAGCTTCGAGCAGGCACGCGACGCCGCAGGGCTGATCACCACAACCTACGACGAACAGACGGCCCGCACCTCACTGGCCGACGGGCCCCGCGAACCGTCCGTAGGGCCCACGGCGCCTGAGCCCAAGCGCACGATCCTCGCTCCCGGCGTCGCCTCGATCGACGCGGCACTGGCTGCCGGCGACATCGTCGTGCAGGCCGGCTTCCACCAGCCGGTGCACCATCACGTCGCGATGGAACCCCACGCCATCCTCGCCGAGTGGAGCGAGAACAACACCAAGCTGACCATCCACAGCGGCGCGCAGTTGCCCCACGCCCACGCCATGGCGGTAGCCGCTCGGCTCGGCACACAGCCGCCGCCCGCGGTGCAGGTGATCACCGAGTACGTCGGTGGCGGTTTCGGCGGCCGGACCCTGCCGTGGAGCGAAGCCGCCATGACCGCCGCCGCGGCCGGCAGGCTGAACCGTCCGGTCAAGCTCGCCCTGACCCGGGAACAGGTGTTCACCATCGCCGGCCACCGGGATCAGGTCGACCAGACCATCAAGCTGGGCGCCTCCCGCGACGGAGTGCTCACCGTCATCAGCCACGAGAGCGTCGCCGAGATGCCGGCCGTCGGCTGGTGGAGCTCCGTTCCTGCCGAAGGCACCTCGGCCAAGCTGTACAAGACCCCGAACCTGCACGTCGACCAGCAGCGGGTCATCCTCGACATGCCCCCGACCTCCGTGATGCGGGCACCCAGCGAAGCCCCCGGAGCGTTCGCGCTGGAAACCGCGATGGACGAACTGGCCGTTGCCGCCCGGATCGACCCGCTCGAACTGCGCTTGCGCAACTACGCCACTGTCGTGCCCGGCACGGACCGGGCGTGGTCGAGCAAGCACCTCCACGACTGCTACCGCATCGGTGCCCGACGCTTCGGCTGGTCGGCCCGCAGAGCCACGCCCCGCGCCCGGGTCGACGGGCAATGGCTGATCGGCATGGGAATGGCCACCGCCATCTATCCGGGGGACCGCCAGCACGACCCCGTCCACGTCCGTGTCCGACTGCTCGACGACGACACCGCCATCGTGTCCTCCGCAACCGCCGATCTGGGCACCGGCGCGTGGACCGTGCTGGCGATCACCGGCGCCGACGCCCTGGGCATCCCGCTGCACCGGGTGAAACCCGAAATCGGTGACACCGCGCTGCCGCCGGGCGCACCGGCCGCGCGGTCGGCCGCCACGTCCAGTACCGTCCCGGCGGTCGCGGACGCCGCGGACGCCACGAAGAAGGCCCTCATCCAGCTTGCGGTGACCAATCCCCGCTCACCGTGGCACGGTACGAACACCCGCGACCTGACCTACGAGGACGGCCGACTGCACGGCGCGGACCGCTCGATGACCTTCGGCCGCCTGCTCGCCACCGTCGGTGTCCCCGACGTCGAGGCCACCGCGGCGGCCGCACCCGGCCCGGAAGCCACCCAGTACGAATTCAGCAGCTTCGGCGCCCACTTCTGCGAGGTCAAGGTCAACCGGTTCACCGGCGAGCCCCGCGTCACCCGCTTCACCACCGTCGTGGACGTCGGCCGCGTCGTGAACGCCCAGGCCACCCGCAGCCAAATCGTCGGCGGCATCATCTTCGGCATCGGTCACGCCCTGCTCGAGGACAACCCTCTGGAACTCGACACCGGGCGACTGGCCGGCAGCAACATGGCCGACTACATGGTCCCCGTCAACGCCGACATCCCCCACATCGACGTGCACTTGGTCGGCAAGCCCGACCCCGTCATCAGCGCATTCGGCGCTCGCGGCTGCGGGGAACTCGGCACCGTCGGCTCCGCCGCCGCAGTCGGCAACGCCATCTACAACGCCACCGGAATCCGGGTACACGACCTCCCCATCACCCTCGACAAACTGCTGTAGACACTGCGCGCCGTCTGCACGGCAAACGGACCACACGGCTTGTCCGCCGCTGCCGTCTGTCGCGCACTTCCGTGCATGCTGCGCTCTGCGCTGCTGTCACGGTGGTACCCCACCGACGAGGACACGAGTTCGGGCGAGCTTTGGACGCTGTCGCGTCATACCCGCCGCTCGCTCTCCCTTCAGCGCACACCGACTGCGCTGAAGGCTGTACAGCGTCACGTGTTTCAGCTGCGCCTGCTCCAGCAGTCGGCGAACCTGCATACGAAGGCGCCGAAGAGTGCGAGTTCGGTGACGCGGCCGACGATCGTTTGCCTGATCTGGCCGATCTGCCAGATCAGCCACGGCATCGGATCGACAGATCCAGCCGCTCCCGCACCGGCCGCGATCCACGCCTGCTGGTGGTCGCCGGCCCGGAGGCGCCCGGGACAGTTTCGGGAGGTCCGCCAACGAGCTTGTGCTGCGGGACGGTTCAGTCTCGTTGCCGGACATCTCGACGCTGTCCCTCGACGCCGGGCTGGTCTTCCTCGCCTCGTGCGGATCCGCCTCCGGGTCCTTCGAGCTCGCCGACGAAGCCCACCGCGTCGCCTCGTCGTTCCAGTTCGCGGGCTTCACCCATGTGATCGCCACCCTGTGGGAGGTCGCCGACGGCGACGCCACCGAGTTCACCACGACCTTGTACGGCCTCCTGGCGGAGGACGTTCCGCCCGCCGAGGCGATGCACCGCGTGACCCGCGCCCCGCGCGAGCGCTGTCCGCTCAGCCCATGGTTGTGGGCCCCTTACGCGCACATGGGGCCTTGACCGAGCGAGGGCCGATCACCGTCCAACGGGTACCGCACCGGCGATACTCACGGGGATCCCCGGTCCAAGGATCCTTGAGCGAAACCCTCAACAGTCAGAGACCCTGATACCGCCCGGCAGGACGACCGGCGGGACCACAGGAGCGGCATGGCCACGGAATTCACCACGGACATCACCGACGCTGTCGTCGACAGCTTCGCGGGCACGGCCGACCCGAGGCTGCGTGAGCTGCTCGGCGCGCTCACCCGTCACCTGCACGCCTTCGTCCGGGAGACGCGGCCGACGACGGGGGAGTGGGAGAGCGCCATAGGCTTCCTGACGGAGACCGGGCGGATGTGCACGGACACCCGGCAGGAGTTCATCCTCCTGTCGGACGTGCTCGGCGTCTCCATGCTGGTGGAGACCCTGAACGGCGACCGCGACCCGGGCGCGACGGAGTCGACGGTCCTCGGCCCGTTCCACATGACCGAGTCGCCCGTGCGGGAACTCGGCGCGACCGTCGACCTGGTGGGCACCGGCGAGCCGTGCGTGGTCAGCGGCCGGGTGCTGTCCCGGGACGGTACCCCGCTGCCCGGCGCGGTCCTGGATGTGTGGCAGGCGGACGGCGAGGGCTTCTACGACGTCCAGCGGCCGGACGTCCAGCCGCCCGGCAACGGACGCGGGCTCTTCACGACGGACGCCGAGGGCCGCTTCCGCTTCCGTACCTGTGTTCCGAGCCCGTACCCGATCCCCACCGACGGCCCGGTCGGCACCCTGCTCGGGGCCACCGGCCGCCACCCCTGGCGCCCCGCCCACATCCATTTCATCGCCTCGGCCGAGGGCCACGCCCCCGTCACCACGCACATCTTCGTGGCGGGCAGCCCCTATCTGGACTCCGACGCCGTCTTCGCGGTCAAGCAGAGCCTCGTCCAGGACTTCGCCGAGACCGACGATCCTTCGCTGGCAAGGGAGTTCGGCGTCGCGAACCCCTTCCGGCACGCCCACTTCGAACTCGTACTGGAGCCGGTATGACCACCCCGCTGGACTTCTCCTACGAGACCCGGCCGGCCCGGGTCGTCTTCCGGCCCGGTGCCTCGGTGACCGCGACACCGGGGGAGGCCGCGCGGCTCGGACTGCACCGGGTGCTCGTGGTGTGCGGCAGCCGGGGCGCGGAGGCCGCACGGTCGGTGGCGGACGCGCTCGGCGACAGCTGCGTGGGGGTGCACACCGGCGCCCGGATGCACGTACCCGTGGAGGTCGCCGACGAGGCGGCCGAGGTGGCGCGCGCGGCGGGCGCCGACGGCTGTGTCGCCGTCGGCGGCGGCTCCGCGATCGGCCTCGGCAAGGCCATCGCGCTGCGCACCGGCCTCCCGCTGATCGCCGTGCCCTCCACCTACTCCGGCTCCGAGATGACGTCGGTGTGGGGCCTGACCGAGCACGGGGTCAAGCGCACCGGTCGCGACTCCTCCGTACAGCCCCGCTGTGTCGTCTACGACCCCGAGCTCACCCTCGGCCTCCCGGTCCCGCTCTCGGTGACCAGCGGCGTCAACGCCCTCGCGCACGCGGTCGAGGCGCTGTACGCCCCCGACGCCTCCCCGATCGTCTCCCTGATGGCCGAGGAGGGCGTACGGGCGATGACTGGCGCCCTTCCCGCGGTGGCGGCGGCCCCCGGCGATCCGGAGGCGCGCGGCCGGGCCCTCTACGCCGCCTGGCTCTGCGGGACCTGCCTCGGTGCGACCACCATGGGCCTGCACCACAAGCTGTGCCATGTCCTCGGCGGCACCTTCGGACTGCCGCACGCCGAGACCCACACCGTGGTCCTCCCGTACGCCCTCGCCTACAACGCGGCCGCCGCGCCGCAGGCGATCGCCGTCCTGTCGCGGGCCATGGACACCGACGACGTCCCCCGCGCCCTGCGGGAGCTCGCGGGAGGTCTCGGCGCTCCCCGTACCCTCGCCGAACTCGGCCTGAAGGAAGCCGACTTGGCCCGTGCGGCGACGCAGGTCGCCGCGGAGTCCTACCCCAACCCCCGCGAGGTCACCGCGAACGGCGTCCTGGGGCTGCTGACGGCCGCGTACGAAGGATGGGAGCCGCGGAGCGAGGACGCGTAGGGCCTGTCCGACGATTTCCGCCGGGTCCCGTCGACCCGGCCCCGTCCGGGCGCCGTTCGCGAAGCGGCACGCCTGCCCCGGCCGTTGGTCCGCCGCGCGGGACGCGGAAGATCGCCGGCGACCCACGAGGCACCCCTCGGCCCCTGCTCCCGGTGGCAACTGGACTGCATAGAAGGAGAGTTGGGGTCAAAAGGGATCCGGCGGCCCCCAACGGGCCGCCTCACCCTCCCCATTGGTAGATCCTTCATCGCTCTGACACCCGCGACCTCTGGTGTTTTCCGCGCCCGCCCGGAAGGCTGATCTGGGCATGCCAAGACGACCGCCTGGTCTGCCCCGCCCCCACGCCGCGGTCGATCTGGAGGAAGCAGTGACAAGAAGCTCGCGGACCCGCAAGGTCTCGCTCGTCCTCGGCAGCGCCGTCGCGCTGGTCGTCGCCTTTCCGGGCAGCGCCCTCGCCGACCCGCCCACCGCCTTGCCCGGGAACGCGGACGGACTGGAGTCGACGTTCCAGCCGGCCTTCGACTACGACACCGACGGCTGCTACCCGACGCCCGCCATCGGCCCCGACGGCACCGTCAATCCCGGCCTGAACCCCTCCGGGGCCCTGAACGGCCACTGTCACGACTCCTGGGACCTCGACAACACCAACGGGTACTCCCGCGAGAAGTGCAACAACGGCTGGTGCGCCATCATCTACGGCCTCTACATGGAGAAGGACCAGGCCGTCGTCGGCAGCGGCCTCGGCGGGCACCGCAACGACTGGGAGCACGTCGTGGTGTGGGTCCAGGACAACGAGGCCAAGTACGTGTCCACGTCGGCCCACGGCAACTTCAACATCTACACGCGGGACCAGATCCGCTGGGACGGGACGCACCCCAAGGTCGTCTACCACAAGGACGGCATCGGCACGCACTGCTTCCGGCCCGCGAACACCAACGACGAGCCGCCGGAGAACAGTTACCACACCTGGCAGTTCCCGACGCTGGTCGGCTGGAACGGCTACCCCGCCGGACTGCGTGACAAGTTGAGCGCGTACGACTTCGGCAGCGCCGTGTTCGGCCTCAAGGACGGCAACTTCAACTCCCACCTGACGAAGGCCAAGCCGGCCGGCATCGCGTTCGACCCCAACGCCTGACCGGTGGTCCGGTGGTGGGTGAAGCGCGCCCGGCGTCACCCACCACCGGCCGATGCCGTTACGGCCCGTACGAGTTGAGAAGCCGCTCCTGGTGACGCGGCGGCCTCCCCGCGTGCCACGGCAGGACCTCACCGAACCGCACCAGTTCGCCGTACTGCGCCGGATCGGCCTTCTCGCGCAGCAGCAGATCGAGGATCGCGACGGCGGCCTGCGCCGGGGTCTGCGCCTGGCTGAAGTCCGTGAACCACGGGCGCGACAACGGTGTGTCCACGAGTCCCGGGCAGACCGCCGCGACCAGGGTGCCGAGGGCCAGGTCGGCGTCCCGGCGCCCGGCCGCGACCGCCCGCACGGCGGCGACCTGGGCCACCTTGGACGGCACGTTGATCCACTGGGGCCAGCCGAGTTCCCGCTCGGTGCCCGCGTGCACGGCGGCCCGCCAGGACTCGACCGCCGCCTCCACCTCGTCGAGCGACGCGCCGTCGAAGAGCGGATGCAGCCGGGCGTCGAGATGGCCCAGCGTGCCCAGCGAACTGGCCACGACGATCAGCCGCCCACCGGGGCGCAGTACGGGGCCGAAGGAGCGCAGCACCGCGTGCGCGCCCCCGTTGGCGACATCGATGAAGGCGTCGGCCTGCTCGGACTGCGACCGCTCAGGCGTCAGCATGGCGCTCGCGTTGGACACCACGATGTCCACCCCGCCGTGGCGCGTACCGAGTTCGGCCGCCAGCTCCCCAACAGCCCGCGCGTCGGTGACGTCGAGGACGCGGCCCTCGACCCGGCTCACGGTGGCCGCGGACGCGTTGACCCGCGCGGCGGCGTCGGCGACCCGGTGGGCGTCGCGCCCGGTGAGCAGGACCAGGTCACCGCGGCCCATCCGGGCGGCGAGCCCTTCGGCGAGCGCGAAGCCGAGCCCCTGATTGGCTCCGGTGACAAGAGCGATGCGTGAGTTGGTCATGCCCACCACGCTAGGAACACCTCGGCCATGCGTCCAACGAAACCTGCTCAGGTCTGGTATGCGTAATCGTCATGGACTTCACCGACGTCTCACTGGTCGCCCTGCGGGTCTTCCGTGAGGTGGCCGAGCGGGGCACGCTCACCGCGGCGGCCGGGGCGCTCGGCTACACCCAGTCCGCCGTGTCCCGGCAGATCGCCTCGCTCGAACGGGCCGCACGGGCACCGCTGTTGGAGCGGCGCAGGGACGGCGTGCGGCTGACCGCGGCCGGACACGTCGTACTGCGCCGGGCCGTGACGGTTCTCGACGAGATCGACGCGACGGCACGGGAACTCGCCGGGCTGCCCGCCGAGGCCGGGACCGTCCGCCTCGGCTGGTTCGCCAGCGCGGGCGCCGTCCTGCTGCCCCGCGCCGTCGCCGCACTGCGCCGCAGCCACCCGTCGATCACCGTCAGCACCCGCGAGGGC
Organism: Streptomyces rhizosphaerihabitans; assembly: GCF_025399795.1. Classification (GTDB taxonomy): domain Bacteria; phylum Actinomycetota; class Actinomycetes; order Streptomycetales; family Streptomycetaceae; genus Streptomyces; species Streptomyces rhizosphaerihabitans. The sequence continues at coordinate 52,436 of NZ_JAODTZ010000024.1, read as the reverse complement.
AGTACCCCCGCGCTGGTCCGCGCGCTGCGGGCCGGCACCCTGGACCTGGCCCTGCTCGCCTCGGCGCCGCCGTTCCGGCCCTTGGACGGCGAGTCGCCCCCGCTGACCGTGCGGACGCTCGCCGAACGCAGTCTGCGGCTCGCGGTGCCGGTGACCCATCCGCTCGCCGCCGCTGACTCCGTCGACGTCGCCGACCTGCGGGGACAGCGCTGGATCGCCGGTTCGTCCGTCGGCGACGAGCGGCTGATGGGCGTCTGGCCGGGACTGGACGAGCGTCCTGTGATCGCCCACACCGCCCGTGACTGGCTGGCCAAACTGCATCTGGTGGCCGCGGGCTGCGGTCTGACCACCGTTCCCGCCTCGCTGGCCCCCGCCGCGCCGGCCGGCGTACGGATCCTGTCGGTGAAGGGCGGTCCCGAGGAGCGGCGCCGGCTCGTCCTCGCCCGCCTTCCGCACCCCTTGCCGGAACCGGCCGCCCGGCTGGCCGACGCACTCCGGTCGGCCGCGGCCGACTTGGACGAACCAGCCTGACGGCGCCCCCTTCCCGCCTCGTACGGCGAACCCTTCCGCCCGTACGGCGAGCCCGCCCGCGTACGGCGACCCCGCCTGCGCTGGGACGATGACAATGCGTGCGCGGTCATCCACCGACGTGCGGTAGGGTTCGGATGCGTGAACACGCGGGGCACCGCGAGTGAGACGCATCGGGACGTGGCGCAGCTTGGTAGCGCACTTGACTGGGGGTCAAGGGGTCGCAGGTTCAAATCCTGTCGTCCCGACTGGAGACAGTCGCAGGTCGGGGCCGGTTTCGGAGTTATCCGAAACCGGCCCTTGATCATTTTTGGGGACCGGTTGGGGACCGGCGTGCTTGACCGAGGTCAGCGGGTCAGGACGATCGGGCTCGGCAGCGAGCGCGGTGCGCGCAGCACGCTGAGGTGTACGGAGAGCGCTGGTCCGGCGGCCGTGATCTTGTGCATGTCCGGGTGCAGGTGGCGGTGGTCAGTGGCCCGTGGCCGGCGATCCTGCGGAGGACGTGTACTTGGACTCCGGCGTCGGCGAACCAGGTCGGTCCGGTGTGCCGGAGGTCATGGCGGCGCAGGTGCTCGTAGCCGAGCTCGGCGACCACGTCGTCCCAGTGTGTGGCGTCGCGCAGGACGGCGGTGGAGATGCGTCCGCCGCGTGGGCCGGTGAACAGGCGGGCGTCGGAATTGGGGCCGGCGGACAGGATGCGCTGGGCGACGAGGGGGCGGATCTCCTCGACGATGGGGACTTTGCGGGCCCGCTTGCCCTTGGAGCCCTTGTCGGTCAGCCCGCCGGGCGCGGGTGTGGTCTGACGCCGCACGGTCCGGATCCACTGGGTGGTGTCGATGTCTCCGACGCGGCAGCCTGAGACCTCGCCGATCCGTGCGGCGGTGCACGCGGCGAAGATGACCACGTCGCCCCAGCCGCGGTACCGGTCGTGGGAACAGCGGGTCCACGCCGGGCTCCGGGCGCGTGATGACCGACCCTCCCGCCTGTCCGCCCACGGCTTTCGGAGCCGTGCACGGGTCAGTCCCGGCGGGCCACCAGGCGGTAGGCGTTGGACACGCCGAGCCGGTGCGCGAGCGGGCGGACCGCGAACCGGTCCAGCAGCGTGGCCAGGACCAGGGCCGGGATCCCCGCGACCAGCAGGGCCGTACGCCCGGCCCGCCGCAGCGCGCCCGGCGGCCTCGGCAGCCAGGGCGCGTCCTCGCGCGGAGCGGCGTGGTCCAGCGCCAGCCAGACGGCCGCGAGCAGGTCCACCGGATCGTGCGCCTCGGCATGCTGCTGCGCCACCACCGTGAACCCCAGCTCCGCCAGTCGGTGGCGCAGATTGGCGACCGGCACGAAGTGCAGGTGCTGCGGCTGGAGCCAGGGCAGCCACCAGCGGCCCAACAGCCGGGCGTAGCGGCTCTCGGGGTCCGGGACCTCGATGAGCAGATGGCCGCCGGGCCGCACCGCCTGCCACGCGGCCCTCAGCTCACGGTCGGGGTCGGTGCTGTGCTCCAGGTAGTGGAACATGCTCACCACGTCGTAGCGGGCGGCGAGTTCCGGTGCCAGGTCGGGGAAGGCGCCGCGGTAGCCGTGCTCCACCCGGCCCTCGCGGGCGGCGAGTTCGACGCCGTCCGTGAAGTCGAGACCGTCGAACGCCGTGCCGGGCAGCACCTCGCGGGCGGTCGCGCAGAAGTGGCCGTGCCCGGTGCCGACGTCGAGCCAGGTCTTCGGGACGGAGTCGTACGGCAGCATCGACTCGGCACGGTCGCGGTACATCCCGGCGCGGCCGCCGAAGGTGTCGCCGAGTCTCTTCTCGCCGAGCCCGTCGTAGAAGTCGCGGTAGTAGAACTCCAGCCCGGCCTCGCTCAGCCGGGGGTTCTGGAAGACGTGCCCGCAGGCGTCGCACCGGTCGAGGACGAACCGGCCCGGCTTGTGCTGGAGCAGGTCGGTCGTGCGCAGACGGGTGGTCAGCCGACCGGAGCCGCACCAGGGGCAGGTGGTGCGCGGCGGCTCGAAGAAGCGGCCCGCGCCCTCGGCCAGATCGGCCAGGTAGCCGGGGCGCAGCCCGGCCACCCGCTCGGCACGGCTGGGCTCCCTGACCGGTTCCTCGACGTCCTGCCCGGCCGGCTGCTCGGGGGGTTCCCTGGGGTCCTGTCCCGCCGGTTCGCCAGCGTCCTGCCAGGGCGGCTGCTCGGCGGCTTGCCCGGTCGGTCGATCCGTCTGCTCACTCATCGGTACTCCCAGGCGAGTTGTTCGAGGCTGTCAGCCGCCGCCGTTGCACCGCCGGCGGCGCGGAACGCCGTACCGATCCGCTCGGCGGCCGCGCGGTGCCCGGGTTCGTGCAGCACGGCGTCGAGCGCGGCGCCCAGCTTGGCGGCGGTCACCCGGCCGAACCTGACCCGGACGCCCGCCCCCGCGTCCACCACCTGCCCGGCCACCACCGGCTGGTCGTCGCGGATGGGCGCCACCACGAGCGGAACCCCGTGCCACAGCGCCTCGCACACGGTGTTGTGACCGGCATGGCAGACCACGGCGTCGACCCTTTCGAGGAGGGCGAGTTGGGGTACAGCGGGCAGGACCAGCAGGTCCTTGTCGTGGTCGGGCGAGGGCTGAGCGCCGTACGGAGCCCTGGTGCCGTACGGAGCACCGGTGCCGTCCGGGGACGGGATGTCGCCCCGTGACGAGACGGCGTCCGCGCCCAGGGTGTTCCCCGGGTCGACGACAACCCCCTGCACCCGGTCGGCCCGTGCGCGCAGGGCTTCCCGGCAGACGGCGAGGAAGCGCCCGCCGGCGTCCGCGTTCGCGGTGCCGAGGGTCACCAGCACCGTGGCCCGACCGGGGTCGAGCCAGTCCCAGGGGAAGCCGGCCGCGGCCGGTCTGGCCGTGATCGAGGGGCCGACCCAGCGGATCGGGCCGCCCCGCGCGGCGGCCGGCGGACCGGCCAGCTCCACCGTGCTGAACGCCAGCACCAGATGCGGCGAGAACCGCGGATCGGTGTCGCCCGCCGGATCCCCGACGGACCCGCGCAGGCCCGCCAGGCGCTCCGCCAGCCACTCCGCGACCCTCGGCAGCCCGGCCAGCGGGTCGGCGAACTCGGCCGAGGTGGTCGCCGAGGTGGCCCACGGCAGCCCCGCCCGCTCGGCGACCAGTCCACCCGAGAACGCCTGCTGGTCGGCGACGACCACGTCCGGACGGAACGTCCCGACCGCCGCCCGCACCCCCGGCGCCATGGCCTCGGCCAGCGGCAGCAGATACCACTCCCACAGGAACTTCAGCGCCTCCGGCCCCCGCAGGCCGGGAGGCCGCCGCGCCTCGCCCACCCCCGGTACCGGCCCGGCGCACGGAAACACCGGGGCCCGGTCACCCGCGAGGCGTCCCACGAGACCGGGGTCGGCGCAGGCCCACGCCACCCGGTGCCCGCGCGCGAGCAGCAGGTCGGCGACCCCGACGGCCGGGTTGATGTGCCCGACCAATGGCGGTACCACGAACAGGAATCCGCTCACCGGGCCTCGGCCCCCACGCTCCGGGCCGCCGAAGTCCCCTGGATCAGCGCCAGGATGTGACCGCCCACGGTCCCGGCCGCCTCCACCAGAACCGAGTGCTCGTGTCCCGGTATCACCACCGTCCGGCAGTCCGGCAGCAACGACCCCAACCAGGGCGCGAGTTCGGCGAGGTCGGAGTCACCCCCGTACACGCCGAGCACGGGACGGCGCATCGCGGCGATCTGATCGTTCGTCAGGACGCCGCTGGCCGGGATGTCCTGTCCGAGAGTGGTGTCCCGGGCGAGCCGGGCCGCGCCCCGGGCCAGCCGGGCCGTGTTGTGGCCACGGTTCGCCGTGATCCACGCGAGGGCTTCGGGCTCGTTGTGCGCCAGTTGGGCCACCACCCGGTCGAGGATGCCGCCGAGCTTCGACGCCCAGGCGGCGGTGGCCGGTTCGGACTCGATCAGGGACACGCTGGCCACACGCTCCGGGTGGCGGGCCGCGAAGCCGAAGGCGATCGTCCCGCCGTAGGAGTTGCCGACCAGGTGCACCGGTCCGGTCACCGCCAGCCGGTCCAGCAGCGCCCGGAGGTCGTCGATGTTGTGGTCCAGAGTGTAGCCGTCGGACGGGCGTTCGCTGCGGCCGTGGCCCCGCAGGTCGTACATGACGACGTCGAGGCCGGCCGCCGCGAAGGCGGGCGCCACGGTGAAGTAGTAGCTGGCCAGGCTGTCGGTGAGCAGACCGTGGACCAGTACCGCGGTCGCGGTGGCCGCCCGGCCGTCCCGGGGGCCGATCCGCTGTACGTGCAACCGGAGTCCACCGGTGTCGACCATCGCCATGCGTCAGCTCGCCTCCGCCGCCTTCAGGCTGGTCACGACGTAGGCGACGAGCTGCCCCACGGTGAGCCCGATGATCTCGTCGAACTCCATCCCGGCCAGGAACTCGGCGAAGTTGACCCGTCCGCCGTACCGCTCCTCCAGCAGCCCCGACAGCGTCACCAGGTCGATGCTCTCCAGCTCCAGATCGCGGTTGAACGTGGTCGCCATGCCGATCTCGACGTCGTCGAGGCCGTACTCGTCCTCCAGGAGCCGGGCGAGCAGTCCGGCGATGTCGGCGAGGACCAGGTCCGCGTCGGCGGGGCGGGGGGTGGCGTCCGCGGGGTGGGGGGTGGCTTTCATCAGAGTCCTTTCGTGGATACCCCCGGCTTCAGCCGGGGGAGGAAACGAGACCCCTGCGGAGCAGGGCAGTAGGCCGGGATTCGCCGCCAGGACGGATCCCTGTGCCCTGACCGGCAGGTTTGATGCCTCACCACCAGTGGCGCTAGCTTGTGGGTCGTGGCTACTCGTGTGAAGCGGGCGTTCAAGTACCGCTTCCGTCCCACCGATGCGCAGGCAGCCGAGCTGTCGCGCACGTTCGGAAGCGTGCGCAAGGTCTACAACCTGGCACTCGCGGCCCGTACGGAGGCGTGGGCGCGGCAGGAGCGGGTGAACTACAACCAGACCTCGGCGATGCTGACGGTCTGGAAGAAGACCGAGGAACTGGCCTACCTGAACGAGGTGTCGTCGGTTCCGTTGCAGCAGGCGCTGCGGCACCTGCAGGTGGCGTTCGCCAACTTCTTCGGCAAGCGGGCGAAGTATCCGAGGTTCAAGTCCCGGAAGAAGTCGCGCAAGTCCGCCGAGTACACCACCAGTGCGTTCCGTTTCCGGGACGGCCGGCTGACGCTCGCGAAGATGCGCGAGCCCCTGGCGATCGTGTGGTCCCGGCCCCTTCCGGAGGGCGTGAGCCCGTCGACGGTGACCGTCTCCCAGGATCCGGCTGGGCGCTGGTTCGTCTCGATGCTGTGCGACGACCTGTCCGTGCAGCCCCTGTCCGCCATGGACACGGCCGTCGGTATCGACGTCGGCCTGAACCACCTGCTGACCTTGTCGACCGGCGAGAAGATCAGCAATCCGAGGCACGAGCGCCGCGACCGCGTGGCCCTCGCCAAGGCACAGCGCCGACTGGCGAAGAAGGAGAAAGGCTCGGCGAACCGGGCCAAGGCCCGCCGCAAGGTCGCCAGGATCCATGCCCGGATCGCCGACCGTCGCCGTGACACCTTGCACAAGCTGACCACTCGTCTCGTGCGTGAGAACCAAACGCTCGTGATCGAGGACCTGAGTGTCCGCAACCTGGTCAGGAACCGGAGCCTGGCCCGAGCCGTCTCGGACGCGGCATGGGCGGACTTCCGGAGCCTGCTGGAGTACAAAGCCCAGTGGTACGGACGTGAGGTGATCGCCGTCGACCGGTGGTTCCCCTCCTCCAAGCTGTGCTCCGCCTGCGGCGCCCTCCGGGAGCGGATGCCGTTGCATGTCCGTACCTGGACGTGTGACTGCGGTGCGAGCCATGACCGGGACGTGAACGCGGCGAAGAACCTGCTGGCCGCCGGACTGGCGGTGACAGCCTGTGGAGCCGGTGTAAGACCTCAACGGAGCACTCCGGGCGGGCAGTCGGCGACGAAGCAGGAAACCCCACGGCGCGAGCCGTAGGAATCCCCCTCCTTCAGGAGGGGGAGGAAGTCAAGGGGCGTACTCCTCCTCGTGGGGGTGTCCCGTCGGTCCGATCGGTCCCGTGGTCCAGGCCACGACATAGGCCCGTTCGGTCAGTCCGGGCGGGTTGTCGGCGGGCGCGCACCGCACCGCGTAGGCGCGTTCCAGGCGCCCCGAGACGATCAGCTCGTCCCCGGCCGGTGCCGCCTCCAGCACGGCGAAGTCGCGCGGCCGGCCGCCGAAGCCGGTGCCCTCCGCCTTGGCGACCGCCTCCTTGGCGGCCCAGAACCGGGTGAACCACAGCGCCTCGGTACCGGTGCCGGTACCGCCACCGGTGGCGCACAGCGTGCGCAGCAGCCGCTGTTCGTCCGCGCCGAGCGCCGTCGCCATCGCCTGCGGGTCGCGGGCCGTGACCTCCTCGATGTCGATGCCAGGACCGGGAGCGGGCACGTGCGGCCGTACGATCGCCACGCCCGCCTCGGCGCGGTGGGCGAGGGAGATGTCCAGCGGGGGCAGTTCCCGGCCGTGCACCCCGGTGACGTACGGGCGGCCCATGCTGTCGTTGCGCACCCGCAGCTCCGCGGGAAACACCGGGCCCTCGCCGTGGTCCCACAGCCATTGCCGTACGGCGTCCTTGACCGCGATCCGGCCCAGCAACCACTGCCGCCGGCCGCGCGGCGCGTGCCCGGCGTACTCCGGACGCTCCTGTCCGCCCAGCGAGTTGCGCATGATCAGGTCGCGCGACGCCAGATCCGGCCACCGTTCGTGCACCAGTGACCAGCCGCCCGGACGGGCCTCGGACAGGGTGTTGCGCCCGGGGAAGCGCTCCACCGGGCGGGTGTGCGGATCGTTGTCGAACCGGCGGTCCTGCCAGCCGCGCAACTCCGCCCACACCGCGCCCGCCACCGAGAGCTGTACGTCGGCCTCCAGCACGGTGTCGGTGAGCGAGGTGATCCGCACCAGACACGCCACCTTCGTCCCCGGGGCAGGGTGCGGGCCGTGGAAGCGCATCTCCCGCATCCCGACCGGGAACACGACCGTCCGCTCGGAGCGGGTCGCCATGATCCAGTAGCCGAGGATCTGGCCGACGTTGTCCAGCAGGGCGCCGGGCGCCGCCGGGGTGGTGATGATCCCGCGGATGTGCCGCTCGCCGAGCGCGGTGAGTTCGGTGACTCCCTGGAACGCCGGGCCGTGGAACATCCAGCGCTCGCCGTACAGTTGCGCCGCGGTGTGGAGGGGCGCGCGTTCGCTCGCGGGGTCGGTCCGCCAACGGGCGGGCGGCGGGGCCGGGTAGCCGGTGGCGAGTTCGACGGTGGCGCGGGCCCGGGGACCGAAGGACACGGCCAGGCGGTCCGGTGCCACGGGCTCCGCCGCGACCTGTACGTCGACGGCGGGGGTGGCCGTCAGCCACTCCTCGAACCGGGCGCCGTGCACGGCGACCGGCACCTTGCCCGGCGCCGCCCACCGGGCCGCGTCCATCAGGTGGTGCACGATCGTGGTCGCCGGGACGACCGGCCAGCGGTCGGCCACGTCCGGCCAGCCGGCCCGCTGGGGGAAGAAGCAGTGGTCGAGCAGGTACGGCATGGTCTCCGGAGAGACGCGGACGACGGAGGTTCGTACGAGGGTGCCCGTCACCGCGTCGCCGACCGCCGCCTGTGTCTCGGCGACGGGTCTGGAAGCCGGCACGGGGACGGAGACAGGCACGGGAACGGGGGGAGGGGGCGTGGCGGCCGGCCGGCGGGCGGGCCGCGCGGTGATGAGCGCTGCCGCCGTGTCCGCGGTGTCCCGCAGCAGGGCGTCCAGTTCGGCGGCGCCGGGGAACCGGTCGGTGAGCCCACGCAGCGCACCCGGCGCGTACGGGGCGGCGGCGCCAGGTGCTGGGGCGGCCGCCCTCAACTCGGCGCGCAGGTTCGCCAGTTCCGGGCCGTCGAGTGAGATCAGAGCGCCGTCCAGGTCGAGTCGTACGGGGGGCCGCGCCGACAGCGCGCCGCCGTCGCCGGATCCGGATCCGGCTCCTGAAGTGGTGTCCGTACGGGGCCCGGTGGGCAGGGCGGGGGCGACGGCCGCCCCCGCCGTCCACAGCGCGGCCGCCACCCGGCGCAACTGGGCGAGGCCGGTGCGGCGGGGGGAGTTGGCGGCCACGGTCAGATGGTCGCGGTCGCCGAGGGTGTCGCCCACGAGCGACCCGAGCTGCCCGGGGCCCACCTGGACGAAGGCCCGGTGCCCCGCCGCGTACAGGGCCTCGGTCAACTGCCGGAAGCGCACGGGTTCCAGCAGGTGCCGGACGAACAGATCGCGTACCTCCGCCTCCCGTTCGGGGAACGGCGCCGCGGTCGTCCCCGACCACACCGGGACGGTCGCCGGATGCAGCCGGAACCGCTGCGCCGCCTGTCTGATCGGCCCGAGGTAGGGCGCCAGCATCGGTGTGTGGAAGCCGGACCGGAACGGCAGCACCTGGCCGAGCACACCGCGGGCCCGGAACGACCGGACGAAGTCCTCGACCGCGCCGTCCGGCCCGCACACCATCGACTGGCTCGGCGCGTTGTCGTGGGAGAGCACCAGGCCGGCGCCCGTGAACTCCTGTTCCAGGGCGGCCAGTACACGCTCCGCGGGCGCGCCGACGGCACCGAACGCGAGACCCGGCACCGTCACCGTGTCCGGATCGAAGCCCGCCATGAAGGCGTCGACCTCGTCCCCGGAGTACAGCCCGGCCACCGTCATCGCGGTCCACTCGCCGACGCTGTGCCCGGCGACCGCGTCCGGCACGACACCCAGGCGACGCAGCGCCGCGTCGAGAAGGCGTCCGACGGCCACCACGCCGAGGCCGTGCCGGCCCACGTCGCCGACGGGGTCGCCCCCGGGCGTCGCCCGGGGCAGTCCGAAGTGCGCGGCCACGTCGTCGACGCGCGCGGAGAACTCGCTCTCCAGACCGGGGAAGACGAAGACGAGCTTGCCGTGTCCGGGACCGAGCAGGGGGCCGGGCCGGAACCAGACGTCGCCCCGGCCGTGCCAGGCGCGGCCCCGGCCGACCGCCCGGCGGGCCAGGGCCAGCCGTTTCGCGGTCGGGTCGACGATGCCGAGCCGGGCCCGGCCCGCGGCCGGATGGGGAAGCGCGGGGTCGAGTCCGGCGGCGCGTACCGCGGCGTCGTCGGTGTCCAGCAGGGCGGCGAGCGGTTCCGGACCGTCCGCGGCGAGCAGCAGGACCCGCTCGGGCTCGGCGACCCGCACGGCCGGGCGCCCGGTTGCCGGAGCGGGCGCCGTCGTGACGGGCGCCGGTGCCTCCTCCAGCACCACGTGCGCGTTGATCCCGCCGAAACCGAAGGCGTTCACGGCGGCCCGGCGCACCGGGTGACCGGGCGAGACCTCCCAGGGGACGGCCTTCTCCAGCGTACGGAAGCGGGTCGCGGCCAGCGCCGGATGCGGGTCGTCGCAGTGCAGGGTCGGCAGCAGCGTCGCGTGGTGCACCGCGAGGGCGGCCTTGACCAGTCCGGCCACCCCGGCGGCGGGCATGGTGTGCCCGATCATCGACTTCACCGAGCCGATCACCGCGCGCTCTCCGCCGGATCTTCCGGCCGGGCCGAACACCGCGCCGAGCGTGGCCAGTTCGGCCGCGTCGCCGGCCGGGGTCGCGGTGCCGTGTGCCTCCAGCAGGCCGACCGAGCCGGGCGCGGCCGGGTCGAGTCCGGCGGCGAGCCATGCCTGCCGCACGGCACTCGCCTGACCGCCGGGATCGGGGTTGACCAGGCCGGCGGCCCGGCCGTCGCTCGCCACCCCGGTGCCCCGGATCACCGCGTAGATCCGGTCGCCGTCGCGCCGGGCGTCGGCCAGCCGCTTCAGTACGACGACCCCGGTGCCCTCGCCGACGAGGAGGCCGTCGGCGTCCCGGTGGAACGGGCGGATGCGCTCGCTGGGGGAGAGGGCGCGCAGTTGGGAGAAGACGCTCCACAGGGTGATGTCGTGGCAGTGGTGGACGCCTCCGGCGAGCATCAGGTCGCAGCGCTCCGAGGAGAGTTCGCCCACCGCCTGGTCGACCGCGACCAGTGACGAGGCGCAGGCGGCGTCCACGGTGTAGGCGGGGCCGCGCAGGTCGAGCCGGTTGGCCACCCGGGAGGCGGCCAGGTTGGGCACCAGGCCGATCGCCGACTCGGGGCTGTCGGGGCCGAGCCGGTCGGTGAACGCCGTTCGCACGCGCTGTAGTTGACTGTCCGTCAACTCCGGTAACAGCTCGCCCAGGGTGCGCACCAGTTGCCCGGCCGTGCGCACCCGCTGGTCGAGCCGGACCAGGCCCGGGGTGAGGTAGCCGCCCCGGCCGAGAACGACACCGACGCGCCGCCGGTCGGGAAGCCGGTCCGGGCCGCCCGCGTCCGCGAGGGCCGCGGCGGCCACGTGCAGCGCGATGAGCTGGTCGGGCTCGGTACCGGCCACCGAGTTCGGCATGATCCCGAACCGGGTCACCTCCACCTCGGCCAGTGCGTCCACGAACCCGCCCCTGCGGCAGTACACCTGGTCGGCGACGGCCGGCGCGGACGCGGTGCCGGGGCGGTAGTACCCGGCGTCCCAACGCCCCTGCGGCACCTCTCCGATCGCGTCCACGCCGTCCCGCAGGTTCTGCCAGTACGCCTCCAGATCCCGGGCCCCCGGCATCAGCACCGCCATGCCGACGATGGCGACCGGAACCTGCCGCCGCGTCACCGGCTCTTCCGCCGCACCCGCCGTCCGATCCCGCTCCTGGCCCGTCCCGGAGACTTTCGCCCGGTGTGTCACCGGACCCGCCGCGGGATCCGTCACCGAACCCCTCACCAGCCCGAAGCGGTGTAGACGACGGCCGTGGTCGACGGGTCGCCCCAGGCGAGTTCACGCAGCAGGGCCGCGGTGCCTTCCTCGGGGTCGATCAGGCCGATGCCCCGGCGGCCGTAGGCGCGGGCCAGCTCCGGCCCGACCATGCCGCCGTGCCGGGCGGCGGGCGCCCAGGGTCCCCAGTGCACGGTCAGTGCCCGGTGCCCGGTGCGGGCGGCCCAGGCCGAGCCGAGGGTCTGGAGCGCGTCGTTGGCCGCCGCGTAGTCCGCCTGGCCCCGGTTGCCGAGGACGCCGGAGATGCTGCCGAACAGCACACTGAACGCCGGTCCGTCGGGCAGTTCCTCCAGCGCGGTGAGCAGGGCGTCGGCGCCGGTCGCCTTCGTGCCGTAGACCCGCTGGAAGGACTCGGGGGTCTTCTCGGCGATGATCCGGTCCTCGATCACCCCGGCCGCGTAGACGACACCGTCGAGGCGGCCGTGCTCGGCGTGGATGTCCTTCACCGCCTGGAGCACCGCCTCCGGCTCCCGGAAGTCGACGCAGCGGTAGCGGACTTCGCTTCCGAGCGCCCTGAGCTCCGTCAGCGTCGTGGTGATCTCCCGCTGGGAGAGGAGGAGTTCGGCGGCCTGGTTGATCGCCGCCGGTCTCGTCCCGCCGCGGGCGGCGAGCGCCGTGCGCAGTTCGGCCGGGGTGCGGGCGGCGGCCGTGTCCGGGTCCTCCGGGCCGTCCGGCGCGGGCGTCCTGCCGAGCAGTTCGAGCCGGCACCGGCCGGCGGCGGCGATGGCCGCGGCGCACTGCGCGGTGATGCCGCGTGCCCCGCCGGCCAGCAGGACCACCGCGTCCCGGTCCAGGCCGAGCGCGGCGGCTTCGGCCGCACCGGCACCGGCCGGGCCCGCGCCGGTGCCGCCGAGGATCCCCAGCGGTGACTCGACGAGCTCCAGGCCGAACCGGCCCTCCGGCCGGCGCAGGACGACCGGGGCGAGGCCGGGCGCGCACAGCTCGTCGACCAGCGCGTCCGCGAGCAGCAGTGCATCCGCGGCGGTCAGCGTGTCCGCGACGGCCGACGTGGTCACCACCTCCACCGTCCGCGCGACCGTCGACGGGTACTCGCGTGCCACGGTGCGGAAGAAGCCGCGCAGCCCCGCGGCCGCCGTGTCCGGCGTGTCCCCGCCCACGGCCCGCAGGGCCAGCAGCCGGTGCGGTCCCAGGGCGAGGGCGGCCTTCAGGACGGGGAACGCGTCCGGAAGCACCGGCGCGCCACCCGTGACGAGGTAAAGGACCCCGTCCATCCGGCCGTCCTCCCGGGTGAGCAGATGCTCCCGGTCGCGTACGACGACGTCGGCGCCGTACGAGGCGAGCCGGGCGCCGATCTCGGGGGCGTCGCCGAGGACGGCCCACCGCGTCCCGGACAGTACGGCCGCCGGATCCGCGGCGCCGCCCTCCTGCCCGAGGGGCACCGACCGCAGCAGGTACCGCTTGGGCGCCTCGCCGCCCACCGTCGCGGCGTTCACCGCATCGCCGTTCACCGCTTGGCCGTTCACAGCTTCGCTGTTCGCCGCGCGCACGGTCTCGACCGTCCCGGACGCCTCCGATGCCTCGAACACCTCGAACGCCTCAGCCGGCTCGGTAGCCGCAGAGGCCTCGGCCGTGTCGGCCGCCGGGATCGTCCCGGCGTCCTCGGCGGGAAGCGTGGTCGGCTCGGCGGGGCCGGAGAGCCGCGCGGTCAGCCAGTCGGTCACCGCGGCGGCCGTCCGTGCCTTCGCGAGATCCTCCAACTCGGCGTCGTCGAGACCGGTGAGGTCGGCGCCGTCCCCGGCGCCGAGGCGCCGGGCCAGTTCACCGGCTATCTCGGCCCGCTTGATGGAGTCGATGCTGAGGTCGGCCTCCAGGTCGAGATCGGGCTCGATCATGTCGAGGGGATAGCCGGTCCGCTCGCTGATGATCTCCAGGACCACCTGCTGGACGTCGACGTCCCGAACCGATGCCGACCCGGTGGCGGGTGCCTGGTCGGCCGACGGCCCCGTGGCCCGGAATAGTGGTGACATCGTCGGCTCCGCCTGGGGCGCGGCGGCCGTCGCGTCCCGCGGTGACGGCGGGGCGACGGGCGCGGGTGGCGCGGCCGTCCGTTCCCCGGCCACCGCTCCGAGGTAGGTCATCAGCACGTCACGCTGGGCGGCGACCATCTCGCGGCTGGTGCGCAGGAATTCGGTGATCAGCGCGTCCTGGGCGTCTTGGCGGTCCTGGTAGTACATGCCGTTGCTGCCGTTGCTGCCGTGGCGGCCGTCCTGGTCGGACGGGACCGCGTGCGGGGGGTTCGTCGGCACAGTCGTCTCCACGACTCGTCGGGCCGGTGCGAGCGCACCGGGAAGGAGGTCTCCGGCGGCGGTGCGTACCAACTGTCCGTCGACCGTCCAGCCGGGCCGCTTCGGCACCGGCGTGCGCACCGCGTCGACGGCGTCGCGGCCCCGCAGCAGCCAGCCGGTGCGCACCGGCAGCCCGGCGACGGCCAGTCGGGCCAGGGCGTCCAGCCAGCCGCGCAGGCCGCTGTCCGGGCGCGGCTCACAGGCGGCCGTCCGGTGCGGCCGGTCGCCGAGGATCTGTCCGACCAGCCCGGTCAGCACGGATCCGGGGCCGGCCTCGACGAAGATCCGCGCGCCCGCCTCGTACATCGCCTCGATCTGCTCGACGAACCCGACCGGGGCGCCGATCTGCGCGGCGAGCTCGGCTCGTACCGCGTCCGGGTCGGCGGCGTACGGCGTCGCGGTGCGGTTGGCCCACACCGGGAACTCCGGCGCGCGCACCGGACGGGCCGCGAGCGCCTCGGCGAACCGGGCGCCCGCACCGGCCACCAGAGGGCTGTGGAAGGCGCAGGCCACGGGGATGCGCCGGGCGTCGTACCCGGCCTCGCGGAGCAGACGCACGGCGTCCGTGACGTCGTCGGACGGGCCGGATATCACCGTCTGGCGGGGCGCGTTGCGGTTGGCGACGACCACGGCGGCCGGGGCCTCCACAGCTCGGAGGGCCCCCACGACCTCCGCCGCGCCGGCCGTGACCGCGGCCATGGTCCCCGGGTCCGCTCCGCGGTCCGCCCCGGCGGCCGCGAGGATGGCCGCCGCCCGTTCGGAGCTGAGCGCGAGCAGCGTCTCGGGGCTCAGGGCGCCCGCCGCGCTCAGGGCGACCAGTTCGCCGTAACTGTGCCCGGCGGCCATGTCGGGCCGCACCCCGGCCGTGGTGAGCAGGGCGTGGGCGGCGAGTCCGGTGATGCCGAGCGCGGGCTGTGCGGCCCGGGTGTCGGTGAGCGCCGCCCGCTGCCGGTCGCGTGCGCCGTCGTCGAAGGCGGCGGGCGGGTACAGCCGGCCGGCGTGGTCGGCGCCGAGTTCGAGGTAGTGGCGCAGCTCGGGGAAGGCGACGAACAGGTCGGCGAGCATTCCGGGGCGCTGGCTGCCCTGACCGGGAAAGAGGAAGGCGACCTTGCCCTCGGCCGGGCCCTGGGCGAGATGGACGCCGTGCGCCGGATCGTGCTCCCCGGCCAGCGCCTGCCGCAGCCGCCCGGTCAGTTCGTCCACATGCGCGGCCACGACCGCCACCCGCGCCGGATCCGGACAGACATCGGCCCGGCGGGCCGCGCTCAGCGCCAGGTCGCGCAGCCGCCACGGCCGACCGTCGGCCTCGGCGGCCCCGAGTAACTCCTCGACGGCCCGGTGTGCCGCCGCCGTGTCCCGGCCCCGGAACACGAACAGTTCGGCGGGCCATTCGTCCAGCGCCTGCGCCGGTGCCGCGCCGTCCGCGTACGCGCCGAGCACCACATGGAAGTTGGTGCCGCCGAAGCCGAACGCGCTGACACCGGCGAGCCGTTGCGGGGCAGGAGCCGCCCAGGGCCGGGCCCGGGCGTGGAAGGCGAACGGGCTGCTCTCCTCGTCCCAGGCGGCGTTGGGGTGCTCCAGATGCAAGGTGGGCGGCCGGACGCCGGTGTACAGCGCCAGGGTCGCCTTGATCAACCCGGCCAGCCCGGCGGCACACTTGGTGTGCCCGATCTGCGACTTGACCGAACCGAGCACACAGCTCCCCGGCTTGGCCCCGGCCTTGCCGAACACCTCGCCCAGGACGGTCAGTTCGGTCCGGTCGCCGACCACGGTCCCGGTTCCGTGCGCCTCGACGAGACCGACGGCGGCCGGTGACACCCCCGCGTTGCGGTAGGCCCGCTCCAGCGCCGAGCGCTGCCCCTCGGGGCGGGGCGCGGTCAGGCCCAGGGAGCGGCCGTCGCTGGAACTGCCGAGGCCCTTGATCACGCCGTAGATCCGGTCGCCGTCCCGCTCGGCGTCCGCGAGCCGCTTCAGGACGACGCAGGCGACGCCCTCGCCGAGCGCGATGCCGTCCGCCGAGCCGTCGAAGGAGCGGGAGCGCCCGGTGGGGGAGAGCGCGTGCACCGAGGAGAACAGGACGTAGTCGTTGATGCCGTTGTGCAGGTCGGCGCCACCGCACAGCACCACATCGCTGGTGCCGCCGACGAGTTCCTTGCACGCGACGTCCACCGCGGCCAGGGAGGAGGCGCAGGCGGCGTCGACGGTGAAGTTGGCGCCGCCGAGGTCCAGCCGGTTGGCGATCCGGCCGGAGATCACATTGGCGAGCATGCCGGGGAAGGAGTCCTCGGTCAGCCGGGGCAACTGGCCGTCGAGGCCCTCGGGGACGCGCCCGTGGTACGACGGGAGCACGGCGCGCAGCGTGGCCGCGTTGGACAGGTCGCTGCCCGCCTCCGCACCGAACACCACCGAGGTCCGGGAACGGTCGAACTCCCGTCCCCCGTCGCCGTATCCGGCGTCGTCCAGGGCGCGCCGGGCGGCCTCCAGGGACAATAACTGGACCGGCTCGATGCTGCCGAGCGACGTCGGCGGGATGCCGTAGCGCAGCGGGTCGAAGGGGATACGGGGCAGGAAGCCGCCCCACTTGGAGGGGACGGCACCGCCGGAGGGGGCGGCCCCGTCGTCGCCCCGCCCGTAGTGCACGGCCGGGTCCCAGCGCTCGGGCGGGACCTCACCGACCGCGTCCCGGCCGCCGACGACGTTCGCCCAGAAGGCGGGAAGGTCGGGCGCCTGCGGGAACATACAGGCCATCCCGACGACCGCGATGTCCAACGGAGGGGGCACCACAGGTTCCCGGGTCCCGGCCCCGCCCGGCCGCTCGCCCAGCCGGTCGCGCAGCCCCACCGCCCGCCGCGTGAGGAAGCCGGCGGCCCCGGAGGTCACCGACTCGTGCAGCGCCGCGACGGTGGTGGTGGCCGAGCGCAGCACGGCCACCTCCCCGGCCATGAACATGCCGTCGGTGAGCTGGCGCGCCTCGCCGACCGGCCTGAGCGCCCCGCCGCCGTCCCGTTCCACGCCCTTGCTCGCGAGGCGCAGCCGCCCGATGTTGAGCTGCTCCAGTTCCTCCCAGATCCGCCGGTCGGCCACGCCCGCGGACCGCAGCCGACCCTCGTGCTCGCGGTACCCCTCGGTGAACGAGCTCGGCAGGCAGCGGGTGGCGTGGCCGGGGGCGGTCTCCAGGAGCGTGGTCCGCTCGGCGGCCCGCACCTGGCGCTGGAAGAGCGGCTGGATCGCGCCGCGCGCGACCGCCTCCTCGGTGAACAGGTACGCGGTGCCCATGAGGACCCCGACGGCGGCCCCGTGCGAGGTCAGCGGGGCCGCGAGCGCGGCGACCATCGCCGCCGAGCGCTCGTCGTGGACACCGCCCGCGAAGAACACCTCCAGCGCCTCCGCCGTGTTCCCGCCGTACCCGTCGCCCGCATCCTCGTTGCCGCCCTTGCCGCCCTTGCCGCCCTTGCCGCCCTTGCCGCCCTTGCCGCTCTTGTCGGCCGCGTCGTCCAGGAAGTCCTCCAGGACCGCGAGTTGCGCCTCCCAGAGCGGGAAACTGCCGCGCGGACCGACGTGCCCGCCGCACTCGGAACCCTCGAACACGAACCGGCGGGCCCCGGCCTCCAGGAACTGCCGTAACAGCCCCGGCGAGGGCACGTGCAGGAAGGTGCGGATCCCGTCCCGCTCCAGCGCCTGTGCCTGGGAAGGCCGCCCGCCCGCGATGACGGCGTGCGTCGGCCGCAGCTCCCGTACCGCCTCCAACTGGGCGGCACGCACCTCCTCCGGCGCGAAGCCGAGCACGCCGACGCCCCAGGGCCGCCCGGCCATGGCGGCCCGGGTCTCGGTCAGCATCGCCCGGGTGCGCGCGCCGTCCGCCAGCGCCAGCGCGAGAAACGGCAGCGCGCCGTCCTCGGCGACCGCCGCCGCGAACTCGGCGCGGTCGCTGACCCGGGTCATCGGTCCCTGCGCGACGGGCAGCCGGGTGCCGAGTGCCCGGCTCATCGGGGAGCCCGTGCCCAGTGCTCCGGCGGCCGTGTCGTCGCGTACGACGTCGCGCACCGCGTCCGTCAGAGCGCGCACCGTCCGACGCACATCCCCCCAGCGCCGCGCGAACCGGGCGG
Organism: Streptomyces rhizosphaerihabitans; assembly: GCF_025399795.1. Taxonomy (GTDB): domain Bacteria; phylum Actinomycetota; class Actinomycetes; order Streptomycetales; family Streptomycetaceae; genus Streptomyces; species Streptomyces rhizosphaerihabitans. The sequence continues at coordinate 34,656 of NZ_JAODTZ010000024.1, read as the reverse complement.
CGAGGAAGCCGTCCTGACCCACCGGCAGCAACTGGGTACGCGGATCCTGTGCGCCCAGTGCCGCCGCCACCGTCTCCGGGTCGGTCCCGGCGATGCGCGGCGCGTCCGGGCCCCGCCGGAGCAGCACCCGGTGACCCGCCAGCACCGTGGTCTCCGAACCGTCCAGGGGCCGCAGTTGCGCCGCGGCCGCCTCCGGCAGGGAGGACTCGGCCAGCAGCGCGAGCTGGCTGTCCAGCACCACCCCGGCCGCCCCGCCGGCCATCGCTGCCGCCGCCGTCCGGGGGCCGATTCCGCCACAGGCCCAGACCGGGAGCGGCACGTCGGGCGCGGCGAGCAGCCGCTGGAGCAGGACGAAGGTGCTCAACTCCCCGACCCGGCCGCCGCATTCGCTGCCGCGGGCGATCAGCCCGTACGCCCCGGCGAGCACCGCGTCTCGCGCCCCGTCGAGGTCCGTGACCTCGACCAGCACACGGTGGTCGGCGGTCAGGTGGCCGGCCTGCCAGGGCGCGTCGACCGCGAGGACCACCGTGTCCGGCCGACCGGCGTCACCGGTCCCCGGCACGAGGTCGGCGGGGTCCAGCCGGCAGCGGGCGCCGATCCGCACCCCGAACGGGCCCGGTGCCAGGCGGTGCAGGCGTTCCAGCGCGTCACGGGATCTTCGGTCCCCGTCGCCCAGGTCGAGAACGCCGAGCCCGCCGGCCCGGCACACCGCCGCGGCGAGCCGGGCGTCGGGTTCGCCGAACGGGGTGATGCCGATGATCATGTCCTCGGAACGCACAGCAGACGTCATGATTCTCCGAATCAAGCTGAGACTGCATGGTGGGGGATGCGGTACGACAACGATGGCGGCGCGTCGGATTCCAGCGGGACCTGCGGAAACCCGGGAACATCGGTCTATTGAGCCTGCTCGAAACGCGTTGAAAGGTAGCCCTGTTGTTACTGGCTGGTCAATGTTGAACCAGTGGGACGGTGTGCGGGCGCATTGATTCGGTCAACCGTGGACGCCGGAAGAGGTGCCGGGATTCGGATCAATTCCTTGATGGTGGGGTCTCGTTCACTCCCCTCGCACATCATCGAAACGCCAATAGGTGAATGAGGAACTTTCTCTGGTGCGGCATGTCCGAATCCGGGCGCACTTTCCCTTCGGGCGGCGGACACAGGAAATTCCATGTGTCGATCTTGAAGTGGCCGGGAAGGATGCGTGCAGGGTTTCGCGAGCGTCGTACGGGTGTCGCACGGCCTCTTGCGGACGCCGTACGCGCGGAGGTCGGGCGTACGGCGGGGTCCCGGCCTGGCGGCGCGCACCGGCTGCCGGGTGTTTCCGCGGGCCTCGCCGCTCACGCGCTGTGCCGCCCGCCTGATCGACTCCAGGGAACTCGACAAGCAGCCCCTCGCCCTAAAGGAGCGTTTTGTTCCGCCGAGGTTGTTTGGCGTCGATTCGCAGACCGAGTCGGTATGGGGCTCTCGGGGCAGACGTGCCTGACGCGGGCAAGGGATTCGTGTCGTCGTTCGGCGACCCGTTTCGTTGCGTTCGCTCCTGTCTGATTCCAGCGCGCCCCCGGTTGACCTCGTTTGCGCACTGGGGAGGCGGCCTGCTCGACGGTACTACCGGAACATGACGCGACATCGCCCGTATCCCGGCGACCTCTCCGATGCACGCTGGGAACTGATCGGGCCCACGCTCACCACCAGGCGGGCCGAGCGCAGAGGCAAGGGTCTCGACATCGGTCGCCCGCCTGAGCATGACCTGCGCCGCCTCATGGACGCCATCCCCTACGTCGACCGCACCGGCATTGCCTGGCGTTACCTGCCTCACGACTTCCCGCCGTGGGAGACGGTCTACGGCTACTTCGCCGCCTGGCAGAAGGAAGGCGTCTTCGACCAACTCAACGGCCTTCTGTGTCGCCTGGTCCGGGAAGCCGAAGGCCGCGACGGCGAGCCAACCGCCTGCGTGCTGGACGCGCAGAGTGTGAAGACCTCCGCGAACGTCCCCGCGATCAGCCAGGGCATCGATGCCGGCGCGACACCTGAACCTCGAACCAAACAACCCTGCCGGGACAAAACGCTCTTTTATGCGCAAGGCCGGCAAGGTCCCATGCCGCGACGCTCCCTGATGTGCCGGCCTTCCGGCCGGGCGGAGGCCCCGGGACGTCCACGTCGCCGCCTTGGCGCCTGCGCTGTGGGGACCAGTTGGGGACCGCACGGTGTCCGCGCACTTGAACGGCGCGCACATCAACGCACGTCATGCACTCCGACTTCGTGTTGCATGTATGGATAAAAGGGGTAACCCGTACTCCTGGGGGTCAAGGGGTCGCAGGTTCAAATCCTGTCGTCCCGACTGTTGAAGTCGTGGCCGGAGGCCGTATCGGAATTCCGATACGGCCTCCGGCTGTTTCATGTGTCCCTCCGGGGACAGCGGTCGGCCGTGCGGCCGGGCGATGTCCCGGGACCGGCCGGAAATGGCAGGTCAGGCCTGGTCCAGGAGGGCGACCAGGGCCTTCCGCAGTGCCGTCCGGGGGTCCTTGGACGACCCCTCGGACCGCCAGGCGACGAAGCCGTCGGGGCGGACCAGCACCGCACCGTCCGCGGAGACACCGTGGACCTCCGCCCAGTCCGTGTCGCCCGCGGGGACCAGGTCCGCCTCGGGTCCGCCGCCGATCCGGTACGAGTCGAGCGGGACGGACAGCTGCCGGGCCGTGTCCTTCGCCGCCGCGTGCCACGCACCGGCGCCGTCCGCCGAGCTCAGCAGCACCATGGAACGCTCGTACAGATCGAGGCTGGAGATCCGGGCACCGGCGCGGGTCAGCCACAGGTGCGGCGCCCGGCTTCCCGGTTCGCCCGTCAGCCGCACGCCCTCGGGCACGACCGGAGCGGCCGGATCGGCGCCGAGGACCGCGCCCCTCGGGTAGCGGTAGGCGAGCGCCACGTTGAGGATCCCGCCCTTCCTGCCGCCGGGGCCTCCCTGCCCGCCCCGGCCACCGGCTCCGGGCTCCGGGGTGTACCCCGGGTGGCTGTGCTCGACCGAACGCGACGAGGCGCGTGCGCTCGTCGCCTCCGCCACCGGTCGGCGCTCGGCGTCGTACGACTTCAGCAGGCCCGGGCCGGCCCAGCCGCCCAGCACCGCGGACAGCTTCCAGGCGAGGTTGTGCGCGTCCTGGATACCGGTGTTGGAGCCGAACGCCCCCGTGGGGGACATCTCGTGGGCCGAGTCGCCGGCCAGGAACACCCGTCCCTGCGCGTACCGTTCGGCGACCCGCTCGGCCGCGTGCCACGCCGCCCGGCCGGTGATCTCCACATCGAGATCCGGCACACCGATGGCCCGCCGGATGTGCTCCACGCAGCGCTCGTCGGTGAACTCCTCCAGGGTTTCCCCGTGTTCGGGGTGCCAGGGCGCGTGGAAGACCCAGTGCTCCTTGTTGTCCACGGGCAGCAGAGCCCCGTCGGCCTCCGGATCGGTCAGATAGCAGACGATGAACCTCCGGTCACCGACGACGTCCGCGAGGCCGCGGGAGGTGAACGTGAGGCTCACGTTGTGGAACAGGTCGCCCGGACCCGTCCGCCCGATGCGGAGCGTGTCGCGGACGGGGCTGCGCGGACCGTCCGCCGCGACGAGGTAGTCCGCGCGGATCGTGGTGTGCTCGCCGGTCTCCCGGCTCTTGACCTTCGCCGTCACTCCTTCGGAGTCCTGCTCGAACGACATCAGCTCCGTGGAGAACCGCAGGTCCGCACCCAGCTCCCGGGCGCTCTCCAGCAGCACCGGCTCGAGGTCGTTCTGGCTGCACAGGCACCACGCGCCCGGGCTGAAGCGGGCCAGGCCGCCGCCGGGGTCGATCTCCTTGAACAGCCACTCCCCGGCGTCGCCCACCAGGGTCGGCGTCTGGAGGATGCCGTGGTTGTCCGCGAGGACCGAGGCGGCCTCCTCGATGCGCCGCTGCACCCCGGCGACCCGGAAGATCTCCATGGTGCGCACATTGTTGCCACGTCCGCGCGGGTGGATCGAGGTACCCGCGTGGCGCTCGACCAGGATGTGCGGCACTCCGAGGCGTCCCAGGAACAGCGAGGTGGACAGGCCCACCAGAGAGCCGCCGACGATCAGGACGGGCGTGTGGTGACCGATGTCTCCGGCGTCTTCGAATCGGTTCATTGACTGCCTCCAGCGTCGCCGGCGACGCCGGCGGCGTGAGTGAGGAATGGGGATGGAGATTCCATGCCCTTTGCGGACCGGTTCGCACGGCAGGGGCACCCGGATGGCGCGCGGTTCACTCGTCCGACCCGTGGGACTCGCGGAGTTCCCGCCTCGCGTCAACGATCAGTTCATGGCGGCCCCGGCGTTTCGGACACCGCGGTCGTTCCCGACTTCCGTGACGAAGAGGAGAGGTGTGCCGCAATGACAGTCTCGGGACGTATCTCGCAGTCGGCGTTCGACGGCTCAAGGCTTCGGGTGATCCTGCTGCTCGACCTGTACGAAGGCGCTCAGCAGCAGTTCCTCGACGCGTACGAACTCATGCGCAACCAGGTCGCCTCGGTCCCCGGTCACCTCAGTGACCAGCTCTGCCAGTCGATCGAGAACCCCTCGCAGTGGCTCATCACCAGCGAGTGGGAGAGCGCCCCGCCCTTCCTCGCCTGGGTGAACAGCGAGGAGCACGTCGAAACCGTCAGGCCGATGCACAGCTGCGTCCGGGACACCCGGTCGATGCGCTACAGCATCCTCCGCGAGACCAGCCCCACCGAGCCGCTCACCCCGGAGTCGGCCAGGACGGCCCGGCAGGTCGAGGCCCGCGTCGGCGACGGTGTGGCGCGCCACGCCCTCACCTTCACCGTCAAACCCGGATCCGAGTCGAAGGTCGCGGAGATCCTGGCCGGGTACCAGTCGCCGCAGGCCCAGGTCGACGACAAGACCCGGCTGCGCCGCACCTCGCTGTTCATGCACGGCAACCGCGTCGTGCGGGCCGTGGAGGTGGAGGGCGACCTCCTCGCGGCACTGCGCCACGTATCGCGCCAGCCGGAGGTGAGGGCGGTCGAGGAGGCCATCAACCCCTATCTGGAGCAGGACCGGGACCTGAGCGACGCCGACTCGGCGCGGGTCTTCTTCACCCGTGCGGCGCTCCCGGCGGTGCACCACGTGGTCTCCGGCCGCAAGGAACCCGCGAAGCTGCGCCGGCACGCGCTGTACTACCCGGCCCGGCAAGGCTGCGGAATGGAACTGGCCCGGCTGCTCGCCCACCAGGACCAGGCCGCGGCCGCCGACAAGGACAGCCCGGTGTACAGCAGCACCGTGTTCCAGCGCGACGACATCGTGGTGCGGCTCATCGACATCGTCGGCGAGCTCGACGTCGACCCCGTCGCCTCCCTCGGCCTCAAGGGCGCCAAGAAGGCCGCGGAGCTGGAGCGCCTCCTCGACGGTGCCGCGATCGGCGTCGAAGGCTCCCTGGGGACGGAACGCAACATCAACCGCCTCCTGTCGCACGCCGACATGCTGCCGATCACCGACCGAAGCTCGGCGGGCTCCTGACGGACCGCCGCAGCCCGCGTCCCCGGACGTCCCACCCGACGTCCTCGCCACACCCGGAGGTATCAAGCATGATCAAGCACCATCCACGCATCGTGGACCTGAGCGAGACGGAACCCAACCGCAGGCGCGGAGGAGACATCCGGGCCCTGCTCACGCCCGCCACGGCGGGGTCCACCAGCGGCTTCATGGGCCTGGCCATCATCCAGCCCGGAGAGCGCATCGGAGAGCACTACCACCCGTACTCCGAGGAGTTCGTGTACGTGGTCAGCGGTGCCCTCGAAGTGGACCTGGACGGTGAGGCGTTCGCGCTCCGGCCCGACCAGGGCCTGTTGATCCCGATCGACATGCGGCACCGCTTCCGCAACGTCGGCGACGAGGAGGCCCGCATGGTCTTCCACCTGGGCCCGCTCGCCCCGCGTCCGAGCCTCGGCCACGTCGACACGGAAGACACCGACGCCGCGCCCGGCCAAGAGGTCGTCATCGGGGGCCCGGACCTGACCGCGCCGGACCACGGACAGCAGTCCGAGCGAAGTGGGGCCATACAGTGACCCGGCGGGTGGCCGTCACCGGTATCGGTGTGGTCGCTCCGGGCGGAACCGGGGCGAAGGCGTTCTGGGACCTCCTCGCGGCAGGCCGCACCGCGACCCGTGGCATCACGCTGTTCGATCCGGAGGGCCTGCGCTCGCGCATAGCCGCCGAATGCGACTTCGACCCGCTCGAGCACGGACTCGACCCGGAACTGAGCCGCCACGCCGACCGCTACATACAGTTCGCGGTGGTCGCCGCCGGGGAAGCCGTCCGTGACTCAGGATTCGACGTCGGTCAGGAGAACCCCTGGCGCGTCGGAGTCTGCCTGGGCAGCGCCGTCGGCGGCACCACCCGCCTGGAGCACGACTACGTCCTGGTCAGCGAAGGCGGCAGGCGGTGGGACGTGGACCACCGCACGGCCGATCCGCAGCTGCACCTGGCGTTCTCGCCCAGCACGCTCGCCTCGGTCGTCGCCGCGCAGTTCGGGGCGCAGGGACCGGTGCAGACCGTCTCCACCGGCTGCACCTCCGGACTCGACGCGGTCGGATACGCCTTCCACACCATCGAGGAGGGCCGGGCCGACGTCTGCATCACCGGGGCGTCCGACTCGCCGATATCCCCGATCACGATGGCCTGCTTCGACGCCATCAAGGCCACGTCGCCCAACAACGACGATCCCGAGCACGCCTCCCGGCCCTTCGACGCCAACCGCAACGGCTTCGTCATGGGCGAGGGCGCGGCCGTGCTGGTCCTGGAGGAGTACGAGCACGCCCGGGCCCGCGGCGCGCACATCTACTGCGAGATCGGCGGCTACGCCACCTACGGCAACGCCTATCACATGACCGGTCTGACCAGCGAGGGCCTGGAGATGTCCCGGGCCATCGACGGCACGCTCGACCAGGCCCGGCTCGACCCCACACTGATCGACTACGTCAACGCGCACGGCTCGGGCACCCGGCAGAACGACCGGCACGAGACCGCCGCGGTCAAGCAGTCCCTGGGCGAGCACGCCTACAAGACGCCCATGAGCTCCATCAAATCCATGGTGGGCCACTCGCTGGGCGCGATCGGCGCGATAGAGGTCGTCGCCTGCGTCCTCGCCCTGAAGCACCAGGCGGTGCCCCCCACGGCGAACTACGAAACCCCCGACCCCGAATGCGACCTGGACTACGTGCCGCGCACCGCACGCCCCCGGAAGCTCAGGAATGTGCTCTCCGTGGGCAGCGGGTTCGGCGGATTCCAGTCCGCGGTGCTCCTGACCGGGCCGGGTGGGAGGACACGATGAGCACTCAGCGCCCCCGGCGCGCGGTAGTCACCGGTATCGGTGTGATCGCGCCCAACGGATTGCGCGCCGACGCCTACTGGAAATCCGTCAGGGAAGGCCTCGGCGTTCTGGACCGGATCACCCGCGAGGGCTGCGAGCACCTGCCGCTGCGCGTCGCCGGTGAGGTCCGGGCCTTCGACGCCGCGGACCTCATCGAGGAGCGGTTCCTCGTCCAGACCGACCGGTTCAGTCATTTCGCGATGGCCGCGACCGTTCTCGCCCTCGACGACGCGGGCCTCGGAGCGGTCGACCCCGAGGAGGCGTACGACATCGGCGTGGTCACCGCCGCCGGATCGGGCGGCGGCGAGTTCGGCCAGCGGGAACTGCAGAAACTGTGGGGCCAGGGTTCCCGGTTCGTCGGCCCGTACCAGTCCATCGCCTGGTTCTACGCCGCCAGCACCGGCCAGATCTCCATCCGCGGCGGCTTCAAGGGGCCGTGCGGAGTCGTCGCGAGCGACGAGGCCGGGGGACTGGACGCCATCGCGCACGCCGCCAGAGGTGTACGGCGCGGCACCGCCGCGATGGTCGTCGGCGCCGCGGAGGCGCCCCTGGCCCCGTACTCGATGGTCTGCCAGCTCGCCTACCCCGAGCTCAGTACCGTCGAGGACCCCGACCGCGCCTACCGCCCCTTCACCAAGGGAGCCTGCGGCTTCGTACCCGCGGAAGGCGGCGCCATGCTCGTCGTCGAGGACGAGCGGCGTGCGCGCGACCGGGGCGCGGCCGTCCGGGCCGTCGTGGCCGGACACGCGGCCACCTTCACCGGCGCCTCGCAGTGGGAGCGGTCCCGGGAGGGGCTCGCGCACGCGATCCGGGGCGCCCTCGCCGAGGCGGACTGCGCCCCGGAGGAGATCGACGTCGTCTTCGCCGACGCCCTGGGCGTCCCGGCGGCGGACCGCGCCGAGGCCCTGGCCATCGCCGACGCCCTCGGGGCGCACGGAACCCGGGTACCCGTCACGGCACCCAAGACGGGAATCGGACGGGCCTACTGCGGGGCACCCCTGCTGGACACCGCGGCCGCGGTGCTCGCGATGGAGCACGGCCAGATCCCCCCCACCCCCAACGTGTTCGACATCTGCCACGACCTCGATGTCGTGACGTCGAACGCCCGCCCCGCCGAACTGCGCACGGCCCTGATCCTCAGCAGGGGGCTCATGGGTTCCAACGCGGCCCTGGTCGTGCGCCGCGGCGGCGACCTCGCCCGGTAGTCCGGGCCGCACGTGAGGAGAACACCCGCATGATCACCACCGAAGTCACCGTCGACGAACTGGCCGCGCTGATGAAGAAGGCGGCCGGGATAACCGTCGACCCCAAGGAACTCGCCCAGTCCCTGGACGCGCCGTTCGGCACCCTCGGACTCGACTCGCTCGCCCTGCTCGGCATCGTCGGCGAACTGGAGAACCGGTACAGCCGGCCACTGCCGCCCGACGCGGAGCGCTGCAAGACGCCCCGTGAGTTCCTCGATCTCGTCAACGACACCCTCAAGGCTGGAGCCTGAAGTGGCTGGACACACCGAGAACAGCATCGTCATCGACGCCCCGCTCGACCTCGTGTGGGACATCACCAACGACATCGAGAACTGGCCGCGGCTCTTCAGCGAGTACGAGTCCCTCGAAGTCCTCTCCCGGGACGGCGACACGACGACCTTCCGCCTCACCATGCACCCGGACGAGAACGGCAAGGTGTGGAGCTGGGTCTCCCAGAGAACCGTCGACCGGGCGGGGCGGACCGTCCGGGCGCGCCGTGTCGAGACGGGACCGTTCGCGCACATGAACATCCGGTGGGAGTACGAGGAGACACCGGTCGGCACCCACATGCGCTGGGTGCAGGACTTCGCGATGAAGCCCGACGCCCCGGTCGACGACGCCTGGATGACGGACAACATCAACCGCAACTCCGTCACGCAGATGGCCCTCATCCGCGACCGGATCGAGCAGGCCGCCCGGGAACGCCGCAGCCCCGCCGCCATGCCCCGCTGACCACCGCCACCGGCACAGGAAGGACATCCGATGCACCACGCCCTGATCGTCGCCCGCATGGCGCCCGACTCGGCGCCGGCGATCTCCGACGTGTTCGCCGCCTCCGACCGGGGTGAACTCCCGCACCTCATCGGGGTCGACCGGCGCAGTCTCTTCCAGTTCGGTGACGTGTATCTGCACCTCATCGAATCCGAGCGGGACCCGGCACCGGCCATCGCGAAGATCGCCGGACACCCCGAGTTCCGGAGCGTCAGCGAGGAACTGTCGGCGTACGTCAGCGCGTACGACCCGCAGACATGGCGGAGCCCCAAGGACGCCATGGCGCACTGCTTCTACCGCTGGGAGCGGGACGCCGCCGGCTGAGCGGCCGTCCGGACACAACCCGAGGCCGCCGGCTCCGCTTCGTCGCGGAGCCGGCGGCCTCGGGTTGTGTCCGGACGCCTCCCGATCAGCCGGGGACGGTGCACTCGAAGGCGTGCAGATAGGCGTTCACCGAGCGGATCTCGCCGATGACCAGGCCCGCGGCCGTGAGCCGGTCGACCATGCTCTGCCGGGTGTGCTTGGCACCGCCGACGTTGAGGAGCAGCAGCAGGTCCATGGCCGTCGTGAACCTCATCGACGGGGTGTCGTCCACGAGGTTCTCGATGACGACGACCCGGGCACCGGGCCGTGCGGCCTTGCGGACGTTCGCGAGCGCCCTGCGGGTGCTCTCGTCGTCCCACTCCAGGATGTTCTTGATGATGTACACGTCCGCCTGGACCGGGATGTCCTCACGGCAGTCCCCGGCCACGATCCGTACCCGGTCGGCCAGCGCCCCGCCGCTCCGCAGCCGCGGATCGGCGTTCTCCACCACGCCCGGCAGGTCGAGCAGCGTGCCGTGCATGCCGGGGTGCTTCTCCAGAAGACTGGCCACGACCTGTCCCTGACCGCCACCGATGTCGGCGACCGTCTTCACGCCCCGCAGGTCGAGCAGGTCCGCGACGTCCCGCGCCGACTGCGAACTGGACGTCGTCATGGCCCGGTTGAAGACGTGCGCGGACTCGGGGGCGTCTTCGTTGAGGTACTCGAAGAACTCCTTGTCGTACACGTCCTCGAAGACGTTGCGGCCGGAGCGGACCGCCTCGTCGAGCTTCGGCCAGACGTTCCACGTCCAGGGCTCGGTGCACCACAGGGCGATGTACCGCAGGCTGTGCGGGTCGTCCTCGCGCAGCAGCCGGGACATCTCCGTGTGCGCGAACGTGCCGTCGGGGCGCTCCACGAAGACACCCTGGCTGGACAGGGCGCGCAGCAGCCGGCGCAGGGTCTTCGGCTGGGTCTTCACCGCCGCCGCCAGGTCGTCGGCGCTCATGGGCGTGTCGTCCAGGGCGTCCGCCACACCCAGGCGGGCCGCGGCCCTCACGGCGGCGGCGCAGGCCGCCCCGAAGACGAGTTCCCTCAGCCGCATGGACGGCGGGGGACTCTGATCGACAGTCGTCATTCAATGCCTCGTTTCTGAAGTCGTGCCGTACAGCCCGGACCGGTCCGAATGGGGGACGGACCGGGCTGTACGGGAGAGGACCGCGCTGTACGGGGGGAGGACCGGGTTGTACGGGGGCGCGGACCCGGGTCTGTGGGCGGGCCGGGACCTCAGCACATGCCGGCGGGCTCGGAGACCTTGCAGGTGTTGCCCGGGAACGTGTTGCCCTTGCCGGTGTCGCGGTTGGCGAGATCGGACGGGCCGTTGCGCAGGACCACGTTGTCGCGCACCACGTTGCGCTCGCTGAGCGCGCCCACGAAGCTCTTGAACAGCACGATGCCGCCCGACAGCGGGGACGTGCCCACGTTGTCCTCGACCCTGTTGTGCGTCACGCGCACGTCCTCCGCACCGGTGAGGACGATCCCCGAGCCCTGGAGGGCAGGCAGGCGGGCGGTCTTGGGGCAGGACTTGTTGTTGGCGTGGATGTAGTTCCGGCGCACGGACAGGTCCCCGACCCGGGGCTTGTTCTCGTCACCCACGATGAACACCGCGGTGCAGTTGCCGGTGGCCTCGTTGCGGGCGACGGTCAGGTTCCGCAGCCGCCGCACCGTGATGCCGATCCGGTTGCCGCTCAATTGGTTGTGGGCGACCACCGTTCCCTGGGTGTCGCGGGCTCCCTCCTCGGTGGCGACCGTGTTGGAAAGGAACACACCGGCGTCGCCGTTGTCCTTCGCGACGTTGCGGACGAACTTCGTGCGAACGGACCGCTCCTCGGCGAGGCCCCACTGGCCGTTCTTCTCTGCGGTCACCCCGCGGACCGTCAGCCCGTCGGTCCCCGACGCCCACAGACCCTGTTTGGAGAAGCCCCTGAGGGTCAGTGAGGCGACGGTGACGCCGCGGACGGGACTCTTGTCCGTCCCGGTCACACAAATGCCGTTGCCCGCCTTGGCGCACGCGTCGGTGGTGGCCGTACCCGGCACGATGACGGTGGCACGGGCGCTCGCGCCCCGCAGGGTCAGGTTCGCCACCGTGATGGTGACGCTCTCGTGATAAGTGCCGGGGGCGACGACCACGGTGTCGCCCGCCCGCGCCGAGTTCACGGCCTTCTGGATGGATTCACCCGGGCGTACCAGGTGCACTGACGGGTGGTCGGTCGGCAGGGCTGCGCCCACGCCCGAGGCCACGACCACCGCGGTGCACGCGAGGTAGGCCATCTGTTGTTTGGTCATAGGCCGAAGTTATGAACGGGTGTTCCGGCCCGCCACCGGTGATCCCCCAGGTGGGCCGCAGCTGTCACCGTGACGCGCCGGGAGGCCCTCACGACGACGCCGCCCCGGCCGGAGGATCCGGCCGGGGCGGCGTGCGCGGAGAACTGTGTCCGCGGGGGTGGTGCGTGGGTGATGCGTGGGTCAGGCGAGGATCGCCAGCGCCTCGTTCCAGGTGGCGGACGGACGCATGACCGTCGCGGCCTTGGCCGGGTCGGGCTGGTAGTAGCCGCCGATGTCGGCCGGGTCGCCCTGGACCGCGTTCAGCTCGTCGACGATCGTCCGCTCCTGCGCGGTGAGCGTCTCGGCGAGCTGGGCGAACGCCTTGGCGAGGTCCGCGTCGTCGGTCTGCCGCGCCAGCTCGTTGGCCCAGTACAGGGACAGGAAGAAGTGGCTGCCGCGGTTGTCGATGCCGCCGACGCGACGGGTCGGCGACTTGTCCTCGTTGAGGAAGGTCGCCGTCGCGCGGTCGAGGGTGTCGGCGAGCACCTGGGCACGCGCGTTGCCCGTGGTGGTCGCGAGGTGCTCGAAGCTGGAGGCCAGCGCGAGGAACTCACCGAGGCTGTCCCAGCGCAGGTAGTTCTCCTTGACCAGCTGCTGCACGTGCTTCGGGGCGGAGCCGCCGGCGCCGGTCTCGAAGAGGCCGCCGCCCGCCATCAGCGGGACGATCGACAGCATCTTGGCGCTGGTGCCCAGCTCCAGGATCGGGAACAGGTCGGTCAGGTAGTCGCGCAGCACGTTGCCGGTGACCGAGATGGTGTTCTCGCCGCGGCGGATGCGCTCCACGGACAGCTTGGTCGCCTCGACCGGGGACAGGACGCGGATGTCCAGGCCCTCGGTGTCGTGCTCCGGCAGGTACCGCTTGATCTTCTCGATGAGCACGGCGTCGTGCGCGCGCTCCTCGTCCAGCCAGAACACGGTCGGCTCGCCGGTGGCGCGGGCGCGGGTGACGGCCAGCTTCACCCAGTCCCGGATCGGCGCGTCCTTGGTCTGGCAGGCGCGGAAGATGTCGCCGGCGGAGACGGACTGCTCCAGGACGACGTTGCCGGCCTGGTCGACCAGGCGGACCGTGCCGGTGGTCGCGATCTCGAAGGTCTTGTCGTGGCTGCCGTACTCCTCGGCCTTCTGCGCCATCAGACCGACGTTCGGGACGGTGCCCATCGTCGACGGGTCGAAGGCGCCGTTGGCGCGGCAGTCGTCGAGGACGACCTGGTACACGCCGGAGTAGCTGCTGTCCGGCAGGACCGCGAGGGTGTCGGCCTCCTGGCCGTCCGGGCCCCACATGTGGCCGGAGGTGCGGATCATGGCCGGCATCGAGGCGTCGACGATGACGTCGGACGGCACGTGCAGGTTGGTGATGCCCTTGTCGGAGTCGACCATCGCGAGGGCCGGGCCCTCGGCGAGCTCGGCGTCGAAGGACGCCTTGATCTCGGCACCCTCGGGCAGGGCCTCCAGGCCCTTGTAGATGCCGCCGAGACCGTCGTTCGGGGTCAGACCGGCGGCGGCGAGCGTCGCGCCGTGCGCCGCGAACGTCTTCGGGAAGAAGGCGCGCACCACGTGACCGAAGACGATCGGGTCGGAGACCTTCATCATCGTGGCCTTGAGGTGCACCGAGAACAGCACGTCCTCGGCCTTGGCACGGGCGATCTGCTCGGTGAGGAACTCGCGCAGCGGAGCGACGTGCAGGACGGACGCGTCCACGACCTCGTCCGCGAGGACGGGTACGGACTCGCGCAGCACGGTGGTGGAGCCGTCGTCGCCGACCAGCTCGATCCGCAGCGCGCCGGCCTCGGAGATCACCGCGGACTTCTCGGTGGACCGGAAGTCGTCGACGCCCATGGTGGCGACGTTCGTCTTCGAGTCGGACGTCCACTTGCCCATGCGGTGCGGGTGGGTCTTGGCGTAGTTCTTGACCGACGCGGGGGCGCGGCGGTCGGAGTTGCCCTCGCGCAGCACCGGGTTCACGGCGCTGCCCTTGACCTTGTCGTAACGGGCGCGGATGTCGCGCTCCTCGTCCGACTTCGGGTCGTCCGGGTAGTCCGGCAGCGCGTAGCCCTGCGCCTGCAGCTCGGCGACCGCCGCCTTCAGCTGGGGGATCGAGGCCGAGACGTTCGGCAGCTTGATGATGTTCGCGCCGGGCGTCTTGGCCAGCTCTCCGAGCTCGGACAGGGCGTCCGCGATGCGCTGGTCCTCCTGGAGGAACTCCGGGAAGAGGGCGATGATGCGCCCGGCCAGCGAGATGTCACGGGTCTCCACAGTGACACCCGCCTGCGAGGCGTACGCCTGGACCACCGGCAGGAACGAATACGTCGCCAGGGCCGGGGCCTCGTCAGTGTGCGTGTAAATGATGGTCGAGTCAGTCACCGGGTGCTCCGCTCCACGTCTGCAACATTGCTCGACATCAAGATATCTCGTGAGCGGCCCCGGCTCGACAGCGGTCCGTCCCGGGTCGGGCCGGGGGCGCGGCAAACCGCCTTCCGCGTCGGGCGGGGCGGGCCCGAGCGGACACCGCCCGCAGGGCGCCGGGCCGGGCGGAAGTGAAAACGCGGGCCGGAGTGAACGCGGGATCGCCGAATCGAGGCAACCGCGTGCCCCGCCCGTGCGTATTCCAGGTGATCACCCACTTGATCTTGCGGCGGGCCTCCTGGCTTCCCGTCGCCCGAACGAAAGCGAACCATGAGATATCGCACCAGAGTGACGGCCCCCGCGGCCGCGCTGCTCGGCACGGCCGCCGCGCTCGTCGCCGCACCCACGGCCTCGGCGCGGCCCCTGGCCTTAAGGCCGGACGAGGGGACCCCGGGCGCGGAGACCCTCGGTGATTCCGTCTTCCCGGCCCTCGGCAACGACGGCTACCGCGTCGAGGCCTACCACCTCGACTTCGCGTACGACGCCACGACCCGGCTGGTCGACGCCAAGGCGACCCTGATGATCAGGGCGACCCAGGACCTCTCCCGCTTCTCGCTCGACGCGCTCGGCCTGGACGTGCGCGCGGTGCGGGTCGGCGGTGTCGTGGCCGGCTTCGAGCAGGCGGACGAGAAGCTGCGGGTCACCCCGGTGCGGACCCTGCCGAAGTCCCGCGCCGTCGCGGTCTGTGTCGAGTACGGCGCCGACCCGGCCAAGGCCCTCGCGCACACCGCCTGGGTTCCCACCCCCGACGGCTTCGCGATATGTCCTCAGCCGAATTCCGCGCACACGGTCTTCCCGTGCAACGACCACCCGGTGGACAAGGCGGACTTCAGCTTCCGCATCACCGTGCCGAGCGCGTTGCGCGGTGTCGCGAACGGCACGCTGGTCTGCACGGAGAGCCTGGACGGCGACCGGACCGCGTACACGTACCGCTCGGGTTCCCCGATGGCCACCGAGCTGGTGCAGATCACGGTCGGCGACTACGTCGTCAAGGAGCGGCAGGGGCCGAACGGGCTGGGGCTGCGTGACGTCGTCCCGGCGGCGCGCGCCGCCGCGCTGGAGCCGGCGCTCGCGCTCACCCCCGGCCTTCTCGACTGGCTGGAGCAGCGCCTCGGTGCCTACCCGTTCGAGACGTACGGGCTGCTGCCCTGCAACTCGGACGACGGGAACGCCTTCGACTTCACGGGCCTGGAGACCCAGACCCTGACGCTCTACAAGCCGAACTTCCTGCTCCAGGAGGAGAAGAAGATCGGCTCGCACATGATGCACGAGCTGGTCCACTCCTGGTTCGGCAACAGCGTCAGCCCGGCCAACTGGGCCGATCTGTGGCTCAACGAGGGCCACGCGGACTTCTACGGGCTGCTGTACCGCTACGAGCGCGGCTGGGCCGACTCGCTCGGCATGACGACCATGGAAGCCCGGATGAAGGACACGTACGCCAGGGGCGACCAGTGGCGCAACGACTCCGGGCCCGTCGCCGCGCCGAACGAGGCCAACCTCTTCGACAACCAGCGCTACCTGGGCGGTGTCCTGGTCCTCTACGCGCTGCGCGAGGCCCTGGGCGAGGACGCCTTCAACCGCATCGAGCGCACCTTCCTGGAGCGCTACCGCAACTCCGCGGCGACCACCGCCGACTACATCGCGGTCGCCTCCGAGATCTCGGGGCAGGACCAGTCCGGCTTCCTGAACGACTGGCTGTACGGGACGAAGACCCCGCGCATGCCCAACCACCCGGACTGGACGGTCACCCCGGTGGTGTCGAGCCTGGTCGCACCGCGCAACCGCGTGCCCGGCCACTACCCGGACTCGACCGCCACGCTCTGATCGCACCGGCGACCGGCGGGGCAATCCGGCGGGGGTGACCGGCGGGGGGCCGGGCGGAGTGTTCCGCCCGGCCCCCCGCCCGTTCTCAGGCCCCGTTCTCAGGACCCGCTCTCGGGGCCCGTCCTCAGGGCCGCTTCGCGGCCTCACGCTGATGGGGTACGGCGGTCTCCAGGAACCCCGCGCCGCCGGGCTGGAGCGCGACCGTCCGGGCGGGCGACGGGATCCGGATGCCCTCGTCCCGGTAGCGCTTGTGCAGGCGCTTGATGAACTCGTGCTTGATCCGGTACTGGTCGCTGAACTCGCCCACGCCGAGGATCACGGTGAGACCGATGCGGGAGTCGCCGAAGGTGTGGAAACGCACCGCGGGTTCGTGTTCCGGGACGGCGCCGTCGATCCCGGTCATCACCTGGGCGACGACCTCGTTGGTGACCCGCTCGACGTGGTCCAGGTCGCTGTCGTAGCCGACGCCGACCTGCACGGTGAGCGTCATCCGCTGCTCGGGCCGGGTGAAGTTGGTCATGTTGGTGCCCGAGAGCTGGGCGTTGGGGATGATGACCAGGTTGTTGGACAGCTGACGGACGGTGGTGTTGCGCCAGTTGATGTCGACGACGTAGCCCTCCTCGCCGCTGCTCAGCTGGATGTAGTCGCCCGGCTGGATCGTCTTCGACGCGAGGATGTGCACGCCCGCGAAGAGGTTGGCGAGGGTGTCCTGGAGGGCGAGGGCGACGGCCAGACCGCCCACACCCAAGGCCGTCAGCAGGGGCGCGATCGAGATCCCGAGGGTCTGCAGGACGATCAGGAAGCCGATCGCCAGCACCACGACGCGGGTGATGTTGACGAAGATGGTCGCCGAACCGGCGACGCCCGAACGGGACTGGGTCACCGACCGCACCAGGCCGGTGATCAGCCGGGCCGCGGTGACCGTCGTGACCAGGATGAGCAGAACGGTCAGTGACCGGTTGACGGTACGGCCGATCGGTGCGGTCAGCGGAAGCACCGCGGCCGCCGCGGCGATGCCCCCGGCGACGGCCGACCACGGCACCACGGTGCGCAGCGCGTCCACCATGATGTCGTCGCCGCTCCAGCGGGTGCGCTCGGCGTGCTTGCCCAGCCAGCGCAGCAGCATCCGCAGCAGGAACGCCGCCAGCAGCCCGGCTGCCACGGCTATTCCGGCGATCATCAGGTCGTCCACGGTGACGGAGCGCTTCATCGATGACCTCCTCGGAAGCCGGGACCGGGGTGAGGGCCCGCGGGCCGAATGTGCTGTGTCGTCACTTGCCACCTGCTCGAATCCGGGAACGCACGATCATGCCCGGACGTTTGTTCGTCATCGTCCGGGGGACCGCTCATCCTGCCGCATCCGCGTGCCCCTCCATCACCAACCTTGCGTGCGGCCCCTCTTGACGGCCTGCCCGGGCCAACTGCCGTTGCCGACGGGGTGCAGGTGCGGGTGGCCATCGCGTGGGTTCCGGCGTCACCGCCACGCCCTTGCCGGCAGCGGCCCGGTGTCAGAGCCCGCCGAACGAACCGTGCCGCCCCGCGCCGGAGGCGAAGCGGGCCGCGCCCTCCATGCTCTCGTCCAGCACGCCCATGCCGTAACGGAGTTCGGCGCGCATGGCCTCCTTCTCGATCAGGCCCTCCTGGTCGAGGACCGAGGCACGGTCGCTGCGCAGACAGGACTGCGGGAAGTCGGCGATCTCGGCGGCCAGCCGCTCGGCCTCGGCGCGGGCCCGGCCCACCGGGACGACACGGTTCGCGAGCCCCATTCCGTACGCCTCCGCGGCGGTGACCGGACGACCAGTGAGGATCATGTCCATCGCGCGGCTCGTCCCGATGAGCCGGGGGAGCCGTACCGTGCCCCCGTCGATCAGCGGCACCCCCCACCGGCGGCAGAACACCCCGAAGACGGCGTCCTCCTCGGCGACCCGCAGATCGCACCAGAGCGCCAGCTCCAGGCCACCGGCCACGGCGTGTCCCGCGACCGCCGCGATCACCGGCTTGGTCAGGCGCAGCCGGGTGGGACCCATCGGGCCGTCACCGTCCTCGGTGACCTCGTTGCCGCGCTCGGTGCCGATGGCCTTGAGGTCCGCACCCGCGCAGAAGGTGCCGCCCTCGCCCCAGAGCACGGCGACGCGCGCCGTCTCGTCGGCCTCGAACTTCCGGAAGGCGTCCGCGAGTTCGGCGGCGGTCGGCCCGTCCACCGCGTTGCGGGCCGTGGGCCTGGAGAGGACGACGGTGGTGACGTGACCCTGACGTTCGATCCGGACCGGCATCGCGCTGTCCCTTTCTCCGGCCGGCGCGCCACACCGCACGCCGTGGTTACTCCTCGGTATCACAGCATGCGACGGAACGCACGGCCTGGGGCGGAAGGGCTTGGCCCCCTGCCTCCGGGTCCCGGGGCTGACCCGCCGCGCGGCCCGGAGCCGATGGGCCCAGCCTCTGACGTCCGGGTCCCGGACTGAGCAGACCGTGCGACCGGGAGCCGATGGGCTCGGCCTCGGACACCCGGATCCCGGGGGCGAGCAGCCCGCAGGCCCGGGAACGGCCGGGCGGCGGCTCGGACGGCCGCTGGGATCACCCTCGGCTCAGATCACCTTCCAGCGGACCAGCGCGCCCAGCGTCAGCGCCCCCGGGAGGAGCGGTAGCCAGACCGTGATGATCCGGTACGCAAGTACCACCGCGGTCGCCACGGCCACCGGGCCGCCCGCGGCGACCAGCGCCACGATCAGCGCCGCCTCCACCGAACCGAGTCCGCCGGGCGTCGGCACCATCGCGACCGCGACCGTCGCCGCCAGATAGGCGATCATCATGTGCGTGGGCGACACCGGGAGACCCAGTGCCCGCCCCACCGCGGCCAGTCCGGCCGCCTGGAGCAGCGGGAAGGCGAGCGAGCCGCCCCACAGGGCCAGGGCCCGGGACGGACGGGTGTGCACCGAGCGGGCCTCGCCGAACGCGGTGCGCAGGAAGGAGAAGACGGCCGCGCGCAGCCGTCGTACGAGAGCGAGCACGGCCACCGCGGCGCACAGGACCGCGCCGATGCCGAGCAGCAGCAGCGGTCCCACCGCCCCTTCCGGAAGCAGACCGCCGAGCTGGAGTGCTCCGGGGAACGCGATCAGCAGGCCGGAGAGCAGGGTCAGCCGGGCGACCGACTCGGCGAGCAGATACAGCGCGAGCGCGGCCGACGAGCGGGCCAGCGGCACTCCGCACACCGTCATGAACCGCAGGTTGACCGCTCCGGCGCCGAGCCCCGTCGGCAGCAGATGGTTCGCCGCGCCCGCGGCGAACTGCGTGGCGAGCAGCCGGCGCGCCGGCAGCCGTTGCACGACCGCGCCCTGGCGGGTCACGGCCGCGGCGACCCAGGTCAGGCAGGTAGCGGTGGCCGCGGCCACGAGCCAGGGCCACTCGGCCGACTTCAGATGGCCGAAGCCCTCGATGAGCACGGACCGGTGGCGCACGGCGACCACCAGGACCAGCGCGAGCGGGAGGAGACACAGGACCGGCCGGGCGGCAGGCCGTAGGGCGAGGCGGCGGGGGGGCCGGGGAAGTCGTACGGCTGTCACATCGGGAGAGGTTTTCCACACCGCACCAACGTGAGGTTGCGGGCGCGGAGACGGCGGCTGACACGCCGGGCAAGCCGCGGGAGGGGTGGCGCCCGGGGGCGCGGTGTTGACCCCGGTGTTCACCTCGATGTCGACCGCGGTGGTGCCCCCGGTGGTGACGAGGGACCGCCCGCGGGGGTGCTCCCGCCCGGATCTGTTGACCTCAACAAAGCTTGAGGTCCTACTGTCTCTCTCATGAGCATGGAGACCACAGCCTGGACACAGCTCCACAGTGTCATGAACGCCCAACAGGAGCGTCGTCCCTTCGACCCTGCGACGCTTCGCCGCATCGCCGCCTTCGCCCGCCCGCACCGCCGTCGTATCGCGCAGTTCGTCCTCCTCAGTGTGCTGACCGCGCTGCTGGCCGTCGCGACGCCGGTGCTCGCGGGGCGCGTCGTGGACGCCATCGTGACCCACGGGAACGAGAGCACCGTCATCCGTCTTGCCGTGCTCATCGCCGTCATCGCGCTCGCCGAGGCGGCGCTGGGGATACTCGGCCGCTGGCTTTCGTCGACGCTCGGCGAGGGACTCATCCTCGATCTGCGGACGGCTGTCTTCGATCATGTGCAGCGCATGCCGGTCGCGTTCTTCACACGTACACGTACGGGCGCGCTCGTCAGCCGACTCAACAACGACGTCATCGGCGCCCAGCGCGCCTTCAGCAACACCCTGTCCGGAGTGGTCAGCAACGTCGTGACGCTGCTGCTCACCCTGGTCGTGATGCTCACCCTGTCCTGGCAGATCACCCTGCTCGCGCTGGCCCTGCTCCCGGTGTTCGTGCTCCCTGCCCGGCGGATGGGCAGCCGGATGGCCAAGCTCCAGCGCGAGGCGGCCGACCTCAACGCCTCCATGGGCACCCGGATGACCGAGCGGTTCTCCGCGCCCGGCGCCACCCTCGTGAAGCTCTTCGGGCGGCCCGGGCAGGAGTCCGCCGAGTTCGCGGCGCGCGCGTCGCGGGTGCGGGACATCGGGGTGCGTACGGCGATGGCGCAGTCCGCCTTCATCACCGCCCTGACTCTGGTTTCGGCCCTGGCGCTCGCCCTCGTCTACGGGCTCGGCGGCTGGTTCGCACTGGAGGGCACGCTGCAACCGGGCGCCGTCGTCTCACTGGCGCTGCTGCTCACCCGCCTGTACGCGCCGCTCACCTCGCTCGCCGGGGCGCGTGTCGAGGTGATGAGCGCCCTGGTCAGCTTCGAGCGCGTCTTCGAGGTGCTCGACCTGAAGCCGCTCATCGAGGAGAAGCCGGACGCCCGCTCGGTCCCGGACGGGCCCGCCGCCGTCGAGTTCGACGACGTCCGCTTCGCCTACCCCTCCGCCGACAAGGTCTCCCTCGCCTCCCTGGAGGAGGTCGCCGCCCTCGACACCCGGGGCGGCGCCGAGGTCCTGCACGGCATCTCCTTCCGCGCCGAACCCGGCCAGACCGTCGCGCTCGTCGGCTCCTCCGGCGCCGGCAAGTCGACCATCGCCCAACTGCTGCCGCGCCTGTACGACACCGACGGGGGCGCGGTGCGCATCGGCGGGGTCGATGTCCGCGAGCTCAGCGCCGACTCGATGCGCGCGACCCTCGGCATGGTCACGCAGGACGGGCACCTCTTCCATGAATCGGTCCGCGAGAACCTGCTCCTCGCCCGGCCCGGCGCGACCGAGGACGAACTGTGGGACGTGCTGCGCCGCGCCCGCCTCGACGCGCTCGTACTCTCCCTGCCCGACGGCCTCGACACCGTGGTCGGCGAGCGCGGCTACCGGCTCTCCGGCGGCGAGCGCCAGCGCATGACCATCGCCCGGCTGCTGCTCGCCCGCCAGCGGGTCGTCATCCTCGACGAGGCCACCGCCCACCTCGACAACACCTCGGAGGCGGCCGTCCAGGAGGCGCTCACCGAGGCGCTGGAGGGCCGCACCGCCGTCGTGATCGCGCACCGGCTGTCGACCGTTCGGGCCGCCGACCTGATCCTCGTCGTCGAGGCGGGCCGGATCGTCGAGCGGGGCACCCATGAGGATCTGCTGGCGGCGGACGGGCGCTACGCGGAGCTGTACCGGACGCAGTTCAGGACCGGACGGGAGGGCGCGGCGGAGATCCCGGTCACGGTGGACGCGGCGCCGTAGGCACCGGCCGGCGCCGTAGCCGCACAGATGGAGGCCGGGGCGACCACGCGGACGCCCGCCGTACACCGGCGGGCGTCCGCTCATGTTCCCTTCGGGACATTCGGTCCTGGTTCCCCTTCGGGCCTTCGGTCAGGCGGTGAACCGGTGGCTGCCGGAGCCGACCCGGTACACCGCGCAGCCGTCCTCCGTACGCAGGAAGGTCGCGCGGGTGTGGGAGACCGCGTCCGGTCCGGTCGCGGGGATCCACACTTCGGCCGTGGTGTTGGCGGGCACGGCGCAGCTGAGGTCGAAGCCGCCGGAGCGCAGGTGCCACTGCGTGGAGACCGGTCCGTACACGGAGGTGAACGTGGCGCGCGCGGAGGTGACGTCGCCGCCCGGCCTGGGACGCACGACGATCTCCCGGTAACCGGGCCGGCCCGGCGAGATGCCGGCGATGTTGGCGTACATCCACTCGCCCACCGAGCCGTACGCGTAGTGGTTGAAGGAGTTCATGTCCGGGGTCTGGAAGCTGCCGTCGGGCCGGATGGAGTCCCAGCGTTCCCACATCGTGGTGGAGCCCTTGTCGATCTGGTAGCCCCAGCTCGGGAAGGAGCGCTGCTGGAGCAGCCGGTAGGCGACGTCGGTGTGCCCGGTGTCGGTGAGGACGGGCAGCAGCCGGGGCGTGCCGAGGAAGCCCGTCGACAGGTGCCAGTCCTTCGCGCGGATCAGGTCGACGAGACGGCCGGCCGCCGCCGTGCGCAGGGCGTCCGGCAGCAGGTTCATCGACAGGGCCAGAACGTACGCCGTCTGTGTGTCGCCCTTCACTTTCCCGTCGGCGCCGACATAGGCGTCCCGGAACGCCTCTCGGATGCGTTCGAAGAGACCGGCGTAGGGGGCGGGATCCTTGCCGAGCGCCGTGGCCATCCGGGCCGCGAGGTCGGCGCTGTGCGCGAAGTACGCGGTGGCGACGACGTCCTTCGGTGTCTCGTCCGAGACGTTCAGCCAGTCCCCGTATCCGCCCGCAGGCCGCAGCAGACCGTCGCTGTGGCGCTCCAGATAGGCCAGCCAGGCCTGGACGGACGACCAGGCATCGGCCAGGACCTGCCGGTCCCCGTAGGCCTGGTACAGCGACCAGGGGACCGTGACCCCCGCGTCGCCCCAGCCGGCGACGCCGTTGCCGACCGTCCCGACCATGGGCGCCACGTCCGTGAAAGCGCCCTCAGCGGTCTGTCCGTCACGCAGGTCCACGAGCCACTTGGCGAGGAAGCGGGCCGACTCCATCGTGTAGGCGGCCGTGGGCGCGAAGACGTTGATGTCGCCGGTCCAGCCCAGCCGCTCGTCGCGCGCGGGGGTGTCCGTCGGGACGGAGAGGAAGTTGCCGCGCTGCCCCCAAGTGATGTTGCTGTGCAGCTGGTTGAGCATCGGGACGTCGGTCTCGAACTCAAGGGTGAAGGGCGCCGACGTATGCATGACGCGGCCGGTCACGGCCCGCGCGGAGGGAGTGCCGGGGAACCCGGTGAGTTCGACGTAGCGGAATCCGTGGAAGGTGAAGCGCGGTTCGTACGTCTCCTCATCGCCACCCCTGAGGGTGTACGTGTCGGTCGCCGCGGCCGAGCGCAGATTCGCGGTGTAGAGGGTGCCGTCCGGGTTGAGGACCTCGGCGTGACGCAGCCGCACGGTCGTCCCGGCGTCGCCCGAGACGCGCAGCCGCACCGAGCCGACCATGTTCTGGCCCAGGTCGAAGACGAAGACGCCCGGCGCGGGTTCGGTCACCTTCTCGGCCGGCCTTTCACCCGCCACGCGCACCGGGCCGTCGACCTGCGCGACGATCTGAGGGGGCGCTCCATCGCCCGCGGCACGCACCGCGAGCCAGGTCCGGTCGTCGAAACCGGGTGAGGTCCAGCCGGGGGTCTCCATGCGCGCGTCGTACGTCTCGCCGCCCAGCAGGTCGGCGGCGACGATCGGCCCGGCCGCGGCCAGCCAGTCCGTGCCCGAGGTGACGCGTTCGCTCGTCCCGTCGGCGTAGTCGATGTCCAACTGCGCCAGCAGCGCGGGGCGTTCACCGTACTGGTGGGGCCCGAACATGCCGACGTTGCCCGCGTACCAGCCCGGCGCCACATAGGCGCCGATGGCGTTGGCGCCGGGCCGCAGCAGCGAGGTGACGTCGTACGTCTGGTACTGGACGCGTTCGCGGTAGTCGGTCCAGCCGGGGGCGAGCTGGTCGCGGCCCACCCGGCGGCCGTTGAGGTGCGCCTCGTACAGGCCGAGAGCCGTGGCGTACAGGCGGGCGCGGGCCACCTTCTTGCGGGGAAGCGTGAACTCGTGCCGCAGCTGGTTGGCGGCGAACGACGCCGGGACGACCCTGCCCCAGGGGCCCGACCCCCATGCGGCGGCCGGCTTCGCCGCCGACCAGCCGCTGTCGTCGAAGCCGTCCCCGCGCCAGTCGCCCGGGGGCTCCGCGTCCGTCGTCCTCCAGGAGGCGTCGGTGACGATCCGCTGCTCGCCGGACGCCGTGCTCAGGGTGAGGACGGCGACCAGGCCGGCGGGTCCCACCGTCGCGTTGGTCGCCGCGACCGCGAGGACGTTCCGGCCGGGGCGCAGCCGTCCGAGGACGTCGACGACGGCCGGATGGCGCCAATCCTCGTTGTCCGTCGCCAGGTCGGTCCGGGCCGCTTCGGCGCCGTTCACGGAGAGGGAGAAAACGTTGTCAGCGCTGATGGCGATTTTCGCCGCCGTGACACCGTCGGGGAGGTCGACGACCCGCCGGAACCATCGCGTGGCCGCCGGAGCGCTGCTCGCCGGATCCCCTTCGGGGAACCAGATCCAGGAGCTGCCTTCGAGGGAGGGCGCGTCCGTGAGGACGGCAGGAGCGGAGACCCAGTCCGCCGACCACCGCGCGTCCATGAGTCCGGTCTCCCACCAGGACGGCGCGCTCCAGCCGGAGGCCGCGCCGTCGGTGTCCCAGACCTGAACGGACCAGAAGTAGCGCGTCCGTGGGGCGAGTCGAGGGCCGGTGTACGGGACGAGGACGGACTGGTCGGACGCCACTTTCCCGCTGTCCCAGACGTCCGGACGGGACAGGCCCGCGGCGCTGGAGGCGACGCGGATCCGGTAGGCGCTCTGGAGCGTTCCGGGCTTGTCCGAGACCATCGGCCAGCTCAGCCGGGGGTGTTGTGCGTCGAGACCCAAGGGATGCTGCACGTACTCGACGGTCGGAGCGGTGATGCGCGGAGCCCCGCGCTGTGCACGCGGCCCGGCCGACGCGGACGCCGACGCGGACGTGGGCGCGGCCACGGCCGGTCCCGCTCCGGCGGCCGTCGCGGCAACGGCGCCCGCCGCGCCCGCGAGAATGTTCCTCCTGCTGATCAACTGCGGCCCCTCACCTAGGAGTTGTGAATCGATTCACAGCGGTGAAGGTAGGGGCGTGAGAGGTGGGGGTCAATGAGTGTGCAGGTAATTTCCGGGATTCGGCGCTGTTGATCCGTGTTATCGCGGGGATGTGGCTGGTTCCGTCGCCTGTCGATTGAACGGTTTCAATTCATCGGCGGAGGGATCCCAGGACGGTTCCCAGCAGGCTGCCGCGCGCCTGACGGCCGCAGTCATGACCACCCAGGCCCACGCCCGGCAGCGAGGAGCCGGGGAGGTGTGCCGAATCTCCGTGGCCTTGAGCCGGGCCCTCGGCCATGATGAACGGCGTTGTCTAGGCAGGGATGGTAATCAGGGTGGTGATTTCGTGGGCGACGCGGCAGTTGCTCGACAGGTACGTCAGTGATCCGAAGACGGTGACTTGGCGGTGGGAGTCGATGGTCGTGGACGTCGTGCTGCGGTACGGGTCCCGATCCGACGCGGAGGCGCTTCTCCCGGTGTTCCTCGACGATCCCGCAGCGCGCGAGAGGCTGGTTCCGATATTCGTCCGGCATGGAGACATCGGTGTGGCCGAACGACTGCTGGAAGCGAGCGTCGAGGCGGGCAGGCTGCGCGACGGCGTGCCGACCGGTGTACTGCACGCTGTCGGCTACCTGGGATGCGAATCGGCCGAGCGGATGTTGTGGGAGCACGTAGAGCGTCCCGACTACGATCACCACGAGGCCATGGACGCGTGCCTGGGCTTGCTGCACCTGTCGTGTCAAGGCCTGCGGACCGAGATCGCGGAGGCCCTCGAACGGCACGTCGGCTCCAACCTGTTCCCTGAGTTCTTGCCGATCCTCGCCACGAAGACCGGTGACCCGTCATGGTTGGGAAGGCTCGTCGAGTGGGGCGAGGGGGATGCGTCCACGGACTGCAACGGCGGACTGATCCTGGGCATCGCCGCTCATGGTGATGCCGCACGCGCCGATTTCACCCGGCTGTTGTGGAATCCGCGCTGGCAGGCATACGGCGGCGGGACGGGATCGGACCGCTGGGCGTACGCGGGCGCACGCGTGCTGGGGCTCGGTATGCCGGAGCTCTACGCCGAGTTGGTCGCGCGATTGAATTCCGATGAGGGCACCGACGACAAACGGCACTGCGTCGAGACGTTCACCGCCCTTCTGGGCCATTGGGCGGACCGCAGATGGGTCGGCCTGCGTGCGGCGCCGGATCCGGACGAGAGCAGTGACGCCCTTTGCGACCTTCTGTTCGAGTGGTCTTCCCCTGATGAGGACGACTCGCTGATCGGCCTGGCCGGCCGCGTACTCGGCCACGAGGACCGGCTCGTCACGGAGTTGTACCACCTGGAGGCGACCCTGCGGAGTGAGGCGAGACACGAGCTGGAGCTCCGAGTGGTCGCGTCTCACTGAGGGGGAGGTGGATCGAAGGCCCCGCACTGCCTCTTCGCGCCCCGGAACCGATCGCGGACTGCTCCTCGTCGACGCCCTGGCCGACGACTGGGGAGTCACCCCGCGCCCGGCTGCCCCTGGCAAGACCGTATGGGCGGAGGTGTGTCTCCCTGAATTCACACCGCCTTCAGGCCGCGCGCGGTGAACACGGAGCGGGCCTTGGCGACCTGGGCGGCGGTCGGGACGGGGGTCTCGGCGAGGGTGAACTCCTTACCCGGTTCCTCCCACTTGGCGGCGCCGAGTTTGTGGAAGGGCAGGACGTCGACGCGGGTGACGTTGCCCAGGGACGCCGCGAACGAGGCGACCCCCGCCACGTTCTCCGTGGCGTCGGTCAGGCCCGGGACCAGGACGAAGCGGACCCAGATCTCCTTGCCCGGCCCGGCCAGGCGGCGGGCGAACGCCAGCGTGGGTTCCAGCTGGCGCCCGAGCTGCACGAGCCATTCCGCGGTCGGGTGCGGTGGTGCCGAGGATCCGGATACACCTCGCTGAAAGCTCGATGACCGCGAAGTGCGACCACAAGAGCCTGTCGGGGCGTGCCGGTGGCAGGAGGTGCCGGAGCCTGTCCTTCGGGAGGCGGTGGAGCAGGGCCGGTTCCATCGGATATTTGCGGACTTCAGTAAGAAACTTGCACTGGCATGCGCGGCACGGTGCAGGCGGAGGGCTGCGACACCGGCGGCCAGGGAGTGGCCTACAACGTCACCTCCGTCAACGGCAACGCCAACTACTACCGCGCCGACGGCGTGGACCTGGACAACACCTCGGACACCGGCGGCGGTCACAACGTGGGCTGGACCAGCGGCGGACAGTGGTTCCGCTGCACCGTGGACGTCGCCGCGGCCGGCACGTACACCCTCGACCTCCGCGTCGCGGTGGCGGGTGTGCCGCACCTGCCGGACGCCTCCGGCACCGATCTCGCCGGGGCCGTCGACCTGCCCGCCACGGGCGACTGGCAGACCTGGGTCGACCTGGGCTCGGCCCGGAGCGCCTCCCGCGTGGTCCTGAAACTGCCCGCCACCTGGGGCGCCCGCACCCAGACCCTGCCCCTCGGCGGCAGCACCGACGGCACCACCTTCACCACCCTGAAGTCCTCGGCCGCCCACACCTTCGACCCGAGCACCAAGGACACCGTCACGCTCACCTTCCCCACCGGCAGCCGGCGCTACTTCCGCGTCACCATCACCGCCGACAGCGGCTGGCCCGCGGGCCAGGTGTCCGAGTTCCAGATCTGGACCTCCTGACCCCGCCCCCCCCACGGTGCCACCGGACACCCCGTCCGGTGGCACCGCCATGTGCGGGATCCGGTGCTGGACGCGGCTTCAAGGTGTGACATTAGATCTTGCGGGTCAAATTTTTATTGTTGCAATGTTCTGTCTAGTTCTTGCGTGTCTATGTCGAGGATATTACGGTCCCCCTCGCGTCGTCAGCACCCCCCTGTCTTCCCCCCTGTCTCCCGTCTCCCTTTGAGCCCCGCTCTTCCCTCTCTGGCGGTGTTAGCGGCACAGTTCCGGCATTTCGTGATGAAAGGAGTGTCACGTGTTCCATTCCATCCGAGATCTGAGACGAGCCCTCGTCTGGGCGGTCAGCGCCGCGATGCTGGCCGCCCTCGGCGTCTTCGCTCTGGCCGTCCCACCTGCTTGGGCGGCGACCGCTGCCACTGGCGGCAGCGGCGCGAGCCTGCCGTACGTCGAGGTGCAGGCCGAGAATTCCGCCACCAACGGCACACCCATAGGCCCGAGTTACACCCAGGGCCAGTTGGCCGACGAGGCGTCGTACCGCAAGGCGACGACGCTCCAGGGCACCGGCAAGTACGTCACGTTCACCACGCCGGTGGCGACCAACTCGATCAACTTCCGGTACAGCATCCCCGACACCTCGGGCGGCTCGGTCTACACCGCCGCGCTGTCTCTGTACATCAACGGCGTCAAGCAGCCCGACTTCACCCTGACGAACGCCTACAGCTGGTACTACGGCAGCTACCCCTTCACCAACACGCCGGGCAGCAACCCGCACCACTTCTTCGACGAGGCCCACCGCCTGTTCTC
Source organism: Streptomyces rhizosphaerihabitans (assembly GCF_025399795.1). Classification (GTDB taxonomy): domain Bacteria; phylum Actinomycetota; class Actinomycetes; order Streptomycetales; family Streptomycetaceae; genus Streptomyces; species Streptomyces rhizosphaerihabitans. The sequence goes on along the minus strand of NZ_JAODTZ010000024.1, from coordinate 5,825 downwards.
CACCACCTATCCGGCGGGAACGACCTTCAAGCTGCAGGTCGATTCGGGGGACACCGCCTCCTCGTACACGGTCGACTTCGCCGACTTCGAGCAGGTCGGCGCCGCCCTGACCGCACCCTCGGGGGCGGTGTCGGTGACCAGCAAGGGCGCCGACTCCACCGGTGTGAGCGACGCGACCAGCGCGTTCAACGCCGCGATCGGCGCGGCCGGCCCCGGCGGCACCGTGTGGATCCCGCCGGGCACCTACAACATCCCCGGCCACATCAGCGTCAACAACGTCACGATCGCCGGCGCCGGCATGTGGTACTCGACCGTCACCGGTACGGCCCCCGGCTTCTACGGCAGCTCCGCACCCTCGGCCAGCACCGGCGTGCACCTCCAGAACTTCGCGATCTTCGGCAATGTGCAGGAGCGCGACGACAGCGCCCAGGTCAACGGCATCGGCGGCGCGATGAGCAACTCGACCGTCTCCAACCTGTGGATCGACCACATGAAGGTCGGCGCCTGGATGGACGGGCCGATGGACGGGCTGACGTTCAGCGGCATGCGCATCCGCGACACCACCGCGGACGGCATCAACTTCCACGGCGCCGTCACCAACTCGAAGGTGACCAACAGCGACATCCGCAACACCGGTGACGACGGCATCGCCACCTGGGCGGACTCCGGTATCGGTGCCGACGCCAACGACACGATCTCCAACAACACCGTGTCGCTGCAGATCCTCGCCAACGCCATCGCGATCTACGGCGGCCACGACAACACCGTCAGCGGCAACCGGGTGGTGGACACCGGCCTCGCCCAGGGCGGCGGCATCCACGTGGGGCAGCGCTTCACCTCGACGCCGGTCGGCACCACCACGATCTCCGACAACACCATGATCCGGGCCGGCAGCCTCGACCCGAACTGGCAGTTCGGCGTCGGCGCCCTGTGGTTCGACGGCAGCCAGGGCGCGATCACCGGCCCGGTCAACGTGACCAACGCGCTGATCCAGCAGAGTCCGTACGAGGCCGTCCAGTGGGTCGAGGGCACCATCAGCGGTGTCAACCTCAACAACGTGACCATCGCCGGCACCGGAACCTTCGCCCTGCAGGAGCAGACCGGCGGCGCGGCGAAGTTCACCAATGTCACGGCGACCGGCGTCGGTTACTCGTCCCCGGTGTACAACTGCTCGGGCGGCAACTTCGTCGTCACCGACGGCGGCGGCAACTCCGGCATCAGCGGCACGCCGTACTGCGGCGGTTGGCCGGCGCCGGTCTACCCGCCCTACCCGTCCGAAGGCGTGACGGCCACCCCCGGCGCGCTGAACTTCGGTTCGGTCCCGACCGGTTCGACGAGCGACGGACAGACCGTGACGGTCTCCAACCCGACCGACACCGCCGCGTCCGTCTCGTCCATCTCCACCAGCGGCGACTACTCCCAGACCAACACGTGCGGCTCGTCGATCGCGGCGAACGGCTCGTGCACCGTCAGTGTGAAGTTCGCGCCGACGGCGACCGGCACTCGTAGCGGATCTCTGACGGTCAACGCGGGCGGGATCACCAACACCGTCAGCCTCTCCGGGACCGGCACCGCGCCCGGCCCGGTCCTGAACACCGACCCGGCGAGCCTGACCTTCGATGCCACGGTGGTCGGCTCGTCGGCCACCGCGCAAGCGGTGAAGGTGACGAACTCGGGCACCGCGTCGGCGACCGTCTCGGCCGTCGCGGCGACCGGTGACTTCAGTCAGACCAACAACTGCTCCACCCTCGCGGTCGGGGCGTCCTGCACGGTGAACGTCGGGTTCAAGCCCACCGCGGGCGGATCCCGTACCGGCAGGCTGACCGTCACCAGCAACGCCAACAACAGCCCGACCGTCGTCTCCCTGACCGGCAGCGGCATCGACAGCACCACCAATGTCGCCGTCGGGCGGCCGGCGACGGCGAGTTCGGGCAACAGTCCGTACGTCGCCTCGAACCTCACCGACCCGGACGCGTCGACGTACTGGGAGGGCACGAACGGTTCGTTCCCGCAATGGGCCCAGGTCGACCTCGGCCAGAACTACGGCGTCGGCAAGGTCGTGCTCAAGCTCCCGCCGGCGATGGCGTGGTCGGCTCGCACGCAGACGCTGTCGGTGCAGGGATCCACGGACGGTTCGAACTTCTCCACGATCAAGGCATCGGCCGGGTACACCTTCGACCCGAACGCCAACAGCAACACGGTGACCATCACGTTCAGCGCCGCCACGGCGAGATACGTGCGGGTGAACATCACCGCCAACACAGGGTGGAACGCCGCCCAGTTGTCGGACTTCGAGGTGTTCCCCAGCGACGGCGGCTCCTCGAACGCGACCTTGTCGACCAGCCCGACGTCCCTGTCGTATCCCACCCAGGCGCTCAACACCGCCAGCAGTGCGCAGACGGTCACGGTGACCAACATCGGAACCGCCGCCGCGACCGTTTCCGGCATCACCGTCACGGGAGACTTCTCGCAGACCGACAACTGCGGAACGTCGATCGCGGCGAACACCTCCTGCACGGTGAACGTCATCTTCAGGCCCACCGCGTCCGGCACCCGCACCGGTGATCTCAGCATCGCCAGCAACGCGTCGAACGGCACGACCACGGTCGCGCTGACCGGCACCGGCGCCGGCACGGTGAGCAGGAACCTGGCAGCCGGCGCGGCCACCACCGAGTCCAGCCACACCGACGTGTACGCGTCCTCGAACGTGACGGACGGCAACCAGGGCTCCTACTGGGAGAGCGCCAACAACGCTTTCCCACAGTGGGTCCAGGTCGACCTCGGCTCCGCGCAGAGCGCCGGCCGCGTCGTCCTCCAGCTCCCGGCCGGCTGGGGGGCCCGCAACCAGACGCTGTCCCTGTCGGGCAGCACCGACGGCTCCTCCTTCTCCAGCATCAAGTCGTCGGCCACCTACACCTTCGACCCCGCCACCAACAACACGGTCACCATCACGTTCACCGCGACCACCCAGCGATACGTCCGGGTGAACATCACGGCGAACAACGGCTGGCCGGCCGGTCAGCTCTCCGAGTTCCAGGTCTGGAACACCTGACCCGACCTGCCTTGACGGTGCCGCCGAGCGCAGGCGCGCTCGGCGGCACCGACCACCGGAAGGAGTCCAGATGGGTGTCACACGCAGAGTCTTCTTACGGGCCGCGATCACGGCCACCGCGGTGGGAACGGTGGGTGCCGCCGAGACCGTACTCGCCCCGACCGTGTCGGCGGCCGGCCAGCCGGGCGACGTCGTCGGCAAGATCAGCGTCGGCTACCAGGGCTGGTTCGCCTGCGTCGGCGACGGCGCGCCCATCAACGGCTGGTGGCACTGGAGCCAGGACTGGGGCCGATCGCCGTCCCCGACCAACACCAACATCAAATGCTGGCCCGACGTACGTGACTTCACCAAGACGTACCAGACCTCGTACGCGAGCCTCGGCAACGGCCGGCCGGCCACGCTGTTCTCCTCGTACGACCAGCAGACGGTGAACACCCACTTCCTGTGGATGCAGCAGAACAACATCGACACCGCCGCCCTGCAACGCTTCAACCCCACCGGCGGCGAGGGCCCCACCCGCGACGCCATGGCGACCAAGGTGCGCAGCGCCGCCGAGTCGTACGGCCGGAAGTTCTACATCATGTACGACGTCTCCAACTGGACGAACATGCAGTCCGAGATCAAGACGGACTGGACGAACAAGATGTCCGCACACACCGCGTCCTCGGCGTACGCGAAGCAGAACGGCAAGCCGGTCGTCTGTATCTGGGGCTTCGGCTTCAACGACCCCAACCACCCCTTCACCGCCGACGCCTGCCTCGACGTCGTCAACTGGTTCAAGGGCCAGGGGTGTTACGTCATCGGTGGCGTCCCGCGCGAATGGCGGACGGGGACCGGGGGCTCGCAGCCCGGCTTCCTGGGCGTCTACCACGCCTTCAACATGATCTCGCCGTGGATGGTCGGCGCCATCGGCAACGTGACGGAAGCCGACAACGCCTACAACACCTACACCCTCGGCGACCAGGCCGACTGCAACGCCAACGGCATCGACTACCAGCCCTGCGTGCTGCCCGGCGACGTCTCCGGCCGGCAACGCGCGCACGGCGACTTCATGTGGCGGCAGTTCTACAACATGGTGCGGGCCGGGGTGCAGGGCATCTACATCTCGATGTTCGACGAGTACAACGAGGGTAACCAGATCGCCAAGACCGCCGAGACACAGGCATGGGTGCCCACCGACTCCGGGTTCCTCGCCCTCGACGAGGACGGCACGGCCTGCTCCGCCGACTACTACCTGCGCCTGACCGGCGACGGCGGCCGCATGCTCAAGGGCCAGATCGCGCTGACCGCCACCCGCCCCACCCAGCCGGTCGTCCCCACCGGCGGCGACACCACACCGCCCGCTGCGCCGGGCGGCCTGACCGTCACCGGGCACACCAGCGACGCCGTCTCGCTGGCCTGGAACACGTCGACCGACAACGTCGGCGTGACCGGCTACCGCGTCCTGCGGGTGTCCGGAACGACCAGCACCCAGGTCGGCACCACCGGCGCCACCTCGTTCACCGTCACCGGACTCGCCGCGTCCACCGCGTACACCTTCGACGTCGTCGCCCTCGACGCGGCGGGAAACGTGTCGGGGCCCTCCAACCAGGTCACCGTCACCACCGACCCTCCTTCCAGTACCACCGACCTCGCCCTCCACCGCCCCACCTCGGAGAGCAGCCACACCCAGACCTACGCCTCGGGCAACACGACCGACGGCGACACCAACACCTACTGGGAGTCCGCCAACAACGCCTTCCCGCAGTGGGTCCAGGTCGATCTGGGCGCGACGACCGGCGTCAGACGGATCGTCCTCCACCTTCCCCCGGCGACCGCCTGGGCCACCCGTACCCAGACCTTTTCCGTCCAGGGCAGCACGGACGGCGGCACCTTCGCCCAGCTTCTCGCCCCGGCGGGCTACACCTTCGACCCGGCAACCGGCAACACCGCGACCCTCACGGTCCCCTCCACCGTCACCACCCGCTACGTACGCCTCACCTTCACCGCCAACAACGGCTGGCCGGCCGGGCAGGTCTCGGATTTCCAGGTCTTCGGCGTCTGATGAACAAAGGGCCTCGACCTTACGGTCGCGGCCCGCACGTCGGCCGCAGGGTGCGCGAGCGGCGGCGGCGGCAGTGCGGAGTCCACGCGGTCGCTGTTGTCACGCTGCGCGAAGCGACACGATTGTCCCGCACTGACCCACAAGACGCCTACCGGCTCATGTCCGCGAGGTCGGACAGGCGCCGAAGCCCGAGCGGCCTTTCGCGCGGGCCGGATTGTCGCCCTTCGCCCGGTCGGTGCATTCGCCACGCCCCGGCCGGGTGGCCTGGCTGCAGGACGCCGGGGGGCCGCACCTCGAACGGTGCGGCCCCTCGGTCCACGGACCGAGTCTCAGCGCCGGCGCCTCAGTTCTGGCCACCCGCCGGCCTCTCGCGCAGCGCGGCGAGCGCCTCGTCCGTGGCCAGCGCGCCGGAGTTGTCGAAGATCTGGTAGTCGTACGGGCCGCCGGTCACGCCCGGAGTCGTGGGGCCGTCGTCCTCGTCCGAGGCGGCGACGTCCGCCTCGTCCAGTTCCGTCGCGGCGTCGGCCTTGCGGGACTTGATGACCTGAGCCTTGTGCCGCTCGAAGCGCTGCTGCGCCTCGGCGTACTGCGTCTCCCACACCTCACGCTGGGACTCGAAGCCCGGCAGCCATTCGCCGGCATCCGGGTCGAAGCCCTCGGGGTAGATGTAGTTGCCCTGGTCGTCGTACGACGCGGTCATGCCGTACAAGGTGGGGTCGAACTCGGAAT
>NZ_JAODTZ010000023.1 GCF_025399795.1 Streptomyces rhizosphaerihabitans | reverse complement strand
TGCCCCCCGCGCCTGTCTGGTGGCGCTGACGCGCTTCCGGCGTGCCCGCCGACGGCGCCATCCCCAAGACCCCCGGAGCGTCCAACGTGCCCGCAGCGCCTTCCCGTTCTCCCGCCCGACCCTCACCGGACCTCGCCCGGCGTGACCCAGATCACCCGGCTCGGGTGCATAGCGAGGCGCCCGTCAGCGTCTTTCCCCAGGTGTACGAAGGCGGCAAATGCGGGGACGGTGCGGATGGAACAGACAAGAGCCGAGGGGATCGACGGCTTCGACGCGTTCGTCGCGGCCCGTTGGTCGGCGTTGTTCCACCTCGCCCGCCTGCTCTGCGCGGGTGACCGGCACCGCGCCGAGGATCTGCTCCAGGAAGCCCTGGTCAAACTCTGGTTCGTCTGGGCGAAGGTCGCCGACGAGGCGCCCGAGGCGTACGTACGGAAGATCCTGGCACGCGCCGCCGCCCGCTCCGCACGACGACGGTGGTGGGGCGAACGCCCAGTGGAGGCACTGCCGGACCTGGCACACACGGGGGACGAGTCCGCGGCCGTGGTGGAACGGTCGCGGCTGGAGGCGGCCCTCGCCCAACTGCCGCCCCGGCAGCGGGCGGCCGTAGTCCTGCGCTACTACCAGGATCTGCCCGAAAGGCAGGTCGCGGAGGTCCTGGGCTGCCCACTGGGCACCGCCCGTTCCCACGCGTCACGCGGTGTGGCGCGGCTGCGCCAGATCCTGGCGGATGTCATCGAGCCGGTGGGGTGAAGGAAAGCATGGATCACTTCGAGCGGGAGTTGGCGCGGATGATGCGCGACGCCCAGGAACACACCCCATTCGAGCCCGCACAGCAGAACAGCCTCCGCGACGGTGTGCGCGTCCGCCGCCGGGTCCGGGCGGCGCAGAAGGCCGCGAGCTGCGTCCTGGCTGTCGCCGGGATCAGCGTCGGCCTGTTCCTGCTGCCGCACACCCCGGACCGCGACATGCCGCTGGGCCCTGTACCTCAGCCTTCGACGAGCCCCACCTCCCCGTACGCCACCCCGTCACCGACCTCGTCCCCGAGCGGGAGCTCCACCGAGTCGGCCACCGCCACGGCCGAGGACACCGCCGGAGCCTCCGGTCCGCCCGACACACCGACCACGACAGGGAGTTCGAGCTCCGTCGCCTACGGCCCCGGGGGGACCGCGACGACCAGTGCGCCCGCCACCGCGCCGGTGACGCCGAGCGAGACCCCGTCGTACTCACCGACGTCGAGCCTCGACCATCCGTCGTCGTCGCCCGGAACGACCAACACCCGATAGCTCCGGCACGACCTCGACCAGTCCGCTCCCGCGGGCCGGTTCTGCGGGCCGGTTCTGCGGGCCGGCTCTGCCTCCGGACAGGCTCCGGCCCGCCGCCGCCCGACTGCCTCACCCCGTTGTCCGCACAGCACCCATATCCGCACTCCGTCAGCGCAGTTCGGCCGTGAGCGTCTTCGGCCTGCCTCGCGCCGGCGCACAGAAGAGGACGAATCATGACGAAGGCATTGCGGTCCGCTCCCCCGGGCTTCGAGGACTTCGCGGACTTCAAGGACCTCGAAAGGGGACTGCCCGTGGAGCGAAAAACCGGAAAACGGCTGCCCGTCGAACGCGGGCCCGATGACCGCCTGCCCGTCCGCATGCCGTTGCCGGCGGACCACACGGAACCCGTCCTGGACGTGGTCGTCCCCGTGTTCAACGAGGAAACGGACCTGGAGCCGAGCGTGCGGCGCCTGCACGCCCACCTGCGCGAGACGTTCCCGTACCCCTTCCGCATCACCGTCGCCGACAACGCCAGCACGGACGCCACCCCGCGAATCGCCGCCCGGCTGGCCGCCGACCTGCCCGAGGCCACGTGGATACGACTCGACGAGAAGGGGCGTGGCCGAGCCCTGCGCACCGCGTGGTCGGGCTCGAAGGCGCCGGTGCTCGCGTATCTGGACGTCGACCTGTCCACCGAGCTGAACGCGCTCCTGCCGCTGGTCGCCCCGCTGATATCCGGGCACTCCGACATCGCCATCGGATCCCGGCTGGCCCGCGGCTCCCGGGTGACCCGGGGCCCCCGACGGGAGATCATCTCCCGTTGCTACAACGCCCTGTTGCGATCCGCTCTCGCCGTCGGCTTCTCCGACGCGCAATGCGGTTTCAAGGCCATCCGCCGCGATGTCGCCGAGCGACTGCTGCCCCTGGTGGAGGACTCGGGGTGGTTCTTCGACACCGAGTTGCTGGTGATCGCCGAACGCGCCGGGCTGCGTATCCACGAGGTACCGGTCGACTGGGTGGACGACCCCGACAGCCGGGTCGACCTGGTCTCCACGGCCGTGGCCGACCTGCGCGGCATCGCGAGGATCGGCCACGCGCTGGCCCGTGGCACGCTCCCGACGGCGCGGCTGGGCCGCACCTCCGAGGGTGAGCCGCCCGCCTCGCTCACGGCTCAGTTGCTGCGGTTCGGCGCCGTGGGTGTGGTGAGCACGATCGGGTACGTCCTGCTCTACGCGGCCCTGCGTCCGGTGACGGGGTCTCAGGCCGCCAACGCATGGGCGCTGCTGGTCTGCGCCGTCGCCAACACGGCCGCGAACCGACGGCTCACCTTCGGGCTGCGCGGCCGGGGTGGCGCACTGCGCCACCAGGCCAAGGGACTTGCCGTGTTCGGCCTCGGCCTCGCGCTCACCAGCGGGTCACTGGCCGCGCTGCACCGCTGGACGCACGGACCCGGACGAACCATCGAGATCATCGTCCTCGTCACGGCCAACCTGGCGGCGACGCTGCTGCGTTTCCTGCTCCTGCGCACCTGGGTGTTCACCGCCGGCACCCAGGGCGACGACACGGGAAGCGAGCCGCGATGAACAACCCCGGCCCCGCGAACCCCCCTGCACCGCAGGACAACAGGCCCCGCACGACTGTCCGTTGGCCGACGGTCAGACAACCGGACGATACGAGCCCGGCTCAGGGCGCACACTCCGACGCGCCGGGAGCCGCCCCGCTCTCCTCCAGTGCGCTCGCCGTTTCCTCGGCCCGCCAAGGCGTTCGCGAACACGTCCGCGAACGCGCCCGCGACCGGTGGGCACGGCTGTGCGGGGCGGCGCCGCAGCACGGCCAGGTCCTGGCCCTGTACGGCACGATGAAGCTCATCGGCTTCTGCGTCTTCATGTACCTGCTGGACTCCTCCGGGGACTTCCGCAGGAAGAACCCCCGCTTCGGGGGCGGCGCCCACACCTGGGACGTCCTGGCCACCTGGGACGGCTGGTGGTACCAGCAGATCGCCGCGCACGGCTACCACCCCGCGCTCGTACCGGTGCCCGGTGCCACCGGTCTGATCACCCTGGAGGGCAACTCCGCGGCGTTCTTCCCGCTGTACCCCGCCCTGATGCGCCTGGTCTCCTCCTGCACCGGGCTCGGTCTGCTCGGTGCAGGCCTGGCGGTCTCCATCGCCGCCTCGTTCGTGGCCGCACTGGCCGTCTACGCCGTGACCGCTCGGATCAGCGGCCGGCGGGCCGGGCTGGCCGCCGCCGGGCTCTGGGCCGTGTGGCCCGGCTCGGGCATGGAGTGGTCCGGCTACTCGGAATCCTTGTACATCGCCCTCGCCGCCTGGGCCTGCTACGCCGTCATGCGCCGGAACTGGCTCACCGCCGGCCTCCTGACCTGCGCCGCGGGCCTCACCCGGCCGACGGCCACCGCGCTGATCGCGGCGCTCGCTCTCGCCGTACTGGTGGATCTGCTCCGGCACCGCCGCGCAGCAGGCAGTCCGGGAGACTTCCCCTCCCCGGACGGGTCGGGGCGCCGGGACGCGCTCCTGCGCCCGCTGGCAGCCGTCGCGATCGCCCCTCTCGGCCTGGCCGGCTATCTGGGCTGGGTGGGCTACCGAATGGGCGACTACGGCGGGTACTTCAAACTTCAGGACGGCGCCTGGGCCCACACATTCGACTACGGCCAGCACACCTACAAGGTGTTCGCGTCGCTCATGGTCGGCCACTACGACTACCTCTACGCCTGCCCCTTCGAAGACGTCATCGCCGCCGGCACCGTCCTGCTGGCCCTGATCGTCCTGCCTCTGCTGTTCCGGCTGCGCCCACCACTCGTCCTGACCGTGCACACCCTGCTGACGATCGCTCTCGTCCTGGGGAGCCAGCAGATCTTCGGGAACGTGTCCCGCTACCTGCTGCCGGCCTTCCCCCTCCTCATCCCCTGCGCCACCGCCATGCGTCGGCTCAGCACTCCGGTTCTGTGCACGGTCCTCACCATCGCGGCACTCGCCTCGGGCTCCTACGCCGGATACGTCCTGTTCGAAGTCGGCGTCCCGTGACCAACACCCGCGCCGTTCCCGGCCGTCGGACAAGCGGACCACTCAACGTCAGCGGTCGCAGCCGGAGTTGCTCCCCCAGAGCCTTCCCCCACCGATCGGAGGTCTCCTCCTGCCCGAATCGCCCGGGGCACACTTGGGTGCCTCCAGCTCCAGCCTCCGGCGAGACCCTAGATCTTGGGCTTGAGCGTGCTTCCGGGACGGAGGTCGCCCATCTCGTCGAGTTCGTTCAGGACGGCGGACAGGCCGACGCGCAGCATCTTCCGCCGGACGTGGCCCAGGATCTGGGCCACGAAGAAGCCGCCGGTGCCCGTGAAGCCCGTGTGGTCGTAGGTGAACCGCGTCCCCGCCGCGTGGGGCTCGATCCGGTAGGCGACCTCGGTCGTCTCGCCGCCGCCGTGGTCCGTCCACGAGCAGCGCAGCAGCCGGGGCTCGTCGGCCTCCAGGACGACGCAGTCGACGATGCCGCTCCAGCCGGGCTTCGGCTTCGCGATGAACCGGAACCCGGTGCCCTCGTCGGTGGCGAACCCTTCCGGGCGCCCTCCGGGCGGTCCTTCAGGTCCTCTCGGGCGAGTTGCACGGAATGACGTCCTGGACCGCGGCACAGGACGACCCCGTCGAGGCCGCCGCGAAGATCAGCCGCTTCGGCGCGCTGACCAGATCCACACCCTCACTGCGGGCCTGTCACCGCGACATGACCGACCGAATCGTCGCCGTCGCGGCCGAGGTGCCGGCCCGGCGCACCCGGACGAGCCCGGACGCTCCTGAACCGCAGATCGCGGCGACCGCTCCGCTCGGACTGTGGAGCATCCGGTTCCAGAGCCTGGGCAAGCACCTGGACGGGGTCCGCTCGCCCGAACAGGTCCATGAGGCGGTGACCGCCGACGTCCGGCGCGCGGCCACGCTCATCGACACCGGCCTGGCGGCGTTCGAGAGCCTCACCGAGCCGACGACCCGGCCGGCGACCACGGCGCGCCCTTGAGCAGGCGCGAACGGCCGGCGGCGCTCAGGCGCCGCCGGCCGTTCGCGCGACGATCTGTCTACGGCTGGGTCGGCGCCGCCTGCTGCACGACCTCGAAGGACCACAGTGTGGACCCGCTCGCCGCAGGCTTGGGACGCTCGCCGCCCTGCGCGTCACCACCCTGGTGGGCGGCCTTCATCGGGCCCTCCATCCAGGCCTGGAAGGACTCCTCGTCACGCCAGCGGGTGTAGACGAGATAGCTGTCGGTGCCCTCGACCGGCCGGAGCAGCTCGAACCACTCGAACCCGTCGGAGCCCTCGACGGCATGGGCACGGGAGGCGAAGCGCTTCTCCAGCGTCTCCCGCTGCTCGGCCGGCACGCTCAGTACATTGATCTTGACGACGCTCATGTCCCCATCCTGCCGCACCACGGTCGACAGAAGGCTCAGGGGCCGCCTGCCGCCCGGCCCGGACGGCCGCTCCGCGGAACTCCGGCGGCACCTCGGGCCGAACTCGCGCAGCAGCAGCCGTACGGCGAAGTCCTCGCCCCCCGCGTGGCCGCGACGGCAACCGGTCAGCGATCAGGGATCGGCCGCCGTCACCGGGCGCGGACGCGGGAGCGAGACCGCCGCATGTCGGATCAGCCGGTGGTGAGGAGCTGGAGTGTGTCGATGACCCGGTTGGAGAAGCCCCACTCGTTGTCGTACCAGGCGACCACCTTGATGTGACGGCCGTCGACGCGGGTGAGGGCCGAGTCGAAGATCGCCGAGGCCGGGTTGCCCGTGATGTCGGACGACACCAGTTCGTCCTCCGAGTACTCGAGAACGCCCGCGAGCGGCCCGTCCGCCGCGGCACGGTAGGCAGCGAGGACGTCGTCTCGTGTCACATCGCGGGCCACGGTGGTGTTGAGCTCTACGATCGAGCCCACCGGAACCGGCACCCGGATCGAGTCGCCCGACAGCTTGCCGTCGAGGTTCGGCAGCACCAGGCCGATCGCCTTGGCGGCGCCGGTCGTGGTCGGCGCGATGTTGACAGCGGCGGCACGGGCGCGGCGGGCGTCACGGTGCGGGCCGTCCTGCAGGTTCTGCTCCTGGGTGTAGGCGTGCACCGTCGTCATGAAGCCGTGCTCGATACCGGCGAGTTCGTCGAGCACCGCGGCCAGGGGCGCGAGCGCGTTGGTCGTGCACGACGCGTTCGAGACGATCGTGTGCACGGCCGGGTCGTAGGCATCATTGTTGACGCCGAACGCGAGCGTCACGTCGGCACCGTCCGCCGGCGCGCTGACGAGGACCTTCTTCGCACCGGCGTCGAGGTGTGCCCCGGCCGCCTTGGCCGAGGTGAAACGGCCGGTGGCCTCCAGTACGACGTCGACGGCGAGCTCGGCCCAGGGGAGCTGACCCGGTTCACGCTCGGCCAGTACCTTGATGCGCCTGCCGTCGACGACGAGGGTGTCCCCGTCGACGGTCACCGGGCGACCGAGCCGGCCGGCCGTCGAGTCGTAGGCGAGGAGCCGGGCGAGTGCGGCGGGCTCCGTCAGGTCGTTGATCGCGACGACTTCCAGGTCGGTGTCGCGTTCGAGGAGCGCGCGCAGCACATTGCGTCCGATGCGGCCAAATCCATTGATGGCGATACGTGTCATGAGTGATGTCCCTTCGGCTCCCTCCCAGGTTCGCGCGCGGCATCGGGCCGTGACAGCGGCGAGATCGCCAGGGTCCGCAAGGATCGCGCCACCCTCGCGGGCTCCTCCTCGGCGAGCTATTCGCCCTGGGTGAAGGTGCGCCGGTATTCGCTCGGGGTGGTGCCGAGGATCCGCTGGAAGTGCAGCCGCAGATTGGCACCGGTGCCGAGACCCACGCCCGCGGCGATCTGCTCGACGCTCCATTGCGAACGCTCCAGGAGTTCGCGGGCCATGTCGATGCGGGCCCGCATGACCCATTGCATCGGCGTGTATCCGGTGTCGTCCGCGAAGCGCCGCGAGAAGGTCCGCGGTGACACGGCCGCGTGGTGCGCCAGCGCCTCCAGGGAGAGAGGTTCGCCGAGCCGGTGCAACGCCCATTCGCGGGTGGCCGCGAATCGTTCACCCAGCGGTTCGGGCACGCTGCGCGGCACGTACTGCGCCTGACCGCCACTGCGGTAGGGGGCCGCGACCAGGCGCCGGGCCGCATGGTTCGACGCGGCCACTCCGAGGTCGCGGCGCAGGATGTGCAGACACAGGTCGATGCCCGAGGCGGCGCCGGCCGAGGTGAGCACACTCCCCTCGTCGATGAAGAGGACGTTCTCGTCGACCTTGATGAGCGGGTGTTTCGCGGCGAGCGCCCGCGTGTAGTGCCAGTGCGTCGTGGCACGCTTGCCGTCGAGCAGCCCCGTGGCGGCGAGCGCGAAGGCGCCCGTGGAGATGGCGGCGAGCCGTGCGCCCCGGTCATGGGCCTCGATCAGCGCCTCGACGACAGCCCGCGGCGGGTCCTCACGGTCCGGAGACCGGTAGCCGGGCACGAAGACGATGTCGGCCCAGGCAAGTTGTTCGAGGCCGTGGGCGACGTGGTACGACAGGCCGTCGCCGCCGGTCACGAGACCGGGTTCCGCGCCGCACACCCGCACCTCGTACGGCATGCTCGCCCGGGTTGTGAACACCTGCGCGGCGATACCGACATCGAGTGGCTTGGCACCCTCCAGCACGAGAACGGCGACGCGATGCAAGGGAGATGCTGCCACGGTGAAGAGGGTACGTGGGGCGTGCGGGTCATGGCCTTTCGACGTACCGGCGACGGTCACTCGCACCGACCCCTTGCACCGGCCGCCCCCGCGTCGCCTGCTCGAACACCGGACGGAACGGTCTGACGAAGCCGTCCGACGGAACGGTCTGACGAAGCCGTCCGACGGAACGATCTGACGAAGCCGTCCGACGGAACGATCTGGCGGAGCTTCTGGCGGAGCGGTCCGACGGAGTATCCGCTCTCCCAGTACGCCTCCCCACACCGGCAGGTGACGCTCACTCACCGGAATCGGCGCAGGCCTGCCGCCTCCGGCCGGACGGCTCCGGAAGCGGCGGCCGGGCCCCTGCAGGAACGGCCGGTTGCCGGGATTGCCCTTTCGAGCGCGGAGCTGCGGCTTTCCGTCGTCTCACCTCGATACCGCTTCGGCAACCCCCTTCACAGGAGCCACACACGCCGTGCGAGGATGCGGCTCCGGTATCGAATACCGGCGTAGAGGGGAACACCATTGAAATCAAGGAAACTGAGCCGTAAGCGGCAACGCGCAACCATAATCGGAGCGGCGGCCGCCTCGGTCGTCGCCGGCGCAGCCCTGCTGCCCAACTGGTCTGCGGGCGCGGCGAGTGTCACCGCCGACCCCAAGGTGGACGCGTCGACCAAGGCCACCTTCCAGAGGCTCGCGGACGCGGTCTTCACCGACCGCACCGACGCCCTGGTGGACAACGACGGAACGAAGCAGAAGACGTCGCGGTTCTCCGGCGACGTGCGGCTGTCCTCGACCCAGTCGCGTGCCGAGAAGTCCGCGCTGGCGAAGCTGGAGAGCCGCAAGGCCCGTCTGGCGGAGCTCGGCGAGAAGTACCGCTCGGCCAACACGACTGTGTCGCTGGACCGTACGGTGGTGAAGGGCCGTCACGCCACTGTCGACGTCACCGAGACGACGGCGCTGGCCTACGACAAGGCCAAGGGCACCGAGCCGAAGACCACCGGCTTCGAGGCGCACCACACGCTGACGTTCAAGGCCGACCGCAAGGGCGACTGGCAGCTCACCGACATCAAGGACACGGACGACGGGATCGCGGTCAACCAGGTCGCGACCACCAAGCTCGTCGCCACGCCGATGACCGGTGACAACACCCCGCCCGCCGCCACCCGCGCCGCGATCACGCAGCCGGCGCCGGCCAAGCCGAAGAACTTCTCGGCCACCGGCTACGACTACAAGGCCATGGCGGCGTACGCGGCGAAGTACTGGAAGAACTACAACCCGGCCTACCCTGACTTCAACGGGGAGGGCGCCGGCGGGGACTGCACCAACTTCGTCAGCCAGACCCTGAAGGCCGGCGGCTGGAAGCACGTTCCCGGTTACACGAACGACTTCCACAAGTGGTTCGGGAACTCCGACATCCAGTCGGACTCGTTCGTCGGTGTCAACGAGTTCTCGTGGTTCGCCCTGTCCTCCAAGCGGGTCACCAGCCTTGCCAACGTCTACCAGGCGGACGTCGGTGACGTGGTGCAGGTGGACTTCAACAAGGACGGGTCCAAGGACCACACGATGATCGTCACCTACCGCAGCCCGCAGGGCCTGCCGTACGTGTCGTACCACTCCACCAACACCTACAACAGGTCGTTGGCGAGCATCATCGCGTCGTACCCGAACGCCGCGTACTACGCCTACCGCACCTGAGCGGTCGCGTTCCGGGGCGGGAGTCGGCACCATGTGCCGGGCTCCCGCCCTTTGCGTTGTACACCCGGCGTCGTGTGCGGACTTATGTGTCGCGGCCTCACGTGCGGCGGCCTCACGTGCGGCGGATCGGGTCAGAGCCGGGTGGTTCCCAGCCAGACGGCCGCCGCCGCTGCCACCAGCAGGACGATGTTGAGGCCGATCATCCGTGCCTCACCGCGAGAGACGTGAACGGCGATTCCGCCGACCTGGATCAGCACGAGGCCAGTCGCCGCGGCGACGGCGAGCCAGGGCGCGATGCCGGTGAGCGGCGGCAGGATCAGGCCTGCCGCGCCGAGCACCTCCAGCGTGCCGATGAGCCGGACGACCGGCATGGGCACGCGATCGACCCACCCCATCATGGGCTGAAGCCGCTCCTGGCTCTGCAGGATCTTTATGCCTCCGGCATAGAGGTAGAACGCCGCCAGCAGCGCTGCGACGATCCAGTAGGCGACGTCCATAGTGACCCCTTGCGCAATAGTTACCAGGCGTAAGTTGCCTCATGATGAGTCACTGTCGGGGGGCTCACAAAAGGCACATGAATGTGCGCTACCCACAGGGAGCTGTCATGTCGCAGTACGAGCACACCTGCATGATCCGCGGAGACGGCGGGCAGACGATCCGCGCCGTGCTCGACCGGATCTGCGACAAGTGGACGCTGCTGATCGTGACGACCCTCGAGCAGGGGCGCCTGCGCTTCACCGACCTCCAGCGGCAGATACCCGGCATCTCGCAGCGGATGCTCACGCTGACGCTGCGGAACCTGGAGCGCGACGGCCTGGTGTCCCGGACGGCGTACGCGGAGGTCCCGCCCCGCGTCGAGTACGCGCTGACCCCCACCGGGAAGAGCCTGATCCCGCCGGCCCTCGCGCTGGCCGGCTGGGCGATCGAGCACATCGCCGAGATCGAGGCCAGCCGGGCCGCGTACGGGGACCGGACCGGTTGAGCCCGGTGTGCGGGGTCCCGCGCCGGGCCTCAGCGCTGGAAGGCGGCGCCGAGCGGTGCGCCGGCCGTGTTCCCCCTCCACTCGCCCCTGCTCGCGTCACACGGACGCGGGAGGACCGGTCGGCGCCGCCAGACGTTCCGTAGGCGCACCGAACGGCAGGACGAGCGTGCGGAAACCCTTCAGGCGGCCTTCGCGAAGGACGAGAAGAGCTGACGGAACTGACGCAGCGTGGCTTCGAGCAGCTCGTCCGCGTCGCCGTCCGCGTGGGCCAGCGCGACCGCGCTCTCGCAGGCGGCGCCGTGCACCATCGAGGCGACGGCCGTGACATCCGCGCGGGAACGGTCCCTGCCGAGCAACTGACCGAGACCGTAGGCGATCATGCGCCGGCAGTCCGAGCGGATCGCCCGCATCTCCGCCCAGCCCAGCGCCCCCGGCGCGTCGATGAGGGTGATCCGCTGAGTGCTCGGCTCCATCGACATGACCAGGAACTCGCGCATGCCTTCGTACAGGCCGTCCCAGGGGTCCTCATGGAGAGTGAACGTCTGCGCGATGGCGCTCGACAGCCGGTTCTCCTCCGCCTCGTAGACGGCACGGAACAGGTCCCGCTTGTTCTTGAAGTGGTGGTAGAGCGCACCCTTGCTCGCCCCGATCTCCTCGCAGATCGCGTCGAGCGAGGTCGCGGTGTACCCGTCTCTGGCGAAGAGCTTGCGCGCGGCGGAGAGCAGTTCGTTCGTCGTCGTCCGAGAACGCTCTTCCTGCGATCGGCGTACCCGCTGCTGACTGCCCATGGATCCGACTCGCCCTCCTGACCCCCCGAAAACATCCACGGTTCGATCTTAGCGTCTCCCCCTCGTACCGAGAGTTCACCGATGCTGGATTCCATAGACATACCATCGGTTGGAATGTAACGTCACGGCCGCAGACAGGGCGGCGGATCACGCCGCACGCAAGAACGGAGAAAAGACATGACCACGACCGAAGGACCCACCGCCGAGGAAGCCGACGCACACGTCCTCTCCCCCGAGGACGCCGACCGGTTACTGAGCAACGCACCCTGGACACGCTTCGCGGTCATCGGGGACAGCCTCGCCGAAGGGCTCGGGGATTCCTCCGCCGGCTACGCGGACACACCCTGGGCGGATCGGGTCCTGGAGGCGCTGCGCCGGGTCGACCCCGGCACGGAGTACCTGAATCTGGGCGTACGCCATCTCAAGGCGGCCGAGGTGCGGACGGGGCAGCTCAGGGAGGCCTTGGACTTCCGTCCCGATCTCGCCTCGGTGGTGTGCGGCGGCAACGACTTGCTCGTCCGCGACTTCTCGGCGGCCGCCGTGGAGGCCGAACTCGACGCGATGGTCCGGCAGTTGCGCGAGAGCGGCGCCGTTGTCTTCGTCTTCACCATCCAGGACATCACCAAGGTCTTCCCCGAACAGCTCGGCGGCGGAGGCCTGAGCGGCCGCATCGAAATCTTCAACGACCTGGTGCGCAAGGTGGCCGCTCGGCACGGCGCCCTCGTCATCGACATGTGGGCCCACCCCACCAGCCGCTCCCGCAGCGTGTTCAGCGCGGACATGATGCACGCCTCGATGCGCGGCCACGCCGTCCTGGCATCCGCGGTGTTCGCCCAGCTCGGCTGGTATCTGACGACGCTCCGAGGCCAGCTCCACAGCCACTGAGAGAGCTGTGCGGGAGAGATCTCGGAACGCCCTGCCACCTCGGAGGCGCGCACCGAACGCAAGCCGTCGAGGCAAGCGCTCGACGTACGGGGGACATGACGGCCCCCTCCCCCGGCACGCCGACCCGGGAGCGCACGCGACGGGTCGGCCGGCTCCGTGACAACCGGATTGACCGTCGAGCATGTCACATAAATACATTCCGACCATTGGTATGTTGGAGGTGTTGGTGATGAGAACTGGGCCCGCCGAACCGGCGGCCGAGCGGGGGTACGTGCCGCTTCTGCTCCTCGCGTCGAGCGCGACCTTCCTGGCCGTACTCGACGTAACCATCGTGAATCTGGCCATCCCCGATCTGCACAAGGACTTCCAGGACTCCGCCGTGGCGGACCTGTCCTGGGTGATCACCGTCTACGCCACCCTGTTCGCCGCCCTGCTGGCGCCCGCGGGCCGGCTCGCGGACGTGATCGGCCGGCGTTCCCTGTTCACCGCGGGCATCGCCGTCTTCACCGCGATGTCCCTCGCGTGCGCACTGGCCCCGAACATCCCCGTCCTGCTGACCGCCAGAGCCCTGCAGGGCGCCGGAGCCGCCGCGATGATCCCGGCGGCCCTCGCCATCGTCCTGATGGACACACCGCCCGAGCGGCGCCGCGCCGCGATCGGCAAGTGGAGTGCGGCCTCCGCGTTCGCTGCCGCGGTGGGCCCGTCGATCGGCGGTGTCCTGGTCGACACCCTCGGCTGGCGGTCGCTGTTCCTGATCAATGTGCCGTTCGGCCTGCTGCTCCTGCTCCGCGCGCACATCATTCCCCGGGCGGCCCGCCCGGAGGGCAGCAGGCTGCCGGACCCGATCGGCACGATCCTGCTGGGGGCCGGCATCGGCCTGCTCGGTCTGGGCATCTCCAAGGGCGGGGACTGGGGCTGGGGCGGCGCGGCGACGCTGAGCTGCCTGGCCGTGGGCGCCGCCGCCATGGCGATCACGCTGTTGCGCTCCCGGACCCACTCGGCCCCCGCCGTGGAGACCGGCCTGTGGCGCAGCCGTACCTTCGCGCTGGCGAACCTGTCCGTGTTCTTCTACGGCGCCTGCCTGTACGCGTGGCTCCTGGTCGGCGTCCTCTACGTCACCTCGGTATGGCACTGGTCGGAGCTGAAGGCGGGCCTGGCGGTCACCCCGGGCGCCGTCGCGGCGACTCTCGTGGCCCTGTACTCGGGCAGGATCCAGACGAGGTACGGCCCACGGACGGTCGTGGTGGCCGGCGCGATCGTCCTCGCGGGAACCGGCTTCTTCCTCGCCTTCACCCTGCCCGACCAGCCCCGCTTCCTCACCTACTGGCTGCCCACCGGCATCCTGGCCGGCGCGGGCATGGGCGCGATCACCACGGGAACGTCGACCGCCGCCGCCCTCTCCGTCTCCCCGCCGCGCTTCGCGGCGGCGACCGGGCTCAACCAGACGGCCCGTCAGGTCGGCGGCGCCTTCGGCATCGCGACGCTGGCCACCCTGCTCAGCAGGGCGAGCGCCGACGCCTCCGACTACGGGCATGTACTGCTCTTCTGCTCCATCGTCACGGTCCTGTCCGGCCTGGCGGGCCTCGGGCTCGTCATCAAGGCCCCACCGGCCGCGCCCCAGGGACAGCCCGCCCGAGGTTCCACGTCCGGGGCCGCGCAGACGGCCGAGGCGAAGCCGACGACGCTCTGACCCCGAGAGGGCGGCACGCACCGGGCGGCGCGCACCGGATGCCGCCACTCGGGTCGCCGTCCATCCGATCCAGGCGCACACACAACCGACGGAAGGTACGCAAGAGATGCCCATCAAGCCCAGCGAAGCTCTCTACACCGCAGTCGCCACCGCCGAGGGCGGCCGAGAAGGCCGCGTCTCCACTGAGGACGGCAAGCTCGACATCGTCGTCAGCCAGCCCAAGGAACTGGGCGGTACGGGCGGCGGCACCAACCCCGAGCAGCTCTTCGCCGCCTGCTACAGCGCGTGTTTCCACGCCTCGATCGGGATCATCGCCCAGACGGAGAAGATCGACATCACCGGTTCCAGCGTGACGGCCCGCGTCGGCATCGGCCGCAACGACGCCGGCTTCGGCATCGTCGCCGAACTCACCGCCCATATCCCCTCGGTCGACGAGGCCACCGCCAGGGAACTCGTGGAGAAGGCGGACCGGATCTGCCCCTACTCCAAAGCGACCCGAGGCGACATCGAGGTCACGATCAAGACGGCCTGACCCACGCGACGAAGACCTCGCCGCCCGGCGAAACAGCCGACGGCGGGGTCTTCGTCCGTCCCGATCGCCGGAACGGGCCGGCCAACAACCCCGGCACGGGCTGCCGATGCCGCCGCGTGCGCATCAACACAGCTGATTCGGAGCGGAGTTGCCTGTCCGAGCCAAGGGTTGTCCACCCGCGGCCCGCGGTCGCTGTCCGTGCCCTTCACCCCTGCCACCGCCCCACCCCTTTCGACACCGCGCCCGTACGGCGATCCCGGTCTGCGGGTCCGCCGTACCGGCGTGTCCGCGCCTCGCGGCCTTCGTGTCCCCTGCCTACGCTCTACGGAGGGGGCGGAGCGGCGAAGGACCGGCTCGGAGCGACGAGGACGGCCGACCCGAAGGGACCGACGAGGACTGCCATGGTGACGGGTTTCCCGTTCGTGGGACGCGAGGACGTGCTCGGCGAGCTCCGAGAGGCAGGCGAGCGCGCCGTCGCGGGCAGGGGCGGACTCGTCACCCTGACAGGAGCTGCGGGAGCGGGCAAGACCCGCCTCGCCGAGGAGGCCGTCGCCCGTGCCGAGGGCTTTCGCGCGGTGTGGACATGGTGCCCGCCGGACGCCGTCGAACATGCGCTGAGGCCCTGGTCGCGGCTGCTGCGCGAACTCGTCGTCGACGACGTTCACTGCGGGCGCCCGGTCGCCGCGTCACCGTCGTTGCGGGCACTGTTGGCCGGGTCCGCGGCAGGCGAGGGGACGGACACGAGCCGGGACGCGGACCCGGAAGGGGCGTGGCTGGGACTGGCTGGTGACGTCGCCGAGGTCCTGACGACGGTGGCACGGCAGCGGCCGTTGCTGCTGGTCCTCGACGACGTGCACGCGGCCGACGCCTCCTCCCTGCGGCTGCTCCTGGAGACCTCGGACGCCGTGCGCGGTGCCCGGGTCCTGCTGCTGGCCACGGCCCGCGACGACGACACCGCCTGGCACGACCGCGCCTGGGCCCGCGCCCAGCTGCTGCGCCGCGGCCGCGCGCTGCCGGTGGGACCGCTCCGGGAGAAGGACGTGGCCGCTCTGCTCAACGCCGCCACGGGCGACGCACCCGCGCCTTCGGCCGTACGCGCCCTGGCCCGGTACACGGGCGGTGACGCGTTCTTCGTGACGGAGCTCCTCCGGACGGGTGGCGGCCTCGACGGACCCGCTTCCGACGTCCCGGCGACGGCCGTCTCCGTCCGGGTGCGGGACGCGGTCCGTGCCCGCACCGCCGAACTGTCGCCCAGCGCCGCACAGTTGCTGGACATCGCCTCCCTGCTGGGAACGCGGTTCCGGCTCGACGTGCTCGCCGATTCCGCCGCCGTACCCCTCGACGAGGTGCGCGCCCTGCTCGGGGAAGCGGCCGGAGCCGGACTCCTGGCGGAGGCCGGGGCGAACGAGGGCCGCTTCCGGCACGACCTCCTGCGCGAGGCCCTGTCCGGGCGGCCGGCGCCCGGCGAGCGGGCCCGGCTGCACCACACGGTGGCGGCCGTTCTGGCCGACCACACCCGGCGCGGGCGCGACACCGGGCCCGCCGAGGTCGCCCACCACCTCCTCCTCGCCGGCCCGGAACACGCACGCGAGGCCGCCGGGTACTGCCGGGAGGCCGCCGACCGGGCCGCGGGGCTTCTCGCGTTCGAGGAGGCGGCGCGCTGGTACGAGAGAGCCGCGCAGGCGTACGGGATGGGCGGCGTCGAGGCTGCGAAGGAGGCCGGGGGCAGTGCCGGGGCCCGTGCCGGTGTCTCTGTGGGTGTCGGTCGAGCCCCTGGGGCGGTCGTCGATGGTGGCGAGACCGCGGATCAGGGGCTCGGTGACGCAGAGGAACGCGTCGAGGTGCTGCTCGGGCTCGGGGCGGCGCGGCTCGGGTCCGGCGACTGGACGGCGGCCCGTTCCGCGCTGCTGCGCGCCGCTTCGCTCGCCCGCCGGGCGGGACGGCCCGATCTGCTCGCGCGGGCCGTGCTGGGACTCGGCACGGGTCCCGTCGGCTTCGAGGTCGATGTGGCCGACCGTGAGCAGGTCGACCTGCTCGGCGAGGCGCGTTCCTCCCTCGCGGGTGATCCGGCGCACGCCGCGCTGCGGGCCGCTGTCACGGCCCGGCTGTCCCTGGCAGCGGCTCTGCTCGAACCGGAGGGACACCGGGTCGCTCTCGCGAAGGAGGCTGTGTCCACGGCCCGCGGGGTCGACGACCCGGCGGCCCTCGGACCGGCGCTCGCGGCCCTGTGTGACGCCCGGCCCGGCCCCGACCACTGCCGTGACCGCCTCGACTGGTCCCAGGAGATCATCGCCGTGGCCCGTTCCCGGCGCGACCTCGCCCTCGAACTCCTCGGCCGGCGGCTGCGGTTGGTCGCGCTGATGGAGACGGGCTCGTTCGCCGAGGCCGACGCCCAGGCAGCGGCGTACGAAATGGCGGCCCGGCCGCTGCGGCAACCGCTGTACGCGTGGTACGTGCCGCTGTGGCGCGGCACCCGGGCCCTGATGGAGGGGCGCTACGACGACTGTGCCGCCGCGCTCGACGAGGTGGAGGCTCTGGGCGGCGCGGCGGGCAGCGCCAACGCCACGCTCCTCGCGGAGACGCAGCGCTGGTGTCTGTACGCGGAGACCGGCGACCGGGACAGCCTGCAACGGCTCCGCGACCGGGCGCCGTTGGAGCGGATGCCGGGTGTGTGGCCGCGCGTCACGCTGGGCCTGCTCGCCGCGCAGCTGGGCCGACGGGAGGATGCTTCGCGGCGCCTGACCGCGGCGATGCCGTCGCTCGTCCGGGCTCCTCGGGACAGCGAGTGGCTGCCGATGATGGCGCAGGCTGCGGAGACCGTCGGCGCGGTGGGCACCCACCCCTCCGCGTCCCTGCTCTACGACGCCCTGGCACCGTACGCGGGCCTCTTCGTGGTGGAGGGCATCGGCGCGGCGATCCGGGGCCCGGTCGACCGTCAACTGGCCCTCCTGGCCCGGTCCGTGGGTGACGACCGGACGGCCCGCCACCACCGTGACCGCGCCGTGCGGGCCGCCCTGGAGGCCGGAGCGGTCGCACTCGCCGAGCGGATCGCGGAGGAGACGGTGGGGACGACAGGGACGTCCAGGATGACAGGGACGGCGGGGACGGCAGAGACGTCCGGGACGGCGGGGACGGCGGGGACGGCGGGGACACAGAACATTCAGGAGAGCGGAACCGGGACAGCCGTTCCGGCACCGTCGGCGTTCCGCGGCGGCACCGTCCGAGCGCGGGACGGCACGAGCGACAGCGCGCCGATCCCGGTCTCCGCCGATGCGCGGCCCCACGCCCCGGCCCGCCCCATTGATGCCGGACTCCAGGATCCGGCCCGCCCCACCGCGGTGCGGCCCGACGCCCCCGCGCGGCGGCCCGGCTCCCCCCTGCCCGCACCGCTCTTCCGCCGCGAAGGCCCGCTGTGGCACCTGGTCTACGCCGGCCGGGAGGCCCGCCTCCCCGACAGCAAGGGTCTGCGCGACATCGCCGTGCTCCTCGGGCGGCCGGGCACCCCGGTCCCGGCGGTCGACCTGGCGATGCCCGGGACCACCGCCGCCGGCGGTACGGGTACCGCGGACATGCACCCTGTCGGTGATCTGGGCGAGGTGATCGACGCTCCCGCGCGCGCCGCGTACCGGCGACGCCTGCGGGAGCTGGAGGAGAAGGCCGAGGACGCCGACGCGGGCGGGGACGCCGTACGGTCGCGCCGGATCGCGGAGGAGAAGGACGCGCTCGTCCGTCAGCTGTCCGCCGCGTACGGCATCGGCGGCCACGTCCGCCGAGCCGGTTCGCCCGTGGAACGCGCCCGCACGGCCGTCACGGCACGCGTGCGCGCCGCCGTCCGCCGGGTCGCTGCGGTCCACCCGGAACTCGGACGCCACCTGGAGAGCGCCGTGCGGACGGGCACCCTCTGCGTCTACGAGCCCGAGAACCCGCCCGCCTGGCGCCTGTGAGTCCCCGGGACCGGACCACCGGCACACGACCGACGCCGGTGAGCCGTCACCTCACACTGTGCCGTCCGGTCTCACGCCTGATGGGTGAAGGCGCCGTACGCGACCGGGTACGGCCGGGGAACGAAGGGCAGGACGTCATGCCACGCACAGCCAAGGCGGAGGCGGAACTCAAGGTCGACGAGCCGGTGATCGAGGGCCGGTACGCCGAGGTCGGCCCGTACACCGTCTCGTACGAGACCATGAAGGCGGACATGGATCCGGCGCCGCTCTTCAGGGGGCTGCCCGACGACCGGTGCCAGTGTCCGCACTGGGGCCAGGTGATCTCCGGAAAGATCGTGTTCCGGTACGCCGACCACGACGAGGTCTTCCACACCGGAGACGCCTACTACGGCGCACCCGGCCACCTGCCCCTCCTCTTCGCCGGCACCGAAGTCGTCGAGTTCAGCCCCACCACCGAACTGGACCGCACCATGCGGACGATCGGCCGCAATCTCGCGGAGGCACCGTCATGAGCACCCTCGACGCCCGCCGGGCCAAGGAACTCGCCGAGCTCTTCGTGGAGTTCCTGCGGACGAACAGCGCCCCCGCCGGACTCTTCACGGACGATGTGTTCGTGGACCTCAGCCTGCCCCAGTGGCGGCTCCAGACATCCGGCCGTGACCACCTCGTGGCCCTGCGCCGAACCAGCCATCCCTTCCTCGGCACCGTGCCACGCCACCGTACCGACGTCACGGAGACCGGCATCGTCATCGAGTTCGAGGAGCGCTGGGAGAACGCGGACGGTACCTGGTACTGCCGCGAACTGCTCCGCGCCGACGTACGCGACGGCTCGATGAGCGAGGTGTCCGTCTACTGCACCGGCGACTGGTCCCCCGAGGTCCAGGACTCCCACCGTCGCGAGGTGACGCTCATCCGGCCATGAGGCCAAGGGGGAGGAGAAGCGAGGGGCACGGCGGGGCGGGGCCGGGCGGGCCGCCCGGCCCCGCCCGGCCCCGTCACAGCGTCCGTGTTCAACAGCCGTGTCAGCGCTCGCCCTCGGCGGCGACCTCCGCCTCGATCTCCGCTTCGGCGACGGCGATCGCGACACCGAACGCCGAGGCGATGTTGCCCGCTGCCGTCATGACACGGGCCGTACCCACGATGGGGGCGATGGCCACCAGGACGTCCTGCACCTGGGCCATGGTCAGATCGGCCTTGATGGCGGGATCGATGTGCGCGAGGTAGGAGATGGGCGGCGCGTCCGAGGCCGCGAGCGCCGCGATGCGGGTGAGGAGGAGCTGGTCCGTGGGCAGTCCGCACCGCTCGAGGGAGTCGACGGTCATGGCGGCGAGGGTGTCCAGGACGGGGGTTTCGGATGCTGTGGTCATGGCGGCCGGCCTCCTGATGCGCTGACGGGGGCGCTGGAAGCGGAAGGGTTCGCTGTCCGCGGGCGCCACTCTGTGCGTCAACCGTAGGTGCATTTCGGGCAGGGCGCGCGCGGAGCCCGGTGGGTCTGGCAGCGCCCCTCCTGACCCGGGCCGGCCCCGCTGGCGGGTCGCCACCTGCGGTCAGGGCAGGCTCTGTTCGGAGGCGCCGACGCTCCTCGACTCCCGGCTGGACCGGTGCCGGGCTTCGTCGTTCGTCCGGCGCCGGACGCCGCCTGTCCGTGCGGTGCCGGGCGACGGCGTCCGCCCGGGGCCGGGCTTCGGTCGTTTCGTCCGGTGCCCGGCGCCGCCCGTCCGTCCGGGGCCAGGCGACGGCGTCCGTCCAGTGCCGGGCTTCGGTCGTCCGTGCGGTGCCCGGCGCCGCCCGTCCGTCCGGTGCCGGGCGCCGACGTCCGTCCGGTGCCGGGCGCCGGCCGTCCGGCGGGTGCCGGGTGTCGGGTGGGACGAGTTCGGCTCGGCGGCCGGAACCCGTCCCACGTGTCCGCGCGGGCCCCGGTCAGGCGCCGACGTAGGCCGCGAGGTGTTCGCCGGTGAGGGTGGAGCGGGCGGCGACGAGGTCGGCCGGCGTGCCCTCGAAGACGAGCTTGCCTCCGTCGTGACCGGCTCCGGGTCCGAGGTCGATGATCCAGTCGGCGTGTGCCATGACCGCCTGGTGGTGCTCGACGACGATGACCGACTTGCCCGAGTCGACGATTCGGTCGAGCAGACCGAGCAACTGCTCCACGTCGGCGAGGTGCAGGCCGGTGGTCGGCTCGTCGAGGACGTAGACACCGCCCTTGTCGGCCATGTGCGTGGCGAGCTTGAGCCGCTGCCGCTCGCCACCGGACAGCGTGGTGAGCGGCTGCCCGAGAGTGAGGTAACCGAGCCCGACATCGGCGAGCCGCCCGAGGATGCGCTGCGCCGCCGGTGTGTGCGCCTCACCGGCGCCGAAGAACTCCTCGGCCTCGTCCACCGACATCGCGAGCACCTCACTGATGTCACGGCCGCCGAGGTGGTACTCCAGGACCGACGCGTCGAACCGCTTGCCCTCGCAGTCCTCGCAGGTGGTGGCGACTCCCGCCATCATCGCGAGGTCCGTGTAGATGACGCCCGCACCGTTGCAGGTGGGGCAGGCGCCCTCGGAGTTGGCACTGAACAGCGCCGGCTTCACGTCGTTGGCCTTCGCGAAGGCCTTGCGGATCGGGTCGAGCACACCGGTGTACGTCGCCGGGTTGCTGCGCCGCGAACCACGGATCGGTGCCTGGTCGACCGACACCACACCCTCGCCGGCCGGGATGGACCCGTGCACGAGCGAGCTCTTGCCGGACCCGGCGACGCCGGTGACGACGACCAGCACCCCGAGCGGGATGTCGACGTCGACATCGCGCAGGTTGTTCGCCGACGCGCCGCGGATCTCCATCGTGCCGGTGGGCTTCCGCAGCGTCTCCTTGACGGAGGCCCGGTCGTCGAAGTGCCGGCCGGTGACGGTGCCGCCGGTCCGCAGCCCCTCGACCGTGCCCTCGAAGCAGACGGAGCCGCCCCCCGTACCCGCGCCGGGGCCGAGGTCGACGACGTGGTCGGCGATCACGATGGTCTCCGGCTTGTGCTCCACGACGAGCACCGTGTTGCCCTTGTCGCGCAGCCGCAGCAACAGGTCGTTCATCCGCTGGATGTCATGGGGGTGCAGACCCGCCGTGGGCTCGTCGAAGACATAGGTGACGTCGGTGAGCGAGGAGCCGAGGTGGCGGATCATCTTGACGCGCTGTGCCTCGCCGCCGGACAGCGTGCCCGCCGGACGGTCCAGGGCGAGGTAGCCGAGGCCGATCTCCACGAACGAGTCGAGGGTCTGCTGGAGCGCCGAGAGCAGCGGTGCCACCGAGGGCTCGTCGAGACCGCGGACCCATGCGGCCAGGTCGCTGATCTGCATCCCGCAGGCGTCGGCGATGCTGATCCGCTCGATCTTCGACGAACGGGCGCCCGCGCTGAGCCGGGTGCCGTCGCACTCGGGGCAGGTGGTGAAGGCGACGGCCCGGTCCACGAACGCCCTGATGTGCGGCTGCATCGCCTCCTTGTCCTTGGAGAGCATCGACTTCTGGATACGCGGGATCAGACCCTCGTAGGTCATGTTGATGCCGGCGATCTTCATCCTGGTCGGCTCGTGATGGAGGAAGTCGTGCAGTTCCTTCTTCGTGTACTTGCGGATCGGCTTGTCCGGATCGACGAAGCCCGACTCCTTGTAGAGGCGCATGTTCCAGCCGTCCGAGCCGTAACCCGGGATGGTGATCGCGCCCTCGTTGAGCGACTTGGAGTCGTCGTAGAGCTGGGTGAGGTCGATGTCCGAGACCGCGCCCCGGCCTTCGCAGCGCACGCACATGCCGCCGGTGCGGTTGAAGGTCGCCTTCACCGCCTTCTTGTCACCGCGCTCGACGGTGATGGCACCGCTCGCCTTGACCGAGGGGACATTGAAGGCGTACGCGCTGGGCGGGCCGATGTGCGGCTTGCCGAGCCGGCTGAAGAGGATGCGCAGCATCGCGTTGGCGTCGGTGGCGGTGCCGACCGTGGAGCGGGGATCGGAGCCCATCCGCTGCTGGTCGACGATGATGGCGGTGGTCAGACCTTCGAGGACGTCGACCTCGGGCCGCGCGAGCGTGGGCATGAATCCCTGCACGAAACTGCTGTAGGTCTCGTTGATCAGCCGCTGCGACTCGGCGGCGATCGTGTTGAACACCAATGAGCTCTTGCCCGAGCCGGACACGCCGGTGAACACCGTCAGCCGACGCTTCGGGATCTCGATGCTGACGTCCTTGAGATTGTTCTCCCGCGCGCCGAGCACCCGGATCAGATCGTGGCTGTCGGCACCATGCGGCGCAGGCGGCCGCGTGTCCGTCCTCGTGGCCTTGCTCATCCTGTCTCCATCTGTCGGGCGGGCCGCCTTCACGGTCTCCGCCGGCATCGCCTGCCTCGATCCAACCAGCTTCGCGCGCGGTGCCGGGTTCGCATGCGCCGACTCCGTGCGCCACGCTAGGTGAGGCCCGGCCGCCGGCGCTTCTCGAATCCTGATCGATCCGGTCACCCGCTCGCCGGTCCGGTCACCCGCCGCCTGGGGAAGTATCCGGTCCGGGGCGAGAATCGGAGGGTGACCATGCCATCCGAGACGCCGTCCATGTCAGGTCAGACTCAGTGCGGCCAGCGCGCTCGCAGCCCGTTGCACGCGTTTTTGCGGACGGAGACCGGCAGCGCCGCCGTGCTGCTCGCCGCCGCTCTGGCGGCGCTGGCCTGGGCCAACATCGGTGCTGACTCGTACGAGACGGTGTGGGGCACCGAGCTGTCGATCCGTATCGGGTCGGGCGGAGTGTCACTGGATCTGCGCGAGTGGGTGAACAGCGGCCTGATGACGCTGTTCTTCTTCGTCGTCGGTCTGGAGGCGCGCCGCGAGTTCGACCTGGGCGAGCTGCGAGAACGCCGCCGGGTCACCCTGCCGCTGCTGGCGGGGCTCAGCGGCATGATCGTCCCCGTCGTCGTGTACCTGGCCATCACGTCGGGCCATGGCTCCGCGGCGCACGGCTGGGGTGCCGCCATGTCGACGGACACCGCGTTCGCCCTCGGCATGCTCGCCGTCTTCGGCTCACGACTGCCCACCAATCTTCGCGTCTTCATCCTCACCGTCGCCGTGGTGGACGACTTCCTGGCTCTGGCCGTCATCGTCGTCGCCTACAGCGACACCATCTCGCTGCCCGCGCTGCTGACGGCGCTCGGACTGTTCGTGGTCGTCCTGCTGCTGCGGCGCACCATCGGCGCGCGGATTCCCTCGCTGTACGGCGTGCTGGGCGTGGCGATCTGGGTGGCGCTCCTGAAGTCGGGGATCGACCCGGTGGTGACGGGTCTCGCGATGGGCATGCTGACGTACGCGTACGCCGCGGAGCGCAGCGATCTGGAACACGCCAGCCGGCTGTTCCGGCGTTTCCGCGAGCAGCCGACCCCGGAGCTGGAGCGCACGGTGCGGCGCGGTCTGGCCTCGACGCTCTCCCCGAACGAGCGGCTCCAGCAGATGTTCCATCCCTGGACCAGTTACGTGATCGTGCCGCTGTTCGCCCTCGCCAACGCCGGCATCACCCTCAGCGCCGGTCAGCTCGCCGACGCCTTCACCTCACCGATCACCCTCGGCATCCTCTTCGGCTACCTGCTCGGCAAGCCCGTCGGCATCATCGGCGGCACCTGGCTCACCACGCGCGCGGCCCGAGGACGTCTTCACCCGCCCGTGGGCTGGGGTGCCATCACCGCGGGGGGCACGCTGGCCGGTGTGGGCTTCACCGTGGCCCTGCTGATCGCGTCGCTGGCCTTCACCGGCGACCGTCTGGCGCAGGCGAAGGTCGGCATCCTGGCCGCGGTCGCGGGCTCGTTCCTTCTCACCTGGGTCGTCACCCTGGTGATCGGTGCGCTCACCGGGCGCTCCCGCGCGCGGGCCCTGCTCGGCACCGGCCGGAGCATCGTCGATCTCAGCGAACCCGTCGACGTGGAGCGCGACCATGTGCGCGGGCCCCTCGACGCGCCCGTGACCCTCGTGGAGTACGGCGACTTCGAGTGTCCCTACTGCGGTCTGGCCGAGTCCGTGGTGCGCGAACTGCTCGCCGACTTCGGCGACGTCCGCTACGTATGGCGCCATCTTCCGCTCACCGACGTGCACCCCAACGCACAGCTCGCCGCACAGGCGGCCGAGGCCGCGGCCCACCAGAGCCGCTACTGGGAGATGCACGACCTCCTCATGGGACATCAGGGCGACCTGGGGCCGAGGGACCTGTTCCGGTACGCCACACGTCTCGGCCTCGACAGCGGCCGCTTCCGCGAGGACCTCCGGGGCGGCGCGAGCACGGCCCGGGTGGCCATGGACGTCGAGTCGGCCGATCTCAGCGGTGTTTCGGGCACTCCGACGTTCTTCGTCAACGGCCGCCGTCACTACGGCGCCTACGACATCGCCTCGCTGACGGCGGCCGTACGCGCCGCGCGCCAGCGGGCCACGCTCACGGGAGCGGGCCAGGAGACCTGAGACCCGCTCGTGCCGTCCGCTCGTGGCGGTTCAGGTCGCGCGGGCCCGCAGGCGGCGCAGCATGCGGGCGTCTTCGAAGCCCACCGCGCGGGCGGCGGCATCGACGGTGACGCCGTGGCTGATGAGGTGCTCGGCGCGCTCCAGACGCAGGGCCTGCTGATAGCGCAGCGGTGTGAGGCCGTCGGTCGCGCGGGTGAAGAGGCGGGTGAGGGTGCGTTCGCTCACGCCCACGGCCGCGGCCAGTTCCGGCAGCGGCACCGGCCGGTCGAAGCGGGCGTCGAGCAGGTCCTGGGCGCGGTGCACGGTGTCGTCCAGGTGGGACCGGTACCGGAGCATCGCGCTGGCCTGGGGTTCGTGGCCGTTGCGTCGTGCGTAGACCACCATGTCCCGCGCGACCTGCGCGCCCGCTGCCGGGCCGTGTCGGGTGGCGATCAGGTGCAGGGCGAGATCGATCCCGCTGGCGATGCCTGCCGAGGTGACCACCCGGTCGTCCTCGGTGTACAGGACATCGCGGACCACGGCCGCCCGAGGGTAGCGGCGGGCGAGATCGTCCTGGACGTCGTGGTGCGTGGTGCAGCGACGGCCGTCGAGCAGCCCGGCCCGGCCGAGCGCGTCGGCTCCCGCGCAGACACTGGCGACGGTGCCGCCCCTCGCATGGTGGTCCCGGAGGACCCGCAGAGCGGCCTCGCCGATGCGAGGGCCGTCGGTGAGGGTGAGCGCCCGCCAGCCGGGCACGACGATCAGATCCGCTGGGCCGAGCTCCGGCCAGTCGAGCCGGGTCACCAGCGGCAGCCCCTGAGCGGTGGGGGTCTGCGGCTGTTCGGCGACGTAGTCGAGGGTGTAGGGGTGCCCGAAGTCGGCGGCCGTGGAGAAGACCTGCGCGGGGCCGGCCAGGTCCAGCAGATGGACTCCGGGCACCAGGAAGAAGACGATGTGGCTCACGATCCGGTCATCATGCCCGAGACGCGGCCGAGGTCTCAAGGTCGTCGACCGTGGCGATGGTGGCGAAGCGCCCGGCCAGGGCGTACTCGGTGCGCCTGATGACCTCCTCGGCACTCAGGGTGCGGGGGTCCGCCAGCAGCTCGGCCACGCTCTGGTCGGCGGGGGCGTCACGGTGCGGGATGGGGTTGGTCGCGGTGGCGTCGGAGACGAAGGTGACCTGGTAGCCGAGGTCGCTCGCGAGGCGGGTGGTGGTCTCCACGCACTGCTCGGTGCGGATACCGCAGACGGTGAGCTCGCGGACACCGCGTTCGGTGAGGAGTTGCTGCAGGTTGGTGGTGGTGAAGGCGTTGTGCGAGGTCTTGTGGACCAGCGGTTCCCCTTCCTCGCGCCGGAGCTCGTCCATCAGCCGGACGTGACCGAGGGCGGGGTCGAACACGCCGCCGCTGCCGGGCTCCGAGTGCAGCACCCACACCACGGTGTCGCCGGCGCTGCGGGCGAGGCCGACCAGCCGGTCCACCTGGTCGGTGATCTTCGGATTGGAGATGGTCTCCCACAGGGGGCGGGCGCGGAAGGATTCCTGGACATCGATGACGATCAGTGCTCGGGTCATGCCCCCACTCTGACCGGCCCGCGCACCCTGGGGACAGACCTCATCGGGTCCGTGTGCGGACCGATCCGGTCACACGAGAGCCGGTCCGGCGAATGCGCCGTGATTCCGGCCGCGCGAGCCAGGACGCGGGCCGTGCGCTGTCCTGCCGCCAGGACGTGTCCGGCCGTGGCGGGGCGACAGCCCCCGAACTCGGGAACGTTCCGCCGTCAGGCGCGTCGGCATGCCAACCCGGCATGAAGACAAAGACGCCCAACTCCGAGAGCTCCACACCCGATGGACGTCCAGGCTCTTGCCACTCGCCCCGTATGCGAGCCCCCTCCGCGGAAAAAGCCCCCGTCGTCACCCAACTCACCCCGCCCCAGGGCCTCGTACAACAGTCGGCATCACTTCGTACGACAGCCGGGCCACCCAGCCGGCCCCGCCGCGCGCGCCACCGGCCGACCACCTGGCCGGTCGGTCGGCAAAGGGCATGAGGGCATGAGGGCAGACACACGGGACATGAGACATGAACACGGGGCACACATGAACATGGGGCACACATGAACATGAACGCGCGAGAACATGGGACATGAGCGCTTGAGGGCATGCGTTCCGTCGGGCCATCAACCCGTCGTGGTATCCGCGAGGGGCGAGAGGCCCGTACGACCCAGCCGCGCGACGACCTAGCAGGCCAGCATCTTCTGAATGGCCTGCCGCGACACGCCGAGTTCCCGCGCGATGTCCGCCTGCGACACTCCCTGATCGATGAGGCCCTGCATCAGCTCACGCCTCTCGACAGCGAACTGCCGGGCCAGGTGCGCATGGTGAATGGCCTGTGCGCGAACCTCCTTGATGCGTCCGAGAGTTGACTGATGCACGGAAAGATCCTTCGCGTTCGCCATATCCCCAGCATGACAACCCCCGTTGTCACGTCAACCCCCCGTTGTCGCACCCGAGAACGCCGCGCCGGACCCCGACCCCAAGGAACACATCCAGCCATAGTCCGCCATGGTGGTCGCAGACATGAAACGCGTCCCCCCAACTCCCCCGAGTTAATTGATTGTTGGGGTTCAAGCTCTATGCAAGGAGGGTCGCGATGCCGATCATTCGTGTCATGAACCTGCAGCCCGACGGGCGGGTCGCAGCCTCATGGAGGTGTTGGGATGCACCAAAGACTCGCCACCGGCCTCGCCGCCTCGGCCATGGCCCTCGTGGCCGTCACGGCGACCGCTACAGCCGCTAGCGCCGCCCCGGCCGACAAGCCCCAAGTCCTGTCCAGCTGGACCCAGACCAGCGCGTCGAGCTACAACACCTGGGTCGCCGCACGCGCCAACCAGTCGGCCTGGTCGGCGTATGCCTTCGACTGGTCCACCGACTACTGCTCCACGTCGCCGGACAACCCGTTCGGCTTCCCCTTCGCCACTTCATGTGCCCGCCACGACTTCGGCTATCGCAACTACAAGGCCGCCGGCTCCTTCGATGCCAACAAGTCTCGGCTCGACAGCATGCTCTACGCGGACCTGGGCCGAGTCTGCGCCAACTACAGCGGCGCGACGAAGGTCTCCTGCGACAGCACCGCGTGGACCTACTACCAGGCGGTCAAGGCCTTCGGCTGACCCTCCACCCACCCACCGGGAGCGCCCGACAGCGCGCAGGCAGTGACATGTGTCCTGCCCGCACTCCGGTGACATTCGAGCCAACTACGGTCGAGCCGAATATTGGTGACGGGACGTCAGCCGCCATCCCGTCACGGCGGACACTGTCCGCCCGGTCCACAGCCGGACCCCTCCCACCCGCCCCGCACCCATCCGCCATGCCTCGTCTACATTGTGTCCACAGGACCAAGGGGGAGCACATCATGGCTGTAGGTATACGGGGCGGGTGGCGCGGGGCGGTGTACGTGGCCCTGTTGACCGTCGTGGCGACGGGCTGCTCGACCACCGCCGACAAGAGTCCGAGGGCGGGCGCAAGCGCGACGTCCACCGACCAGGATTCCGGTGCCACCGGCACGATGGCCAAGAGCGGCGGCACACTCGGTCCCGCGGGCTCGGCCTGCGAACTGCCGGTCAGCTTCGACACGGCCGAGGACTGGAAGCCGCAGTCCATCGACGCGGCGGCGCAGGCCCCGATCGGAACGGACGGCACCAGGGACGTCACGGATCCGCTGTTCCGGCAGGGACCGGTCACCCTCGTCTGCGAGATCGACGCCAAGCCCGCCGGGAACATCGGCTACCTCCGGGTCTGGACCGGAAAACCGGGCGCCGACGACGCCGGCACCGTACTCAAGGCCTTCGTGGCCGCCGAACACGGCGCGGGCAAGGCGGTCTACCGCACGTTCGACGCGGGCGGCCTGTCCGGCACCGAGGTGGAATACGTCTACACCAGTGAGGCCTTCCAGGAGTCGAAGAAGGAGTCCGCCTTCGCCGTCACCACCGATGACGGCCCGGTCGTCGTGCACCTCGGCGGACTGGACACCGGCGAGCACACAGAGATGCTTCCCGCGTACCGGCTCGCCCAGCGGACCCTGCGCACCATCTGACCTCCGCGAGCGGTCAGACCTCCCCGAGCACTCCGGCGACGATCCGCCACCCGCCCCCACCAGATCGGTCGCTACGCGGACACGGACCTTGCGCCGTCCCGCGAGCGGCCTGTCCGCGATGGCCGCGCCCGCGACAGGGCGGGCACCGGCGAGGGCGCACCGTCCGTGAGGCGGATTCGACCGGGCGGACCCAGAATGAGTGGGACGGCCTCGTACCCGGCCGTCGAGCCGTCTCGGGGCGGTCGGATCGGGACCGTTGGCCATACGGTCTCCGCCCCTTGAGGCTCGAGTCTTGCGAGCGCGCGGGTGGTTGAGCGATGAAGACGGACGAGCCGGCATCCACTGCCGACGAGAGCGGCGCGCCGCAGGAAGCGAGCCGCGCTCCCGCTCCGCCCACGGGCACCCTTCCGGCGGCAGACCCGACGGCACACAAGGCTGCCCGCCAGGACGAGGCGGTCGCCCTCCTTCGCCTGACCGCGAGGCTGAAGGCCGCGTACCCCTCGGTCGACCCGTCCGTCGTGGATGAAGTGGTCGCGACGGCCCGCGGTTCGTTCCGGCAGGCGAAGGTCAGGACGTACGTCCCGATCCTGGTCGAACGCCGGGTCCGGGCGCTGCTCGGCGCCCCGCACGACGACGGAACCGCCCACGCGCCGACGGCCGTCGGCGACACGACCGCCGAGCGGCCGGCATCGGCCGGGACGGCGGAGCGACAGGCCGAGGGCCCGGGACGCTCTTCCCTGCTCGGCCGGTGGATTCCCGCCAGGCTCCGGCCCGCGCCCGCGTCCGACCTGGGCGGTGTCGGTGAGCGCTCGTGACCACGCGGTGCTCACCGTGACAGGAGAAGAGGCGGGTCGTCATGACGGATGCCAGGGCCGAACGCGTCGCGAGGCTCATCGAGCCCCTGCGGGTCGAGCCGGGATCACGGGTGAACCTGGGCGAGGACTTCGACCCCCGGTACAAGGCCGGTCTGAAGAAGAAGCACGGTGTGGAGCTGCTGCGCACGGGCGTGTCCCTGCTCGCCGAGTACCAGGAACGGCTGGCGGCCCAGGACACGTACGGCGTACTGCTCTGTCTTCAGGCGCTCGACGCCGGAGGCAAGGACGGCACGATCCGGCACGTCATGAGCGGGGTGAACCCGCAGGGCGTCAAGGTCAGCAGCTTCAAGCAGCCCTCCGCCGAGGAGCTCGACCACGACTACCTGTGGCGGTACGCCAACAAACTTCCCGCCCGTGGCGACATCGCGATCTTCAACCGTTCGCACTACGAGGAGGTGCTCGTCGTCCGGGTGCACCCGGAGCTCCTCGACCGGCAGCGGCTGCCGGCGGATGTGCGCGGTGCGGACATCTGGGATCGCCGCTACCGGGCCATCAACGACTGGGAGCGCTACCTGACCGACAACGGGTTCAAGGTCGTGAAGATCTTCCTGAACCTTTCCAAGGAGGAGCAGCGCACCCGTTTCATGAAGCGGCTCGACGTGCCGGAGCGGAACTGGAAGTTCTCCGCCGCCGATGTCCGCGAGCGCCGGCGGTGGGACGAGTACCAGCACGCGTTCTCCGAAATGCTCTCGCGGACGAGTACGCCCTGGGCGCCCTGGTACGTCGTCCCGGCGGACCGGAAGTGGTTCGCGCGCGTCTCCACCGCGGCGGTGCTGGCTCACACGCTCATGGACATCGACCCCAGTTACCCCGTGGTCGGCAAGGAGGCGCGGGGGGACCTCCGGGCCGCGCGGCGGGAACTGGAGGCCGACGCTCCGAAGGGTGCGCCGGCCGATCCGTACGCGGCCGGTCATCCGGCCGGCGAAGCGGGCGGCGGAGAGCGCCGCAGCGGCCGTAAGGCGAAGGGGCGGCAGGCGTCCGGCGCGGCGGCGCGGACCGGGAAGGGCAAGCGGAAGTAGGTCCTGAGGGACACGGACGGCGGACCGGATCCAGATCGGAGAGCTGAGATGGCGATGCAGTCGAGCGGCCCGAAGGCTCCGGAGCGCGTTGCTCCGGAGCTCTGGTACGCGCGTGCTCCGCAGGACGTCGCCTCGGCTTTCGGTGTCGATCCCGCGTCCGGACTCACCGCGGCCAGGGTCGCCGAACTGCTGGCCGAGAACGGGCCGAACACGCTGCCGGAGGAGAAGCCGAAGCCGGCGTGGCGGCGGTTCGTCGACCAGTACCGAAGCTATATGCAGGTCGTCCTCCTGGTGGCCGCGGTCGTCTCGCTGGCGATCGCCGAGTGGAGCACCGCGATCCTGCTCGTCCTGCTGACCCTGCTGAACGCGGTCGTGGGTCTGCGGCAGGAGGGGAAGGCCGAGAGCGCGATGAACGCGCTCCAGTCCATGCTGACGGCGACGGCCCGGGTCAGACGTGACGGAACCGAGTCGGAGATCCCGGCGGAGCAGCTGGTCGTGGGCGATGTCGTGCGCATCACCGCCGGCGACCAGGTTCCGGCGGACGGGCGGATCGTCGAAGCCCACGCGTTGCAGATCGACGAGTCGGCTCTCACCGGCGAGAGCGTCCCCGCCTCGAAGGACGCCGAGACCCTCCCGAAGGTCCTGCTGGGCCCGGGGGATCAGTCGAACATGGCGTTCATGCACACCCCGGTCACCCATGGCAGCGGTGTCGCGGTCGTCACCGGGACGGGTGCGGGCACCGAGCTCGGAAAGATCTCGGAGATGCTGTCGGCGACCGAGAGGGAGGAGGCGCCGCTCACCAAGGAGCTCGACACGCTGACGCTGTGGATCACGGCCGCCGCGGGCCTGACCATGATCGTGATGTTCGCGCTCGGGTACCGCCGCGACCAGGCGTGGGACGCCCTGTTCGTCAGCGCGGTCTCGCTGGCCATCGCCGCCATTCCCGAGGCCCTGCCCACGGTGACCCAGGCGATCCTGTCCGTCGGCAGTCTCAATCTGGCGAAGCGCAACGCCATCGTGAAGGAGCTGCCGTCCGTCGAGACCCTGGCGTTCACGTCGGCGATCAACTCGGACAAGACCGGCACCCTGACCATGAACCAGATGACGGCCGTGGAGATATTGACCCCCACGGACCGGTACACCGTCTCCGGTACGGGCTACGGCCTCGACGGGAGGATCCAGCACGCCGCGGGCTCCTCCGCGGGCGTCGAGGACGCGATCCTTCCGTACCTCGTCGCGAACGACGCCAAGCTGGTGGACGGCGAGGTCGTCGGCGATCCGACGGAGGGCGCGTTCCTGGTGCTGGCCCACAAGGCGGGGCTGGACATCGACGCCACGCACGAGCGGCTGCCGCGTCTCGCCACGCTGCCCTTCGACCCGGGTTACAAGTTGATGGCGACCTTCAACTCCGCCGTCGACGCCGTGGGCCGGCCGGTGGTGCGCTGTTTCGTGAAAGGTGCGGCTCCGGCGGTGACGGCCCGCGCGGCCACCGCTCTGTCGGGCGGCGCGACCGTCCCCTGGGACGAGGAGCTCAGCCGGCGCGCCGATGAACAGGCCGAGCGCATGGGCGGTGAGGGGCGCCGGGTGATGGCGGCGGCGACCCGGGATCTGGACCCGGACGACTTCGATCCCGACGGAGATCTGCTCGCCTATGTCACCGGCCTGCGGATGACCAGCCTGGTCGGGATGGTCGACCCGCCCCGCGAGGAGTCCCGGGCCGCCGTGGCAAGCGCCCAGGCCGCCCACATCCGGGTCCGCATGGTGACCGGGGACGACGTCACGACGGGTGCCGCCATCGCCCGGCAGCTCGGGATCCCCGGCGAGGCGGTCCTCGGTGCGGACTTCGCCGCGCTGCCGGAGCACGAGCAGCTGGCCCGCATCGACGACATCGGGGTGGTGGGTCGGGTCGCG
This sequence comes from Streptomyces rhizosphaerihabitans, assembly GCF_025399795.1. Classification (GTDB taxonomy): domain Bacteria; phylum Actinomycetota; class Actinomycetes; order Streptomycetales; family Streptomycetaceae; genus Streptomyces; species Streptomyces rhizosphaerihabitans. The sequence continues at coordinate 114,632 of NZ_JAODTZ010000023.1, read as the reverse complement.
CCGGAGCACAAGGTGCTGCTGGCGGCCACGCTCAAGAAGAAGGGCGATGTCGTCGCGATGACCGGCGACGGTGTCAACGACGCTCCCGCCATCAAGTCCGCCGACATCGGTATCGCCATGGGCAGCGGTACGGACGTGGCGAAGAACGCGGCGCGGATGATCCTGTCCGACGACAACTTCGCGACGATCGTCTACGCCGTGGAACAGGGCCGCAATCTCTACGACAACCTCACCAAGTACATCCGCTTCGTGCTCCTGCTGCTGGTCACCTTCGTCCTGACCTTCCTCGGGGCGACCATCTTCAACATCGCGGCCGGTGAACCCTTCACCCCGCCGCAGGTGTTGTGGATCCACTTCGTGGTCAACGCCTCCTTCGGCTTCGCGCTCGGCTTCGACAAGGAGAGCGCGGGGCTCATGCGGCGCAGGCCGCGTCCCCGGGGGGAGACGGTGCTGACCCGGCCCGTGATGGTGACGGTCGGCCTCAGCGGGCTGGCGATCACGCTCATCCTGCTCGGGCTGATCAAGCTGGGCGAATCCCGCTTCGACAGCGTCCACATCGGCAGTTCGATGGCGTTCACGGCGTTCGCGCTCTGCCTGATCGTGGCCGCGTTCGAATGCCGCAGCGAGACGGACTCGGTACTGACGACGAGCACGTTCGACAGCAAGCAGATGAACTGGACGGCACTGGCCCAGTTCGTCCTCGCGGTCCTGGTGACCCAGATGGACGGGTTCCGTCGCATCCTCGGCACCACCCGGATCGATCTGCGGCAGTTCGGCTGGGCCCTGCTGTCCGCCGTCGCGCTCCTGGTCCTGTGGGAGGTGGGTAAGCTCCTGGCCCGCAGGGCGCAGCGCACCGATTGAGTGCGCGGGCCCGTGTCCGTGCCCGTCCGGCGCGGACCTACCCGAAGGACAGCCGTGTCGAAGCACCCCGGCACCCCAGGCGGAGGGTGGCGTCGCGCTGTGCCCGCGGTACCCGGCGTCGCGGTGCTGCGGGGGTACCGGCGGAGCTGGCTGCGCGGGGACCTGCTGGCCGGGGTGACGGTCGCGGCCTATCTGGTGCCGCAGGTCATGGCGTACGCCAGTGTCGCGGGGCTGCCGCCCGTCGTGGGTCTGTGGGCGATCCTGCCCGCGATCGTGCTGTACGCCCTGCTGGGCTCGTCCCGACTTCTGTCGGTGGGGCCCGAGTCGACGACGGCGCTGATGACCGCGACCGTCGTCGGGCCGCTCGCCGGCGGCGATCCGGCGCGGTACGCGGTCCTGGCGTCCGCGCTCGCCTTCGCGGTGGGTCTGATGTGTCTCGTGGCGTGGGCGGCGCGGCTGGGATTCGTGGCCGATCTGCTCTCCCGGCCCGTGCTGATCGGGTATCTGGCGGGCGTGGCGCTGATCATGATGGTGGATCAGCTCACCAAGCTCACCGGCGTCCCGACGGACGGTTCGGGGTTCTTCCCGAAACTGGCCTCCTTCTTCGGGAACCTGGACGAGATCCATCCCACGACGGTGATCTTCAGCGCCGTGACGCTGGTCTTCCTGTACCTGGCCACGCGCTTCCGCTGGAGCATCCCGGGGCCCCTGCTGGCCCTCGTCCTCGGCACGGCCGTGGTCGCGGCGTTCGACCTCCAGGACCACGGCCTCGCGGTGATCGGCGAGATCCCGGCCGGGCTGCCCCACCCTCAGCTGCCCGATCTCGGCAACCTGCGCGAACTGCTGCTGCCCGCCGTCGGTGTCCTGCTCGTGGGCTACACCGACTTCATCCTGACCGCGCGTGCCTTCACGACCGACGACGGCGGTACGGCGCTGGACGCGAACCAGGAGTTGCTGGCCCTGGGCGCCGTGAACCTCGGCGCGGGCACCCTTCAGGGGTTCCCGGTGAGCAGCAGCGCCAGTCGTACGGCTCTCGCGCAGTCCACGGGCGCGCACACCCAGGCGTACGGGCTCACGGCCGGGGTTTCCGTGCTGGCCGTCCTGCTGTTCCTGAGTCCTCTGCTCACCAACACCCCCATGGCCGTCCTCGGTGCGCTGGTCGTCTACGCCGCGATCCGGATGATCGACCTGGCCGGCTTCCGGCGGCTGGCGTCCTTCCGGGCCCGGGAACTCCTGCTGGCCCTCGGCTGCCTCGTCGGAGTCCTCGCCCTCGACATCCTGTACGGGGTGCTGGTGGCCGTCGGTCTGTCGGTCGCCGAGCTGCTGAGCAGAGTGGCGCGCCCGCACGACGCGGTCCAGGGACTGGTGCCGGGCATGGCGGGCATGCACGACGTCGACGACTTCCCCGAGGCCCGGGTGATTCCCGGTCTGCTGGTCTACCGCTACGACTCCCCGCTGTTCTTCGCCAACGCGGAGGACTTCCGGCGCAGCGCCCTGGGCGCGGTGGCCGAACAGGAGGTCCCGGTCCGGTGGTTCGTCCTCAACGCGGAGGCCAATGTGGAGGTGGACATCACCGCGCTGGACTCGCTGGACGAGCTGCGGCAGGAACTCGACAGGCGCGGGATCGAGTTCGCGATGGCCCGGGTCAAGCAGGATCTGCGCGACGAGCTGGACGCCTACGGGCTGAGCGCGTCCGTCGGCGAGGACCGGATCTTCCCCACACTGCCCACGGCGGTCGCCGCGTACCGTTCCTGGTGCGAAGGCCACGGCTTCGATCCCGGCGGCCAGGACGGCGATCCCGGCCGGGCGGACCGGCCGGAGGCCGGCCTCGGCTGAGGAACGCGGCCCGCGCGGAACCGGCCGCTGAGGTCCGGCGTACTCACGGAATCTCCTGTTCGGCCCAGATGACCTTTCCCTCCGCCGAGTGGCGGGCGCCCCAGCGATGGGCGAGCTGGGCCACCAGAAAGAGACCGCGGCCACCTTCGTCCATGCTCCGGGCGTGTCTGAGCCGTGGGGCGGTGCTGCTGGCGTCGGAGACCTCGCAGGTCAGCCGGGTGTCGCAGAGCAGCCGCAGCCGAATGGGCGGTTCGGCGTAGCGGATCGCGTTGGTGACGAGTTCGCTCACGATGAGCTGCGTCGTCATGGTCAGTTCCCCGAGACCCCAGGATTCGACGACGTGTGTGGCACGGGCCCGCATGTCGGAGACGGCGGCCGGGTCCACCGGCACCTCCCACGAGACGACGTGGTCGTCGCCCAGGGTGTGGGTGCGCGCCAGGAGCAGGGCGATGTCATCGGGCTGGGGCACGGGCACGAGCTGCCGTACGACGTCCGAGCACAGTGTTTCGAGGTCGGGGTCCGACCGGGCGAGCAGTTCCCCGAGGCGTGCCATGCCGAGTTCCATGTCGTAGTGCCCGCCCTCGACGAGGCCGTCGGTGTAGAGACCGATCAGGCTGTTCTCGGCGAGTTCGAGTTCATGGCTCTCGAACGCCATCCCGCCGAGCCCGAGCGGAGGGCCCGCGGGCAGCTCCGGAAAGGTGACCTGCCCGTCGGGGGCGACGACGACGGGGGGCGGATGTCCGGCCCGGGCCATCGTGCAGCGCCTGGTGACGGGATCGTAGACGGCGTACAGACAGGTCGCTCCGAGGAAGGACGCGGTCGTGCTCCGGTCGGCCTCCTGCCCATGGGTCCGCTCCTCGCTCAGCCGGAGCACGAGGTCGTCGAGGTGCGCCAGCAGTTCGTCGGGAGGCATCTCCATGTCGGCGAGGGTCTGCACCGCGGTGCGCAGCCGGCCCATGGTGGCCGCCGCGGTGATGCCGTGGCCGACGACATCGCCGACGACCAGGCCGACGCGGGCACCGGACAGCGGGATGACGTCGAACCAGTCGCCGCCGACCCCGCCGCTCGGGTCGGCCGGCAGATAGGAGGAGGCGATCTCCAGCGCTGTCCCGCCGGTCAGGGCGTGCGGCAGCAGGCTGCGCTGAAGGGTGACCGCCGCCGTGTGTTCGCGGGTGTAGCGGCGGGCGTTGTCGACGCACAGCGCCGCGCGTGCCACCACCTCGCGTGCCAGCAGGACGTCGTCGGGCTGGAACGAGACCGGATTGATGGATCGTACGAACGTGGTGAGGCCGAGGGCGGTGTTGCGCGCCCGCATCGGCACGGAGATCAGGGAGTGCAGCCCGTACCGGCGGATGCTTTCCGCTCTCGCGGGCTCCTCGGCGATCCACAGGTCGTCGTTCGGGTCCAGGACCTGGACGAGGACCGGCTCGCCGTTGGTGAGCAGGTGCACGTCGTGGGGCGGCGGAAGGAAGTCCGCCCGGTCCCCGATCCGGGCCACGGCCTCCGGGCAGCCCTCCCGCACCGAGCTCAGACCGGCGCGCCGCATCATCGGCTTGGCGGGTGCCGGTCCCGCGTCCGACAGCCAGGCTCCGTGCCCCTCGGTGCTGAGGACGGATTCCAGGAGGTCGACGACGACGAAGTCCGCGAAGCGCGGAACGGCGAAGTCCGCGAGCTCCTGTGCCGTCCGCATGACGTCGAGGGTCCTGCCGATGGTGGTCCCGGCCTCGTTGACCAGCGACAGGAGCTGCCGGGCGTTCCACCGCTCGGTGACGTCCAGAACCATGTAACACACACCGGTGTACGAGTTGTCGACGCCCAGCAGCGGGAAGAACGAGGTGGAATAGGCGTGTCGGCGATGCGGGTCGGCCCAGCTCCATCCCAGGTACTCGTAGTCGATCACGGGCTCGCCGGTCGCGAGGACTTTGTGCATCAGTCCTTCGATGGTCTCCGCCTGGAGCCCCGGCAGCAGTTCGGTCAGCCGGCGCCCGAGCCGCTGTTCACGGGGTACGCCGCCCAGATGTTCCAGGGTGTCGTTCATCCAGACGTAGCGCAGTTGCAGATCCAGCACCGCCATGCCGACCGGTGAGTGGGTCAGGAATCCGTCGAGGAAGGCCGGGCCCACCGTCCACTGCCGTCTCCGGTCCCGTGCCGAGATCAGGAAGCACTCGCTGTCGCCCATGCGGAACGACGCGGAGACGCGCAGGTCCACGTCGATGCGCCGGCCGTCATGGTGCCGTACGGGGATGAGGCCGCTCCAGCCCATTCCGGCGCGGCACCGATCCGCGACACCCCTGACCCGCAAAGGGTCCCGGGGCAGCGCGAGCAGATGCGCGGCCGAGGTACCGACCATCTCGGCCGCCGGGTGGCCGAGGAGCGATTCGGCGCCCCGGGTCCAGCCCAGTACCACCCCGTCGCCGGACACCACCGCCGCCGCGTCGGTGGACGCGTCGAAGGGATCGCCCGGTCCTTCGGACGCGGGCGCATCGGAACCTTCCTGCGCAGAAACCATGAAGCTCTCATCCTTTACACACGACCATGTTCCTGCTTGTCCGCCCGATGTGCACGGTCCGGCGGATGATCACCGGATCCGGGCAGCGTCCGCACGGCACCCGCTCCCTGGCCCGAACATGCCAAGGCGCCGCTCTGGAGTGGGCAAGGCCGAGGGCAGGGCGCAGCATGGAAGGGCCGGGGTCGGCACACAGGTGCGCGGCGACGGCGACGGAGCCCGGCACACCGCGCCGCGGCCGGTGGAGGAGGGCCAGGAATGACAGCCGATTCCTCGCAGTCCGACAGTGGAGGCTACGAGCCCGACCCTTCCCGGCCGACCGGCCTGCTGGATGTGCTCAGCGTGGGCGCGATGGTCCTCGACGCCGAGGGACGCATCGTCTTCTGGACCCCTCAGGCCGAGGAACTCATCGGCTATTCGGCGGAAGAGGCTCTCGGCAAGTACGCGGCGCGCCTGATCATCCACCCCGAGCACATGCAGTCCGTCACCAAGTTGTTCGCCGATGTGCTGGAGACGGGGCGCAGTTGGGCCGGCGCCTTCCCCATCCGGCACAAGGACGGCAGCACCCGTCTGATGGAGTTCCGCAACATGCGGCTCCTGGACGATCTCGGGGATGTCTACGCCCTCGGTATCGCCGCCGACCACACTCTGCTCCAGCGGGTGGAGACCGATCTGGCCCTGTGCGAACAGCTGATCAACCAGTCGCCGATCGGTCTGGCCCTGATGGACCCCGACCTGCGCTATCTCATGGTCAACCCGGCGCTGGAACGGATCGACGGCATCCCCGCCGAGGACCACGTCGGCCGTCACCTGCGGGAGACTCTGCCCTTTCCCGATGTGGACACCGTCGAGTCGGCGCTGCGTCAGGTGCTCACCACGGGCACACCGCTGCTCGACCAGTACCACGTGGGCCGCCCTCCGGCCGATCCCGACCACGAACATGCCTGGTCCCTGTCCTTCTACCGGCTGGAGGACGCGGGCGGACGGGTCCTGGGGGCGGCCGCCTCGGTCGTCGACGTCACCGAACGCCATCGCGCGGCCGCCGAGGCCGACCGGGCCCGGCGTCGTCTCGCGCTCATCGCCAGCGCCTCCACGCGCGTCGGCACCACCCTGGAGGTGGAGCAGACCGCCCGCGAACTGGCCGAGATCGCCGCCCCCGAGCTGGCCGACGTGGTCGCCGTGGACGTCCTCGACTCCGTCCTGGCCTGCCGGCGCAAGCGCAGGCCGGACAACGGCCCGGAGTTCTTCCGCGCTCTCGCGCTCAAGGCGTCCCACCCCACCGTGGCACTGCGCGCCGCCGACCCTCCCGGTGACCTCGCCACGTACGAAGGTGACCGCCTGGTGACCCTGTGCGTCCACACCGGCAGACCGGTCCTGGTGCGGCACGTCGGCGAGCACGATCTGCCGCGCATCGCCCGCGACGCCGAGGGCACCGCCCTCCTGGCACGGGCCGGCGTCCACTCGTATCTCGCCGTTCCGCTGATCGCGCACGGTGAGGTGCTCGGCGCCCTCGACCTCAAGCGCACCCGCAACCCGCTTCCTTTCGACGACGACGATGTCGTCCTCGCGAGCGAGCTGGCGACCCGCGCCGCCGTGGCCATCGACAACGCCCGGTGGTTCCAGAGCGTGCGCAACACCGCCGTCACCCTGCAGCGCAGTCTGCTGCCCGAGCATCCGCCCCACCTCACGGGTCTGGAGGTCGCGTCCCGCTATCAGCCCGCCCAGGCCACCAGTGAGGTCGGCGGCGACTGGTACGACGTGATTCCGCTGGCCGACGACCGGACCGCCCTGGTCGTCGGCGACGTCATGGGCAACGGCATCGACGCCGCCGCCACCATGGGCCGGCTGCGCACCGCCACCTGCGCCTACGCCGACCTCGACCTCGACCCCGGAGACGTGCTCCACCACCTCGACAAGATCACGTGCGACCTGGAGCACTACATCGTCACCTGTCTCTACGCCGTGTACGACCCCCACAGCAAGCAGTGCCGCATCGCCAACGCCGGACACATGCCGCCCGCGCTGGCCCGTCCCGGCGCCGCCGCCAAGCTGCTGGACCTGCCGTCGGGCGCCCCCCTCGGCGTCGGCGGCATCCCCTTCGAGACCACCACGGTGGAACTCAACCCCGACGACCTGCTCGTCCTGTACACGGACGGCCTGGTCGAGACCCGGCTGCATCCCATCGACGACCGCCTGGACGTCCTCCTCAGCTTCCTCGACGAACCGGGCCTGCCGCTCGAGGAGATCTGCGACCTTCTGCTGTACGGCCTGCGCAACTCCGACGACCACGACGACGTCGCCCTCCTCGTCGCCCGCGCGAAGTAGCCCCTACGGCTTCTTCGCGTCCTTGGTGCGGCGGTGGGAGGAGACCTGCTCGCGTGTGGTGCGCCAGCGCGACCGGGCCTGTTCGACCACACTGTCCCACTGGCGGCGGACCTCGTCGTCCGAGGGGCGGTCGCCCCCACGGATCCGGGTGAACTCGTCGCGCATCTCACGCCCGAGGGCCGCCGACGCGACGATGACGAACATCGCGGCGAAGAGCGCGGAGATCATCGCGAATACGGCACCGACGGCTCCGTAGCGTGCCGCGTAGGAGTTGAACAGGCGCGGAAGGTAGACGGTCGCGCCCACCGAGTAGAGCGCGGTCAGGACGGCCGCCGTGATGCCGAACGGCAACAGATCGCGCCAGGGGATCCGCTTCGCCGACAGGTCCCAGCCGCTCCAGACGAGGAAGACGACGCTCACCGGGATCTCGCACACCGAAGCCACCACCCCGAGCTTGCTCCCCCCCAGAACCGCGTGGAGCCACCCGGTGGCCGCCGCGTAGCCGCCGAGCCCGAGGATCCACCACAGGCCGTTCCTGGTGTTGCGGACGCTGAGCGGGGTCAGTTGCCAGGTCTGTTCGAACAGTCGCTGCGCCGCGCGCGAGAAGCTCAGTACGGAGATGATCAGGAACACACCGCCGAAGACACCCACGCTGGCAGTGGTGCCCTCGGCGGGGGCGAGCAGTGATCTGACCGCCTCGGCGCCCTGCCCGGTGAGGCCGTAGCGCTGGATGATCCGCTCGGCGGCGTCGTAGTCGGAGAAGCTGCTCAGCACGGCGCCGCAGAGAATCGTGAGCGGGATCAGCGCGGTGAGCGCACTGGATGCCAGGGCCATCGAGCGGTCGAAACCGACGATCTTCTGGAAACGGTTGACGACCCGCAACGCGAAGGCGGGACGCAGCCAGAACGTCAGCGTCCTGACGAGGCGCTCGCGATTGATCCCCGCCGTCCTGTCCTCCGTATATTCGGGCCCGGTATGGCGCTGCGAGCGTAACGGACGGCCGTCCGGGCAGGGACGGACGACACGGCCGGGCGGCGGCGGCCGGGCGGGCGACGCGCGCCAGGTCACCCGGTCGGCCGTCACCGCCGGTCCCGACCGGCTCCCTCCCTCACCAGGGCGCCCTGCTCCGCGTACCCGGAGCACTCACTCGCCGGCCCAACGGCCTCGCGTTCTCATCCGCCCTCGGACAGGGCGATTTCCGCCCAGATCGTCTTCCCGCGGGCCTCGGGACGGGTTCCCCAGCGGCGGCTGACCTGCCAGGTGAGGTAGAGGCCCCGGCCACCCTCGTCGACCTCTTCCGCGTGCCTCAGATGCGGCGCGGTACTGCTGTCGTCGGTCACCTCGCAGACGATGGCGGAGCCGTCGAGGATGAGGCGTACTTCAATGGGACCGTCCGCGTAACGCACCGCGTTCGTGACGAGTTCGCTGACCACCAGAGTGGCGGTGAAGGCGTGCTGTTCCAGGCCCCAGGCCGCCAGTGCGCGCTCGGTGCAGGCGCGCGCCTCCGCAACGGAGGCGGGGTGGTTGGGCAGCGTCCACGACGCGACCTGATCCGCTCCCAGGGCGCGGGTACGGGCCAGCAGCAGGACGGCGTCGTTCTCCGCGTGCTCCGGCGTCAGCCGGTACAGCACCTCGTCACAGATCTTCTGCAGGGGCCGGTCGGCCGGCAGCAACGCACCGCTGATCCGGGCCAACTGCTCGTACGGGTCCTCCGAGACAGCGCGCAGCATGGCGGTGTTGGACATCAGGAGGATGCTGCCCTCGGCGAGCTCGAACTCGGCCGTGCCGTACTTCGCCAGACCCCGGCCCAGCGACGGCCCGGTGGGCACCACGGCGTACTCGACGGTCCCGTCGGGCAGGGCCAGCACCGGAGGCGGATGCCCGGCACTCGCGACCGCGCATCGGCGGGTGACGGGGCTGTAGACCAGGTAGACGCAGGTCGTGTCCTGGAGCTCGTCGTCGGCCGGGGCATCCGGCTCACGGGGCCGTTCTCCGCGAAGCCGGGTCACCAGGTCGTGCAGGCGCTCCAGGACCTCGTCGGGTGCCAGGTCGAGCACGGCCAGCGCGCTGATCGCGGCCCTCACCTCACCCATGGTGGCGGCGGCCCTCAGGCCCCTGCCCTCGGTGTCGCCCGTCACCAGGGCCACCCGCGCTCCGGACAGCGGGATCACGTCGAACCAGTCTCCGCCGGCGCCGAGCGGACAGTAGCTGTAGGCGGTCTCCACCGCGGTATGGCCGGAGATCCGGGCCGGTCGCAGACTGAGCTGGAGGACGCGGGCCGCCGATCGCTCCCTGGTGTACAGCCGGGCGTTGTCCAGGCACAGGGCCACGCGATCGGCGAGTTCGGCCGCCAGCGCGAGTTCGCCGTCGTCGAAGGCGTGCGGGGTGCTGTGCCGGAAGCAGTGCGCCACTCCGACCACGGAGCCGCGGGCCGCCAGTGGCAGCACGAGGACCGAATGCGCCCCCGCCTCGATCATGCGGCGCCCCCGCACGGGTTCTCGCCCCAGCCAGCCCGCGTCCGGGCTCAAGTGCTCGATGATGCGCGGCTGGAGGTCGGACAGACACTGGGCGAACGGGGTCGCCGAGGACAGGCCGATCGCCTCACCGATGGAGGGAAGGTACCGCTCGGCCTCCGGAGCGACGGAACGACGGCCCGTGCACCGCAGAGCCCCGAACTCCATCACGGTGCCCGGCGCGGATACCTCGCCCCGCAGGACGGAGTCCAGAACCTCGATCACCACCGTGTCGGCCAGCGCGGGCACCATCTCGTCGGCGAACTCCTGCGCCGTACGGAAGATGTCCAGCGTCGTGCCGATGCGCCCGCTCGCACTCTCCAGCAGGGCCAGACGCGCAGCCGCCCGTTTCCGCTCGGTGATGTCCACGACCGCCGTCGCCACCCCCATGACCCCGCCGGCCGCGTCCTCCAGCCGGAAGCAGGAGACCGACAGGACGATCTCGGGCTTGTCGGGACTCAGGTGGCCGCGCACCTCCACGTCCAGAGCCGGCACACCCGTGTCCAGCACCTCCAGCACGGTCGCCTCATAGTTTCCCGTGTAGAAGTCACCGGCCCACTCCCTCGGGTGACGGCCCAGGGCCTCCTCCAGGGCGAACGCCCGGACATAGCGGGCCGCCGTGTTGAACCGCACCAGGCGAAGCTGTGAGTCGAGGACATGCAGGCCCACGGTCGACTCGGAGAAGAGCGCCCTGAGAACGGCCTCGTCCAGCTCCGACCCCGGTCGGCCCAGTCCGTCCAGCGATGCACCCATGACACTTCCGTAGACCGTTAACCGCCCATGCATTCCGATTTGTCAGGGTTCCACCATATTCGCTCACCCGTGGCGCGCGACCGGAGTACCGGTTTGCATCGATATCCCCTGCCGAAGCGAACAGACGCGCCTCGCGCGACGGCCTCTCCTTCGGCCGACCCGGCCCCGCCCGGGTTCCGGACGCCCTGGGCACCGCCCGGCCGCTCGTCTACGCTGCCCGGAACACCGTGACGATCAAGGGGGGGGAGATCCGTGACCGGGAACGACGAGGGCGTGGTCGTCTACTGGCGGCCGCTGTGCCCGTACTGCATGAAATTGCGCCTGCGGCTGCGCTTCAGCCGGTTGCGGTACACCGAGAAGAACATCTGGGCGGACCCCGAGGCAGCCGCCTTCGTCCGCTCGGTCGCGGACGGGAACGAGACCGTCCCGACCGTGACGGTTGCGGGCACCTCGATGGTGAACCCGTCGAAGCGGCAGGTCATGTCGGCGGTGGCGACGCACGCGCCCCACTTCCTCACCAAAGGCAGGCCCTGACCCTCTCCCCGGCGCTCGCCGCCCGGTTCCGCGCCCTGCCCGCGAGGGGCAGGGCGCCAGGACCCTGGAAGGGGGTCAGGGTCAGGCGGATCGCCGTGGGCTCGGCGTCCTGGAAGAGGCCCGGTCAGCCGAGCGTCCACTTCTGGTTGGCCGTTCCGCCGCAGGTCCAGATCTGCAGGCGGGTGCCGTCGGCCGAGGAGCTGTCCTTGGCGTCGAGGCACTTGTCCGCGCCGGTGTTCGTCAGATCACCGGCGGAGGTGAGGGTCCACTGCTGCGCCTTCGTACCGTTGCAGCTGTAGAGCTGAACCGCGGCCCCGTTCTCGGTGGAGGCGGCGAGTACGTCGAGGCACTTGCCCAGGGCTCGTACAGTGCCGTCGCTGCCCACGGTCCACTTCTGGGCGTCGGCCCCGTTGCAGCCGTGCAGCTGGACCGGTGTCCCGTCGGCGCTGGAGGCGCCCGCCACGTCGAGGCACATGCCACCGATGCCCTTGATGGCTCCGGTCCTGGCGGTGGGCTGGGAAGTGTCCGCGGCCGAGACCCGCACATAGTCGACGGTCATGGTCTGCGGGAAGGAGGTGCCGGAATCCGGGCTGCCGGGCCAGTCACCGCCGACCGCGAGATTCAGGATGACGAAGAACGGGTGGTCGTAGACCCACTTGTTGCCGTTCACGTCGGACGGTGTGCGGGTCTCGTACGTCTGCCCGTCCACGGACCAGGTGATGGCGGTGGGGCTCCAGTCGACGGCGAACACGTGGAAGTCGTCCGCGAAGGCCTTGCCGCCCGGCAGGGTGTACGCGGCGCCGATGCCGCCGGCGCCGGAGTATCCCGGGCCGTGGATGGTCCCGTGCACCGTGCCGGGTTCCTTGCCGACGTTCTCCATGACGTCGATCTCGCCGCTGTTCGGCCAGCCCGCGCTGCCCAGGTTGTCGCCCAGCATCCAGAAGGCGGGCCAGACCCCCTGTCCGCGCGGCACCTTGATGCGGGCCTCGAACCGGCCGTAGGCCTGGGTGAAGGCCCGCGCGGTGTTGAGCCGGGCCGATGTGTACTGGCAGGTTCCGTTCCAGCACTGGAGTCCGCTGTCGCTGTTCTTGCGCGCGGTGACGACCAGGTGGCCGTTCCCGTCGAGGGCGGCGTTGCCGGTGCTGTTCGTGTAGTACTGCAGCTCATGGTTGCCGTTGCCCGAACCACCGGTCTCCAAGGTCCACTTGGCGGAGTTCGGCGCGCTTCCGGCGGCCCCGTCGAATTCGTCGGACCAGGTCTGCACGACCGAGGCGGCGTGGGCCTGGTTCGCGGCGGGACCCGTGGTGGCGAAGAGGACGCCACCGGCGACGCCCGTGGCGAGGAGCAACGCCAGTCCTCCGAGGGACCATCGACGTGCGCGATGAGCAGCCATGGCTGAACACACATTGTCTGTGGGGAGTTTGAACCCGTACTCCGGCCCGTGCCCGCTGTGCGGGCGATGAGAGAGCATCGATGAGAGCGCTCTCCTGCCAACGGTGGACGGCACCGGTGGGCCCCGATGCTACGCACGAGTTGTTGAGAGGCCAACTGACAGCCGAGCACACCAAATCACTCTGAGCTGCGGTTACTTGCGGAAGCACGCGGTGCCCATGGTTCCTTAAGGCGCGTTTAACCCGTACTTAAGAAGGAGCGTTCCGCTTTCGGGATGTCACCCGTCCGGTCTGTCGTGACTCCTCCCCGTCCTTCAGGACGGGGCTTCTCGCTATGCCGGGTCGGCGTCGCGACGGACCAGCCCGGCCCGTAGAAGGTTGAGTGCTCCCACGGTGTCCGCGTGCGCAATATGTCCGCAGGCGACGCAGTGGAACTTTTCCTGTGTGGGCCGGTTCTCCTTGGCGGTGTGCCCGCAGTGGGGGCAGGTGCGGGTGGGGGTGCCCCCGGACGGAGTCTGGGGGAGTGTTGCGGGGGTCCACGGCGATCACTCCCCGTCCGGCGCTTTCAGCCTTGGCGTGCAGGATCGTCAGGAACACCCCCCAACCGGCATCAGCGATCGAACGGTTCAGCCCGGCCTTCGCCGCAGCCCCGTTCGGCAGGAACACGCCCGACCGGCCGGGGTCGGGCTTCGGCGCCGGGGCCCTGCTCATGTTGCGGATCTTGAGGTCTTCGTGCGCGATGACATCGTGCGCGCGGACCAGGCCGAGCGCGGTCTTGTGCGCGTGGTCGAGCCGTTGGCGGCGGACCTTGCCGTGCAGGTGGGCGACCTTCTCCACCGCGCGCCGGTGGTTGCCGGTGCGGTCCCTGGCCTTGCAGCGCGGGAACCGGGACAGGGCCTGCTGCGCGGCCTGGAGCCTGGCGGCCGCACGGCGGCCGTGGCGCGGGTTGGGCACGAAGGCGCCACCCGAGTCGGCGAGGAAGTTCGCGATGCCCAGGTCGATCCCGACCACGCTGCCGGTCGCGGGCAGCGGCTTTGGCTGGTCCTGTTCGGCGGTGAGCATCACGAACCACTTGCGGCCCTCGCGCTTGACCGAGACCGTCTTGACGTGGCCGGCCACCGGGCGGTGCTGGTTGACCTTCACATGGCCGACACCCTGGAGGCGGACCCGGGTGACCGGGTCGTGCGGGGTGGAGTCCCAGCGGCAGCCGTCCCCGTCCTTCGGGAACTCCACCGTGTCGAACCAGCTCACCCCGCGAAAACGCGGGTAACCCGGGGTGTCGCCGGACTTGACCCGACGGAAAAACGCGGCGAACGCCTTGTCCAGGCGGCGCAGAGTGGCCTGCTGCGAGGAGAAGGACCAGCGGCCCTGACGCTCCGGGTCGAACGCCCGGATCTCCTTGAGCTGCGCGGACTGCACCCCGTACTGGACGCTGGTCTTCGACGGGTGCCGCCAGGCGTCACGGCGCTCCTGCAAAGCCCCGTTGTAGAGAGAGCAGTGATCCCGCAGCATCTCGCCCAGCGCCTGCGCCTGCCGGACGGTGGGCCGCAGCAGGAACTTGTACGCACGGATCATCCAACCCACCCTCCGGTCAGGTTGGCTTGATCCTACTGTCTCAACGTATGTCACCACATTGGAAACCAGATCCCCATATAAAACGAGGAAATGACGTCGTCGACCACCTGCACGCCCACTTGATGTCCGTCACCAAGTACCGGCGGGAGGTCTTCAACGACGACATGCTCAGGCGCTGCGAGGAGATCATGCGCGATGTGTGCCGGTCCTTCGAGGCCGAGCTGCGGGAGTTCAACGGTGAAGGCGATCACGTTCACCTGCTCGTGCACTACCCGCCGAAGATCGCCCTGTCCAAGCTCGTCAACAGCCTCAAAGGCGTCAGCTCCCGCTACCTGCGCGCGGAGTACACCGGCCGGATCGATCCGGCCGGGACGAGCTCGGTGTTCTGGTCCCCGTCGTATTTCGCCGGCTCCTGCGGCGGCGCGCCACTGAGCATCGTCAAGGAGTACATCGAGAGCCAGAAACGGCCGGCCTGACCCCCACCCCCCAGACGCAGCGAACTCCGGCGCTTCGCGCCTGCGGGCCAAGGACCGCATTCCCGCCCGGCCCGAAGGCCGGGATTCCCTGCGAAGATCAAGGGATGGATCCGCCCGATCGCCGCCGGAGTTCAGTTCCCGTCCGGCAGGCGGTCCTTGCTCCCGGTTCCGGACCAGCGGTACACGAACGTCGGGAAGTCCTCACCGGTCGCTCGCGTCCAGGCAGATACGACCGTGTCCCGGTGTTCCGCGCGGGCAAGGGCGAAGGCGCGGAGACAGCGGACGTGGACGCCCGTCCGGTCGGTGCGGCGGGTGAGCGCCAGCAGAGAGCACAGGGCGGTGACCGCTTCGTCGGTACGGCCGTCGGCCAGGTGGGCGCGGGCCGCCGCTTCGAGCGCGAGGGCGAGGCCGGACCGGGTGACGGCCAGGTCGGCGGCGTGCCGGTCCCTGCCGGGACCCGCCGACTCGTCGCCAAGGATGCTCTCCGACTCCGCGTAGCAGGCGACAGCCGCCTCGTGGTCGCCGTTGCAGCGCAGCGCGCGGCCGAGCACACGCAGACGGCGGGCCGTCAGGGAATGATGGGCCGACCAGTCGGACTCGGCCAGGCGGCGGGTGAGGGCGACCGCCTCCCGGGCGTCCCCGATCGCGCGGTCGAGGTCTCCGTCGTCCTGCCGGATCGAGCTCAAGTCCGATAGAGCAGCGGCGAGTTGCGGTTCGTGACCAGCGGGGTCGAGGTTCGCCGCGCGTCGGCGTACGGCCACTTCGCGCTCGCTCGCCCACACCGCCGCCCGAACGTCACCGGCCGCCTTGTGGCAGTCGGCCAGCCGCTCCAGGCAAGTAGCGAGGAGTGGATCGTAGACATCCGGCCGCTCGGCGACGAGGGCGTCGGACACGTCCACCGTCTCTCGCCGCGCGATCGACTCCGCTCCTGGTTCGCCAAGTGCGCCGAGCTGGTCGGCAAGGCAGTCGAGCGCCGTGATCAGCAGCGACTCCCCCGCCCTCCGGTCCCTGCCGGTCAGGGTCCGGGCCTCATCGACGGCTTTCTCGGCGCTCGTCCGGGCCGCGGGCAGGTCTCCGGTGGCCTCCAGGCAACGGGCCAGGTCCACGAGAAGCCGTACACGCACAGGCCGTACGGTGCCGCGCGAGGCCCACAGGGTGATCGGGTCGGTGGCGTCCCGCGCCTCCAGGCCGACGGACAGCGCTTCCTCGTACCGGCCCAATGCCCGCAATCGGTTGGTCAGTTCACTCAGTACGCGCACCCGCAACAGCGCCACGCGCCCCAGTTCCCGCACCGACATGGTCCGCAGCAGCCCGGCGCACTCCTCGTAGGCGGCCACGGACTCCTCCGTGCGATCCAGGGCGGCCGACACCAGCGCGTACGTGCGCAACGCGCCCGGGAGACCGCCGAGGGCACGATCCCGGCGGGTGGGGAGAAGACTGCGGTAGGCGGACACGCACTCCCCCGCCGAGACCAGTGCGTCGTCCCGACGCCCCAGGTCGAACTGCGCCTGCGCCCGAAGATGCAGCAGGTGCGTCCGCCGCGCCGGCGACCACCGCGCGCCCGGTACGGCCAGTGACGCGTCCATCGCCGTGCAGGACTCTTCACAGCGGCCGACGAGCAGCAACGCGGAGGCGTGCTGGACCAGACTGCGGGCCAGGAGGTCCCGGTGTCGCGGGCTGGGCTCCTCCGTCTCGACCAGCGCCCGGTACACGGCCACCGCCTCCTCGGCCCAGGCGACCCGGCGTTGCGGCGACGCGGGCCGCAACAGCACCCAGCCGGGGGTGAGGCAGCGCATCAGGGCGGCGCCGTGCCACTGCCGCCCTGGACGCGGACTCAGCCGGGCCGCCTCCCGCGACAGCGGCAGCAATGTACGCACCAGCCCCATCAGCGCCTCCCTCGGGAATCCTCGACCAGAGGACGTCCGAGTGTCCGTCCTGGTTGCCCGGACGGACGCCGACGTCACCTCAACTCGCCTGCTGTGGAGCCCGATTGCCGCTGCGACCAGGGGGCCGCCGTGTTCATCCATCCGGCTTCCGGCTTCCGGCTTCCGGCTTCCGGCTTCCGGCTTCCGGCTTCCGGCTTCCGGCTTCCGGCGGGGATATCCGGGGCAGCACCTCGGATCACACCCGCGTGGCTCCGCATGGGTGTGCCATGTCCACGCCCGCACGCTCCCCGGCCGGGCATCGGCGCATCGCCGCCGGCCTCGGCCTCCGCGTGGCCGGTCACGACCGTGCGGGAGACGCCCCCGGCTCCGAGGCCGCGGGTGAGGACGTGCTCACCGCGCCGGTCGAGCCGGGCTGCGGGGTCTGCGCGGAACTGCTGTCGGGCGAGAACCACGCCACGCCCACGAGCACCGCCAGAAGGAAGACCACCGCTCCGGCGGCCGCGCCCACGGCTCTTCGCCGGTCGGCGAGGAGCTCACCGACCCCCGGGCGCCGGCGTCGGCGCGACCGGTGGCCGCCCGCGGTGTCCCTCGCCACCGACGGCAGGGCGTACGTGGTCGCGGGACCGGTGGCCCTTGTGTCCTGTCGGTCCTGCCGGTGGCGCCCCGGCTCCGGCATCGCGGCCGGGAGCGGCTCGGGACGCCCCTGCCAGGCGCCCGTGCCGTACCAGGCGGCTGCCTGAAGTGCGGTGGGCCGGCCATCGGGCTGCTTGGCGAGAAGGCCGAGCAGGTAGTTCTCGAAGGCGGGCGGCAGGTCGGCACCGAGTTCCCGGGGCGGGGTGGGGGCGGTGTCGAGGTGGTGATGGAGGACCGCCACGGGGCTGCCGGCCTGGAACGGCGGTCGGCCGGTGAGGAGCTGGTACAGGACGCAGCCGAGGGAGTACATGTCGGACGGCGGCCCGGCGGTCTTGCCCAGGGCACGCTCGGGAGCCAGGTACAGACTGGTGCCGACGATCTGTCCGGTCGCGGTCAGGCCGCCCGCGGGATCGTCGAGGAAGCGGGCGATCCCGAAGTCGCCGATCTTGACGTTCCCTTCGGCGTCCAGGAGCAGATTTCCCGGCTTGATGTCCCGGTGCACGATGCCTTGTTGATGAGCGGCGGCGAGCCCCGCGGCGGCCTGTGCCGCGATCCGCGCGACGCGCTCGGCGGGAAGCGTCCCGGCACTGGCGAGGACACGGGCGAGACTGTCGCCCTCGACCAGCTCCATCACGAGGAAGAGCCGGTTCTCGTACGACCCGAAGTCCAGGACGCCCACCACATGCGGATGGTTGAGCAGGCCCGCGGTCTGGGCCTCCAGACGGAACCTGGCCGCGGCGGTCGGGTCGGCGTCCTGGGAGAGAAGCAGTTTGACGGCCACGGACCGGCCGATCATCTCGTCGTAGGCCCGCCACACCTCCCCCATGGCGCCCCGCCCGAGAGTGGTGTGCAGCCGATACCGCCCCGCTATCAGCACTTGTGCTTCATCCTCACGCCGTTGGGATCTCGTCGATCGCCACGGGTCAATGCCCTACCGAGCAGGAGTGATCATCGGGGCGCCGCAGCAGGTTGAGCCTACTGCCAACACGACAGTGATCAGACGCTGTTCACCCTCGGCCTCAAGATCGCGGAGAACCGGTCGGAGTGCCACCGGACGTTGACTGAATGTGACACCAAAAGTCGACCCAGGGTTCGCCGACGCGGACATATGACAGCGGACCGGCAGGGGACTTCCGGCACGCCGTCCCACCTCCACACCCACACCCACACCCACGCCCACGTCCACGTCCACGTCCACGTCCACCGCAGAAGAGCCTCCGTGCCGCCGACCACGATCCGAGAAACCCTTCGCACCCCCGGAAGCAGACCGTCCGAGCGGCCGGCGCATTGGTATGGACCTAGTCACGACCACCCACTACCCTCGTTCACGCAACTCTGAGAGCGCTCTCTCCTGCCCTTCGCCCCACTCACCGACCATCGGATCGACGAAAGGCAACTCCCTTGAGACGCACCACAGTTCTGCGCATCACCCTGTCCGCCGGCCTGCTCGTGAGCACCGCGGCGCTCGGACTCACCCAGGCCGCGGCCGGCGAAGCCCCCCTCACCGCCGCAGCGTCACGGGCACCCGCCTCCTCCGCACTGATCTCGGCCATGCAGCAGGACCTCGGACTCACCAAGCAGCAGGCGACCGCCAGGCTCGCCGACGAGACAACGGCACGCGGTGTCGAGCGCACCGCCCGGCGCGCGGCCGGCACCTCGTACGGGGGCTCCTGGTTCGACGCCAAGAGCGGTCGGCTCGTCGTGGCCCTCACCAAGGCCGCCTCACGCGAGGCCGTGGAGGCGACCGGCGCCCGGGTCACCCTCGTCGAACACAGCCAGCGACAGCTCGACACCACGATGGCACGCATCGACGCACTCGACGCACCGGCCGGTGTGGCCAGTTGGCACGTCGACCCCAAGGCGAGCTCGGTCGTCATCAACGTGGTCTCAGCCCACAAGCATGACAACGATGTCCAGGCTTTCGTCGCCCGTGCCCGCACATCCGGTCCCGTCACCGTGCGCCAGACCGACAAGGCACCGAGGACGTTCGCCGCCGGCACGGTGGGCGGAGACCCCTACTACACGGGCAACGTCCGCTGCTCCATAGGCTTCTCGGTGTACGGCGGTTTCGTCACCGCGGGACACTGCGCGCAGCCGGGCGCCGGCGTCAGCGGCTGGGATCACAGCTACATCGGCAACTTCCAGGGCTCCTCGTTCCCGGACAACGACTACGCCTGGGTCAACGTGGGCAGCGGCTGGTGGACCGTCCCCGTCGTCCTCGGCTGGGGAACCGTCTCGGACCAGCTCGTCCGAGGCTCGGGCGAGGCCCCCGTCGGAGCGTCGATCTGCCGCTCGGGGTCGACGTCGCACTGGCACTGCGGCAACGTGCTCGCGAAGAACGAGACCGTCAACTACAGCCAGGGCGCGGTGCACCAGATGACCAAGACGAGCGTCTGCGCCGAACCCGGCGACTCCGGTGGCTCGTTCATCAGTGGTGACCAGGCGCAGGGCGTCACCTCCGGCGGCTGGGGCAACTGCACCAGCGGAGGCGAGACCTGGTACCAGCCCGTGAACGAGATCCTGAACCGCTACGGGCTCACGCTGCACACCGCGTGACCCGACCGCACCGGCCCGCCCGTCAAGTGGGCCGGTGCACCGGCGGGTCACGCAGGGATCGGGGGACCCCTGCGTCGAGGGGCGCGCCCATGTCGCCACGACGGCGGCAGCCGTGCACGATGGGAACGTACCTCTCGCAGATTCGGAAAGGCTCTCCCGTGATCAGCATCCCGGCCCACACGGCCCATGACGGTACGAAGATCCCGGCCGTCGGCCTGGGCACCTGGCC
Source organism: Streptomyces rhizosphaerihabitans (assembly GCF_025399795.1). Lineage (GTDB taxonomy): Bacteria > Actinomycetota > Actinomycetes > Streptomycetales > Streptomycetaceae > Streptomyces > Streptomyces rhizosphaerihabitans. The sequence continues at coordinate 94,558 of NZ_JAODTZ010000023.1, read as the reverse complement.
GATGGACGACACACAGGCCGAGGAAGCCGTGAGCCACGCGCTCGGCATGGGCTACCGACTTGTCGACACGGCCACCAACTACCGCAACGAGACCGGCACCGGACGAGGTGTCGCCCGCGCCGACGTCCCTCGCGAGGAGATCGTCGTCACCACCAAGCTGCCGGGCAGGCACCACGGTCACGACGAGACCCTCGCCTCCTTCGAGGAGTCACGCGGCCGCCTCGGGCTCTCCTACATCGATCTCTACCTCATTCACTGGCCGCTGCCTCGCGTGGACAAGTACGTGGACTCCTGGAAGGCGATGATCGAGCTCCGCGACGCCGGCCTGGTGCGTTCGATCGGCGTCTCGAACTTCACCGCCGAACACCTCACCCGGCTGGAGGCGGAAACCGGGGTGCTGCCTTCGGTGAACCAGATCGAGCTCCATCCCTACCTTCCACAGGACGAGTTGCGCGCGTTCCACGCCGACAAGGGCATCGTCACGGAGAGTTGGAGTCCCTTGGGCCGTGGTACCAGCCTCCTGGACGACCCGGCACTCGGAAAGATCGCCGAGACGCACGGCGTGACACCCGGTCAGATCGTGCTGCGCTGGCACACACAACTGGGAGCGGTCCCCATTCCCAAGTCCGCCGACGCCGGGCGACAGCGGGAGAACCTCGACATCTTCGGATTCGAGCTGACCCCCGCCGAGATGGCGGCCGTCGCCGACCGTCCGCGGCGGCGGCTGGGCGGTGACCCCACGACACACGAGGAGTTCTGAGCGCTCAAGGACCGCACTCGCGTCGCCCCTCCGCGCCGGGGCGCCGACGCGAGGGGTCCTTCCGGTTCCTCGAAAGCCCGGACGCGACGTCCCTCCCACGGTGTCACTTCAGGTTCCCGCCTCCGGCGGCACCGGCGCCGTTCACCGCGCGTGGGCACCCGACCGGCATGCGACGCCGACGTTTTCCCGCCGTGCACCTGGAACTGGTCACTCTCCTCGAGGACCGCGCCGTCATCACCTGGTTCGCCGGAAGTCCCGCCGACGTCAACGGGCAAGGCCGGATGCAACCGGTCGTGACCGAGGGTGAAATCGTCTACGGAACCCACCCCGCCCGGCTGAACCGCACCGTCTCCGAAGCGCACGTCGTACGCCACGTCCTGCCGGACGCCGCGCGACGGTCCGCTCATTGCACGACTTCGGGTACCCATCGCGCTCCGCCGAGGTGCCGCGGGACGCCGGGCGGGTCATCGTGGAGGGGCCTTGCGATGGATGGGGGAACCACCATGCCGATGCTGCTGATCAAAGGGTCGTACAGAATCGTCGGGGCCAGCCCCGACGGCGACTCGGTTCGCTTCGTTCCGGACGATCCCGGGGACTGGGACCTGTTGCGCGGACGGAAGGTGCGCCGCAACCGGGTCGGCGGGGCGCAGCTCCGGCTGGACGGGATCGACACCCTGGAGACCCACTATCGGCCTCCGCACGGGCCCGAACTCCATCAGCCCGCGCCGTACGCGGGTCAGGCCGCGGACGCCCTGCTCGGCTGGCTTGGATTCGGGGAGGTGGAGCGCGGTGCGAACGGAATCGTCAAACACAGTGCGCCCGAATCCGTACCCGGCTACATCTTGACCCGCAGCGCGGACGTCCACGGGCGTTGTGTGGCTCTGGCGGGCCGCGGGACGGACGCCCCGGGTGCCAGTGGCGAGCTCGTCACCGTCACGGTCGAGCATCTCCGGCAGACCGCCAACCGCCATCAGCTCGCCGAAGGCCTGGCCTACCCCACCTTCTACCGCAACCTGTTCGTCGACCTCCGTCAGGAGCTGTCCGGGGCGGCGGGAGAGGCCCGTCAGGACGGACGGGGGCTGTGGCCGGCCGACGAGACCCAGAGCGGGGCGAAGGTGGAGGGCCGGCCCACGCTGACGGACTCCGCGGTGCTGCTGCCCAAGCTCTTCCGCCGTCTGGCGGACTACCTCCAGCTGAACGACGGTGACCCGTCCCTGGACGGCTTCCGCCCCTATCTGGAGCAGCGTGAGGACCGGCTGTTCGTCCTGTCCAGCGGACAGTGGACCGGCTTCGACACGGTCGTCGAGGTCACGAACGGCGACACCGTACGGCTCAACCGTCTTCCGGAGGATCTCGTCTTCGACGAGAAGTAGACGCGAAGCGGACGAGAAGCGGACGAGAACTGCCCGAGTGGTGGGCGAGAAGCAGGCGTTCATACGTCCACGCCTGCGAAGCCGGTCCCGCGCGCCGGCCGGAAGCCCGGCTCCGAGGGTCCGGGTCCGGCCGGCGCGCGGGGTCAGCGGCGGGCTACGCGGGGTCGTACACCGTGCCGGTGAACTCCGGCCCGTCGTGCGCACCGGTGCCGTCGTCGACGGTCAGGCGCAGCCGTACCGTCTCCTCGGGCTCGGTCACGGTGTCCGCGACGGTGGGGATGGTGATCTCGGCGCTCGTCCGGCCGGGCGGGACATCGGCGAAGAGGAGGAGTCCGCTCACCTGGGACAGCGGCCGTGACGGCAGCGGTTCCTTGCCTGAGTTCTCCCGCAGCCATTGGGGATCGACGTCGGTGGTGGACAGTTCGGCGCCGCCGGTGACCGGCAGGACGGCGATGTCGGCCGAGATGTCCACGTCGGCCGCGGTGGAGAGGGACACCCGCCAGGTCAGGCTCCGGCCCTCGGCGGCGCGGGCGGCGGCCGGGGTCACCTTGAGGGTGGGCGCCGGATCGTCGTTCAGGGCGGTGACACCGCCTCGGTGTGCGCCGATCACCGTGCCGTGGACCGCCTTCACGAAGACGTCGTGCGACACGTCGTAGCCGAAGCGTGTGTTGCCCCGGACCTCCACCTTCACATCAGGGCTCCGGCCGCCTGGTCGCACGGCCACCTCACGCGAGATGGTCCGGCCCGTTTCCGGATCGGCGACGAACAGGCGGACCGTGCCGCTCCCGTGCCCGGAGACCTTCACCGGCACGTGGTAGGTCCGGACGCCCGTGTCGCCCTCCTTGACGGCCAGCCGGCCGATGTCGACGCGCGCCAGGCCCGCGGCCCGCGCGGCGGGGGTTCCGGCACGCCATCCCCATGAGTCGATGAGCCACGCCTGCCCGGACCGGGTGCGCGGGACGATCTGAAGCGTCGCCACCCTGTGCAGGTCGACTCCCGCCCGGGTGGCGGCTGTCAGGGGCAGCCGGACCTCCTGGGCCCAGTGGGAGGCGGTGCGGCCGGTTCCGGGGAGGCCGTCGAGGTGGACGCGCCCCAGGACCGCCCGGTGGCCGGAGGTGTCGGTCAGGGCGACGTCGAGCCGGGTGTCCCTGGTGTTCGGCGGAACGATCAGACGCATGGCCAGAGCCCGGGAGCCGGAGATCGAGACCGGCCTCGCCGAGCGGACCCTGACCGGGGAGCCTACGGCTGTCCACCGCAGCGCCACGGCGCGCCGGCCCGGCTCCTTGGAGGTCTCCCACTGGGCGAAGTGCGGCGAGACGCCGTTCGTACCGGAGCCGAGGCAGGCCGCGGACTCGTTCTCGTCCACCTCCTGGCACAGCCGGCCGCCGTCGACGGAGACCGGTCCGTCGGGAAGGAACGCCGGAGTGCGGCGTGCGCCGACCGCGTGGGTGAGGACCCGCGCGGGGTCGGCGGAGGGCGCGCGGCGGCCCGAGCCGTCGAGCAGCGGCCGTACACGGTCGTCACCGGCGACGAACAGCCGCGCGGCGGCGGCGATGTAGGTCGCGCCGGCGGTCTGCTGCTGACGGGCCGTCAATCTCGTTGCGGTGCCCGGTGAGCACACCCGGTCCCGCTGGTCCCCGCTCCAGAAGTCGTCCTCGGCCGGTGCCTGGGCCTGGCCCGGTGTCCACTCGCTGTTGAAGAAGTTGTGGTCGGCGCCGACCATGTAGACGGCGCTGTGCAGGGCGGCACCACGGCTGACCCCACGCGTCGCGTCCACGTACATCTCGCCCTGGAGGTCGGACACATCGCCGTCGCAGCCGGGCAGGATCGTCGCCGACGGTACGTCGGGTGCCGGGTTCTGGCCGAAGATGGTGGGGCCGATCAGTACGGTGCCCCGGATGTGCCAGCGCACCGGCCCGCGGTAGCCGTCCCGGTCGGCCGGAGCGGGGTAGAGGCTGTCCATCGCGGCCCGGTTCACGCCCTCGCCACCGCGCGAGTGGCCGACCAGCAGGACGCGTGACAGATCGGCGGCGGCCGCCCGTCGTACGATCGCGGGCGCCGAGGCCGGGCGTGCCGCCCAGTCCGCCCAGCGGGCCAAGTGCTGGCGCACCAGGGACGATCGAGCCTGCGCGCCGCCGTCCTCCGCCGCGTAGTCCTGTCCGTTGACGCCGTTGGCGGCGATGGAAACGGTCACATATCCCTGCGAGGCCAGCAATTTCTGGTCGGCGAGGTAGCCCCGATAGCTCGGGATCGGCTTCGCGCCCGCCGGGCAGGGCCATTCACCGCCGGTCTCGTCGCCGTGGCCGGTGTAGCAGGTGGAGTGGCGGCCGTGCAGGAACAGGGCCAGCGGACGGTGTCCCGGGGCGTTCGTGGGCGCGACCACCACCGCACGCATCTCCACCGGCTGGGAGAACCCGGGCAGGCGGATCGACGCGAGCGCGTAGTCGCCCGTGACCGTCCGGTACGCGCCCGGCTTCCCAGGGTCAACCGCGTTGGCCGGAAGCCGAGTCGAGGGCTGGGCCGTGATTCCGGGCCGTTGCCCGGCGGGCCGGTTCTGCTCAACACCCGCCGCGTCCAGGCGCCGTTCACCGGTCCGTGCCTGAAGGTCCGACGGCTTCCCCAGCTGTGCCGCCCCCAGCGCGAGCCGGAAGGAACGGCCGTCCGGCGCGCCGGCGGGCCGGCCGAGGAACCGGTCCCCGGCATAGAACGCGACGCCTGAATCACTGATGGGCACCGGAGCGTTCGCGCGCCAGACCAGTTGTCGCGCCGCTCCCTCGCCGGTGACGCTCCACCCGGCGGGAAGCGGGCCGTCGGAGTCCGCGGCCGGCGCAAGTCCCGCGGACCGTGCGGAGCCGGCTGTGTTCTGCTGTGCCTGAGTCGATCCTGGCGACCCTGCGACCGCTGCGAGTAACACCGCAGCGACGATCCCTATTCGCCGGACTCGGAACAAGGTTCTTCTCCTCTTGGTCGGCATTCGCCCCCGTCGCCCCGTTGGTCCCGAGACGCTCCCCCGCCCCACGAGGACGGCAGGCGAAGCCGAGGGGTTGCCTCATGTCGCCGGCGTTTCACTGCCTCAACTCCCTTGCACAGAAGTGGAGTCGGACAGTCCGGCGAGGCGGGGAGGTGCACCGGCAGCGGAGTCGGTGCGGCTGCCGACCTTCGTCACGCGTCCGGGCCACCGTGCCCGGACGCGTGACGCGAGGCCGTCGTCAGTCGTCCTGCGGGCAGAGGAAGTTCCCTGACGGCCCCCAGCGCGTCACCGGGGCGGCTTCCGCGGCCACGGCTCCGCAGGTCAGGTCGGTGATTCTGGTGCCGTCCCCGGTGATCTCCCGGATGTCGACCTCCTTGTTCACCGGATACTTGTGGCCCTTTCCGATGGTCATGATCCCCGACTCTCCTACGTAGTCGGCGACTCCGGTCAACTGGAGAAAGGTGACGACAGCGCTGGGGGTGAACTGCGGGTCGGTGACCGAGATCTTGTTCATCACCCGGAAGAAGACGTTCACCGCGTCGTAGCCGGCGGCGGCGTCGCTGTCGGTGGAAACCCCGTAGGTCTTGCGGAAGTTCGTGGCGAAGGGCCCCTTGGCGTCGGGCAGGCTGAACTGGTTGTAGAAGAGGCTGAGCGAGCCGTACTGCTGCGCCATCAGTTCCGGGTGGAGCACGAGATTGGGAGCGGCGCTCTCGGCCAGCACGGCGACGCGCCCCTGGTGCGTACGGCACTGCTTGTCGCTCTGCAGGTAGTAGAACAGGTCGTACATGACGCTGGACCGGCCCGCGTAGAGGACGAAACCGTCGGTCCTGCGGATCAGCGCGCAGATGCCGGCCGCCACGGAGGACGTCTGGCTGTCGTTGCCCGATTCGCCGTACGGCACCGGGTAGACCGGCCCCGCCGAACCGTAGGCGTCGGTGAACCGCTTCTTCAGATCCGCGCTGAAGTACGTGTCGTGCGGGTCGAAGACCAGGACCGCGGCGGGCGCGGTGTGCCCCGGAGCGGCCTTGGTCAGGGCCGCCAGCCGGGGTGAGCGCCGGGCGAAGGTCGCCATGATGCGCGCGACCCGCGCGTCCGGCGCCGAGAGCTGGAAGTACGACACCGGGGAGTCGCCCTCGACCATGGGCTGGCCCGAGACTCCGATGCCGAGGACCGTGACGCCCTGGGCGTCGAGTTCGATGGCGGCCTGGAGGGACTCCGGACGGCTCTGTGTGAGGCCGATGACACCGGCGATGTGGTCCCGGTGGATCCGGTCGACGATCATATGGGCCACATCCACACCGCTGTGGTTCTTCGTGTTGAGTCCGCCGTGCGATCCGAATGCGAAGTACTCCCCCGCGTTGGCGACGAGCAGCCGGATCGGCATCTGGGACTTGAGGTTGAGGGCGTTCACCTCCTTCTGGGCGAGCAGCGCGCCCCGCAGCATCTGGAAGCCCGTCGGCACGGTGCGGCGGGAGGTGGAGCCGACGCTCAGCGGAGCGAAGAAGACCAGGGTGCGATACGGCTCGGTCCGGTCGACGTCCGCGTTCTGGCGGCCCAGTCGGGCTTCGAGCGCTCGCAGTTCGGGCGCGTACAGGCCATGGGCGAGCTCGCACGTGTCGCTGCCGTCGGTGATCCCGACGCGCTCGCCCGTGCTGACCCGCGGACACCAGGTGTCGGTGGCGCGGGACCCGGCGACGGGCTCGGCGCGGGGGTGCGTCCCGCCGGGCCTCAGCACCTGGAACAGTCCGGCGGCGACCACCGCCATCACGGCCACGGCGGCCACCGCGGGACGCAGCCAGTCGCCCACGCGGCGCTCGCGGGCGCGCACGGTCCGTTGCACGGCCGGCCGTTCGGCGCTCGTCCCGTTGTCGGGCACGCGTGAGAGCGGCACGGCGCGCACCGCTTCGACCGGTTGCCCCGAAGCGCCCGCCGCGAGCAGCGAGGCCACCGTCTGAGCCGTCGTGCCGTGGGCCCCGTGCCGGATGCCCTGGCTCGGGACGCCGGCGCGGGGCAGGCCGACGGCGTACGGCGGGATGTCCGCCGTGGCGGCGCCCAGCACGAGCAGCGGGCAGGTCCCGACGTCCTCGGAGACGGCGGAGAAGGAGTTCAGGAGTTTGCGGCTCGGGGAGTCGTCGCCGCCGACCGTCGGGAGCAGCAGGACGAAGGGCCATCGCCGCCGTGGCCTGCGCACGCTCCACACCGGCGGGCGGGCCGCCCGCGTCAGGTCATGGAGAAGCGCGGTCAGCAGGACCTGGCGGACCACGGCCTCGTCGCGGGCCGACACGGCGGACACCGCGGACCTGGCCGAAGCCGCCGCCGCACCCGCGTCGGCCGGTGCTCCCTGATCGGCCCTGTCCTGGGCCCGGGAACGCACATGAGCGTCGCGCAGGGACATCGCGGCGTTGAGGAAGCTGCGCCCCGGCTCGTCCAGCATCCCGCCGACCCACCGCAAGCGGGCACCGCGGTCGATCCGTACGCCGTACGACCACCGCCACAGCCAGGCCAGTGGCGTGGTCACCAGTTTCGTGATCGCCGACCACTGCTTGGCTCCGAGTTCCTCACCGAGGGCCGTGACCTCGGAGGCGAACCCGAACCTCCAGGCGTACTTGTCGTAGATCCGGTCGCGCAGTGCCCGTCGTTCGTCGGCCACGTCCCCCGCGACGACGGCGGCGCGCAGCACCGACAGACAGGCGTCGAACTCGGTCAGCCGCAAGGTGCCGGAGCCGTCCGGCATGGTGACGCGCAGCTGTCTGGCCACCCGGTCCAGCAGCCGTACGTGCGGGCCGTCCTGCCCCTCGGCGTCCTCGCCCGGGTGGTCGCACGCGAGCAGTTCCTCGTCGACCAGCGCGTGCGGGGCGAGGCTGGCGAGGTGGCCGGTCTCACCGGTGCTGAGGCGGAGCAGGCGGTGGTGGTAGACGTGCACCAGGGCCGAGAGCGCCGGATCCGGCCCGCCCCGCCCGGTGTCGTCCGCCGCGAGGCCGGCTCCGGGGCCGCCCTCCGCGATCGGGTCGGCCGCCGCCTCGCGGGTGAGCAACAGGGCGGGCAGCCGGTGCCGTGCGCTCTGCCGCCCGGGCGGAATGCCGGCTCGGCGGTCGACGACATAGCGGTCGATCACTCGGACGATGTCGTCGAAACCGCTGGGGAGGACGAGATCATGTTCGTCCGTCCGATGGGGTTGCGGCACGCGGGGCCTCCCGGATGCTGAGAAACAGGAGGCGAGCCTAGGTATATCCGGGCCGATTCAAGCTGCTTTGCATCTAATAGGCGCCCATTGAGCGGTTGCGGCCGCTTGCCTTTCGGATCGGACACACGCGGGCGGACGGCCTCGGCGCGGTGCGCGACGCTTTCCGTGATCGTGCCTGTTCTACGGCCGTACGCGCGGGGCCGCTCACTTCCACCCGTACGCGTAGGCCCGTGCGACCCGTTGGCCGGCTGTGCCACGGGACCGAGGTCACCCTCAAGGAGGGTCTGGATGATCTGGGGCCGGTCCCGTAGGGCCAGGATTTCGTTCGCGATGTCCACGATGGGCAGGACGTCCTGACCGCCGTGTACCACGATGGCGGCGGACGACAGGCTGCGCGGGGCGGCTCCGGCGTCGAGGAGGACGCGCCACTCTCCCGGGCCGAGCTTCAGGAACTCGAGTCCGGTGAGTTCGGTGATCTCCAGAGGGTCGGCCGGCGTGCCGGGGTAGGCGGTGAGCGTGCGCAGGCGGGGCAGCCCGGTGACTGGGGCAAGGCTGAATGGCGCACCGTCACACACGCCGATGGACAGGACTTCCAAGCCGGGGTGCGCGGCGGCCGGGACGGTCTTCAGGCCTGCGATGTTGACCCTGGCCACGACCGGCTGCCGCGCATGCGGGCCGCTGGGCTCCGCGGCGGGCCGGCCCAGCACCAGGCCGGTGAGGGAGTCGGCAACGAGCTCGGCGCCGGCGTCGATCGCCCCTTCCGGTCCGGCCAGTGGTGTCAGCGTCGGCGTGATGCTCATCAACTGGACAACTCGGCCTGATCTTTCACCTTGCGCTTCCGCCGCCAAGGGCTTGCAGAGCATCAGCGTGTTGCGTTGATGCGAGGGTTGGCCGGTCGAGGATCACGTTCAGGCCGGCAGGGATGCGGGACCTGGCGGGCGCGGCGCAGGATGTCGTCGCCATCGGACGAAGCCCTCCCCGGCGTTGGTGTCCAGTGACGACGGCCGGGCGCCTGCGGTGACCACCCCCGCCACGCGGTGCCGCAGGCGCCACGGGCTTCTCCCTTGCCCTCCACCTGCCGTCCTGTTTATAGTCACGATGACTATAAAGGAGTTCGTCCGTGAACTGGAACCTCAGCTGGACCGAAGCGCTCGGCTTCGCCACCGGCGCCGTCTGCGTCTGGCTGGTGGCCCGCCAGCACATCGCCAACTGGCCCGTCGGCATAGCCAACAACGTCTTCTTCATCGTGCTCTTCCTCCAGGCCGGCCTGTACGCCGACACCGGCCTCCAGGTCGTCTTCATCGCGCTGGCCGCCTACGGCTGGTGGACCTGGGCCCACGCCGACGGACCGGCCACCGCCGGCACCCTGCCGGTGCGCCGTACCACGGGTGTCCAATGGGCCTGGCTCGCCGCCGCCGGAGTGCTGGGCACCGCCGCCCTCACCCTGCTGCTGGACCGGGCCACCGATTCCACCGTCCCCTTCTGGGACGCGCTCACCACCGCCCTCTCCCTGGCGGCCACCTACGGCCAGTGCCGCAAACTGCTGGAGTCCTGGTGGCTGTGGATCGCCGCCGACCTGGTCTACATCCCGCTGTACGCCTACAAGGGCCTGTACCTGACCTCCCTCTTGTACGTCGGCTTCCTCGCCCTGTGCGTGGCCGGCCTCCTCGGCTGGCGGCGCACCCTCGCGACCGTCGCCCCCCGCCCCGCCACGGCGGTGACCGCGTGAGCGCCGCCGGCCGCCCGTACCGGCACGGCCTGGTGCTCGGCAAGTTCTATCCGCCGCACGCCGGCCACCACCACCTCGTCCGCACCGCCCTCGCGCAGTGCACCCGGCTGACCGTCCTGGTCTGCGCCGCCTCCGTGGAGTCGGTGCCGCTCAGCGACCGGGTGACGTGGATGCGCGAGGCCCACCCGGGGGCCGAGGTCGTCGGCGCCGTCGACGACCACCCGGTCGACCTGCACGACCCCGCGGTGTGGGACGCCCACATGACGGTCTTCCGCACGGCCGTCCCGGAATCCGTGGACGCCGTGTTCACCTCCGAGTCCTACGGCACCGAGTTGGCCCGCCGGTTCGGCGCGGCCGAGGTCGGCGTGGACCCCGACCGCACCGCATACCCCGTTTCCGGCACGGCCGTACGCAAGGACCCGGTGGGCTGCTGGGAGTTCCTCGGCCCGGGCGTGCGCGCCGCCCTCGCCCGGCGCGTGGTCGTCCTCGGCGCCGAGTCCACCGGCACCACCACCCTCTCCCGGGCGCTGGCCGCCCACTACCGCGCGCGCGGCGGCATCTGGACGGACACCGGCTGGGTGCCCGAGTACGGGCGCGCGTACAGCGAGGAGAAGCTCGCCGCGCTACGGGCCACCGACCCCGGAGCCGACTGGGCCGAAGTGGAGTTCGCCTCCGAGGAGTTCCCCGTCATCGCCCGCCGCCAGGACGACGACGAACAGCGGGCGGCCCGCAGCGGCTCCCCGGTACTCTTCTGCGACACCGACTCCTTCGCCACCGCGATCTGGCACGAGCGCTACCTCGGCTCGCCCAGCCCCGAGGTGGCGGCGGTCGCCGCCCGTACCCCGCGCCACCTGTACCTGCTCACCGACCACGAGGGCGTGCCCTTCGAGGACGACGGCCTGCGCGACGGCCCGCACCTGCGCCCATGGATGACCGGTCGGTTCCGGGAGGAACTGGAGCGCACCGGCCGCCGGTTCCTGCTGGTCACCGGCAGCCCCGAGGAGCGACTGCGCACCGCCGTGGCGGCGGTGGACGGCCTCCTCGCCGAGGGCTGGCACTTCAACGACCCTCTCCCGGAGCACCGGTGACGGCCACCGGCGCGTACGACCCGTCCGCGTACGAACCGTTCGCGGTGACCGTCGACCTCGCCGTGCTCACCGTGCGCGCCGCCGCCCCGCATGTGCTGCTGATCCGGCGCGGCCAGGAGCCGTACGCGGGCGCCTGGGCGCTGCCCGGCGGCTTCCTGCTGCCCCGCGAGTCGGCCGAGGAGGCCGCCCGCCGCGAACTCGCCGAAGAGACCGGCCTGCCGGAGTCCCTGGTCGACGGCGTCCACCTGGAACAGGTACGCACCTACAGCGACCCGGACCGCGACCCCCGGATGCGGGTGGTCTCCGTTGCCTTCGCCGCGCTCGTCCCCGATCTGCCCGAACCCGTGGCCGGCGGCGACGCCGCCCAGGCCCGCTGGGTGCCGCTCGCCGAGGCCGAGGCCGCCGCCCTCGCCTTCGACCACGACCGCATCCTCACCGATGCCCGCGAACAGGTCCGGGCCGGGCTGGAACACACCTGCCTGGCCACCGCCTTCTGTCCGCCCGAGTTCACCCTCGGCGAGTTGCAGGCCGTCTACGAGACCATCTGGGACACCGGCCTCGACCGCCCCAACTTTCGCCGCAAGGTGCTCGCCACCCCCGGCTTCGTGGAGGCCGTCCCCGGCGGTGCCCGCCTGACCGGCGGCCGCGGCAAACCCGCCGCGCTCTACCGCGCCGGCCCGGCCACCGCCCTGCACCCGCCCCTGCTCCGACCGGAAGACCCCCGATGACCGCCGCCGCCCCGACCGGCGCCCCGGTGTGCTGCGGGCCCCGGCGCCGTGGATCCGCGCCGGGGCCCGCACCAGGTGCCTCAGGGCTGCAGGGGCATCGTCCAGCAGTTGGAGGTGGCGCGCTTGCCGGAGAGGCGGTCGGTCAGCCAGGAGATGGCGTCGCCCTGGTCTGTGATGAGGGGCGCGACGTGGTTGGTGAGCAGTCCGTCGCCGAGGTTCGGCAGGTTGATGGCGTCGTAGGTGATGTCGGCGCCCTTGCGGCACCAGTCGACGGCGAGTTGACGTGCCTGGGCGTGCGGGACGATGTCGTCCTGGATGCCGGTGGCCAGGCGTACCGGACTGGTCGGCTTCAGATTGCCGATGCGCTGGTTGTCGAGCGTGGCCCGGAGCGCCGGTGTGCTCTCGACGATGTCGCTGACGGACTCGCCGTTCGTCGTCCATGACGTGCTCTTCTTGAACGCGTATCCGAGGATCGCGTCGCCGACGCACATCGTGGACAGGTCGTTCAGCGCGGCCTTCCCGGCGGCGTTGAGGTGGGCGTCCGCGATGGCCCGCAGGTCGGGGTCGGACTGCAGGAAACCGTTGAGGGACCAGCCGAGGGCACCGGCGAGGGCGCTGCCGTCGATGCCCTTGACCACATCGGTGAGGTTGGCGGGCGGTGCGCCGGAGTAGGTGCCGGCCAGGGTGATGTCCGGGGCGTAGGAGGGCTGGAGTTCGGCCGCCGACGCGCTGGCGCCGCCGCCCTGGCTGTAGCCGAAGAGGCCGACGGGCGAGGCGGAGGTGATCGATGCCCCGGTCAGCGCGCGTGCCGCGCGGACGGCGTCGAGGAGCGCGTGTCCGCCGTCGAGGCGGTTGACGTACGTGTGGAGCCGGTCGGTCGCGCCCAGCCCGACGTAGTCGGTGACGACCACCGCCGTGCCGGACGCCAGGAGCCGGTAGATCGCGAGATCCTCGTAACCGACCGACACCGTCTCGCCGTTCAGGGTGATCGGGTGCTGAAGCCCCATGGAGGCCGCGCACTGGTCGCCCTGGCCCATGGTGCCGGGGGCCACGGCCACCAGAGGTCGCGGGCCGCCGCCCTTCCAGGCGGCCGAGGGCTCGATGTAGGCGCCGGTCACGGCTACGGGCTGCCCGTTGGAGTCGGTGGACTTGTACATCAGGCGGGTCGCGGTGCCGGGGAGCGGACCGTCGAGGCCGGGCAGGCTGAGCGCGAGCGGAAGGGGTTCGCTGCGGACGAGGGCGCCGTTGGCCGAGGGGAGGCTCGCGGGCGGTGTGTAGAACGCGGGAATGGTCACGCCTCGGGAGATCACGTCGTCCGCGCCGGCGGCCGCGGCGGGGATCGCCTGGACGCTCAGGCAGGCGAGAGCCGCGAGTGCGGTGGCGAGGAGGCGGCTGCGGTTCGCTGCGGCCGGCCCGGCGTGCGCGGGGGGCGCGGAGGGCACGGAGGGCAAAGACCGCTCTGCGTGGGGACGTCGGCTGGACGCCGGATGCGGCTGACGGGTGCTGTGGGGTCGTTCCATGCGGCTCACTCCCTGCTTCGTCAAAACGTGGGGGTCGTGCGGGCGGCCGACGGCGTCAATGGCGTGACGCCGGCTCTGGCTGAGGTGCCGACCGAGCCGCCGTCTCGGGACTGCTGGTGGCGGATTCAGGTCGGTGCGGGGAAAGGGCAGCGCCCGGAGACGGATGCGGGCAGGACGAGGCCGCACCCGCCCGCATCGCGGAGGCGGGCATGACGAATACACCGCCCGCGCGCCGTCGGCCGGGCGGCGCGCGGTGCGGCGCCCGCCCACACGTCGTACGACGGCGGGCGAGGCGGATGTCCTGGGGGGGATCTGTATACGGCGGACCCCGGTGCTCGTGGCTGCGGCTCCGCCGTTGCGCGCTGTCCTGTGCTGCCCTGTGCTGCCCTGTTCCTGTTGTCTGCACTCGGCAGCAACGGGCGCCGAAGTCCCGTGCGACGCCCGTTAGTTACTCCCGAGTCACATCAGGAGAGTAGGAGCGGATGTCACTCAGTGACAAGATGTCTGCGTGCGTCATTTCCGATGGGCTCGCTATGCTGCCAGCGGTCGACGAGACAGGGGTGGTGGGGCAACGGTGCGCGATGCGGCACCCGCAGACCGGGCCGCGACGGCCACCGGGGCCGCGAGGCCGTCACTGGGCGAACGACGCAAGGAGGCCCTCCGTCTGGACATAGCCCGCGAGGCCGTCCGCCTATTCGTCTCACAGGGCGTCACGAACACCACGGGGGACCAGATCGCGGAGGCGGTGGGCGTCTCGACCCGCACGCTGTGGCGCCACTTCCCCACCAAGGAGAGCTGCGTACGCCCCTTGCTCACAGCGGGACTTGACGCCGCCACGGATCAACTGCGGCACTGGCCGCCGGAGACCGGCCTGCTGGACTTCCTGACCCATTCCTGCCGGCACGGGAGACTCCCGTCCGCGGACCCCGCGGTTCTCGACCTGATCCGCATGACCCCCGCCGAGCCCGCGCTGCGCGCCGTCTGGCTCCAAGCACACGACGACGCCCTGCCCGTCCTCACCGAACTCCTCGCCCGGCGTTCCGGCAGGAGCGCCGACGATCTACGGGTGAAGGTGCACGCGGCCACCGTCAACGGCGCCCTGCGCGCGGCGGCGGAGGACTTCGCCGTGCGTTTCGCCGACGAGGCGAAGGCCTCGGAAGAGGATCTCGCCGCATGCCTGCACGCCGCCCTGCACGCGGCGTCGGAGGGCCTGCCGTACTGACAACGACCCGCCAGACCTGGCCAGTTGGAGCCGAGTCGACCCTTACCGAACGAGGCAAGCGCTTGCGCGAGGGCACCGGGGCTCACGAAAAGCGAATCGTCCCCCCGCACCCCACAAGCGACGAGAAGCGAACGACGGCCGAGTAAAGAGTTCACCTGGTCTAGTCCAAAGACCCGTCTGGTCTAGTCCAACTTATTGACGTGATCGCGACAGAGACCGGAAGCTGGGACTCCCCCACCCCTCTGGAGGCACAGTGAGACGTTTTCGCGCATGTCTGGGCGCGGCAGCCGCCGTCAGCCTGGCTGCGGTCGGCACGACCGCGCTCGTCGCGGGCAGCGCCTCGGGCGCGACCACCGCGCTCAGCAACCGGTGGTACGCCGCCGCCCCCTACCTGATGCCGCTGGACAACGATCCGCCGGACGCGGGCGCCATCATGGACGCGACCGGTCTCAAGGCATTCCAGCTCGCTTTCGTCCTTGCCCCCAACGGCGGTGGATGCTCGCCCACTTGGGGCGGGACGGCAGCGGTCTCCTCGGACACCGCCGTGCAGTCGGTCATCAACACCATCCGTGCCAAGGGCGGCGACGTCTCCATCTCCATCGGCGGCTACGGCGGGACCAAGCTCGGCCAGACCTGCTCGGACGCGGCCGCCACAGCTGCCGCGTACCAGCAGGTCATCACCAAGTACGGTCTGCACGCGGTCGACTTCGACCTTGAGGAGCCGGAGTACGAGAACACGGCGGCCATCAAGAACGAGATCGGCGCCGCCAAGATCCTTCAGCAGAACAACCCGGGCCTGTACGTGTCCGTCACCACGCCGGGAACGGCGGACGGAACCGGCTGGTTCGGCAAGCAGATGCTGCTGGAGGCGAAGTCGCAGGGCTTCACTCCGAACAACTTCTCCATCATGCCGTTCGACGGCGGCTTCAACGGCGCCGCGTCCCAGACCAGCGCGCTCGCCAACTTCAACACCATCCTCCAGTCGACCTTCGGCTGGAACCAGGCGACCGCGTACGCCCATGAGGGCTTCTCGGGCATGAACGGCCGCAGTGACAGTGGCGAGTACTTCTCCCAGGCCGACTTCCAGACGGTGCTGGACTTCGCCACCAGCCACAACATGGACCGTTTCACCTTCTGGTCCCTCAACCGGGACCGTCAGTGCTCGCCCGCCGACAACGGCGGCCGTACGTCGGGCACTTGCTCCAGCGTGGCCCAGAACTCCTGGGACTTCGCGAAGTACTCGGTGAAGTTCGCCGGCGCGACCCCGCCCACCGGCACCCCCACCCCGACGCCCACGCCGACTCCGACCCCGACTCCCACGCCGCCGAGCAGTGGCTGCAAGACGGCTTGGAATTCGACCACGGTCTACACCGCCGGCAACGAGGCTTCGTACAACAACCACAACTGGAAAGCCAAGTGGTGGACCCAGAACGAGACGCCCACCGGCGTCGACTGGGGTCCGTGGCAGGACGAAGGCGCCTGCTGACACCTGATCGGCTCCGGACGGGGTGCCCAACGGGTGCCCCGTCCGGCTCCATCGGCTCCAGGCTTCCCGCCGAGCAGTACCCCTGAGGGGATGACGTCACCCGAGGTCCGGGCGGCGCCGTCCCCTCAGTGCGTTTGCCTCCCCGGCCGGCACGCGAACTACTCGGCCGGCAGTGCATCCCGCATCGCCCTGGCGGTGGCCCTCGGGTCGTAGCCCTCGGGAACGCCCGGGACCAGGATGATGCCCCCCTCGATGTGCCGCGAGCGCAGCGGAGCGATCGTCCGGTACGCGGGTGACTCCCACCAGGCCCGCGCCTCGGCGATGGCGGGGAAGCCGATCACCACGGCATGGCCGGGCCAGCTGCCCTCCACCACCTCGTGCTGCGTGGCGTGCACGAGGAAGCGGCCACCGTAGGGCTCGAAGGTGGCGCCGATCCGCTCGATGTACTCGGCGATCTCCGGGTGCGGTACGGCTTCCCGCAGGTGGGCTATGGCGTACGCGGTCATGGCATCCTTCCGGCCGTTCGGGCTCCGTACACGAACGACTTTGCCGTCCACGCTCACCGGAGTCGATTACCTGAGAGGTAAGCGGCCCCTCCAGGAAGCCGGAGCGGGACGGGCCTGTCCGGACGAACGATCGCGGATCGCGTCCTCGGCCTCCGACGCCGGCCCGCCGACCGCCCGGAGGAGCGCGACGGTCGGCCCGGGCCCAGGCACGCGACGGCGAGGCCGGCTTGGAGGAGCGCTCGACCGGGTCTCCGGCCAGGAGTCCGTAGCGAAGGCCGATCGAGCAAGCACGGCATGGCCGGGGGCGGTTGGGCCACAAGAGTCGCCGTACCCATGAAGGTTCGCCGGGTTGGCCGGGGTGCGGCTCGGGCCGGCGCTTGGGACGACGCTCGGGGCGACGCCGCAGGCGATGCCCGTCTCGCCCCCGAGGATGATGTGTCTTCCGCACTAACCTGGCTCCGTGACACAACAAGTGAGCACTGTTGTCCTGATGTGCGGTCTTCCGGGGTCGGGCAAGACCACCTACGCGATGGAGCTGGTGCGACGTGGCTATGTCCGGCTCTCGATCGACGAGGCGGTCTGGCGACGACTCGGGTGCCGCGACGCCGGCCTGGTACTGGAAGCGGCGGCGTTCGACCAGCTCAAGGAAGAGGTCCGCAGCGAGCAGCGGCAAGAGCTGGTCGAGCTGATGACGGCCGGACGCGACGTGGTGGTGGACTACAGCTTCTGGAGTCGCGCCGCCCGGGACGACTACAAGGCACTGGTCGAGAGCCACGGCTGCTGTTGGGAACTGGTCCATCTCAAGGCAGACCGGACGACGCTGGAGCGTCGGCTCAAGGTCCGCAACGGCGAGGAGGGCGCCGACTCCGTCACCGTGAATCAGGAGTTGTTCCACCGCTACTTGGCCGACTTCGAGGAACCGAACGGTGAAGGCGAGCAGGTCTTCATGCAGTCCTCGCCTTGAGACCCGCCGGAACCGCCACCCCGGCGAACCTCGTCGGTCACCGTGGTCGGCGAGTACCGCCCGCCTCCTGATCATCCGTGCGGCCGCGGTTCGTCGACCTCGGACGTGGTGTCGGGGACGGCGTCGGGCCGGGTGCGTTGCCTGGACAACGGGGGAGGCCGCCGCGCTCCCTCCGGCCGGCCCGCGCCACAGGTGGAGACATGCAACAGCCACCCGACGCCGACCCATTCCTGAAACGAATGCCCGCTTTGCCCCGGACGTCCTGCCTCTAGGCGCGTTCTCCCTGCTCAGAGTCTTGTCGCTGCCCCCCATTGCCTGGTCTTCTGTACGCCCGGTGAGCAAACAACGCCCCGTCCCACCACGGTCTGCCCGCAGCCCGGAGTGCGGCGGGGCCGGCAGAAAAGGCGAGAACGTGGACTCAGTGGCTGGGCAGGACGTGCGGAGGTCGCTGCCCGAAGGGCTGGGTGCGGCGATACACGAGACCGCGGAGGAGATCGCCGCGCTGCTGCGGACCGATGCCGACATGGAACGCCGCATTCCCGGGGCGGAGTGGAGTGTCGGCGAGGCGGCGGCACATCTGGCCCTGGCCAACGAGCTGATGGCCGAGCTCGCGGCAGGGCATGCGCGCCGCTACGGAGACGGCACCCCGCAGAGCCTCGCCGAGGCCAACGAGCGGTCGCTGGCGGAGTTCGGGGAGCGGACGGCCGAACCCTTGGCGGCGATGATCGTCGAACACGCCGACGCCTGTGTGAAGGCGTTGGAGGAGGGTGCGGCGGAGGGGACCGTCGTCACTCCACTGGGCTCGATGAGTCCCCAGGAACTGGGCTCGTATCTGCTCACGCACATGCTCGGCCACGGTTACGATCTCGCCCGCGCGCTGGGCCGGGCGCACATGATCGACCGAGCCCGGGTCGGGCTGACCCTGCCGTTCATGCTCACGGCGATGCCACGGGTGACCAATCCGCTCCGCACGAGCGGGATGAACGCCCGCTACGACATCCGGTTGTGGGGCGGCGGCCGGTTCGGCGTGACCCTTGTCGACGGCGTGCTGACCGTCGACCCGCAGCCACCGGCCAGGCCCGACTGCACCATCTCCATCGAGCCGGTCACCTTCCTCCTGATGGCGCTCGGCCGCCAGGGACAGGTGAGCCCCATCGCCCGCGGCCGCATCCTCGTCCGGGGCCGCAAGCCCTGGCTCGCGCCCCGCTTCCCGGGCCTGTTCACCGCGCCCTGAGCACGCGGATCGCGCTCCCCGGCGGCCCCGAAGGCGTTCAGTCGTGGCCCCGAGGGGGTCAGCCGAGTTTGCGGTCGAGGTTGAAGGCGGCGCTGATCAGGGCGAGGTGGGTGAAGGCCTGGGGGAAGTTGCCGCACTGTTCACCGGTGTGGCCGATCTCCTCCGCGTAGAGGCCGAGGTGGTTGGCGTACGTGAGCATCTTCTCGAAGGCGAGCCGGGCCTCGTCGAGACGGCCCGCGCGGGTGAGCGCCTCGACGTACCAGAAGGAGCAGATCGAGAAGGTGCCCTCCTCGCCCTTGAGGCCGTCGGGGCTGGCCTGCGGGTCGTAGCGGTAGACCAGGGAGTCGGAGACCAGGTCCTCGCCCAGGGCGTCGAGGGTGGCGAGCCATTTCGGGTCGGTCGGGGAGATGAACTTCCCGAGCGGCATCATGAGCAGCGACGCGTCGAGGATGTCGCTGTTCTCGGTCTGGGTGAAAGCGTTGCGCGAGGGGGACCAGCCCTGGCTCATGATCCGCCGGTAGATCGTGTCGCGGACGGTGCCCCAGCGGATGACGTCGGCGGGCAGGCCGCGGTGCCGGGCCAGCCGCATGGCGCGTTCGATGGCCACCCAGCACATGAGGCGGGAGTAGAGGAAGGGCTTGCGGCCCCCGCGGGTCTCCCACACCCCTTCGTCGGGCTGGTCCCAGTTGTCGCACACCCAGTCGACGAGCCCGCTGACGGTGTCCCAGTGAGCACTGGAGAGGGGCTGCCCCCACTTGTCGTAGAGGTAGAGGCAGTCGACGAGGGCGCCGTAGATGTCCAGCTGGAGCTGGCCGACGGCGCCGTTGCCGATACGTACGGGAGCGGATCCGCGGTACCCCTCAAGGTGTGTCAGCTCGCGCTCGGGCAGGTCACGGCGCCCGTCGATGCCGTACATGATCTGCAGCGGGCCGTCCGGTCCGACATTCTCGGGGATATCGCTCTGGACGTGCTCGGCGAGGAAGCCCATGAAGGCCTCGGCCTCGTCGGTGAAGCCCAGACGCAGCATCGCGTACACGCAGAACGCGGCGTCGCGGATCCACACGTAGCGGTAGTCCCAGTTGCGCTCGCCGCCGATCCTCTCGGGCAGGCTGGTGGTCGGCGCGGCGATGATGGCGCCGGTGGGGGCGTACGTGAGCAGTTTCAGCGTGAGGGCGGAGCGGTGCACCATCTCCCGCCAGCGGCCGCGGTAGCGCGACCGGGACAGCCAGCGCCGCCAGTAGCGCACGGTGGCGTTGAAGTCCCTCTCCGCCTCGGTCACGGCGCAGAAGCGCGGGCCCACCTCGTCGTCGATCTGGTCGAGGGCGAAGACCGCGGACTCCCCCTCGTGCAGCTTGAACAGCGACCATACGTCCTGTCCGGCGACTTCGATCGGCACGGTGGACGTCAGGGCCAGGATGAGCGCGGGCGAGGTGAAGACAGCCTGACCGGAATGCATACGCACGGTGTGCGGGACCGTCCCGTACTCGAAGCGGGGGGCGACCCGCGCGCGAAAGGGCAGTGTTCCGCGGACGCACACCACACGGCGGATCAGGCGGTGCCGGCGGGCCTCGCGCGAGTCGTCGACGATCGGCATGAAGTCCTGGATCTCACCGACCCCGTCGTCCGCGAAGAACCGGGTGATCAGCACATTCGTGTCGGGAAAGTAGAACTGCTTCGTACGGACCGGGACGTCGGCGGCGAGTTCGAAGCAGCCACCCCGGTCGGCGTCCAGGATCGAGGCGAAGACGCTGGGCGCGTCGAAGCGCGGGCAGCAGTACCAGTCGATCGTGCCGTCCGTACCGACCAGAGCCGCACTGCGCAGGTCGCCGATCAGACCGTGGTCTGCGATGGGCAGATAGCGGGGGGTGCCTGCGCCACGCGGTCCACCTGGTGCACCAGGTCCACCATGGGGCCCGTCGTCCCCTCTGGCCTCAGAAGTCACATCAGCCATACCGGCCTCCTCTGGGCCGTCACCCGAGCCTCCCCCTCCGCTCCAGGCTAACGAGTTGTCCGGACTCGGGGGCGCTCGTACGTCCGGACACGGCCGCGGCGACACGTTCGTGCGGCCATGCCGTCAGTGCTTGAGGACCACCTTGGCGGCCACGATGATCAGTCCGAGGGCCAGGTTCACGAAGCCCTCGGCGATGACCAGGCCTCGGGAGGCGCCCGCCCGGGCTGCTCCGAGGCACGCCCACATGACCTGCTGGGCCACCGCGATGCCCAGAGCGATCCACAGCCCCGTGTTCACACTCATGTCGAACACGGCGCTGAGGGCCACGGCGGCGGCAGGAAGGGTGGCGGCCTCGACGATGGACCACTCGTGCGCACCGATCCGGCGGATCTCCCGCCAGGACCAGGCCTGACCGACGATGCGCTCCCCCGCGAGCTGTGCGTAGACGTGGGTCGCCCAGAAGACCAGGCCGGTGATCACCAGCAGCACGACGGCCTGGAGCCGTGGGTAGTCCCCTCCCGTTCCGGCGGTGGCCACCACGGAGGCGGCCAGGATCGAGCCGTAGATGGCGCCCGCGTAGTCGGTTCGATGGCTTGCCGGCCGGTCTGCACGATCCCCACGCTCAGGTGGAACGCTGGAGCCATTCACCAATCCAAGATAGGCGGCAGTCCACGACCACGCCCGGCGAGTGTGCCGTCCGGGTCGCCGCGCGGCGGGTTCGAACACGCGCCGAAAATCATGGCTCGGGTGCCCCGGCGCGGCTCCGGTACTGCCCCGCGCAGCGGACACATCCTGACCTCTATTCCTGCGACGGTGCTCCCGTACCGGACAACCCGACCGACCGGAAGGACGCGATCACCGTGACCACCCCGACCGCATCTCCCTCGATGCCCCGTGGAGAGCGGGCCGGCCGCGCCGGCGGCAGCCGTCACCGGCGCGGCTCGACGGCCGTGCCGCGGGGCGGCCTGTCCACCCCGGAGACCTGCCCCTCCGGACGCCCTTCCGGACAGTCGCGCACCCGTGACGAGCGCCGCGCGGTGACACGATGACCGTTCTCGGCAGCCGGGCGCTCAACCGGGCCACGCTCGCCCGTCAGCTGCTGCTCGACCGCGCGGACGTTCCGGTCCTCGAAGCCGTCGCGCACCTGTGCGGCCTGCAGGCCCAGGAACCGCAGGAACCCTTCGTCGGACTCTGGTCGCGACTGCACGCGTTCGACCCGGCGGTCCTGGACGACCTGCTGATCCAGCGCGGCGTGGTGCGGACCCACCTCATGCGCCGCACGGTGCATCTCCTCGCCGCCGACGACGTCCGGGGCTGGCGAGCCCGCTATGACGCCATGCTGCGCCAGAAGGTGCTCGGGACCTACCGCCGCGAGCTCGACGGGGTCGATCTCGACGAACTGGCCGAGGCGGGACGGGCGTTGATGGCCGACGGCGAGGCGCGCACGGCGGCCGACATGGTGCGCGTACTGGCCACGCGCTGGCCCGCGCCAGGACGGCGAGCCCTGGGCGAAATGCTGGTCGCCGCACTCGTACCGGTCGCGCAGACACCGCCCCGCGGACTGTGGCGCACCAAGGCGGGCGTGCGCAACGTGCTCCTTTCCTCCTGGCTGGGCCGGGACGTGGACCCGCCCGCCCCCGACGGCTGCGACCCGGTCGGCCAGGCCCTGGTCCGGCGGTACCTGGCCGCTTTCGGCCCCGCCACGTCCTCCGACCTGCGCGCATGGTGCGGCCTCGCCGGGCTGCCGGCCGCGGTGGCCGCCGTACGGGACGAGCTGGTGTCCTTCCGCGACGAGTCGGGCCGGGAACTGCTGGACCTCCCCGACGCGCCGCGCCCCGATCCCGACACACCCGCCCCGGTGCGGTTCCTCCCCGCGTTCGACAACGCGATCCTCGGCTACCAGGACCGCGGCCGGATCGTCGACGCCGCCCATCGTGGACTCTCGGTCGCGGGCGAGCGCGCGGTACTGCTCGACGGCCGGGTCGCCGCGACCTGGAAGGCCGAGGCGGACACCGTGGTCGTCACCCCGCTGCGCTCCTTGTCCCCATCCGAACGGGCCGCCGTCGCCGAACAGGGCCAGGAACTGTCGTCGTTCCTCTCCGGCCGGGAAAGCGACCGCGTACGAGTCGTGGCGGCCGCGGGGTAGGCGTCGACAACGGCCGGGCACCGTCCGGTCCAGCGGGGCGGCCGTTCAGCTCATCCATGGCGTCCCGGACCGCAACACCGTCGAACGGTGCATCAATCGCCTCAAGCGGTGGCGAGGCATCGCCACCCGCTACGAGAAGACCGCCACCATCTACCTCGCCGGACTCCACATCGCAGGCATCTTCACCTGGTCCGCCCGGTGATCCAAGCGAAACCGCCTGGTAGGCCTGATCCGCAACTCGGAGCCGCCTACAAAATCTGGTACAACCCTGAGCCGGCCGAACGTGTCCTCGTAGGTGCCTGTACGTGGAGTGCCGGGCCGACATGTCGCCGGCTCGGGGTGGTGAGCACACAGGCGTCCGCCGACGCCGATCGGACCGGACCGGTCACGGTCGCCCGCCGGCCGGACAGGCACAAACGCGGCTCGGCGGCGAACGCGCACCGGCCCCACTCGGCCCGAAGGCCGACAACCCACGCAGCCGGGCCCGGCCCAATCTCTGTACGCAGCCCGGCTCCTGAGGTAGCGTCACCTCGCCCACCACGATTGAATCGTTTCAATCAGTTGAGGAATGAGGCGTCATGCCGTCGAACAGCACTTCTGAGAACACCCCGTGGTCCGGTCTCCCCCGGCGCAGGGTCATCGCCGCCGGGGCCGGCGCCCTCGCCCTGTCCGCCGCGGGCCTCCCTGCCGCGGGGACCGCGTCCGCCGCCGAGAGACCGGCCGGTGCGGCGACCCCCTCGACCGCGCCCCGCTCCGGAACAGGCTGGCAGGGCTACGTCCAGGCTCCGGCGTCGCGTGCGGTACAGCCCGTACGCGTCATCGCTTCCACCGGAGATGTCGTCGGCCCCGAGGGCCTGTTGCAACCCGGCGGCCCCCGCACCGTCCTGCGGCGCCCCCGGCCCGCACCGGCCCCGCGCTGGCCCGAAGGCACGGTGGCCGAGGCCTCCTCCGCCCACGCGGGCAACAACGGCAACGACGGACAACCGCGCACCTACGACGCCAAGAACGCCATCGACGGCGATCCGGGCACCTTCTGGAACGACGACACGCTGGGCGTGTTTCCCGACACCCTCACCATCACGCTTCCGGCGACGCGGGAACTGTCGGGCATCACGCTGATCTCCAACAGCGACGGCGTCCCCACCGCCTTCACGGTCGACGTGTGGCAGAACGGCGCGTGGCAGAAGGTCGCCACCGTCGCAGACAACGATGTCATCCAGCGAGCCGTGCCGTTCGTGGCCAAGGTGTCCACCACCAAGGTCCGCGTCACGGTGACGGGCGTCCAGGACACTCCGCGCGGGGCCTTCACCCGGGTCAACGAGGTGTGGCCGGAGCCGGTCGCGCCGGTGGTGGCACCCAGCGTCACGGTGGACTTCGGCAAAGTCGTCGTGGGATACCCACGCGTCCGCTTCACCTCCGCGTCGGACAACTCCCCCGGTGTGCGGCTCGCGTTCTCCGAGACCCAGCAGTTCCTGACCGACCGCTCCGACTTCACCCGCTCCGACCAGTCCGGCGGGGCGGGTCAGGGAACCGACCAGTTCGCCGTACCGGCCGCGGGCGCGGACTGGAGCGACCACAAGGGCTTTCAGGCGGGCGACAAGGTCTACGCGGACGGACTGCACGGCTTCCGCTATCTCAGGATCACACTCGACGCACTGGCGGGCGACGCGCCTGCCGCCCAGCCGTGGGGAACGGTCGAGATCGACTCGGTCGGCCTCGACTTCAGCGCCTATCTGGGCACACCGAGCACCTACCGGGGATGGTTCCTGTGCTCCGACGACGACCTCAATCGCTACTGGTACGGAGCCTCGTACACCAACGAGCTGGTCACGGACACCTTCCGTCAGGACGACGTCGACCCGCGCAACGCCTGGAGCCCTTCGCTCGAAGGCAAGTCGGTGCTGCACGACGGTGCCAAGCGCGACCGGGATCCCTATGTCGGCGACCTGGCGGTGTCCGCGCGCACTCTCTATCTGACGCATGACGACGCGGCCGCCGCCGCACGCAACGTCCTGGCCGACCTGGCCGACCATCAGCGTGCCGACGGCTGGATCCCTCCCGCCTCCATCTCCGGTTACGCACTGCCCCTGTTCGACTATCCGCTGTGGTGGGTGACCTGCAGTTGGGACTATGTGCTCTACACGGGGGACCGTTCCTACGCGAACCGCTACTACCCGAACCTGCTGAAGGTGCTCGACACCTGGTATCCGACTGTCACCGACAGCGCCGGTCTCCTGAGCAAGGGTCTCAACGGCACGGGCGGGTACGGCGACTACGCCTTCCTGAACCGCACCGGACGCATCACCTACTACAACGCCAACTACGTCCAGGCCCTCAACGACGCGGCCCTGATGGCACGTTGGCTGGGCCGGGAGGGGGACGCGAACCGCTGGACCCAGCGGGCCGCGTCGGTCAAGGACGCCATCAACGCCCACTTGTGGGACGAGGCCGCCGGCGCCTACCTCGACTCCGCGACGGGACCGGTCAGGCACGCTCAGGACGGCAACGCGATCGCCATCACCGCGGGTGTCGCCGACAGCGAACGCGCCGCCTCGGCCCTCGCCCATCTCGACGCCACCACGCAACGGCCTTACGGCAACGCGTTCATGGACAACGACACCATCTTCGGCGATGCCTCGCAGCGTGTGTACGCCTTCACCTCGTACCCCGAGATCGTGGCGCGCTTCGAGGCCGGCCGGGCCGAGTCGGCCATCGACCAGATCCGGCGCACATACGGCTGGATGGACAGCCACGACCCCGGCATCACGAACTGGGAGGGCATCGGTCCCGGCGGGTCGTTGTACGAGGGCGCCTACACCAGCATGGCGCACGGCTGGTCCACGGGCGTTCTCCCGGCGTTGACGCACCAACTGCTGGGCGCCGTACCGACATCGCCCGGATACGCCACCTGGGAAGTGCGGCCGCACCCTGGCGGCATCGCCTGGGCCCAAGGACAACTGCCCACACCCCAGGGCCCTTTGGCGGTCTCGTGGGAGAACACCGCGAAGGTCTTCGCGTTGACCGTACATGTGCCCGCGGGAACCCGGGGTGCGGTCGCGTTCCCGGTGGACAGTCATGATGTGACGCTCCGAAAGGGCGGGCGCGTGCTCTGGGGCGGGCACCGGGCGTCGGCAGGCCGCGACGTCGGGGTCACGGACGGACGGATCACGGTTTCCGGCCTGCGTGCGGGCACGCACAGCTTCTCCGCCGTTCGGCACGGCTGAGCCGCGGCTGTCCGAGGCGATCCGACCCGGCCTCGTGGCGCCCGGCCATGCGCTCTGTCCCGACATCCGCGAGGAGCGTCGCCGACGACGGGACCGGGTCGCGCGGGCCAGGGGCCGGGAGGGACTTCAGCGGCCTGCCGCCGTCGGTGACCGCACACCATTCGCGTGCCGTTGCCTGTCGGCACACCGAGCGCGGGGACGACAGCAAGTCGGCCCCGCGCTCAACGGTGTTCGTGTCACTTCGGGTTCCGCTCCGCCGGCCATGACATCTGTCGCATCGGCATCGGCACGTCGAACACCACGCACGCACTCCGCCCACCAACGGCAGGGAGCCTCAGCCACCGTCACCGTCCTGTCGCCGTCGGGCGCCGACCGGGCGGAAGCACGCCGTGACCGTTTTCCCGTGCCGCTGACACTCCATGCCCCACTCGTCGGCGAGCATCCGCACGATGCCGACCCCACGGCCGGACACCGCGCCGGGTTCCGGATCACGCTGGACCGGCAGTGTGGAGTCCTCGTCGTGGACACTCACGTGCAGGCAGTCGCCGTCCCAGGTGAGAACGAGATACGCGTCGCTGTGAGCGTGGATGTGGGCGTTGGTGAGCAGTTCGGACACCGTCAGCACGACGGCGTCCACCGTCTCGGGCTCCTCGGCCGTCCACGCCAGGGACTCCAGGTGCCCACGGGTCCAGCGCCGCCCGGCGCTCACGCCTCCGGAGACCGGGAACGAGTGCGCCCAGCCCATCGCCTTGACCGCCATCGCCCGACCTCGCTCCCGATCGCCTCGCCCGTGCCCTCTCGTAGTGGCCGGGTACCCGGAAGCCACCGACCCAGTCGGCACCACCACCAACGCGTCCGGGACATCGCGGCGACGCTCCGGGCATGCTCCGCCGATGTCCCCCTGTACGAAGAGCTTGGGGGGAACGCGCTGTACGAAGAGCTTGGGGGAACGCGTGCCGGACCCCGCGTCTGCGGCTGGGTGCGGAGCACTGAGGACACCTGTGGGTGTCAATCCGGCACCACAACCCGAGCTCCCCTTTGGGGCGAACCAGCACGCGAAGGGAACAACAGGCCAACAGTGTCCGTACTATCTGTAAGCCGGGGCATACGCATCAAGTGCGGCCGCCCAGCCATGCAGCCCGGTCGACAGGAACACGCCCCGCCCTCCGGCACCTTCCCGGTGTGTTCATGTGGCGACCGCGCGCCGAAGAGAGGTCTCCATCGTGCCCGACACCAAGACTCCCACCGAACTGACATCGCAGTACACCGCTCAGGTGGTCGGCGACCTGGAGCGCAACGCCAAGGAGCAGGAGCGCGTCGGTCTGGAAATCGACGCACTGCAGGAGCAGTTGAACGCTCTGCAGCACGACCACGCGGTCCTCACCAACCTGCACCAGGCACTGGGCGCCACGGGCGCGCTCGTCGAGGCCGAGCCCGCGCCGAAGCCGGCGTCCTCGGTGCCCCGCCAGAAGGCTCCCGGCAAGTCCGCCGCCGGCAAGCGCACGCGGACCAAGAAGGCCGACGCCGTGAAGGAGACGGCGGCGCGGACATCGGCAGCCAAGAAGCCGGCGGCCGAGGCCACCTCGACTCAGCCCACGCTCATCGATCTCATCCGCCGCTACCTCACGGAACAGCGGGAACCGCGCTCCGCCGCGGAGGTGTCCACGGCGCTCGGCCAGACGCACCCCGACCGTCGCATCCAGACCAACGTCGTCCGGACGACGCTCGAGAACCTCGTGGCCAAGAGCCATGCACACCGCGCCAAGCAGGGAAGTTCCGTTTTCTACACGGCCGTCGATGCTCAGGAGCCGACGGCGCCGGCACCGAGCGCGGACCGGCCGACGGAGCCGAAGGCAGTGGCGGACAGCAACTGACCCCGTCAACCTCGGTTCGCCGCACGGGACTTGGAGGTCCCCTCCGCGACCGTGGGCGGAACGGTGGGGCGCTCGCGACGGCCGTCCATGTCCGGCGCGGCTCCGCACCGAACACCTTGATGTGCCCTCTCCCGGAGGTGGTCTCCGCCCCTTCGAGGACATGGTGAAGTCCGGTGCCACGGCCGCGGCGTTCGCGCCGCGGCCCGCCGCCGACACGGCGAGCCGGTACCGCGCCGGGATCCCGCACATCCCGGCGGCTCTGCCCACCACCGCGGCCGAGCGCCGTGCCACGGGCTCCGACAGGCCGACGCGTCCTCGCCTCGGGTGCCGTACGCCCGGAGAGTCACTCAGGCGGTCACCTTGGCGATGAACGCCGCGAGGTTCACCACGGTCCGCTGGATCTTCTCCTCCAGGGTCAGCGACTCACGGAGCCGCCCTCCGACGCCGGCGTCCTTCTTTCCCCGTACGTACAGCGAGCAGGCGAGGTCGCTGCACAGATAGGCGCCGACCGAGTTGCCCTGCTGTCCGGCCTTCCCCGCCTTGGGCGCGACCATCAGGGAGACCCCGCCGGTGTGGGTGGTCACGCACATCGAGCACATACTGCGCCGCAGTTGACCCGAGGTCGTACCGGGGCAGCGGAGCTGCAGGGCCTTCGGGCCGCCGTCCAGTTCGGCCACGATGTACGCGCGTTCCGGCGCCTGCGGGTCTCGCCAGCCGAGGTAGTCCAGGTCGCCCCAGGGCCGGTCGGCCAGGTCGCGCGGGACGGAGAGGCGCTTCGCCTCACCCTTGGTGCAGTTCACGAACACGGCACGGATCTCTTGCTCGGTCAACGGCTTCATAAGACTCACGGTAATTTGCCTAAAGGTATTAGGCAAATGCATAATCGACTACGCCGAGGGAGAGGAAGGGCATGGTTCGCGCGGGACTGAACGCCGAGCGCCTGACACAGGCCGGGGCCGAGCTGGCCGACGAGGTCGGCTTCGACCAGGTGACCGTGTCGGCGCTGGCCAGACGGTTCGACGTCAAGGTCGCGAGCCTGTACTCGCACCTGAAGAACTCCGACGACCTCAAGACCCGGATCGCGCTGCTCGCGCTGGACGAGCTCGCCGAGCAAGGGGCCGCCGCGCTGGCCGGACGGGCAGGCAAGGACGCCCTGACCGCCTTCGCGAACGTCTACCGCGACTACGCCAGGGAACACCCCGGCCGCTACGCCGCCGCGCAGCTCAGGCTCGACCCGGAGACGGCGGCGGCAAGCGCCGGCGTCAAGCACGCGCGGATGATGCGGGCGATCCTGCGCGGCTACGACCTGACGGAACCGGACCAGACCCATGCCGTCCGGATGCTGGGCAGTGTGTTCCACGGCTATGTCAGCCTGGAGATGGGCGGAGGGTTCAGCCACAGCGCCCCCGACTCGCAGGAAAGCTGGTCGCGTGTCCTGGACGCCCTCGACGCGCTGCTGCGGAACTGGCCCGCGCCCTGAGACCGACGCCATCGGCCCGCTTCCGGCGCCCCCGGGCATCTTTCCGGTCCTGTGCCGGCCACCGCCGACTCTGCCGGTGTCCGGCACAGGACCATCCGCCGTGCTCCCCTGCCCACAGGGTGCATCGCGGCGCGTGAGGGGCGCATTGCCGGTTCCCGGCAGTGTTGCTTAGTCTCTGCGTGCCGGTCACCGCCAAGAAGTCGTCACCGGGCCGTCAAGAAACCGGGGGACAATGTGATGGAACGGCAGATAACCGAGCAGTATCTGGAGGGCTATGCCCGGATACTGTCCGATGTCTCCGTCACCGGCAGGCGCCTCACCCGGGACGAGATCGAGTCCCGGCGGACCCTGGGCGAACGGGCCGCCGACGCCGGTCACGGCCTGCCCGCCCTCGTCAGCGCCCACCTCTCCGCGGCCCGCGCCGCCTGGCCCGCCGCGCCAGGTGCGGCCGACTGTACGCTCGCCGCCGTCCAACAGGTCATCGACGCCTTTGCCGAGGGCTACGGGCGGGCCCAGTTCCTGGCCGTACGCAAGGAGGAGGCCGCGCGCCGTGAGTTCATCGACGACCTCCTCTACGGGCGCAGCGACCTGGGCCGCCTCGCCGAGCGTGCGGAACGCTTCGGTCTGCGGCTCTCCCACGCGCACACCGTCGCCGTCGCACAGGGCCCGACGGCCTACGACGAGTCGGCGCCCGTCCCCCGCCGGGTGGAACAGTCCCTCATCGCCCGCTTCGGCGACCGCAACATCCTGTTCACCACGAAGGACGGCAGGATGCTGTGCGTCGCACCGGGCGAACAGGAGGACGTCCTCACCCACTTCGCCAAGCAGACGCACGCGGCGACCGACGGCGGGCAGGTGGCCATCGGCCGGCCCCAGCCCGGCCCCGGCGGGGTCGTCCAGTCCTACGAGGAGGCGCTGAACACCCTCGAACTCGCCGAGCGGCTCGGCCTGGACGCTCCGGTGCTGCGCGCAGCCGACCTGCTCGTCTACCCCGTTCTCACCCGGGACCGCCAGGCGATGGCCGACCTGGTCCTCGCCGCGCTGGGGCCGCTCACCGGCGCCCGCGGTGGCGCCCAGCCGCTCCTGGACACCCTCACCGCGTACTTCGACACCGGCTGCGTCGCGGCCGCGGCCGCCCGCCACCTCTCCTTGAGCGTGCGCGCCCTGACGTACCGTCTGGAACGCATCCACCAGCTCACCGGGGCCGACCCCGCCGACCCCGCGCAGCGCTACATGCTGCAGACCGCGGTCATCGGCGCCCGGCTGCTGGACTGGCCCGCGCGGAGTCTGTGACTCAGCGGTAGTCGGGGTTCGGGGCGTCAGGACGGCAGCCCGCGTCCCATTGCGAACGCTGGTTGCCGTGGGCCGGGATACCGCCGGACCGCTTCAGCAGGGCGGCCATGTGCATCAGGTTCCAGGTCATGAAGCTGGTGTTGCGGTTGGTGAAGTCGTTCTCGGGGCCGCCCGAACCCGGGTCGAGATACGACGGACCGGGACCCGCCGGGCCGATCCAGCCGGCGTCGGCCTGCGGCGGGATGGTGTATCCGAGGTGCTGGAGGCTGTAGAGGAGGTTCATCGCGCAGTGCTTCACACCGTCCTCGTTGCCGGTGATCAGACAACCGCCGACCCGCCCGTAATAGGCGTACTGACCGGCCGAGTTGAGCAGTCCCGAGCCGCTGTAGAGCCGTTCGACGACCTGTTTGGTGACCGAGCTGTTGTCACCCAGCCAGATCGGCCCGGCGAGGACGAGGATGTCGGCGGCCATCACCCGCTCCTGAATGGCCGGCCAGTCGTCCGTGGCGAAGCCGTGTTCGGTCATGTCCGGGTAGACGCCCGGCGCGATGTCGTGGTCGACGGCACGTACCTCCTCGACCGTGACTCCCCGCGCCTCCATGATCGCGCTGCTCTTGTCGACCAGCCCCTGGGTGTGGCTCTGCTGGGGTGCCGGCTTGAGGGTGCAGTTGATGAACAGCGCGCGCAGGTCGTCGAAGCGGTACGCGTCGTCGGCTGCCGAGGTCGACGGTGTCTCGGTCACGGGGGACTCCTTCGTGCGGGGCTGCGGCGGTACGGGCCGGGATGCGGGACGACTCGGCGTCGGGCCCGATGGGTCGGTTGCTCAGGAGCAGCGTCTCCTGTGCACCCCGGCTTGTCCCCGAACGACGCACGGGCGCGCGTCATGTACGGCGTACGCCGATGTATCGCGCTCCGTGCGGGTGTACGCCATAGGGCGCACACCGCGTGCCGTGCGCCCTGTGGTGCACGCCCTCGTGGTGCGCGCCTCGAGAGGGGCGGGCTGCCGGTCGTACGACGGCCCGACCGAGACGACTCGCGGGCCGCAAGCCATTTCCGAACGGGTCCCTCGGCACCGATATCACCCTTGCGCCGGAGGTCTAGGGTGGTGATCGTGACGACTGAACGATGGGCACTCGGCGGCGACTTGAGCGTCGCACGAATCGGCTACGGCGCGATGAAGCTGACCGGCTGGCCGAGAGGCGACCGGCCGGACCGGGACACCGCACTGGGGATTCTGCGCCGTGCCGTGGAACTCGGGGTGAACCACATCGACACCTCGTACTACTACGCACGTGACGGGGTGTCGGCGAACGAGCTGATCCGGGAGGCCCTGTACCCCTACCCGGACGACCTGGTGATCGTGACCAAGGTGGGCGCGCTGGTCGAGGGCGCCGACATCGCCCTGCCGGCGGCCGGGAAGACGGGCCTCACGGCCGACAATCTGCGCCGCGGCATCGAGGCGAACCTCAGTTCGCTCGGCCTGGACCGGATGGACGTGGTGAACCTCAGGCTGGGTGACCTCGCCGAGACCGGGACCCCGTCCTTGGCCGAACCGCTGGAAGCGCTGCTGGCGCTGCGCGACGAGGGCCTGATCCGGCATCTGGGCGTCTCCAACGTCACGGCCGACGAATTCGCGGAGGCGCGCAAGATCGCGCCGATCTCCTGCGTCCAGAACCTCTACAACCTGTCCCAGCGCGATGACGACCCCCTCGTCGACGCCTGCGCGGAAGCCGGCATCGCCTACGTCCCGTTCTTCCCGGTGGGCGGCTTCCAGCCGGTCACCGCCGAACACCTGGAGTCCGTCGCCGCCCGCCACCGCGCGACCACGCCCCAGGTGGCCCTGGCCTGGCTGCTGGCCCGGTCACCCAACATCCTCCTCATCCCCGGCACCGGCTCCTTGGCCCACCTGGAGGAGAACATCGCCGCCGGCGCGCTCGAACTGAGCGCCGAGGACATCGCCGAGCTGGGGTAGCGCATGCGTTTCGGCAGTGCCGGTCCGGACGCGGTGGACTAGGCCCCGTACGCAGATGGGGTGGACGGGGCCCCGTACGCGGACGATCCGGACGACGAGAGCGACCCGGAGCACGAACGCCCCGGATCGCGGCGGTGGTTGGGGTGCGCGGGCGTGGTGGGTGCCGTGCTCGCGCTGATGGCGGGAGGGTTCGTGTGGCTGTTCCAGGACGAGCTGTTCCATCCGTTCGGGGACACACGGGCGTGTGACGGCAGCGAAAGCCGGCTGCCGAACGTGATCTCGGCCGGGGGTGTTCCGATCCCCGCCGACGCCTCGGACATTCACTACGTCACGCGCAATGGCGTCGCCGAGGTCTCCTTCCTCAGCGATCTCATGCCCGACTACCTGCATCGCGCGGGCGTCGTCCCGGAAGGGACGCCCCTGCCCGACGAGCGGTACGGCAGCCCGTACGGGCTCGGCGACGGCGAACGACCCGAGGGGCTGTGCGGCCCGGCGCTCAGGGGACCTGCCTGGAGCTACCAGGCCACGGGCACGGACGGGGGGCCGGGCGCCGAGATCCTGATCGAACGCTCCTCCATCGACTCCGACAGCTTCCGGACACCGGCCCGCGTCATCGTTTCGTTCGCGACCCCCTGAACACGCCGCCGAAGGCACTGGTCGGCCGGCGAACAAGGTGGCGCGAGGACCGGCGGCTACAGCCCGTGTGACGCGAGTGACGGCGGGCGGGCGATCCGCTCCCCGGCCGCCTGCAACCGAAGTGGCTCCAATCGTGTCTCACAGCACACGACTGGAGCGCGTGGGGACCGGAATGCCTCACGCGCCCCACGTCTTGGGGAGGCATGGGTCATGAGCACATGGGCGGTACCGGGCTACTCCGAATCCCGCGAGCTCGGTTCGGGGGCGAGCGGACGCGTCGCCCTGGCCGTTCACGAGGAGACCGGCCATCCGGTCGCGGTCAAGTACCTCAGTGAGTCGCTGCGTACCCGTCCGGGCTTCGTGCACGAGTTCCGGGCCGAGGCCCGGCTGCTCGGCGGGCTGCGGAGTGCCCATGTGGCAGGCCTCTACGAGTACGTGGAGGGGCCGGAGGGCGCGGCCATCGTGATGGAGCTGGTGGACGGCGTGTCTCTGCGGGCCCTGCTCGCCCGGGAGGCTCCCCTCGATCCGGAAGCCGCGCTGGTCCTCCTCAAGGGCTCGCTGCTCGGCCTCGCCGACGCCCACCGCGTCGGCGTGGTCCACCGTGACTACAAACCGGAGAACGTCCTCGTCCGTCCCGACGGCACGTCGAAGCTCGTCGACTTCGGGATCGCCGCCACCGACGGCACCACCGCGGGCATCGCGGGCACGCCGTCGTACATGGCTCCCGAGCAGTGGACCGGCGCCCCCGCCTCGCCGGCCGCCGACGTGTACGCCGCGACCGCGACGTTCTTCGAGTGCCTGACCGGCCGCAAGCCCTACACGGGCGGGAACCTGGCCGAACTCGCCCTCCAGCACGTGGACGGAGCCATCCCCGCCGACGAGGTCCCCGAACCGGTGCGCTCCCTCGTCCAGCGCGGCCTCGCCAAGTCGCCCGAGCAACGGCCCGCCCATGCCGAGGACTTCGTCGCGGAACTCGAGGCCACGGCCGGCGGCGCGTACGGCCCGGACTGGGAGGAGCGCGGTCGCGGGCGGCTCGCGGCGCTGGCGGCACTGTCCCTGCTGCTGCTTCCCTCCGTCCCCTCCGTTCCGCGCCGGGCCACGGACACGGCGCGCACGATCCTCGGCGGGACACCCGACTGGCTCCGTGCCTGGCAGCCGAGCCTGCGCACACTGCTCGTGTCGGGGGCCGCGCTCGTCGCGGCCCTCCTCCTGACGTACGGCATCGACCGGCACGCTCCGGACTTCGGCACGCCGCGCAGAGCGGCGGAGGCACTCGCCACCACCAGCGCACAGCCGACCGGTGGCAGCGGCCCCACGGCGTCGGCGGACCCCGGATCGCCGACTCCGTCCTCCTCGTCAGCCACCTCGGATGCGCCCACGCCTTCCGGCTCGGCCACGGACTCCACCGCCCAGCCGACCGTGTCGGCGTCCGCGACGGCCGGCGCCTCCACGTCCGCCACCGTCGCGCCCCCGACGTCACCGGCCGCGACAACGTCCGAGCCCACCACGACTTCCCCGTCGCCCACCATCGGCGTCAACGTCAAGTCCGTCACGTTCAGCGGTTTCCGGCAGACGGGCACGGCGACCGCGGCGGCGACGGCCACCGTCACCACCGACGGAACCGGACCGGTCACCATCACGGTCGCGTGGTTCACCGGTGAGGTCAGCGGGCAGGCCGGAGCCCAGGACGGGGCGACAGAGACGTACCAGCGCAGCGGTTCGACCCAGTACACCATCGCTCTCGGCCATACGTTCCAGGGAGCGGGCTGTTACTGGGGTGTCCAGGCCAGGACCCAGCCGGCCTCCGCTGACGGCGGCGCCTGGCAACAGCTACTGACGCGGCGGTGCATGATCTCGTGACTGAACACCCCGGCGCCGCGGGCGCCCCCTCCCCCGACGACGACTACAGCGCGACCGCGCTGGCCAGCCACTGGATCCAACGGCCGGACTCCCCCGACACGCTTCCCCTCTCGGGGGACACGGTGACGGTGGCGCTGTCGGGTCCCATGGCGGCGACGGTGGCGCTGTTTGATTCCACGACCGAGGAGACACCTCCCGACCGGGTCGAGGGAACCCTGCTGCGCTTCGGACCCGGTGTGAACGCCGACACCATGCGCCGGGTCACCGGGGTTCCTCCGGCAGTCCCGGTACGCCGCCGGACCTGGCGCAGACACGCGCTGCCCACCGTGGTGCTGCTGGCAGTCGTCGCCTTTCTCCTCTGGCACCGCTCCGCGCCGTCCCTCGGCGTGGACGACGTCGCGGTCTCCACCTTGTCGCCCTCACCCGGATGCGACGAGACCGCCGATGTCACGGCCACGGTCACCACCAACGGCAGGCCTGGCTCACTCGCGTACCGCTGGGTCCGCAGCGACGGCACCTCCTCGGACGTCCTGCACGAGGACATGACGCGTGGCCAGAAACAGGCACGGCTGCACTTGTTGTGGACGTTCCAGGGCAACGGCCGCTACACGGCCCGCGCCGAGCTGCGTCTGCTCTCACCCGTGCGCCGAACCGTCTCGACGGGGCTCACGTACCACTGCCCGTGACCTGGCCCGGCGGGCGTCCGGCCGACGGCACGGCCGTGGCCTTCAGACGGCCACGGCGGATCCCCGCGCGCACATCACCGGAGCGCACAGGATCCGTTTTCTGCGCGCCCGCTTTCCCTCGATCGCGGAAGCGGTCAACCGGGCGGCTTCCGCGGCGATCTGCGTGAGCCCCCAGCCGACCGTGGTCAGCGGTGGTGTGAGGACCCGGGAGACGGGGTGGTCGTCGAACCCGACGACCGAGACGTCGCGCCCCACGACGAGTGACGCCTCCGCCGCCGCCGCGTACACCCCGTAGGCGAGGGAGTCGGAGAAGCAGAAGACGGCGGTGGCGCGTCGGTCCCCGTCGAGGACGCGCCGCGCGACGACGGTCGCGGCGCCCAGCTCCTGTGGGCAGGGCACGAGTTCGGCTCGCAGCCCTATCCGGTCGGCCGCCTCGCGCACATACACGTCGGCGGGCCGGTCGGGCGTGCTCGGCCGGGTCGGGGTCAGCACGGTCACCCTGCGGTGGCCGAGACCGTGGAGGTACTCGAGTACGGCGTCGATCCCTGCCCGGTTGTCGAAGATGACCTGCCCGGCCGTACGCGCCCGGCTCAGTGAGTCACCGACGGCGACGACCGGCAGCGCGTCGGCGATCGCCTCCCACGCCTTCGCCGCCGGATTCACCGGGGACACCACGAGCGCGTCGACACGCTGATCGCGCAGCTGCTTGGCGAGGACGAGCTCCCGGTCGGGGTCGCCGCCCGCGTCCAGGATCAGCGCGTAGCGGTCGCCGGCCAGCAGTTCCCGGCCGATGGCCGCCATGAGCTGCTGCTGCCAGAGGTCCTGGAGATCACCTGCGAGCACGCCGACCATGCTGGTACGGCCGCTGGCGAGGGCTCGGGCGATGGGGTCGGCCTCGTAGCCGAGTTCGGCCGCGGCCTTGCGTACGCGTTCCTCGGTCTCCTTGGAGACGTGCTTGCCGCGCAGGGCGTAGGAGACAGCGGCGGTGGAGAGGCCGGTGGCCTCGGCCACCTCCCTGAGGGTGGTGCGCTTCTGGGGCCTGACCATGCCGGGAAGCCTACCGGGCCCCGTCCGGATCGCTGGCATGTGCTTGACACGCCTTGTTGTTAAGCGCTTAAGTTAAGCGCATCACTGAAGCGCTTAACCAATAGCACTCCCGCGTCGTCACCGTACGGACTCCTCAAGGATTTCAGGTGCCCATCGACGTCCACCAGCACATCTGGCCGCCCGACTTCGTCGCTCTGCTGCGTGCGCGCACCACACCGCCGCACCTCGACGACTGGACGCTGCGCCTGGAGGGCGAGCCGCCCTACGAGGTGGACCCGGCCGACCACGACGTGGACGCCCGCACGCGTCTGGCCGCCGCAGACTCCCTCGACCTCGCCCTGGTCTCCCTCTCCAGCCCGCTGGGCATCGAGCACCTGCCGGCGGCCGAAGCGCTGCCGCTGCTGAACGCCTTCCACGAGGGGGTGCTCGCCCTCCCGGCGCCCTTCGGCGTCTGGGCATCCCCCTGTCTGAGCGAGCCGGACCCCGAGGCGGTGGAGCGCGATCTGCGCCGGGGCTGCGTGGGTCTTCAACTCCCGGCCACCGCACTGCTGGACGCGGCGGGCTGGCGCGACCGCGCCCCGTTCCTGGACCTCCTCACCCGCCTCGACAAGCCCCTGTTCGTCCATCCCGGCAAGGCTCCGCCCGCCGTCCAGGCGCCGCCCTGGTGGGCGGCCCTGGTCCCCTACCAACAGCAGTTGCACGGTGCGTGGTTCGCGTTCCGGGCCTTCGGCCGCGCCCGC
The DNA here is from genome assembly GCF_025399795.1 of Streptomyces rhizosphaerihabitans. Lineage (GTDB taxonomy): Bacteria > Actinomycetota > Actinomycetes > Streptomycetales > Streptomycetaceae > Streptomyces > Streptomyces rhizosphaerihabitans. Next base: position 56,884 of record NZ_JAODTZ010000023.1, on the reverse strand, counting down.
CATCCGGGACTGCGTGTCTGTTTCGCCGCACTCGCGGGCCTGGCCCCCTTGCACGGTGAACGGCTCGCGGCCCGGGGCGGCGGCCGTGGCGAGGTCGACTTCGACGTCTTCTACGACACGTCGTCCTACGGCACGCGGGCCGTGGACGCTCTCGTCCGGGCCGTCGGCATCGATGTCGTCGTCAGTGGCAGCGACCGGCCGTACGCGCCGCCCGTCATCCCCGACCTGGGGGCGGGCGCCGCCGTCCACGCCCTGTGCACCGTCAACCCCGCCCGTCTGCTGCACGGCCGCACCTGAGCCGCCCGGCGGACCACTCCTGGAAGGGAACATCACCGTGACGTACTCGTCCCTGCCGGACCGCACGCTCGACAAGCACGAACTCCAACGGCTCGTCGACGACCTCGCCGCACGGCCCGAGCTCTGGCGCGACCGGATCGCCTTCTCCCACGAAGAGCGGCACTACGCCTCCCTGCACCGTGACGAGTACGTCGACGTCTGGCTGCTCTGCTGGACCCGGCGCAGCGACACCGGCTGGCACGACCACGACGTCTCCTCAGGTGCCGTCCGGGTGGTCCAGGGCGCTCTGATCGAGTCCAACCCCCGCATCGGCGGCCGTCACCTGTCCGTCGGCGTCGGCGCGGGTGACTCGTTCTGCTTCGGCCCGGACCACATCCACCGCCTCTCGGGCGCCACGGACGACGCGGTCTCCCTGCACGCCTACTCGCCGCCGCTGTGGCGCCTGGGTCAGTACGACATCTCCGAGGACGGTCTGATGCGCCGCGTCTCCGTCTCGTACGCCGACGAGCTCCGGCCCCTGGACAGCCCCGCCGCGTGACGGCGCCGGCCCGCCCGCACGGAACGGAGTCCCGGGCGAAGGAGGAGACCCCGGGCGAGGGGGGAGATCCGTCGCCCGGGTCGGCGCGATGTGCGACGACCTCACACGTTCGCCGGTGTGCAGGTGCTCAGGCCCGTGACGTAGTTGAGCTGGGGGCCGTAGCCCGCGAAGGTGGCGATGGCCCGGGGAAGCAGGGTGCGGCAGGGGGCGCCCTGGCCGTCGGTGTATTCGACGGTGACGTTCACGGTGGTGTCGCAGTCGTTGACGACGGTCGTGTAGCGCCAGTCGCTGTAGTAGTGGACGCAGTCCGGGACGGCTGCCGCTTGGACGACATCGTCGGCGAGGACACCGGGGCCGGCGTCTCGCGCGGCGGCGGGTGCGCCGGTCGCGCCCAACAGGCCCAGAACGGCGGCGGACAGACCCAGGACCGTCCTGAGCCGGAGCGGGGATACGGAGCGGCTGGCGGAGAACATGGTGGCGTCCCTCGTGTCGGCGAAGCAGCGGCCTTGGAGCCGCCGCGCGATGCCACCCTGCAACGCCTGCAAGAATTGCGCAAAGCCCTGCAACAGCTTTCAGTCGATGATGAACTCTCAACCGAATCAATGCTGTTCATGGAAATGCCCCGATCCGGTCCTTGTGCTCGCCTCCGGAGCGACACGCGCATCTCGGCACGTCGCCGATCACCGCGGACGGACGGGTGCGCGACGGCGCTCACGCGCGGAACGAGTGAGGACCGGCGGAAACCCTGGGGAGAGCCGGGTACGACGGCCGGGTCGTCCGGTCGTCGGCCGACACGCCGGTCGGACCGGCGCGCAGGACACTCTCGCCGAGGGGCGGAAGCGGACCTGGGCTTCGCCTTCGCCCAGGACGCGTCGACCACCGGTCGACGACAACCGGCGGGCCCCGAGGGGCCCCGAGGGGCCGCGGTGGGACCACGGCCGACCGCGGTGGTCCGTGGTCGGCCGACCGGTGAGCCCCTGGTCAGCGGGATGGGACCGCGGTCGGCCGGGCGCGGGTGGGACCGCGATCAGCCGCCGGGAACCCGGTCAGCCGCGCGATCTGCCCTGATCCCGCCGGCCCTGTCGGGGCTGGGGGCGGCCACGGCCGACGGCGCGGCGACGTGACGGTGCCGGGGGTGCGTCGGCGCTGTTGAACCCGGGCCCGCTCGGGGCACTGAATCCGCCGGGGACCGCGGGCGCGCTCGCGGGGGCACCGGCGGTGGCCGGCGGCGGGGTGGGCGTGGACGGCGTGCGGGTGCGGGGCACGGCGCGGCCCACGACGCGGGTGTGCGTCATCAACGGGGCACACGCTGCGCAGACTTCCATCAGGGTCCACACCTGGGCAATGGCCGGATCATGGCGCAGCACCAGCAGCACACTGCCCATGCAGTGCACCTGGCTGTCCTCGTGGGAGGCGCACTGCGTCTGCCGGCAGGCGCAGGCTGCGTCCGCGTGCACGGTGGCCGCGCGGGCATGCGCCCCGACATGGGCCTCGGCGAAGCGGCGCAGCGCGGCGAGGTCACGGGATCGCGGCGGCATGGCGCAGGGAGAGGAGCACGTGACCGACGCGGTGCGGTCGCTGTGGCCGGAGATGCGGACGGTCCAAGTGCGTCCCGGACGTCGCACGGCAGGGGATTCGGAGTGTGGGAGGTCCAAGACCGGCAGTCCTTCGGCAGTGGGATGTTCGCGCTGGTGCGCATAGTTTCTTTACCCGCGCGGGCCGGTCCGTCATCCACCGGTGGGCCGCGAGCGTCGTCGAATCTACGAGCGATGGCGTGCACGGGCCCGGACTGCTGTCGTGCGGGGTTGCGATCTTCCCACAGCGGCGCGCCGGACAAGTTCGACCCGCCTGGGGTCCCTGAGGATATCCCCGCCATGACGTGCGGGGCCCGGGGGGTGGGCGAAGACGTGTGCTCGTGGCACCTGCGCGCCGGTCAGCGTTTGGGGCGGCCGCCCGCGATGCGGTTCCACAGGGAGCGGGTGGCACCGAATCCGGTCTCGTGCACCCAGACGTGGGTGCACGAGGGGCACTGCAGGTGGAGCAGACTTCCAGTGGTGGAGAGCAGGTAGCGCCAGTGGTCGGAGCACGACCGCCGCTGCTCGCACGACGCGCACCCGCGGCTGTCGGCGCAGTTCGGACACGTCACCCAGGCGCGGCGCCCGATGTCCGCCTGCGGGTCAAGCGGCAGCACTGCCGTCTCCACGCCGGGGAAGCACGCCGGACGCGACCAGGCCGTCGTACACGCGCTGCTGCTCCTCGTCGAGACCGGAGTACAGGAGTGCGTACGCGGCTTCCTCTCCGCGCATTACCTCCATCGGGTCCCAGTCGGGGCCGAGGGCGGCCAGGACCTGGGCCTGACGCAGGGCCTCCTGAGCGGTGAGGTCGACGTCGAACTCGACCAGCACGGGGGCGTCCGGTCGACCGGCACCCGGGGAGCGCGGAGTGTCCGCATCGCCGGGACCTTCGGGGAGCGGTGGATTCTGTGGGGCCATGGCACAGAACTTAGGTATGCCTTTCTTGTCGGACAAGAGGAGGTGGGCGAAGTCACAGCAGGTCGGCGGCCTCGATGACGGGCCCCTCGGCCGATCCACAGGTCCGCCCGCCGGGCGGCGCGGGACGGCCTCGGCGCGAGGGTGTTTACGCGTCCCACACATTTTCGCCATCCACTGATCACATCATCGGTATGCTCCTGGAGCTTCATCCGCACCACTGAGGGGGGATTCCTCATGCGTATTCGCAACGCCCTGGCCGTCACCGCCGCCGCTGCCGGCACGCTCGCCGCCATCGCCACGGCCCCGGCACAGGCCACGGAGTACTCGTCCTCGCTGAAGATCAAGGGCGTCCAGTACGACGCGCCCGGCCGGGACTCCAACAGCTGCTCCAGCGGCAACACGAGAGACGAGTACCTGACGATCAAGAACTACTCGTCGGGCACGACCGTGAACCTGAAGGGCTACGTCGTCAAGGACGCCGTAGGCCACAAGTTCACCTTCTCCGCGAACCACTACCTCCAGCCCGGGGACTACATCAAGCTCCGCGGCGGCCACGGCACCGACTCGGACACGAACAACGTCGTCTACCGCCAGAACTGCAACTTCATCTGGAACAACGACAAGGACAGCATCTACCTGTACAAGCCGTCCGGCGCCCGCGCCGATGTCCACTCGTACACCAAGTCGGCCAACGACCGTGACGGCAACGGCTACATCTCCTATCACGGCTGAGCCGCCCCTCGGAGCCTGTCGACCGGTCTTCGGACGGGTGCCGGGCTCCGCCTGCACGGAACGACCGCCCCAGGTGAGGGCGCACCGGCGCGCGGCGGCGCGCGGGTGCTCCGCCTGGGGCGGGTCCGGTTGCTCCGCCTGAGCGGGTCCGTCGATCCGCGCCCGACCGCGCGGCATCCGCCCGACTGCGCGGCATCCATCCGAACCCGACTGCGCGGCATACATCCGAAACGGGGCTTTCCCCCGATTCCAGGCCTCCTCAGGCCTGCCCGAGGCGTTTCGGGGCACACGGCGGTGGACCCGGGAGGAAGCGCGGCCCGGGCGGAATCCGGCCGAACCGCGCTGCCCCGGGAGTCCCGATGCCTACCGCCGTACCGGACAGAGCTGCCGGAAGGTCCCGCAGCCGAACCGAAGTCGTGGGCTCGGCCCGCTCGTTCGCACTTCCCCGGGGCACCGGCCTGACGGCCGCACGCATCGGCGCGCTGACCGCGTGCCAGGCAGCGGTGATGGTGGGCCTCGGACTCCTGATCACCGGTCCCGCCCGCGGGCTGTGGCCGCTGACGGCCGAGGACGCCGTGAACGAGGACCTCGAACGGGCCCGCACCGGCACGCTCACCACGCTGTCGTCCATCGCCTCGGAAGCCGGCAACACCCTTACGGTCATCGCCGTCACGCTTCTGACCTGCCTGGGCCTGCTTCTGATACCCCGGCTGCCGATGTGGCGCCAAGCGGTCTTCCTCGCCCTCGCCGTCTCCCTCCAGTCCCTGGTCTTCCTGGCCATCACCGAATCGGTGGACCGGCACCGGCCTGACGTGGACCGCCTCGACGCCTCGCCGCCCACCTCCAGTTACACCTCCGGACACACCGGGGCGGCGACCGCGCTCTACGCCGGTCTGGCGGTGGTCGCGCTGTCCCGGATCCGCGGGCCGTGGCGCAGGATCGTGGCCGGACTGCTGCTGCTCCTGCCGCTGATCGTGGGCGCCGCCCGGCTCTACCGGGGCATGCATCACCCCACGGACGTCCTGGGCGGCCTCGCCAACGGCGGGCTGTCGCTGCTGATCGTGGGCCGCGCCCTGCTCGTCGACCGGTCCGTGGCCGCTGCGCCGTCCGGGGCCGGCGTACCCGCCGCACGGACCGCCGGTGAGCACCGGTCCGGCACGACCGCCGTCATCCTCAATCCCACGGTGACCCACGAGGCCACGCGCCACGATCTGCGCCGGATCCTCGAACGGCACGGCCACCGCGACCCCGTGTTCCTGGAGACCACCGCGGACGACCCGGGGGCCGGACAGACGGCCCGCGCGGTCCGCGAGGGCGCGACACTCGTCGTGGTCTGCGGTGGGGACGGAACGGTCCGCACCGTCGCCGATGCCCTGGCCGAGAGCGGTGTTCCGCTGGTCATCGTCCCCTGCGGCACCGGCAACCTGCTGGCACGCAATCTCGGTCTGCCGCTCTCCCCCACCGCCGCGCTCGACGCCGCGCTGGGCGGCGGTCCGCACCGTCTCGACCTGGGAAGCATCGAGGGCGACGGCCTGACCGCCACCCGGTTCGCCGCGATGGCCGGGGCTGGCCTCGACGCCGCGATGATGGAGCACACCGATCCTCGCGCCAAGGCCCACCTGGGCTGGGCGGCCTACGCTCTGGCCGGGATCGGAACGCTGAGGACACCCCGGATGCGCGTGACGATCCGGCTGGACGGCTCCCCCGCCTTCCGCCGCACGGCCCGTATGGTGCTCGTCGCCAACGTCGGAACCGTGCAGGGCGGGGTGACACTGCTGCCCGAGGCCCGTCCCGACGACGGCCTGCTCGACCTTCTGGTCCTCGACCCCCGCGGACCCGTCGGCTGGCTGCGCGCCGTACGGACACTACTGCGCGGCCGCGCCGAGTCGCACCGGCCGTCGGCCGTGCACACCATCGCCGCCGATGGCGCCGCCCAAGGCGGTGTCCCCGTCGAGTTCTTCACCTTCCGGCGCGCAGAACTCACTTTCGACACCGCTCAGTCCCGGGAACTCGACGGGGACCCGGTGGGTCCCGGGCGGCGCCTCACCGCCGAGGTCAGGCCCGGCGCTCTGACCGTCCTGCTGCCCTCCCGGGAGAAGTGAATGGGTACCGCGACCAAGGTCCCCGAGACCCGTGCCATGACCGGGGACGAGCTCTCCGCCGACGAGGCACTGGCGTCCCTGCGCCGCTACGGCGGCTGGCCGCTGCTGCGCGACGCGTTCATCCGTTTCCGCTACGCCGACGGGTTCAGCCATTCCCGTGCGCTCGCCCTGCAGACGGTCCTCGCCCTGATCCCCCTCGCCATCGCGTTCGTGGGTCTCTCCTCGGCCCTGCACACCGAGGACATCGGCAGGGTCGCCGAACTGACGATCCGCCGCATCGCCGCGGGCCCGAGCGCCGACGTCGTCGACGACGCGCTGCGCCGCAGCCGGCACACGGCGGGCGACGGGGCACAGGTCGCCCTGTGGTTCGGCCTGGCCTTCTCACTGGTCAACGTGACCACCGCGATGTGCCAGATAGAGCGCGGTGCCAACCGGATCTACGGGAACGAGCGCGACCGCGTCTTCCACCGGAAGTATCTGCGCGGCCTGGTCATGTCCCTGAGCGCGGGCATCCCGCTCGGCCTCGGATTCGTCCTGATGGTGGCAGGCGGCGACCTGGCGTCCGCGGTCGTGACCGTCTACCACCTCGACGGAGGCGCCAAGACCGCCTGGGACATGCTGCGTTGGCCCTTCGGTCTGCTTCTCGCCCTCATCTCGGCCAGCGCGATCTTCCGTCGCTCGCCCCGCCGTCGGCAGCCCGGATACACCTGGCTGGCCTTCGGCGCCGCCGTGTATCTGGTGCTCTGGACGGCGCTGACCTGGCTGTTGAGCCTCTACCTCGGGGTCAGTGGCTCCTTCGACACCATCTACGGCCCCCTGAGTGCCTTCATGTCGCTGTTGCTCTGGGCCTACCTGACCTCGATCGCCCTCTTCCTCGGGCTGTCCTTCGCCGCGCAGCTGGAGGCCTCACGTGCGCGGCGCCCCGGTCCGGTCCACCCCGATCCGGGAGTCTGAATGACGGCGCGCGTCACGGTGCGGAGCCTGCGAGAACGTCGCCGCCGCACGGCCGACCGCAGATTCGGCGCCCGGCTCCTCGGCTCGGCCGTCATCGCGGCGATCGCCGCGGTGCCCTTCGGTCTGCTCCTCGTCCTCGTCGAGGGGCGATGGCAGCCCCTGCGCCGGCTGGACGCGGGCGCCGCCCGGCGGCTGCACGGCGTCGCCCTGGAACATCCCGCCTGGACAAGTACGCTGCGCTTCCTCTCCGATCGGGTCTGGGATCCGCTCACCCTGCGTACGGCTGTCGCGCTGCTGACCTTCTGGCTGGTGTACCGCCGGGCATGGCGGCTGGCTGCCTGGTCCGCGGTGACAGCCGTGTCCGGCGGCGTCATCGGGCTCCTGGTGAAGACAATCGTCGAGCGGGCACGTCCGTCGCTGGAGGATCCGGTGGCACGGGCTCCCGGCTTCTCGTTCCCGTCGGGCCACGCGATGACCGCCACCACTTCGTTCGCCATCCTCTTGCTGGTCCTGCTGCCCGTGGTGCCGCGACCGTGGCGAGCTCTGTGCTGGTACGCGGCCGTGCTCTCCGTCCTCGGGGTCGGCTTCACCCGCGTCGCCCTGGGCGTGCACTGGTTCAGTGACGTGGTGGGCGGCTGGCTGCTCGGTCTGGCCGTCGTCGCACTCACCACCTGGGCCTTCGAGGCGTGGCGTGCCGACGCGGGGCGGGCCCGTGCCCCCGTCGGCGAAGGCCTGGAGCCCGAACTCACCGACGCACGGCCCGAACCCGGGGCATCCGGCGGGAAAGGTGAACGGCCCGGAACGTAACGGTTCCCTTGTGCGCCTTGTTTGTTTCGTGGCGCGGGAGACGGCCTGGAAGCATGGGCCCATGGACAAGGCCGGCAACCGCGAGATTCTCGAAGCGATCGCGCAGGAGTCGAACGACTGGCGCAAGCTCGCTCAACTCCTCGCCGCCCGCTACCGGACAGCCGATACGGGCTCGGGGGCCGCGTTCGTGAGCGCCATCGCGCAGGCATCGGTCGTCGCCGGACATGACGTACCGGACATCAGGCTGGGGCCCGGTCTCATCGACGTGAGCCTGTTCAGCGTCGACGAGACCGGCGCCCGCTGGGTCACCCCGAAAGACTCTGAGCCGGCCCGCGTCATCACGAGGCTGGCCCACGAGCACGGGCTGACGGCTGCACCTGAAGAGGTGGCACAGCTGGAGATCGCCCTCGACACCGCTGACGACACGGCGGCAGGCCCCTTTTGGGCAGCGCTGCTCACGGGAAACGCCGGCAACACGGTGTACGACACGGTCTTCGACCCGGCGAACCGTGCCCCCAGCGTGTGGTTCCAGCGGACCGATGCCCACAAGACCCCGCGCCAGCGCCGGCACATGGATCTCTGGCTGGCCCCCGAGGCGGCGGGGCCGCGCATTCGGGCCGCCGTCGCCGCCGGGGGCACAGTGGTCGACGATTCCCACTCCCCGTCGTACACGGTGCTCGCCGACCCGGAGGGAAACAGAGTCTGTGTCTGCACGGCGGTCGACCGCGATTAGAAGGGTCACCGCCGCACGGGGTCCTCGCGGGCTCCGTCCTCAGCGCGGGCGACAACCGAGGAGATCCCCCGGCCGGCACTCCAATACCTCGCAGAACCGCGTCAGCGTGGTGAACCGCACTGCTCGCGCCCGGCCGTTCTTCAGGATCGACAGGTTCTGGTGATGCCGACACGCATGACCCGGGCGAAGGACGAGGCCGCCGAGGCCGAGGCCGAGGCCGGTGAGTATCGCCATGCAGGGAGCGTCCCCGCGTGCGCGCCTCCGGGTCCGGGCCCGGATCGCGGGAGGGAGGGGTTGCCGGCGGACGCGACGCACCTGCTCGCGGAGGTCCCCCGGTCGGCCTACGGGGCCGTGGTGTTCAACTGCCGCGGACGGCACAGAATGGCTCAATACCCATCTGAGGAGCCTTCATGATCTTCATTACCGTCAAGTTCCGTGTCCGCCCCGAAGACGCCGAGAAGTGGCCGGAGATCACCGCCGACTTCACCGCCGCCACCCGCGCCGAGCCCGGCTGTCTCTGGTTCGACTGGTCCCGGAGCCTCGACGACCCGACGGAGTACGTCCTGGTCGAGGCCTTCCGGGACGACGAGGCCGGAGCGTCCCACGTCCAGTCCGCGCACTTCAGGGCCGCCCAGCAGACCCTGCCCCGCCACCTGCTCGCGACACCGCGCATCGTGAACATGAAGATCCCCCAGGACGACTGGTCCCTCCTGGGCGAGATGGTCGTCGAGGAGCAGTCGTAGAGGCTGACGGACGCCGGAACGGGCGCCGGACGCCTCACGTCCTCGTGCGGTCCTCGCTCACACCCCGGCCGGGAAGCGGGGATCGTCGTCGACGAAGCCCGCGCTCGGCCGACGAACGCCGGTACGTGGTCGTGCGGCGGGGAACGGGTGGTGAGCATCACCCGTCGTCGGCGATCCGGCGCACCGCTTCCTCGTACCGTGCGCGGTAGTCCGCCCTCGGGTTCACCCGCAGCAGCGCCGCCAGTGCCTTTACGGCGCCCTCGTCGTAACCGGCGCGTTCGGCCTCCCCGGCGGCCCGGTCCAGCAGCAGGATTCCGTCACTGTCCGCGCCGAGCGCCAGTTGGGCCTCGCCGCAGACGGTCAGCAGCAGCGCGCGGCGCGCCGCCTCCTCGTGCTCGGGGCCGAGATCGAGTGCCGTACGAGCCGAGCGGAGCGCCTCTCGGGGCTGGTCCGCGGTGAGTTGGATGCGGGCCAGATGCTGGAGTGCGAGCATCTCGGTGTGCGCGTCGGCTTCCTCCCGGGCCAGCGCGATGGCCCGGGTGCAGTTCTCCAGTCCGGCCCCGAGGTCGCCCTGCGCGGCTTCGACGACCGCGAGGTTGATCAGCGCGGTCGCCTCGCCGAGCCGGTCGCCCGCCTGCCGGGCGAGGGGTGGCGAGAGTTCCAGCAGAGCGAGGGCTTCGGTCGGCCGGCCTTCCTCGCCCAGCACCCAGCCGAGCAGCGTGAGCACGCGTGACTGGGCGTACGGGTCGCGCTCTGCGCGCGCGCATTCCAGCGCGATGTTCAGCAGCGGTACCCAGCTGTCCCGTACCCGCCACACCACTTGGGGCCACTGGAGCAGGATGATGCGCCAGGCACGGTCGTCGAGCCCGGCGGCCCGGGCCGCGACGACGGCCAGGGCCAGGTCTTCGCGTTCGGTGGCCAGCCAGTGCATGGCGGCCGCCCGGTCGGTGAAGTCCCGTACGGCGGCGGGGCGATGGAAGCCGTCCGGCAGGGTGAAGCAGGGCTCGCCTCCCGGCTGCGCGGTGTCCGCGGCGGCGAGCGCGGTGGCGATGTAGTGGTCGAGGACGCCGATGAGGGCTTCGCGTCCGGATCCGGGATCCAGGGTACGGGCGTAGAGGCGTACCAGATCGTGGAGTTCCCATCGGCCGGGTGCCGTCTCGGTCACCAGGTGGGCGGCGGCGAGGCGTTCCAGCGCCGCGGCGGCGACGAGCGGGTTCGTGTCGGCCAGGGCCGCGGCGGTGAAGGGGTCGAAGTGCGAGCCGGGATGGTGGCCGAGCCGGGTGAACTGGTGCAGGGCGTCGGGCGGCAGTTGCTGCACGGTCAGTCGTAGGGCCGCGGAGACACTGGTGTCGTCCACGTCGAGGTAGGTCAGCCGGCTCTGTTCGTCGGCGAGTTCGTCCGCGAGGTCGGCGAGTGTCCGCTGCGGGCGTCCGGCCAGCCGTGCCGCGGTGACGCGCAGGGCGAGGGGCAGTCCGCCGCACAGTTCGGCGAGTCTGCGCGCCGCCATCGGTTCGGCCAGAACCCTGTCCGTGCCGAGCACGCCGGCCAACAGGGCGGTGCCGTCCTGGGGTTCGAGGCTGTCCAGCGGGACGGCACTGGCCGCCTCGGAGGCGACCAGGCCGTCCAGCCGGTGCCGACTGGTGACCAGGGTGACGCAGTCGGCGCCACCCGGAAGAAGCGCGCGGACCGTGGCGGAGTCGCGGGCGTTGTCGAGGATGACGAGGATACGGCGCCGGTGGGTCAGGGAACGGAAGAGCGCGGCCGCGGCCGACGCCGATTCGGGCACGCGGCGCGGGGGCACGCCGAGCGCGGGCAGGAACTCACGGAGGACTTCGGTGAGGGCGGTCTCGCCGGTGTCGCTGAAGCCGCGCAGATCGGCGAAGAGCCGTCCGTCCGGGAACATGCCGGCGTTCCGGTGGGCCCAGTGCACGGCGAGGGCGGTCTTGCCCACCCCCGGCAGCCCGGTGACCAGGCAGACGGGTGCCTCGGCCGCGGCGGCCCGGGTGAGCGCGGCCAGTTCGGCCTCCCGTCCGTGGAATCCCCGCGGTGCCCGCGGCAGCAGATCCGTGGGGTACGGCAGTCCGACCAGGGGCGGGAGGGCAACAGGCCCGGATCGGGTGGGCGTTGCGGCGGAGGCCTCGTCGATACGGGCTTCGGGCCCCGTCAGAGGAAGGCCGTTCGCCGAGAGGTCCGCGCGGTCGGCGGGCGAGGTGACCGGATACGGACCGCAAGGCCCTGGCTGGTGTCTTTGCCCTTGGTCCCCTGCTCCTTGCTCCAGGGACCCCTGCTCCACGGACCGTTGTCGTACGGGTCCCTGTTGCACGGGTCCCTGTTGTACGGACCCTTGCTGTGCAGACCTTTGCTGTACGGGTACGGGTACGGGTACGGGTACGGGCTCGGGCTCGGGCTCGGGCTCGGTGCCCTGTCGGCCGACTCCGTCGCGTATTTCCTTGGGGGGTGCGGTGACCGGGTCCGTCGGAGTGTCCGGTCCGCCCTGCTGGAGGGGGTCGCCCCGCAGGATCAGCGCGTACGCCTGGGCGAGTTCGCGCCCCGGGTCGACACCGAGTTCGTCGACGAGCAGCCGTCTGGTGCGGTGGAACCAGGCCAGCGCCTCCGACTGGCGTCCGGCCCGGTACAGCGCGGTCATCAGGGAAGCCGCCAACGGCTCCCGCATGGGGTGGACGACCGCTTCCCTGCGCAGGGCGGCCGCGGCGCGGTCATGCTCCCCCAACACGGTGTAGGCGCTGGCCAGTTGCTCGACGGCCGCCAGCCGTGATTCCTCCAGCGAGTGCGCGGCCGCCTGGAGCGGCGGGCCCGGGAACGCGCCCGCGAGGGCCGGCCCCTGCCACAGGGACAGGGCATCCTTGAGCATCAGCACGGCGTCGTGCGCGTCCTGCTGCTCCCTGGCCAGCGCGAGCAGCTCCTCGAACCGCTGGGAATCCAGCAGGGTTTCGGGTGACCGCAGGGCGTACGCGTCGCCGAGTGTGGCCAGTTCGACCCCGTAGGCGGCGGCGTCCGCACCGGCCAGCAGGGCGCGGAGTTGCGACACATGTCCCTGGATGACGCTACGGGCGTGCAGCGGCGGCGCGTCCTCCCACAGGCAGTCCGTCAGACGAGAGACGGGTACGGGTGTGTTGACCGACAGCAGCAGCGCGGCGAGCAGGCTGCGGCGTTTGGCCGGGCGAGGGGCAACGGTCCCACGTGGGTGTCGACGGACACCGTGCCGAGCAGCCGGAACTCCACAGGTGCGATCCCTTCCAGGTGGGGGCACCCGAGGTCGGAGACGAGGAGGAAAGCTGAAGGATATCCGGGGTGCGGCGCGAGGCCGACGGGGTGCAACGGTGTCCGGCCACAAACAGCGAGGGCGGCCCCGCGCTCAGTGACCGCACGGCGCAAGGGAGTTACGGGCGTGCGCGCCGCGAACGGCAGCCCACCGTGGGAGGCCCGGCACGAAAGCGGCCCGGCACGAGAGGCCAGGACACGAGCAGGCCGAGACATGCGGCGGCTCGTCCAGGGTGCCCGTGGACGGCCGGGCACGTCCGCGGACCAGGGCCGACATGCCGACAGCCCGGCACACACTGTGCCGGGACTGCCGGGTTGGGGGCCGCCGGCCGCCCTGCCCGCGACGCGAACCCTTGCTGCCAGGAGACGGCGGGATGAAACGCGCTGTGCAGTGCCGCGGGGCTGTCCGCCTCGAACGGGGACCTCGGCCGGACGCGGGTACCGAACGCGCTGGATCACGTCCCCGCGAGAAGGTGCCGGCGAGTCAGCCGACGAATTCCTCGACCGGGTTGGAGAACTCGGCTCCGAGCTGGGACATCATGTTGCCGAACTCCTTCTCGCTGATCGCCTCGCGCAGCGTCACGAGCACGGCGCGGACGCCGCTGTCGGCCTCGTCCTTCTTGAGCATGTTGCGTTCGGCGACACGCCGTACGGTCTCGTCGTAGCCGAAGACCTCGATGGCCGAGGTGGCACCTCGCTGAACGGCTTCGGCCAGGCCTTCCGGCAGCTCCAGCGCCAAGGCCCGGTCCTTGCTCCCGCTCAGCCGGTGGGCAAGCGTCTCCAGCGTGGCCCGTGTCAGATCGGCCGACTCCTGTCGCGACAGGCCCGTGCGCTCCGACACCGCTTGGATGAATTCCCTCTCCTCCACGCGCTGTCTCCTTTTCTGCCTCGTCGGTCCGACGGCTCGGCGGTCTGAGGGCCTGGCGCCCGAAGTCCTGATGATCTCGCGGCCACGCGGCCCTGAAACCACACTGACACGCGGCCGCCGGGCCCGCGCGGGCAAGCCGTGGCGGCCCGTTCACGAGCACAGCGGAACGGAGGCGTGGTTCAGATGACTTTGAGCTGGGTGAGGAGCTGCAGGGTGTCGGAATTGACCCAGTACTCGACGAACCTGCCGTCGCGGATGCGGAGGGTGTCGGTGCCGGTGAAGGCGACCTCGGTGCCGGGCGCGGCCTTGGCTCCGGGGAAGCCGCCGGCGTAGGTGCCGGTGGCCGTCCACCGCACGGACGCGTGCCGACCGTCCACCAAGGGAGCGACCTGTATCGCGAAGCGCAGGTCCGGGAACGCGGCACGGGTTTGTCCGATCCAGGCCACGAGGCCGTCGACGCCCCGGATGGCACTGCCGTCACCGCCGTCGAGGAGGGCGGCGTGGACACGGAAGTCGGCCGAGATGATGCCCGGGGCCTGGGTGTAGTCACCGTTCCAGAGGCGCAGCCACGCGTCGAGCATCGCCTTCGGCTTCCGGGCGGTCCCGTGACGGCCTGCGCCGGAGGCCGCCCGAGCGGACGAGCCGGTCGTCGAGGTGTCCGCGGCGGCCGTCGTGGCGGTGAGCCCGAGGGCGGCCGGCGCCGCGAGGACGAGCAGGAGCGCCCGGCGGCGCGGGGCGGTGACGTGGATGTCGGTCATGGCAGGTCCTCGCGTTTCGGAGAAGAGGCAAGAGCTGCGGTCAGGGGGTTGCGCCATGGACCTACGGATTCAGGACGACCTTTCCGGCGACCGTGCCGGACTCGGCCAGCCGCAGGGCCTCGGCGACATGGGTCAGCGGCAGCTGGGCGGCGATGCGGGCGGTGACCTCACCGCGCTGGAGGGCGGTGAAGACCTGCGTGAGGTCGGCGCGCAGCCGGGCCCGGAAACGGTTCTTGGACAGGGCCCGGCCCGCCCAGACGTTGAAGAAGTACGCGTGACGGCCGTTCGGCAGGGTGTTCCACATCCACACCCGGCCGAGGAGCTTGAGTACGGGCCCCTGCTTGGAGCCCGTGTCGTCCTGGGTGGAGGCGCTGCCGTAGGCGACGAGCGTGCCGCCGGGGGCGAGCAGGTGCCAGGAGTCGACGGCGCTACGGCCTCCGACGTGGTCGAAGACGGCGTCGACGCCGCCGGGGGCGAGTTCCCGCACGCGTGCCGGGACGTCCTCGGTGCGATAGTCGACGGGGGTGACGCCCTGTGCCCGCAGGGCGTCGTGATGGCGTGCGGAGGCCGTACCGATCACCTTTGCGCCCGCCGCGTGCGCGAGCTGGACCAGGACCGATCCGACGCCGCCGTTGGCGCCGTGCACCAGGATGGTCTGTCCGGCCCGGACCCGCGCCTTGCGGTGCAGCATCTGCCAGGCGGTGATGCCGTTGACGACCACGGTCTCCGCCTCCGCCGCCCCGACCCCCTCGGGCACCGGCACCGTGTCCGCCGCCTCCACGCGCACATGGGTGGCCCAGCCGCCGACCTTGACGAGAGCGGCCACCCGGGTGCCCGCCAGCCCCGGGTCGACGCCCTGACCCGTGGTGAGGATCGTGCCGACCAGGTCGTAGCCGGGGACGAAGGGGAACGGCGGCTGGTCGTAGTACCGCCCGCGGCGCATCTGCTGCTCGGCGAAGGAGACGCCGGTCGCCTCCATCCGGATCACGACCTGGCCGGGGCCGGCGACAGGGACGGCGCCGTGCCGGATCTCCAGCCCTTCCGGCTCCACCTTGCCCGGCAGGACGACCTCGACGAGCCCTTCGGCGTTCATGACTACCTCCACTGCGCTCTGCGCGAGTTATCAACTATCGCTTTCGTTAGAAGTTATAACTAGCAGGCGTGAACGTCAAGAGCTTTCGTTATAGGTTCTAACTGTGACGGCATCGATGTGTCGGGACGAGCACGTCATCGGGCGAGCGCGTCATCGCCTCAGCGGTGGGGCGGTGGCTACGCGGCGGGTTCGGCGGTCCACTCGATCTCCGGCGGCACGACGCGGGCGCACCGCGGGTTGCCGCACTCGTCGGTCAGACCCAGACGCCCGACGAGGAGACCCTCGCGCGCCGCCGCGGCGAGTACGTCGGAGGGGACGGCGTCGAGCATGAGCTTGGCGCGGCGGAACATGCTGAAGACGCCCGCCTCGTCGACGGTGCCCCACGACAGATAGATGAACCGGTGGCCCAGCCGGTCCTGCACATAGGGACCCTTCACCTCGACACCCGCCGGCGAGGGTGCCGCGGTGCATTCGAGGGTCCAGGTCGCGGACGCGCCGTCGCCCGGCTGGGGATCGAGCAGTTCGGCCGGGCGGTCGCGGCGTTGCACAGCCACGTGGATGTTGTCGTACGCCGAGACGGTGCGGCCCTCGGGGGCCGGGCACGTGAGGCCGGGCAGGTCGACGGCGTCGATACGGATGCGCATGCGGCCATCATGCCGCCCAGCCGCACGGCGGCGAGATCCATGAGACGTGCCGCATGCAGCGAACACCGGGCCGCACACGCCGAACGCCGCGCCGCGCACCGAACAACGCGCACCTCGGCACCGAACACCGCGCGCCCGCCCCCGAGGGGTGCCGGCGCCGGGTCACGGGGACCACGGCGCCGGTGGCGTGGTCTCAGCCGGACAGTGCCGCCGAGACCACCGCCTTCGCCTCGTCCTGCACCTGGCGGAGGTGGTCGGTTCCGCGGAACGACTCCGCGTAGATCTTGTAGACGTCCTCGGTACCCGACGGCCGGGCCGCGAACCAGGCGTTCTCGGTGGTCACCTTGATCCCGCCGATCGGCGCTCCGTTGCCCGGGGCCTCGGTGAGGACCGCGGTGACCGCTTCCCCGGCGAGGGTGTCCGTGGTGATCTGGGCGGGCGAGAGCTTGGCGAGGAGGGCCTTCTCGTCGCGGGACGCCGGGGCGTCGATACGCTCGTAGGCGGGCTCGCCGAAGCGCTCGGTGAGCCCGGCGTAGTGCTCGGAGGGCGTCTTTCCGGTGACTCCCGTGATCTCGGAGGCGAGGAGGGCCAGGATGATGCCGTCCTTGTCGGTGGTCCAGACCGAGCCGTCGCGGCGCAGGAAGGACGCGCCCGCCGACTCCTCCCCGCCGAATCCGATCGAGCCGTCGACCAGTCCGTCCACGAACCACTTGAATCCGACGGGCACCTCGACCAGCTGACGGCCGAGGTCGGCGGCGACCCGGTCGATCATTCCCGACGACACCAGGGTCTTGCCGATCCCGGTGTCCGCGGGCCACCGCTCCCGGTGGGAGTAGAGGTAGGCGATGGCGGCGGCGAGGTAGTGGTTGGGGTTCATGAGTCCGCCGTCCGGCGTGACGATCCCGTGGCGGTCGGCGTCGGCGTCGTTGCCCGTGGAGATCTGGAAACGGTCGCGCCGCTCGATGAGTGAGGCCATCGCGTAGGGCGACGAGCAGTCCATCCGGATCTTGCCGTCCCAGTCCAGCGTCATGAACCGCCAGGTGGGGTCGGTGAGCGGGTTGACCACGGTCAGGTCGAGCGCGTGCTGCTCGGCGATGCGCCCCCAGTAGGCGACCGAGGCCCCGCCGAGGGGGTCGGCGCCGATGCGGACGCCGGCAGCGCGGATCGCGTCCAGATCCAGCACCTGTGGCAGATCTGCCACATAGGTGCCGAGGAAGTCGTAGCGGCGGGTGCCGGGGGCGGCGAGCGCCCTGGCGTAGGGGACGCGCCGTACGTCCTTGAGGCCGTCCCTGATGAGTTCGTTGGCCCGGTCCTGGATCCAGGAGGTCGCCTCGGAGCCCGCCGGGCCACCGTTCGGGGGGTTGTACTTGAAGCCGCCGTCGGCCGGCGGATTGTGGGAGGGGGTGACCACCACGCCGTCCGCGAGGCCCGAGGACCGTCCGCGGTTGTGGGTGAGGATGGCGTGCGAGACCGCCGGAGTGGGCGTGTAGCCGTCCGCGCTGTCGAGGAGCACCGTCACGTCGTTGGCCGCGAACACCTCCAGGGCTGTGACCTTCGCGGGCTCCGAGAGCGCGTGGCTGTCGGCCCCCAGGAAGAGCGGGCCGTCGATGCCCTGGCCGTCGCGGTACTCGCAGATGGCCTGGCTCGTCGCGGCGATGTGGTCCTCGTTGAAGGCGGTCGCCAGTGACGAACCGCGGTGTCCGGACGTACCGAAGGAGACGCGCTGGCCGGGTTCGGCCGGGTCGGGGTGGAGCGCGTAGTACGCGGTGACCAACCGGGCTACGTCGACGAGGTCCTCGGGGCCGGCCGTACGGCCCGCTCGCTCGTGCTGCATGTGCCCGCACCTCCACATCGGTGGTTCTTCGCTTGGTGGTCTCATCTTTCCCCACCGGGCTCCGCGGCGGCACGGCAGCCGTCGCGACGGCTCAAAGCGGCGATGGCCGAAGGCAACGCCGGGCCGCAGCCCTACGGGAGAGCGGCCGGGCACCTGCAGGAGACGGCGGCAGCAGCGGCGGCAGCAGCAGCGGCAGCAGCAGCGGCAGCAGCGGCAAAGAAGCGGGCGGCCCGGGACGACTGAGATCCTCGCCTCGCCCCTCCCCCGCCGTCAGTGCCGGCCGTCCTCGTCCGGGGGAGGCGGTCTGGGCGTGGGATTCCCGGCGGTCAGGTGTTCCAGCACCTGCACCAGCTCCTGGCAGGCCAGTTCCACGGAACGTCGGGTGTTGCGCTGTTCGGTGATCACGGCGGACAGGAGGAGCGCTGTCAGGGCCATGGTTCCGTTGAAGGCCTGCAGCTTGACCATGATCGCGGTATGGCTCAACTGGTAGAACGGGCCGACCTCTTCCGTGGCCGCGACGGTGGCCATGACGGAGGCGAAGAGGGCGCACACCAGACTGCCCGGGAGCTCGAAACGCAGCGCCGCCCAGATCAGCAGCGGATAGACGAGGAACAGCAGACTGATGGAACTGCGCGTGGCGAGCGGCACCATGAAGCAGACCGCGGCCAGCAGCAGGGCGGCCTCCTTCCACCGTGTCAGGCGCAGCGGCGGGCGGACGGCGTACAGCATCAGGAGCACCGGGGTGACGATCAGGACGCCCATCGCGTCACCCACCCACCACGCCAGCCAGACCGCCCAGAAGCCCTCCAGGGCGAGTTTGCCGGTGAGCACAAGCAGGCCGACATCCACCGTCGCACTGATCATCATGCTGCCCAGGGCCGCCAGGAACACCAGGGCGAGGCCATCACGCAAACGGCTGAGATCGGTGCGGAAGCGCACTCCGCGCAGCAGGAGGTAGGCGCAGATCGGGGCGATGGTGTTGCCCGCGACGATGCCTATCGCGGAGGGCTGGAACGAGGAGAACGAGGAGAGGGACAGGACGACCAGGAGGGCCCCGATCGCGATACCGAGCCACGATCTGATCCCCAGGAGCAGCAGGGCGGCGACGGCGACTCCGGTGGGTGGCCAGATGGGTGTGAACACCGCTCCCTCGACGGAGAGCCGCCGCAGGAGTCCCAGCCGCCCTGCTCCGTAGTAGCAGGCGGCGATCACCAGCGTCTGAAGAGCGACGACGGCCGGTCGGCGCAGCTCGTGTGTAGCCACCACAGAGCCATCAGACACCGCCGGGGCCCTGTCGGCGAGGCGAGCGGCATCCGGTCCTGGGGCCGGATGGGCAGCCCCCGGGACCGAACGGTGGTGGCGCCCCGAGGTCGAACGGTCGTGGCGCCCCGAGGGCCGGGCGGTAGTGGCCTCCCCCGAGGGCCGGACACTCGTGGCCTCGTCAAGAGCCGGGCGGTCGTGGCCTCCCCCAAGGCCGGACATTCGTGGCCCTATGGCCGGACGGTGGGCGCGCCGTGGCCGACCACGAGTACGGCCGCGTCGTCCTCGTGTCCCACGCGCTCGGCGCCCCTGATCACCGCGGCGGCCAGCGAACCGGCCGACAGGCCCGCGACGGCGGCGATTCCGGCGAGCCGTACGACCTGGTCGAGCCCCTCGTCGACGGTCATCGAAGGGCCCTCGACCACCCCGTCGGTCAGCAGGACGAAGACTCCGCCGGTGGTGAGCCGGTGCCGGGTCACCGGGTACTGCATCCCCGCCTCGATGCCGAGCGGCGGTCCGCCTTCGTCCTCGGTGATGCCGGACTTCCCGTCCGCCGTCGCCCAGACGCAGGGTATGTGCCCGGCCCGCGCGCTCTCCATCACGCCGGTGGCCGGGTCGAGCCGCATGAACGTGCAGGTCGCGAAGAGGTCGGTGCCGATGGACAGGATGAGGTCGTTGGTCCGGGCGAGGAGCTCGCCCGGGTCGCTCGTGACGGAGGCCAGCGCCCGCAGGCCGACCCTTACCTGCCCCATGAACGCGGCGGCCTCGATGTTGTGACCCTGCACGTCCCCTATGGACAGGCCGATGCAATCGTCGGGCAGCTTGAAGGCGTCGTACCAGTCCCCGCCCACGTTGAGGCCGTAGCAGGCGGGCGCGTACTGGACGGCCACATCGAATCCTGGGGCCGACGGCATGTCCCGGGGAAGCATGCCGCGTTGCAGCGCGATGGCCAGTTCGACCTGCGAGCGCTGGAACTCCGCGCGTTCACGCGCCTGGGCGGTCAGCGACCCGAGCCTGGCCAACAGCTCGTCGTCGTCGCCCGTAGGCGGCTTGCGGGACATCGACCACCCCGGGATAAAAGCCACACAATGAAAGAAATATTAAGGAAACATCTCTATCGGATGATAACGACCTGGGCGGCTGGACCTGACATCGGCGCATCCCGGCTGCGGCGAGCGGGGGACAGAGGTGACCGCGGGCTCGACCGGAGACGTCCGAGCCGTTCGGAGACGGGGACGGGGACAGCAACCGGGACCGGGGCGAGTACGGAGCAGGTAACGGGACCGGTCAAGCCGCCGGCCCGGAGCGCGGCCTGCGAAGGCCGTCGACGATCAGGTCGAGGATTCGCGCGGCACGGACGTCGCCTCCGCGCGCCGGATCGATCCTCCACAACACGCTGAGCTGCAGCAGGACGTCCTCGGGATCGAGACCGTCCTTGAGTGTGCCCTCGGCGGCTCCGGCGTCGAGCAGCACGGCGATGGCGCCGAGGAAGGGTTCGTAGTACTCGTCGTCGAGGCCGCGGTCGGTCGCGGCGTGGATGACCTCGGCAACGCCGTACTTGAGCCGGCCGTAGCGGGCGACCTCGTCGAACCACTGCCGCAGAGCCTGGAGCGGGGGGTGCGACTCCGCGAGCGCCGGCGCGAGATCGATGAGGTGCTGGATGTCGTGCCGGTACAGCTCGATGATGAGCGATTCCCGGTTCGGGAAGTGGCGGTAGAGCGTGCCGATGCCGACACCCGCCTTCTTGGCGATGGCGGTCAGCGACACACCGCCCGCCTCGGCCAGCGCTTCACGGGCCACGGCGAGGATCCGCTCCCGGTTGTCGAGCGCGTCCCTGCGGGTCGGCTTCGAGTGCTGCGCGTTCACAGGCAGTGGCCGTCCATCCCGTACGAATTGATAAACGGAGACCCCTCCGGTAGCTTCGAAACGTACCGGAGGGCCCTCCGTTTCATTCTCCCACATCATCATCCACACCGTGGAGGACACATCATGGCCGAGCTGGTTCTGGTCACCGGGGGCAGTGGCTACATCGCGGGATGGTGCGTCGCCGAGCTTCTGGAGCGGGGCTACGACGTACGCACCACCGTGCGTGACCCGCGGAAGGCGAAGGACGTCACCGATGCGGTGTCCACCGTCGTCGACCCGGCGGACCGGCTCTCCTTCGCCGTCGCCGACCTCACCGCCGACGAGGGCTGGGACACCGCACTGAAGGACGTCGATCACGTGCTGCACGTGGCGTCTCCGCTCGGCATGGCGGCCGGGAAGGATCCGGACGCGCTGATCGTCCCCGCACGCGACGGAGCCCTGCGGGTCCTGCGCGCGGCGACCTCGGCCGGCGTGAAACGCGTGGTGATGACGTCGGCGGCGAACGCGGCGAGCCCCTCGTCGTACGCCACGGAAGGCGTGACGGACGAGACGCTGTGGACGGATCCCGACGACCCGGCGCTGATCCCCTACCGGCGTTCGAAGACGCTCGCCGAGCGCGCGGCCTGGGACTTCATGGCCGACCACGACGGTCCGACCGAACTGACCACCGTGCTCCCCGGAGCCGTGTTCGGCCCGGTCCTCACGACACAGGGCATCGGGTCCGTCGGCATCGTCGCACGGATGCTCTCCGGAGAGATGAGCGGCATTCCGAGGATCGGGCTGGAGGTCGTGGACGTGCGTGATCTCGTCGACGCGCACATCCGGGCGATGACGTCCCCGGAGGCCGGTGGTCAACGCTTCCTCGCCACCGGGGAGTTCATCTGGATGGCGGAGATGGCTCGCATGCTGCGCGAGGAACTCGGCCCCGAGGGAAGCCGGGTGTCGATCCGCCAGGTCCCCGACTTCGCCGTACGCCTGCTGGCCCGGTTCAAGGACCCGTCGCTGCGCGAGATCACCCCGGCCCTCGGCCGACGCAACCGTCACAGCATCGAGAAAGCCCGTCGCCTCCTCGACTGGCAGCCGCGTCCCGCTCGCCGGACGGTGGTGGACTGCGCGAGAAGCCTGATCGCTCATGGAGCCGTCCGCGCCTGACCGGCCCCGGCCACCCCCACCCGCGTGAGCGCCGGCGGACCCGGACGCCAGGACAGCGGTGCCGGGACAGCGGTGCCGTGACACCGCTGCCTGCACACCTACTCCCGGACACCGATGGCAGGTTCGGAGCGGCCACCGGGAGCCGTCCCCGCCCGAGTTCACCGGAATCAGACAGTCGCGTGCGGCAGCCGGCCCTCCAGCCAGCGCGGCAGCCACCAGTTCGCCTGCCCCATGAGGAACATGAGGGACGGCACCAGGACCAGGCGTACGACGGTGGCATCGAGGACGACGCTGATGGCGAGGCCGAGCGCGAGCATCTTCACCACGACGGCCGGTGAGCCGGTGAAGGACAGGAACACGACCGTCATGATGAGCGCCGCGCAGGTGATGACCCGTCCGGTGAGCGAGAGACCGGTGCCGACCGCCCGCTCGTTGTCCCGGGTCGCGTGCCACTCCTCGGCGATGCGGGAGAGCAGGAAGATCTCGTAGTCCATCGAGAGCCCGAAGACGATGGCGAACATCATCATCGGGACGTACGACTCGATCGGTACGGGCTCGCTCATGCCGAGCAGGTCGTCGCCCCAGCCCCACTGGAAGACGGCGACCAGCACGCCGTACGACGCGCCGGTCGTGAGCAGGTTGAGGACGACCGCCTTGAGCGGGATCACCAGGCTGCGGAAAACGAGCGTCAGCAGCAGGAACGCGGCGACCAGCACGATGCCGATGATGAGGGGCAGCCGTTCGGTGACGGTGTCGCGGAACTCGAGCTGGCCCGCGGTGCTGCCGGTCAGACGGCCCGTCGCGCCGGTGCCCTTGAGGGTGTCGGGCAGGGCGGTGTCGGTGAGGGTGGCGAACAGGGCGCCCGTGTCGGCCGATTGGGGGCCCGTGGTGGGGACGACCGTGGTGACGAGGATCTTGCCGTCCGGGCTCGGCCGCGGTGGTGTCACGCGGGCGACGCCGTCCGTCCTCGTCAGACGGGTGAGCCGGTCCGCGACCTGGCCGACGGAGGCGGTCGCGTCGGCGAGGTCGACGACGAGGGTGAAGGGTCCGTTGACGCCCGGTCCGAATCCGGGACCGTCGGCTCCGGCTATCCAGTCGTAGGCGTCGCGGGTGGTGCTGCCCGCCGGATCCGCGCCGTCGTCGATGTGCCCGAGGCGCATCGAGAACAGCGGGATCGCGCAGAGGGCGACGAGGACGAATCCCGCGGTGAAGAACTTCCACGGGTGCCGGGCGACCAGGCGCGCGTAGCGGTGCCATCCGTCATGGTCCCCGGCGCTCTCGGCGACCGGTCGGCGGCGGACACGGAGTACGTCGATACGGCGGCCCACGAGCCCCATGGCAGCGGGCACCAGGGTGAGCGACGCGACGGCGGTGACGACCACCGCGATGGTGGCGGCCAGACCCAGCCGCCCGATCATGGTCAGACCGCAGGCGTACAGGCTGAGCAGGGCCACGGCCACGGTGCCGGCGGCGACCAGAACGGCCTTGCCGCTGACGGCTGTTGTGCGGCCGACCGCCGCTTCGGGATCGTGCCCGTCGATCAGGTACTGGCGGAACCGCGTGATCAGGAAGAGCGCGTAGTCGATGCCCACGCCCAGCCCGATCATCGTGGCCAGTGTGGGGGCCGAGGTGGCGAAAGTGAGGGTGCCGGCCACGATGCCGACCACGCCGAGGCCGACGCCGACGCCGATCAGCGCGGTGACCAGCGGCATGAGGGCCGCGGCGACGCTGCCGAAGGCGAGCAGCAGCACGATCAGCGCGGCGCTGATGCCGATGGCCTCGCTGGCGGCGTCGTTGGCGGGCGCGCGCACGATCTCGTGCAGGTCGCCGCCGTAGCCGACGCCGATCCCGGCGTCCCTGGCGGGGGCGGTCGCCTCGTCGAGCCGCTCGGTGTAGGCGTGTCCGAGGGACTTGAGCTTCCGGTCGAAGGACACCGCGGTGTACGCGGTCACGCCGTCGGAGCTGGTCACCGGTGCGGCGACGGCGGTGACATGGGGCAGCCGCTTCAGGCGGTCGAGCGTCGTCCGCAGCCCGGCGTCGTGGTCGGACACCTTCCCGGAGCCGACGTGGAACACGACCTTCCCGCTTGCCGCGCCCGCTGCCGGGTCGGACGTCTCCAGCAGGTCCGCGCCGATGCTCGTCTGGCTGCCGGGGAGGCTGACCTGGTCGCCGAAGGTCGCCCCGACCGCGTGCCGGCCCGCGAACGCCGCCGCCAGGACCAGCAGCCAGACGGCGATCACCCACACGGGGTGCCGGGCGCAGAAGGCGCCCGTGCGGTGCAGGACCGTCGGACGGGGGGCAGGGGGAAGGGACACTGCGCCTCCAAAAGAAGTGACAGGACTGCCACAACTTAACCGGGAAGATGGCAGGGCCGTCAATTGTCAGCCATGCCATTTCCCTTGGCTTCGGTCCCCGCCCGCGCCCTCACCCAGCCACCACCGGGCCCTTGCCGGCCCTCACCCCGCCGTCGCCCGGCCGTCACCCCGCCCCCCACCCCGCCCTCGCCCGGCCCTCACCGCGGTTCCGGACAGGGGCGCAGCACCCCGGGCGGAGGTCGTATCCACGGTCAGCTGTCGGCCTGCGCCCGGCCGGAAGCGCAGCCGGAAGCCGCCTTCGCCGTCCTCACCGCCGGCTCCGGACGGCCGGACGCCACCTTGAAGTCCAGGACGAGACCGTCGCTCCCGGCATGTGCGCCGACGAGCGTGGCCCCGTCCGGGAGCTTGTGGATGTCGATGGTGCGCGGCTTCAGCTTGTCGGCGAAGCCCGCGGCGCCCGGGAGCGCGGAGAGCGCCGACACGGGCACTTCACGACCGAGGATCTGGACGTCGGCGGGCGTGATGGTGAGGCTGTGGGCCGTGGTGGACAGGTTCGTCACCACCGTGACGGGCATACCGGTGCTGCCCGCCGCGCCCATGAGGGTGAGATGCGTACCGTCCGTGCCCGTCTTCAACCCGCTCGCGTCGGCGCCGCCCTGTGCGCCGACGGTCTCGTCCAGGGCGCCGTAGGCGATGGTGGCGGTGGCGGTTCCGCCGGAGGTGGCGCCGCCGGTCGACACGTCACGCAGGTGGACGTCGACGTCCATGTCGGTGCCCTGGCGGCGCACGCCTTCGGCGCTGACATGGACGCCACCGACCGTACCGGTGAGCGCCTCGAGTCCGGCCAGTGTGTCGTCGAGGTCGACCTGCACCCCCCTGGTGGCGCCGAGGCGGCACTCGGCCGCCTCCGCGACCCGGTTCCGCACCTTGCGCTCCACGACGAGGTCGGTGGCGGCGGCTCCCACGACGGCGGCGGTCAGGCATATCGCGGTGACGACGACGCGACGGCGATGGCTCACGAGGTGGTGGCTCCGATCATGGTCAGGAAGGTGAACGCCTGCGGGAGCAGGCGGTCGGGTTCCACGGGGACTTGGGCCGTACGGCGGTTGCGCAGGGTGCGCAGGACGGCGCGCGCGGCCGACAGCGCGCAGTTGGCGATCACGGCGGCCTGCAGGTCGGTGTCCGGAGCCCCCGCGGGGAGGCGCTCCAGGACGAGTTCGGTGAGGCGTTCCTCGAACTGCTGGAACTGCCGGGACAGCCCTTCGCGCGCCTGCTCGCGGATCTCGTCGAGCGGATGGGCCAGCGCGGTCAGGCTGCTGGCGGCGAAGTAGGACACCGCGTCGGTGATGGCACCGCAGGCCGCTTCGAGCGGGGTGTCGCTGTCCGGCCGGGCCAGAAAGGCTGCCTCTATGCGCGCGAAGAGCTCGATCCCGTCCGGGAGCAGCAGGGCTTCCTTGCTGTCGAAGTAGCGGAAGAAGGTCCGCTCCGACACGTTCGCCTCCGCGGCGATGTCGGCCACGGTCGTGTGCGCGAATCCGTGTTCGGCGAAGAGCCGCCCGGCGGCCTCGCGCAGCCCGCGCCGGGTCTCGTCCTTCTTCCGCTCGCGCAGACCGGGCTTCTCGGTTCTCTCTGGCATGGTGACACCCTCACCATTGGCGCCAGGTCTGTCAATTGTCAGCTCTGCCATTTTGGTGGCCGTCAGTGTCCACCGGTTCCCGGACCTGTCATCCGAGCGCCCGACCCGAGTGATACCGCGGTACTACGGGCCGCACGGCAACCCAGCTCTCAGGTGCCACGGATCCGGGGCGATGGTCTCCTAGCGTTGAGGGTGAGCAGTCAGGTGGGGGGCCTGCCCCCGAACGTAAGGGAACATCGATGATCGAGGCACATCAGCTGACGAAGCGGTACGGGGAGAAGACGGCGGTGGACCAGCTGGACTTCGTCGTGAAGCCCGGTACCGTCACCGGCTTCCTGGGCCCGAACGGCGCAGGCAAGTCCACGACCATGCGCATGATCGTCGGACTGGACGCGCCGTCCGGCGGCAGCGTCACGGTCAACGGCAAGCACTACGCCCAGCACACCGCCCCCCTCCAGGAAGTCGGCGCGCTGCTCGAGGCCAAGTCGATCCACCCGGGCAGGTCCGCCTTCGACCACCTCATGGCCCAGGCCTACACCCACGGCATTCCGCGCCGCCGGGTGGAGGAGGTCATCGAGCTGACCGGCCTCCAGACGGTGGCCAAGAAGCGCGCGGGCGCCTTCTCCCTCGGCATGGGCCAGCGCCTCGGCATCGCCGCGGCACTCCTCGGCGACCCGGCCACCATCATGCTCGACGAACCGGTCAACGGACTGGACCCCGAGGGCGTGCTGTGGATCCGCAACCTGCTCACCGGGCTCGCGGCGGACGGCCGTACGGTCTTCGTCTCCTCTCACCTGATGAGCGAGATGGCGCTGGTCGCCGACCACCTGATCGTCGTAGGACGTGGGCGTCTGCTGGCGGACACCACCGTGCGGGAGCTGATCCAGCAGGCCGGCGGTGACACCGTCACCGTCGCGACCGACCAGGCGGCCCGGCTGCGCGAGGTACTGGCCGGCCCCGGCGTCGAGATCACCGGTACGGCCGGATCCGAAGAGCTTCAGGTGACGGGTCTGACCCCGCGGGCGATCGGTCTCAAGGCCGCCGAGCACAGCATCCCGCTGTTCGAGCTCAGCTCCCGGACCGTCTCTCTCGAAGAGGCGTTCATGGATCTGACCCGCGACGCTGTCGAGTACCACGCCAGCGCCACCGTCGAGACCTCTGGGAGGGCGGCATGAGCACCGTCACCGTCACCGACAGTCCCGCGCCCGCACCGGTGCGGGCGGCACGCCCGACGTACAAGGTCACCGGACGCCGCGTACTGCGCTCCGAGTGGGCCAAGCTGTGGTCGCTGCGCTCCACCTGGATCACCCTCGGCCTCGGACTCCTGTTCCTCGTCGGGTTCGGCGTGATCGCCGCCGCGCACTACAAGTCCGAGCTGAACTCCGGCCGCCCCATGCACCGCGACGACGTCGCGGCCACCGCGCTCGGTCTCTCCGTGTTCGGCACGAACTTCGCGCAGCTGGCGCTCGGTGTCCTGGGCGTGCTGGTCACCGCGGGTGAGTACTCCACCGGCATGATCCGCTCCACGCTGGCCGCCGTGCCGCGCCGTCTGCCGGTGCTGTGGTCCAAGGCCGCGGTGTTCGGCCTGGTCGCCCTCGTCGTCGCCACCATCGGCGTCTTCGTCGCGTTCACGATCGACAGCGGCATCGTCTCCGGCACCCCCGCGGCCCTGACCATGTCCCACTCGGGCGTGGTCCGGAGCCTGCTGGGCGCGGGCCTCTACCTCGGTCTGGTCGGCGTGATCGGCACCGCCCTGGGCGCCCTGCTCCGCTCGGTCGCCGGTGGCATCTCGGTCCTGGTCGCCTCGCTGATGCTGGTGCCCGGCCTGATCTCGCTGCTGCCCAGCTCGTGGCAGGACAACATCAGCCCGTACCTGCCGAGCAGTGCGGGCGAGTCGATGTTCGCGCTGACCCACGACTCGACCGCCCTGTCGCCCACCGCCGGTCTCGTGGTCTTCCTCGGCTGGACCGTGCTCGCCCTGGCGGGTGCCGCCTACCGTCTCGTCCGCTCGGACGCCTGACAGACCGCGCACCGCGGATCGCGCATCGCGCCGCACGACCGGCACGGCACCCGACCGGATCACCCGGTCCGGTGTCGTGCCGTCCGGGTACCGGGCATCCCGCCCGACCTGCGCGGTGGCGCCCGTACGAGGACACGAGCAGGCACGTACGAGGACGCGGCCGGACCCACAATGGACAGGTGAGACCCATGAGCGCGGACCAGTGACTCCCATGGACATCGACGACACCGCCCTGCTCGAACCGGCGGACGACCGGCCCTTCGCCGAGGCCGACCTGCCGTGGAACCACCCGCTGGCCCGTGCGCTGTCCCGCCTCGGCCGTCGGCTCAAGCAGGGCGACCGCAAGCGTCCGTGGATCCTCGACGCGACGGTGACGGCTGTCGTGGCGCTGCTGTTCTGCGTGCCGGATCTGGTGCACGACGACGACGGCAGACACCATGGGTTCGACACCCAGTTCACCCACCTGCCCTGGCCGGGGACGCTGGCGCTGCAGGCCGGACTGGTGCTCCCGCTGCTGTGGCGGCGCAGAAGACCGTCTCTCGCCTTCGCCCTGATCACCGCGGTGTTCATCCTCCAGCTGGCCCTGGGCGTCTGGCTGCGCGCCGACATCGCCGTGCTGATCGCCCTCTACAGCCTGGTGCTGCACGGAGAGCTGCGACGGCTGCCGGCGGCCTGCGCGGTCACGGCCGGAGCGCTGGGGCTCGTCGCCGTACGCCTGCCGTCCGACGTGCATGTCCTGGACGCGCTGTTCTTCCTGTTCAGCACCATAACCGCGGCCGTCGCGCTCGGACTTGCGGTACGGATCCGGCGCGGTCAACTCGCCGTCCTGCGGGACCGCGCGACCCGGCTGGAGGTC
The DNA here is from genome assembly GCF_025399795.1 of Streptomyces rhizosphaerihabitans. Taxonomy (GTDB): domain Bacteria; phylum Actinomycetota; class Actinomycetes; order Streptomycetales; family Streptomycetaceae; genus Streptomyces; species Streptomyces rhizosphaerihabitans. The sequence continues at coordinate 27,902 of NZ_JAODTZ010000023.1, read as the reverse complement.
GAACGCGACCAGCGCAGCAAGCTGGCCGCCGCCGCCGAGCGCACCCGCGTGGCCCGCGAGATGCACGACATCGTCGGTCACAACCTCTCCGTCATCATCACCCTCGCCGACGGCGGCGCGTACGCGAGCGACCTCGCGCCGGAACGCGGCAAGCAGGCCCTGCTGCTCATCGGTGACACCGGGCGGCAGGCGCTCGGCGAACTGCGCCGCATGCTCGGCGTCCTGCGCGAGCAGACCCGGACTCCCGCCACGCCCGAGCTGAGCCCCCAGCCGGGCATCGGGGACATCGACGGCCTGTGCGAGCGGATACGGGCCGCCGGCCCGCGCGTCGTCCACCGCAGCAGCGGCGAACTGGGCACCCTGGACCGCGGCGTCCAACTGGCCGTGTACCGCATCGTCCAGGAGGCCCTCACCAACGCCCTCAAGCACGGGGGCCCCGAGACACGCGTCGATCTCTTGGTGAGCGTCGAGGACACCCTGCTGCACATCGACGTCCACGACACCGGCCCGGCCACCGGCACCCCTCGCTCCCGGCCGCACGACGACGAAGGACACGGAATCCCCGGCATGAGAGAACGCGCGGCCCTCTACAACGGGACGGTCGTCGCGGGACCCGCCCCCGGCGGCGGATGGACCCTGCGGGCCACCCTCGACCTCACGCCGCCGGCCGGCACCGATCTCGCTCCGTCGGCCGCCGCGGGCGGTGCGGCGTGACCAGTGTGCTCATCGTCGACGACCAGCCGCTTCAGCGCCTCGGCTTTCGCATGCTCCTGGAGAGCACGCCGGACACCGATGTCGTCGGCGAGGCGTCCCACGGCGGCGACGCCGTCCGCAGGGCGGCCGAACTCCGCCCCGACGTGATCCTCATGGACGTACGGATGCCCGGCATGGACGGCATCGAGGCCACCCGTCGGGTCGTCGCGTCCGGCGGCCGCTCCCGCGTCCTCATCCTGACCACGTTCGACCTGGACGAATACGCCTACGCGGCCCTGCGCGCGGGAGCCAGCGGATTCCTCCTCAAGGACGCCCATCCGGAGGAACTGCTCGCCGGTATCCGCGCGGTCGCCGCGGGCGACGCGGTGATCGCCCCCGCCCTTACCCGCCGCCTCCTGGACGCCTACGCCCAGCACCTCCCCCGCGATTCCTCGACCGGGAAACCGCAGGACGACACCCGTGTACGCGCCCTCACCGAGCGGGAGTACGAGATCTTCGTCGCCATCGGCGAGGGCTGGAGCAACAGCGAGATCGCCGAACGTCTGGTCGTGGCGGAATCCACCGTCAAGACCCATGTCGGCCGCGTCCTGTCGAAGGTCGGAGCCCGCGACCGCGTCCAGGCGGTCATCCTCGCCTACGACCTCGGCGTCGTCCGCCCGAACCCACCCGACTGACTTCCCGAGGCCGTCGGGGGTTGCGCGCGTACTCCGCCTCGGCAGCCGGCGCAAAGCCTCCGCCGGCGGACGACCGGCCGGCGTGGCCGCGGTCGGTGACCGGGCGGAGGCGCATCCGAGGCGGGTGCTGCGCCCCGACATTAGGGTCGGCGGTATGACCGACAACAACCTGCGCCGCGTCACCGTGGAGCGGACCGGCACCGGGCACTTCACCGCGACGAACGCGCGCGGCGGGACGATCGCCTTCGGTACCGGTTCCGGCCCCGACGGGGAGGACGCGTTCACCCCGGTCGAGTTGCTGCTCGCCGCCATCGGAGGCTGCACCGCGGCCGACGTCGATGTCGCGACCGCCCGTCATGCGGAGCCCTCGACGTTCACCCTGACCGTGACCGGAAACAAGATCGCCGACGAGCTCGGAAACCGGATGACCGACCTCGCGGTCACCTTCTCCGTGGCGTTCCCGGACGGCGAATCCGGCGACCGCGCCCGTGCGATCCTCCCCCGGGCCGTCAAGACCTCCCACGACAAGCTCTGCACCGTCAGCCGCACGGTGGAGGCCGGCACCCCCGTCACCGTGACGATCGCCGACGGCTGACCGTGCCGGGACCCGGCGGCGGGCCCCGGCGAACGATGACGCGGCCGGGTGGAGTGAAGCGGCGTTTCCGGGGCAGACGCCGAACGTCGAAGAGGGTGGACGCGGGACGGATCGTATGGGCCGACGGGTGAGCGAAGCGGGACAGCAAGAACAGCGGGGTGCACTCATCGAGGCGTCCGTCGCGTACGACGGTGACTCCGCGTGCATCGCTCAGGCGCGGGCGTTCACCCGTGACTTCCTGACGCGGGTGCAGGCGGTCGCCGGACTGCCCGTCTCCGGACGGGTGATGGGCATGGTGCCCCTGGTCGTCAGCGAACTGGTGACCAACGCGGTCAAGTACGCGGCCGGACCCTGCCTGTTGTCGCTGGAGGTCGACCAGGGCGCCGTGAAGGCGACCGTCTGGGATTCCGACCCGACCCTTCCGGTGGCGCGGGCCGCCGACGCGGGCCGGGTCGGCCAGCACGGGCTGGAAATCGTGATGGCCGTGTGCCACGCCTTCGAGATGCACCGGGAACCCGTGGGCAAGCGGATCACCGCCGTGGTGACCCTGGCCGACACGCCGGACAGTGATCTGAGCCACCCGGTCACCTGACACCGAGCCCCGTCACCCGTGCGACAGCGGGGAACACGGTAGTGCGTGCGAAGTCGCCGTCGGCAGCCGCGCGGAGTCGCCGTGGCACCCTGAAGAGCGCCCTGAAGAGCCGAAACGAAATCGTGTCGCGTCACAGTGGCCGCCTTGCGGGACAATGGTGAGTTCGCAGATCTCCTTCGGCAGGAAAACGGGTGGTTAACACAGTGCGGCAGGCAGGTGTACTAGACGTCGGATGTCACAGCGCGCTGCTCACCGTGGCGCGGCGACGCGCCGGGGTCGACATGGAGCCCGTGCTGTCCCGAAAGGTACGGCTCCAGTTGCACGAGACGCTCGACGCCACGGGACGGCTGGGCAAATCAGGCGTACGCAGTGTGCAGCGGGCCGTGGCCGAAACACTCGCGGAGGACCGGGAGTCCTTGCCGGAGGTGTACGCCTTCGCCACGTCGGTGATTCGCGACGCGCCCAATCGCGAGGAGGTCCTCGCCCAGGTGGCCCACGCCACCGGCACCCGGCTGCGGGTGCTGTCCGGCGAGGAGGAGGCCCGCCTGGCCTATGTGGCCGCACGCCATTGGGCGGGCACGCGGGCCGGTTCCCTGCTGGTGCTGGACATCGGCGGCGGGACCGTGGAGATCGCGTCCGGCACGGCCAAGCAGCCCCGTACGGTCCTCTCCCTGCCGCTGGGCGCCCGGACGGTCACCCGCGACTGGAAACTCGGGGAGGCCGTGTCCTCGAAGCGGCGACTGGCCGAGGTACGCGACCACCTGAGCGACCGCCTCACCGAGGTGGCCGACCTGCCGAGGGCCGAGCCGGACGGGCGCGTGCTGGCCTGTTCCAAGACCTTCACCCAGCTCGCCCGCTACACCACCAACGCCGGCCGCGACCGTTCCGGTGCCCCGCAGCGGCTGACCCTTGACGACGTACGGGCCGCGGTCGGCGTGCTGGCCAAGAACGGGTCCGCGGGCCGCGGCCGGCTGCCCGGTATCTCACGTCACCGGGCCGGGCAGTCACTGGCCGGGGCGCTGGTCGCGGAGGCCCTGATGGAGGCCTGCCGGGCCACGAGCGTGGAGATCTCCCCCTGGTCCACCAGGGAGGGCCTGCTCCTGGAGCGCCTCGGGGCCCTGCGCCCCAAGGGTTCCGCCCACCGCTGACCCGACCGGTCACCGGTCGCGGATCCAGCGGCGCCGGACTCGCGACCACCGGATTCCGTCAAACGCGTGAACACCACCGCGCGTTCGAGACGCACGGGCCCGACAGGCGGCCCGGCGCGACCGGTTGCGCGGGCGCGTGACGGTCGGAGACGGGGAACAAACCCGTACCGCTCGACGCTGATCTGAATAGCCCGGCTGGTGCCGGGACGCGGAGTGTCACCTGGTGCGGTGGGCCGCCCGGCGGCTCTGTTCGTGGAAAGGCGTGAGAGCGATGATGGCGTCCGGACAACGGCGGCTACAGGGGGCCGGGGCGGGTGAGCCGGGCGACTTGCCCTTGGTGACTTCCTGCGGCCGCAGGATCTCCGTGAAGGAGCTGCGGCTGGCCACGCCGGACCGGCCGATCGGCCGCGTCACTCTGGACGTGGGCCCCGACCAGGGCGACGAGCACGGGGTTTGGGCCTCCCTGACCCCCGCCGAGGCACGTGAACTGGCCCGTCGCCTCCTCGCCCACGCCGCCCTGGTGGAGCCGATGGGACCGGCCGGATCGGCCGGACCGCCGGACAGGGAAGCACCCCGGGCTCACGACCTGCCTCTCGACGCGCCGCTCGACACGACGGGAGCCACGCTGGACTCCCGTTCGGGACACCGCTCCGCCTGAGCGCACGACGGCGCCGGCGGGTCCGGCCCGCCACCGACGACTCACGGGTGCCGGTGCTCCCCCTCAACGGGGTGGAGCACCGGCACCCGCGTGCCTGTCAGTCGGCGCCGTTCAGGTCACGTCACGGGAACTGCGTGACCTTCGACGGGACGGTGTCCGTCCCCGAGGTGGGTGCGCCGGTGTTGTTGATGACGTGGGCGTACTGGCCCTTGCCACCCAGGGAGATCACCAGGATGTCGTGCATCTTGACCCCTGTCTTCACAGGGACCTGGAAGCCGTGCGCCTGGACGATCGAGGGGTCCGTGGTGAAGTTGCAGTAGCTTCCCAGACCCCATGCCTCGTGCACGGCGACGGAGTCGGCGACCTTGTAGGCCGCGTATCCCACGATGCCGTCATGGGTGATGGCGGCGGAGTTGGGCACGTCGTACGCCTTCTCGTTCTGGAAGAAGATCGTGCGCCCGTTCTCGCCGTTCCACAACACGTCGTACTTGTTGAAGTGTTCGACGAACAGGCCGGTCGCCAGGACGTCGTCGCCGTTGACCACGAGGCCGTAGTCGGCACGGTTGGTGTCCCAGCCGATCCCTTCGCCGTGGTCGGCGCGCCACAGCCAGGTGTGGTCGATCACGACGTCGTCGCTGTTGACCACGACCGAGTTGGTGGCGAGGCCGGGGCCCGCGCCGCCGATCCGGACGAACACGTCCTGCATCGTGGTGGGGTTGGCGGAGTGGTCGGCCGAGGAGCCCGACGGGCCGATCTGGAGCAGGGTGTCGGAGTTGGAGCGGCCGGCGTCGATGAGGAATCCGGCGAGCCTGACTCCGTCGACGTCCGCGACATGCATGGCGTCGATGCCGTTGTCCGGCACGATGGTCGCGAGGCCCAGACCGAGGACGACGGTGTTGGCCCGGGTCACGTTGATGGTCTGGTCGAGGTGGTAGACCCCCGGGGTGAACAGCAGGTTGAGGCCCTGGGCGAGCGCCGCGTTGATGGTCGCCGCGGTCGCGCCGGACTTGACGACGTAGAACTGGTCGAGCGGGATGGACGTACCGGCCGTGTTGGGCCAGGAGACACCACGCGCGTTGGTGCGCTTGGAGGGCACGAACACCTTGTAGGTGCTGCCGTCCAGGTAGAGGTAGGGCTTCTCGCGGGAGACCGGGGTGGTGTCCAAGGTGGTGTAGGGGCCGGAGTCGAAGTTCGTGGCCGGTGCTCCCTGGACTCCCGTGAAGGTCATGTTCCAGACGCCGTTGGTCCAGCCTCCGACGGAGCTGTCACGTGTGTACCACTGCTGCTGGGAGTACGGGCCGACCGTGCCGTCGATCTTGGAGTCGGCGATGTAGCCGCCGGAGGCCCAACCGTAGCCGTTCGGGGAGAGGTTGAGGCCGCCCTGGACGTGGATACGGCGGAAGGGGGCGGCCTGTGCCACCGCCCAGCGGTCGGTGCCGTTGGAGGGGGTGATCGACAGGTTCTCCGCCGAACGCCAGAAGTTCTGGGTGGCGTTGCCGTTGAACCAGCCCGCGTCCACGGTGATGTCACCGTTGATGTGGGTGTCGTCGGGGTTGATGCCGAGACCCGACACCGAGGTGTAGAAGCCGAGTTGGGCGTTGATGCCGTTGTAGGTGCCGGGCTTCATCAGGAACTGGTAGCGGCCGGCGCCGAACTGGTTCGACTCCTGCTGGGCGAAGACCTGGTCGAACTTGGCCTGCAGATCGGGCGTCGAGGGGTCGACGACGATGACGTTGGGTCCGAGGTCGCCACCGCCCTGCACGGGCGGGGTGCCGGTTCCCGTACCGGTGTGGACGGCGACCTCCCACAGGGAGTACCCGTACGCGGTGCCCCGGGTCGTGCCGTAGATCCGTACGTAGCGGCCCTGGCCGGAGACGTCGTAGGAGGCCGTGCCCCCGGTGCCGTCGGTGACGGTCTTGAGGTTGGTCCAGTTCTGGCCGTCCGTGGAGGCCTGGACCTGGAAGGCCTTGCCGTACGCCGCCTCCCAGTTGAGGTCGATCCGGCACAGGTCGCGGGTCGCGCCCAGGTCGACCTGGACCCACTGCGGGTCGGAGAAGGCACTGGCCCAGCGCGTTCCGGTGTTGCCGTCGAAGGCGGCCGAGGCCGGGCTCGCCGCATTCTCGATGGAGGAGGCGGTGGCCGTCTTGCCCTGCGCCGCGTTGGCCGCGTCACAGGTCGCGGGCGTGGTGGTGCCACTGGTGCCGAACACCTGGAACTCCCAGAGGGAGTAGCCGTACGGGGTGGCACGGTGGACGCCGTACATCCGTACGTAGCGGCCCTGGCCCGAGACGTCGAGGGTGTCGGTGCCCCCGTCGCCGCCGGTCACGGTCTTGATGTCGGTCCAGGTGCTGCCGTCCGGGGACGTCTGCACGCGGTAGTCACTGCCGTACGCGGCCTCCCAGTTGAGGACGACCTTGGTGATCGTGGCCGAGGCGCCGAGGTCGACCTGGAGCCACTGGGTGTCCGTGGCGGCCGAGGACCACCGGGTGGCGGTGTCGCCGTCGACGGCGTAGGCGGCGGGAGTGCCCCCGTTCTCGTCCGAGGACGACGTTGCCGTCTTGCCCTGGGACAGCGGGAGATCGGCCGCGGCGGCCGGTCTCTGCAAGGGCAGGGTGATGAGCGCGGCCATTGCGGCCAGCGCGACACCCAGGGTTCTGAGTTTCATGCCGTGACTCCATGCGGGTGGGGTGACGAGCGGAGCGGACACACTGAATCGGGAGCTGAGGACACAGCTCTGCCATGTGAGAGGGAGGGGTATGAACTGGCCTTCCGGCACTCTTAGTTCACGCTTTGATTTAAGTAATGAACCATCAAGGTGGCAAGTCCCACGACACGAGTTTCTTCAACTCGTACGCACGGAGGCCCCGTTGGTGGGCCACTTCATGGGGTTTGACCTGGACGGGGGGCGTCACGGACGGACCGGAGGCCACTCGGATCCGTCAAGGCTTGAAGACACGGGAGGGCGTGGAGGGGCGCGGGACACCCGGGCAGCCCGTCACGGAACCCGCGTTCGGGAAGATCACGAAACTCACGATCGAGGACAAACAGCCGAGGACGCACAGAAGCCGAGCGTCCGGGGACGCCTGCCGCCGCAACGGCGGGACGACCGCGGGCACTCGGCACAAACAGCAAGCCCGTCCGGTCCGCGAAAGCGGTCCGGACGGGCACGGTTCGATCCTGGGTCAGGGCGTGATCCGCCACTGCTGGATGTAGCCCACGTCGATCGACGCGAGGTCTTGGACGCGCAGCTTCCAGGTGCCGTCGACCGGCTGCGCCGAGGCGTCCACCGTGAACGTCTGGTCCACGTTGTCGGCCGAACCGCCGCTGCGGTTCAGCAGCGAGTACACGGTGCCGTCGGGGCCGACGAGGTCGACCTTCAGATCACCGCGGTAGGTGTGGATGATGTTGACGTAGACCTCGGTGGCCGCCGAGGCGTTGCCGGGCCGGCCCGTGATCGTGATGGGCGACTCGACCGCCGCCCCCAGGTCGGGGATGTCCACCCGGGTGCTGTTGGCGTAGATGTTCGCGATCCGCCACTGGAAGGCCACCGACACGGCCGCGCCGGTGCTGTCGGTCACCGTGACCGTCGCGTCACTGGTCCCGATCGTGGTCGGGACCCCGGAGATCAGTCCGGTGTCGCTGATGGCCAGACCGTCCGGCAGGCCGGTGGCTGCGTAGGTCAGGCTCGCGTCGGTGTTGGTGGTGTACGCGTTCACCTGGAGGGACACCTCCTGGCCGACCCCCGAGGTCTGGTCGGCGACCGGGGCGATGTTGACCCCCAGGGCGATGCGGTCACCGACGTTGATGCCCGCCCAGGCGTCGGCCACGGCCAGATAGGTGCCGCTGTAGGCCCCGAAGAGATCGGCCGCGGCCTGGAGGGTGGCGACCCGGGCACCGGCGTAGTCGGTCGTCGACGTCATGTACGTCGTCAGCGCGCGGTACCAGATCCGGGCGGCGTTCTCGATGCCGATACCGGTCACGGCCAGGCCGTCGTGGGTCGGGCTGTCGTACGACACGCCGTTGACGGTCTTCGGGCCGCTCCCCTCGGAGAGCAGGTAGAAGAAGTGGTTCGCCGGCCCCGAGGAGTAGTGGACGTCGATGCCGCCCAGCGAGGAGTCCCAGTAGTCGCGGGAGGAACCGTCCTTGGAGGGCTTGTCCATGTAGCGCAGCGGCGTGCCGTTGCCGCGGATGTCGATCTTCTCGCCGACCAGGTAGTCGGGCACGTCGGCCTGGAGGTTCGCGTGGAACTCCACCGCCGCGGCGAAGATGTCCGACGTCGCTTCGTTGAGCCCGCCGGACTCTCCCGAGTACGTCAGGTTCGCGGTGGCGCTGGTGACGCCGTGGCTCATCTCGTGGGCCGCCACATCCAGCGCCGTCAGGGGCTTGGCGTTGTTCGAGCCGTCGCCGTAGGTCATGCAGAAGCAGCTGTCGGACCAGAAGGCGTTGACGTAGCTGTTGCCGTAGTGGGCCCGGCTGTAGGCGGCCACACCGTCGTTGCGGATGCCGTTACGGCCGAAGACGTCCTTGTAGTAGTCCCAGGTCGCTGCCGCTCCGTAGGCGACGTCGACGCCGGCGGTCTGCCGGTCGCTCTGGGTACCGTCACCCCAGACATCGTTGTCATCCGTATAGAGCGTTCCGGTGCCCGAGGTTCCCTGGTTGAGGTCGTAGGTGCGGTGGCCCGCACGGTCGGCGTCGACCAGTTGATACGTCGATCCGGCCGGCGTGGTGGAGAGCGGCACCGTGCCCGCGTACTGGCCCGTGCCCGTGCCGGTGTCCACGCCCTCGTACCGGGAGGCGACCTTGCCGGTGGCCGCGTCGGTGACGACATGGAGTTCGCTCGGTGTGCCGTCGTGCTGGAAGCCCTCGATCACCGACTCCCAGGCAAGGACCGGGCGGGTGCCCGCGGCCCAGACGACGAGCCGGGGTGCCCCGTCGACCCGGGCTCGCCCGACGGCCGCCTTCCTGCCCACCGCGAGGGCCTTCGCCGCGGCCTCGGCGGCGGCGATCCTCGGCTTGGTGCTCGGCACGGCGATGGTGGCCCGACCGGCCTCGGACACGGTGCTCCGGCCGTCCTTCAGGTGCTCGACCAGATCACCACCGACCACCGGAAGTCCCGCGAAGGTGCGCTCGTACCGCGTGTGGGTCGTACCGTCCACGTCCTGGACGACATCCTTGACGACGAGTTTCTCCCGCGTGCCGAGTCCGAGCCGCTTCGCGGTGGTGCCCACCGTCGCTGCGGCGCTCCTGACGAGGGCGGTGCGTCTGGCGGGCGACAGCGGCATCTGGGCGGCACCGGCCCGGGGCTGGGCGACGATCTTGGCAACGCTTCTCGCGGGAACGGGGTCCGCGGAGGCGGCGGACGCGGAGCCCGGCTGGACGGCGAGGGCCAATAACGAGCTCGCGGTGGTGAGGGCGAGGACTGCGGCGCGTCTGCGCCGACGGGCGGAAGGGTGTTGCCGGTTCAAGGTCATCTCCTTCTGCGGGGGCTGGCCCGGGTGGAGACCCTGGGCGACCGGACCGACGGGATACGGCCGGTCCGCGGAGAGCTGGACTGGAAGGAGCGCCGCAGAAAGTGCCCGCACGAAAGCGCTCGCGGACTCGGCGGCGCGTGGATCGTGAGGGGGCGGATCATGAGGGGCGGATCATGAGCGTGCGCACCGCGAGGGTGACGGATGCGTTGACGCGGGTGCGCTGGTGAGGGATGAGGGGTGGGGGGTGTGAACGAAGCGTGAATGTTCGACAGCAGAGTGACATCCCGCCGATGGTCTTGTCATGAAGGCGACAAGAGATCGGCTTGAACTGACCATTGCCTACTGCGAGTTCATCACCCCGGTCGGACCTTCTCGGCCCCTGTGAGACAGCTGTGAACGCGGCTGCCATCGCTGACGCGTGCGGCCCGGCGTCCGGATGCCTCCTGGCGGAGAAGAGTGCGCTCGGCGGGCCGCCGGACGCTCAGCTGGTCAGCTGCTCCGCTGATCGGTTACTCGGCTGATCGGCCGATCCTCGGTGGACACTGCCCTCCGAGGATCGGCCCGCAGCGGGCCGTCCCTCAGGGCTGACTCGCGTGGGTGTGGCCGTGCGACAGTTCGGGTGGGCAGGGCGGAGGCTGGGGTTTGCGGTCGCGCAGCCAGTCGTGAACGGCGAGACCGAGGGCGCCGAGGATGAACACGATCCCGGAGCCGATGGCGATCACCACGGCGGAGCGGTAATCGTGACGGCCGGTGCCGAGCACCACGTAGAACAGCCCCGGCAGCGCGGCCGTACCGACGGCGCCGCCCAGCCGCTGGGCCGTCTGCAACGCGCCACCGGCCGCCCCCGCCATCCGCACCGGCACGTCCCGCAGTGTCATCGTGACGTTGGGCGAGATGACGCAGCCGCTGCCCAGACCGCCGACGAACAGGACGGGAGCCGCGAACCACAGGGCGGTGTCGCCGGGAGCGAGGCCCAGGACCAGCACCGCTCCGCCCAGTCCGGCAGCGACCGCGGCCAGACCGCAGACGGTCAGCAGCCGCCCCAACCGCTCCACCAGCCGCCCGGCCACCACGGCCGCCGCGGCCGAACCGATGGCGAATGGGGTCACGGCGAGTCCTGAGCGCAGGGGAGAGTAGCCCTGACCGTTCTGGTAGTAGAGGGCGAACACCAGCCACACTCCGCTGAACCCCACGAAGTACAGGGCGGCGATGGCCGCTCCGACCGCGTAGCCCCGCGTGCTCGTCACCAGGCGGGGATGCAGGAGCGGCTGACCGCCGCCCGCCGCCAGGTGCCGCTCCCACCGCGCGAACGCCACGAGGAGGACCAGCCCCACCGGGAAGAGCCACCACAGCTTCCGTACTCCGCCGGACTCCGCGAGCACCAGCGGAAGCATCATCGCGAGCACACCGCAGCCGAGCAGCAGGACGCCTCGCAGGTCCAGTCGCTCGCGGCGGCCCGGTGCGACCTTGGGCAGCAGACGCACACCCAGCAGGAAGGCGACGGCTCCGACCGGTACGTTCACGTAGAAGATCCAGCGCCAGCCCTGGGGCCCGCCGGCGAGCATGAGGATCAGCCCGCCGACCACGGGGCCCACCGCGCTGGAGATGCCGACCGTGGCACCGAAGAGCCCGAAGGCCCGGCCGCGCTCGGCTCCGCGGAACATCTGCTGGATGAGGGCGGAGTTCTGCGGTGCGAGGCAGCCGGCGGCCACGCCCTGCGCCAGTCGGGCCACGATGAGGAGCGTGATGGTCGGGGCGGCGCCCGCCGCGGCGCTGCACACGACGAAGGCGGCGAGCGCGGACAGGAAGATCCGCCGGCGGCCCACGGCGTCGCCCAGCCGTCCGGCCGTCACGAGGACCAGCGCGAAGGTGAGGGCGTAGCCCGAGACGACCCACTGGATGGACGGGGCGCCGGCGTGCAGGTCGCGCTGCATCGAGGGCAGGGCCACCGCGACGATGGTGACGTCGAGCAGGCTCATGAACCCGGCCGCCAGGGTGACCCACAGGGCGCGCCATCGCCGCGGATCGGCCCCCTCGGCCGCCGCCGGCATCCTGTCCCCGCGTGCGTCTGCGTGCGTGTCCGGTCCCACGCCAGGGGGCTCCTCTCCGCCGCTCCCCCACCATCTTCGGCCCGTGTGGGCATCCGGCAACACGGGATCCCGGCGGCTCACCGCGAGAGGCGGGGCTCCGCAGCGCGGCCCACCGCGAGAAGCGGGCGGGCGTCGTAGCGGGCACATGGTTGTGGTGGGCGCATCGCCGCGCTGGGCCCATTGCAGTGGTGGGTGTGCGGGCATCTTGGGCCCATGGCCGCGGCAGGCCGCACCGGCGTGGCGAGCGCATGGACGTGACGAGCGCATGACCGTGGCGGGTGCATGGACGTGGCGGACCGCTTGGGCGTGGGGCGCATAGACGTGACGGGCCGCTTGGGCGTGGCGGGCACATGGACGTGACGGGCCGCTTGGGCGTGGCGGGCACATGGACGTGACGGGCGCATGGATGTGGGGCCCGTTCTCCGGAACGGGCCCCACGGTGTTCGGTCGAAACGGCAAACGACCGCACCGACTCCTTCAGCGTGAGCTGTCAGCCCTTGAAGACGTCCTTCGTCTTCTCCTTGGCCTGCCGCGCGTCGCCCTTCGCCTTCTCGGCCCGGCCCTCGGCGGTCATCCGCTCGTTGCCGACGGCGCGTCCGGCCGCTTCCTTCGTCTTGCCCTTGGCCTGCTCCATCTTGGCCTTGGCCTTCTGCTCGCCACCCACGATGTCTCACTTCCCCATCACGATCGACTTCGGGTGTCAGGGATCGAGTGACCCGCCCAGCCCGCGCCAAACGTGAAGATCGAGGATCGGTACCCTGTCGCTCGGTGACCCTCCGTGGTCATGTGCGGCTCCGGCGTGCCGGAATGGGTGGGCTGGGCCAGCCTGGATACATGGGCCGATGACACTTCGATCCGTCCGGAGGGTCACGCCCGTCTTGGGCAGCCAGAGCGAGGACGACGTCATGGGTGATGAGGTCTACCAGCCGGGAAGCCCTGATGTCCGCGAGGACGAGGGCATCCTCGATCCGGAGGACACCCTTGAGGACCGGGGCTCGGATCCCTTCGACGAAGGGTGGTCACCGCCCGAGCGCCCGCTCGCCGTGGAGCATCGAGGCACTACGGCGCGCGAGCAGCGCGAAGGGGAGAGCCTGGCCGAGAAACTGGCCGAGGAACGGACGGATCCGGCACTGGAGGAGCCCGACGAAGACGACAGCACGGGCGGCCTGGAGGATGGTGAAGGCGAACTCCCGGACGACGAGGTGGGCGTGGACCGTGCGGACCGGATCCTGGCCCTCGACGAGGGCGCCCATCAGGACGCCGAGCACGACATGATCGCCGAGGACGTCGGCTCCGACGGCGGCGGGGCCTCCGCGGAGGAGGCGGCCGGCCACCTGATTCCCGACAACGACATGCCGGAGCGGATGCCGGACGAGGACGTGCGTCGCCCCCCGGAGGACGAGGTCCGCCGACTGCGCTCCGAGACGGACACCGCTCCCTAGCGGATGCCGGGACGCGGGTGCCGGGACGCGGGTGCCCGAAACGCGCCGGCCCCGCGTTCGTACGGAGCCGAGGTGCACGTACGGAGCCGAGGTGACGGCTGGTCAGTCCTCACCCCTCACGATGTTCCACTCGGGGGCGAACCGCTCCGTGCGGGCCGTTCGGTCGGCCGTCGCCGGAACACAGGTCCGCGGACCGCTCTCGCGCCGACGCCGCGCCATGGCCCATCCCGTCTCGGGTCGTGTGGTGGTCCTGCTACCGATGTCCGCGGTCACGGCTTTCATCTTCCTTCTCTGCTCGGCCCCGGTTACTCAGCGCTTCTTCTGCGTTCGGACCCGGCGGGTCCGGCCTCTCCTACGGCTCCGGGCTGTCAGCATCGGGTCCCCCTCGGCCGCGCGGGGAAACCCGCCCGCACACCGCGAGGTGTCGGGCGCGGACGGACATGGCCGGTTTGCGATGCCGTCCGCGAAGCCACACGGTGAGGAGGAGAGGCGTGGCCTGCCGCGTCGCGGCACGGAGCGCCCGAGAGGACGGCGACGACGATGTTCAAGGGCAATGCGAAGGCGAAACAGTTCAAGGGCAAGGTGAAGGAGTCCGTCGGAAAGGCGTTGGGCGACACGTCGGTGCAACGAGCGGGGCGCCGCGAGCAACTGCGCGGCAAGGCCCAGGAGATGACGGAGAAGACCACGGCGCGCGTGCGCAGCTGGACCAAGCACTGAACGTGACTCTTCAGCATCCCGCCGACCGCGGTGGCGACGAACGCGGCAGGTTCGAGCGGCTCGCCGAGTCCGGGTCGAGGTTCACCAGCTCGCCGGTCTTCTTCGTGGTCTGCGTCGGGCTGGTCTCTCTCACCGTCGCAGCGCACATCGCAGGGCTCGCCGTGGAATGGCTCCTCCTTGCCGGCGAGACGATGACCGCGGTGACGCTGCTGCTCCTCGCCCTGCTGAAGAACACCGAACTCCGGTCCGAGCGGGCGATCCAGCGCAAGCTGGACGCCATCGCGGCGGCGCTGCCGGAAGCGCAGGAAGGCGCGCCCGGCAAGGCGCACGAGGACCTCAGGAGGGTGATCCGCATGGAGGACGAAACCTAGGGATCATCACACCTGGCGGCTCGGGGATCGCGCACACGATCTTGGGAGTGCCCCGCATGAGCAGTACCCCTCATGAATCGGTCGCCGTCGGATCACGCGGCCCGCGACTCCCCCGGGCCGCGTGATCCGACGAGACGGCCTCATGAGGAGTCCGCCTTACCTGATGCTACAAATAGCGCCTATATGATGGTATCGGAGGTATCGGGCGTTCCACCGCATGTTGCGGTGTCCACCGTGACGACCGGAGACACCTGCGACGGCAGAACCCGCCGAACGGTCATCAGACCGGCCCCGACGGGCGCCGCGCCCCATACGGGCAGGTCGACCGGCGCTGAGACATCACAGCCGGTGAAGGGAGGCACCGTGACGGCGGTTCCGCAGGCCGGAGGCGGCACCGGGTTCCGGGAATAGCCCCGTCCATGCCGACCCGCCTCGTCGGCCGCTCCGTGGAATCGGGAGCGGGGCATGCCCGAGGGAGCCCTGGACGCCATTCCGATGCCGTCGACGCGGCGGTTCCGAGGAGTGACAGGCCGGGATTGCGGCGAGAGGCGGGCCAGGGGAACGGCGGGGGCCGGAGGAGACGGTCGTGCAAGGTCGGCGACCGGCCCGGCGCTCCTCCCAGCGGGAGAGCAGCGCGTCTCACGCGGAGGAGTGAGCCATGGCCGTACACGTCTACTCGATCACCTTCAAGGACCATCCACTGCGCCTCGACGATCTCGACGGTGTCGGCACATCGCCCGCCCGGCTGCGTACGGTGAGCGCGGGCCCGCTCTGCGCGGTGGTGAGTGACGCGCCGGGTGAACTGCCCCTCGGACAACGGGACATCGACGCGCATCAGGAAGTCCAGAAGCGCCTGATGGCGGACGGCACCGTACTGCCCCTGAAGTTCGGCTGCACCGCCCCGGACGACGAAGCGGTCCGGTCGGCGCTGGAGACGCGGGCGGACGAATTCGCCGACCGGCTGGGCCGGTTGGAGGGATGCGTCGAGTACAACCTCAAGGCGTCGCAGGACGAGGAGATGCTGCTGCGGGAGATCCTCTCGGAGTCGGAGGCGGCCCGACGGCTCAACGACCGGGTCCGCGACGGCACGGCGGACCCCACCGCGGCACCGCGTCTCGGCGAACTGGTCGCGGTGGAAACGCGGGCACGGCAGGAGGCCCTGGCGTCGGGAGTGATCGAGGCGCTTCGTCCGTTCGCCCGGGAGATCGACGCCGCTCAACCGGACGGGGCGGACTTCCTCAGTGTCTCCTTCCTGGTGAACGAGGAGCAGGACGAGCTGTTCCTCGCAACGGAGTTGAGCCTCGCCCACCAGATGGGCGAGGGCTTCGACTTCCGGCTCGACGGTCCGCTCCCTCCGTACAGCTTCAGCTGACAGAGGACGCCCGGGCGCGTGCCGAGCAACCCCAGGCCCGGAAAAGGCATCTGCCCCGATATGGCGATGACACCTCACCCCATCATCGGCTCCATGGGCCGGGCCCGCGCGCTCGGTCTCATCGTAGGAACGTGCCTGGCCGCGTCCGCGTGCGGTTCCACGGGCGACGCTTCCCGGCCGTCGGCGGCGCCGTCCGACGGGACCGGTCGGCCGGCCGCGTCCGCGCCCGGATACCGGCAGGCGTACGACGCGGGATTCGCCGTGGGAAAGCGGCTGTTCGAGGACGGCGGCAAGGGCGCAGCGGTGCGGGAGGTGAACGGCGGGTGCGTCCGCCGCTCCCTCGCCGCGAAGCCCACGGCGGTGGTGGACCTCGACCGGGGAGCATGGATCCTGGGCTGCAAGCAGGGCACCGGAAACAGCACCCCCACCGCGCCGAGCGGCCCCATCACCCGGCGCGAGCCGGACGCGGACCTGCTGCACCGCTTCGGGAGCTGGGCACGGAAGAGCGAGGCGGCCGACTCGGCCCGCCACGTCACCCGGGTCACATTGGTCCACCTCGACGCCACCGAGTACGACGTCGAGGTCACCACCACGTACACCGCTGGAGTCGACGGACCCGAAGTGCGGCGCCTGGCCCACGAGTTCACGCGCTGGTGGGACGGCGACGACGGTGCCGGAACGGCCTGGAACCTCATCGTCGCCGACACCGGCGGGCAGCGCATCGCCACCCGCGACCTGCGCCCCCGGGAGAACTCATCGTGACCGGCGCACTGCGCGAACTTCTCGCCCCCTCTCGCCGTGGGCCTGTTCGCACCCGCGACGACCACCACGGCGACGGCGGCCGACGGGAGTTGCACGTCATGGCCCGGTGACTCCGGGACAGTCGGGAACGTCAACTGCACGGAACGCGGCGGCACCAGCCGGCACCGGGCCGTCGTGACCTGCGTCAACGGCGGCGGCAGCCGGTGGACGATCCCGCCCCTGGAAGTGCCGCGGCCACACCTCGTCCGCGATCTGTTCCACCAGCGGCACGACGGGCGTGCCCGGCGTCGGCGACGAGCGCCGGAACGTGGCCGGCGGATGCGCCCGCCACCGTGCGGCGAGAGGCCGAGACGAGAGCGTACCGATGGATCTTGTTCGTACTCCTCCCCTGGAGGTTCCCGGAATAGTCGAAGCCTCCGGCCGCGCGACTCGTCCCCTTTTCCGTAAAACATGAACCGGCGTCCCTTGACATCTGCGACATGCCCCGAGAATATCCGCTGGACGGCTTCCGGGAATCGGACCAGGGAGGATCCAGAAATTCCGCTTCTACCGAGGTCGCCGGCTCGCGGAATCACCCATTTCATTTCGTGAATTGTGGGGGTAGCGGCTTCATGGCGGAACACACCGAAACGGTGGACGCGGCAACCCGAAGCGCCGTGCTGGAGGTGCCTTCCGGAGGGCCCCCGGTCGTGGTGCCGGCCTGCGAGGAATGCGGCGGTACCTGCGGGGACACGGGAGGCGCGAGTGGCGGGTGCGGCTGCGGAGGAAGCGGCGGTGCGACGCAGGGACATCTCTACGCGATCGGCACCGTGACCGCGCGTTTCCCGTCGCTGGACATCGAAAAAGAATTCATGCAGGCGTGGGGTAAATCCCCCGCGCAAACACTGACTATCAGCGATGCCGACAAGTTCGCGGTTCTCAGCCAGGGGCAGAATCTCTATCTGGCCCGGCAGATGTGCTGGATCTTCCAGAGCGGGGATATCGATCTCTATATATTGAAGCCGCGTTCCCAGGTGGAACTCACCGACCTGGTGACCTGTCTGGCGCCCACGCCGAATCTGCTCAGTTTCGCCCTGGTCGTCGGCTCGGTGGGCGGCATCGCGCCGCCGTCGATGTGCAACGGCGTCCAACTGCCGCTGGCCGCCTGCGAGCAGGTGTTCAGCTTCACCGGTCAGGCCTTCGTCAACAGCATCGTCGCCGAGATCAGGAACGACACCGCTCTGGTCGCCGCGATCGGCCAGTACATCGCGGACCAGCATCTGAGCCAGTCGGCCGACGACTTCATCGCCGCCAGGGCGAGCGATGCCTTCGCCACGCTGACACTGCTCAGCGACAACACCGGCCAGACCGACGAGCACCGGGCGATCAACTACCTGACCTTCAAGTCCCTGGCGCTGTACAAGAAGGTGATCGAACGGGAGATCAACGGCTTCCGGCTGAACTCCGTGACCGCGCAGCCCGACCCGCTGGCCCGCACCCGCCGGATCCAGGACGTCATCCTGCTCTTCACCAAGACCGACACGCAGGAGGTCACGCGCTACTTCACCCGGATCGACGTGACCGGCCAGTTCCCGTTCCTCCTCAACGAACTCGCGCTCTTCTTCGACCACCCTTGAGGGAGCAGTGAACCGCCGTGACCACACCCCGCCTGACCGCCGAGGCCGGCCTCGGACCCGCGCTTCACGTCTACTCCGCCTACGGCACGACGACCGGGACAGCGGCGGCGGCCGCGCCCGGTACGGTCGCCGGGACGGGCTTCCTCGACACCCTGGGCAGCGTGTTCAGCGGCGTACTGGGCAAGGTGCCCTGCCTGCTGGGCTGCGGAATCCCCAACGCGGTGTCCCTCGCCACCACTTGTGGTTTCGACCCGGCGTGCTGGGTGTCGAAGGCCCCGGCGGCGGGTTTGAGCTGCATCCGCGAGTGCCTGAACTGAACCGGGCCGACCCGAGGGAAGGATGACCGCCGGATGACCACGGTCTCACTGCCGCGTTTCGCCCCGCTCCTGAACATGGCGCTGTATTTCGACGGCGGGCGCGAACTGGCCACCGCGTCCCTTCCCGCCGACCTGTTCGCGCAGAACGCGAGCGACCTGGCCTTCACCGTCACGTTCTGGATGAGCCCCGGGCCCGCCCCCTGGACCGCGGGCGGCCCGACCGCGGGGTCCGAGGCCCCGCAGACCGTCCTCGACGTCCGGGGCGCGAGCGGTCCGGTGGTCTCCCTGGCGTACGGGCCGGGCCGGAAGGTGGCCTGCGCCCTGCCCGGCACCAGGCCGGACCTCAGCGAACTGCCCTTCGACCGGCTGACCTCGAACTGGCTCCACGTCGCCCTGGTCTACAGCCCGAACCCGACCCAACTGACGCTCCTGGTGAGCGACGGCGGCCCCACCTCCGTCAGCGCCGTCGTCCCCCTCGCCCCACAGCTGCTGCTCGGCGACGAACCGCGCACTCTCACACTGGGCCGCTCCCCCGGCCAGGACGGCGCCCCGTTCCAGGGGATGCTCACCCGGCTGCGGGTACGCCGGATCGCCCTGGACACCGCCGGCGCGCTGGCCGGGATGTACGACGAGCCGATCGGCTTCCAGAACGCCGTGACCGACTCGCTGGCCGCCGACTGGCGGATGAACGAGGGCTACGGGACCGTCGCCTTCGACTACGCCACCCCCGGTGGCCCGCTGCTGCCCGTCCGCTACCAGCCACCGCCCGGCAACCACCTGCGCCTGGGCGACGGTGACCCCGCCACCGAGCCCGTCTGGACCGTGGCCAACCTGACCACCCTCGTACGGGCCGAGACGGCACAGCCGATGGCCCGCCTGCTCAACGCGGGAGGCACCGCCCGATGACACTCCCCCGGCTCACCGCGGACCACGCTATCGGCCCCGCGGCCTTCACCTACGCGGCCCCCGGACCGCCTTCGGGCCCGGCACCGGGGGTCCGGCCGATGGCCACGGTCTCCTGCCTGAGCGGCTGCGTCGGCCCGACGGCCGCCGCCCACTGCGGGAGCCTCTGCGGCTCCAATGTCGGCTGCTGGCAGACCTGTGCGGGCGTCACGGACACCCGTTGCATCTCGACGTGCTTCAACACCACTTAGGAGTGAAGGCAGTTGAAGATACCCAGGCTCACGGCGGAGCACGCGACAGGCCGCGCGATCGGCGTGTACGCGACCACCTCGACGGGCGCGCAGGCCGTGTCCGGGGTCCGGATGATGGCACTCACCACCGTCACGGACGTCAACCAAATGATCAACATCAAGAACGGCACCGCGCCCAACAACTGCCCCCAAGGGCTGGTGCCGTGCTTCGGGGAGAAGGACTTCTGGAACCAGTACGAGTGCTGCGCGACGGACGACTGCTATGCGCTCACTGATACGACCGGCAAGCCGTTCTGCGGAGCGAAAACCAGGGTCGCACTGGAGGCCCTCCAGCCGCACAACCTCCCCGCGGGCCTCATCACCCAGTACGTGCAGTGACCGCCTGGTGGTCGGAGCTCACCCACTTGTCGGGGCCCGTGACGGCCGGTGAAGGCAGTCCCGAGATCGTCGTCGCAGTGGTCGACGGGCCCGGAGACCTCGGTCATCCCGACCTCGCGGGCGCCCGGATCACCACCCTGCCGGGCGCTCCCGCAGCCTGCCGGATCGCGGACAGCGCCGCCTGCCGGCACGGCACGGCGGTGCTGGGCATCCTCGGCGCGCGGCGAGGCTCCGCCGCTCCGGCGCTCTGCCCCGGCTGCACCCTGCTGCTGCGGCCGGTGTTGTGCGAGGCGCCGTCGGGCGGCAGTTGCCCGGTGCTCACCCCGGACGGGCTCGCGACGGCGGTCGTCGACGTCGTGGAGGCCGGGGCGTGGATCGTCAATCTGAGTCTCGGGGCCGGCGGCCGGGCGCTGACCCGGAGCCGCGCGCTGGACGACGCCTTCGACCACGCCAGGAGCCGCGGCGTTCTCGTCGTGGTGGCCGCCGGAAACCACGGCCACATCGGCCCCGCCCCGCTGATGGCCCATCCCTGGGCGCTGCCGGTCACTGCCTGCGACCCGCTGGGCGGACCGCTGCCCGGCGCCAACCTCGGCATCGGCATCGGCCGTTCAGGCCTGCGCGCACCCGGCCTGCAGGTCCTCACGACCGCACCGGGCGGCGGCTACCAGCCCTTCAGCGGGACCAGCGCCGCCGCGCCCTTCGTCACCGGCACGGCCGCCCTGCTGTGGTCCACCACACCAGACCTGCCCGCAGCCCGGATCCGAGCGGCCCTCTGCCTGCCCGGGTCGGCACGGCGCAGCGTCGTGCCACCTCTGCTGAACGGGTCGGCGAGCCTGCGGGCACTCGGACCTTGACCGCTTGCCCCGTCGCGGGGTCGGAGAGGCTGGAGTTCCGGCGCCCGATGACGGGTCCGAGACGGTCGTCGTCGGCTACTCCTCATCGTGCCCGTCGTGCCTGTCGTGTTCCTCGTCCGCGTCCGCGCCCAGATCCTCGTACTCGACCCCGTCGGTGTCCGCGTCGATCGTCTCCGTCCCGTCCTCGGTCAGTTCCCGCCGCTTCGGAGCGGCCGCGATCTCCTGGCCCGTGCGCAGCTCGCGCAACCGGGCGAGCAGGTCCTGCATGGTGGTCATGGGGAGGGCCTGGACGAGTGCCGAGATGTCGCCGCCGCCGATGTACTCCGGGACGTCGAACTTGGCGAACTCCCGCACGATACGGATCATCGACACGTTGTCGGGGCCCAGCAGGGCCACCTCCGCCTTGAGGTCGAGGGCGACCCGCCGGGATTCCTGCCGGGCGCGGTACTTGTCGATCAGATCCTCCAGCTTGGCGTTCTGCAGGCTCACGCCGAGGTTTTCGCCGCGCATCTCCTCGTAGAACTTCTCCTTGAGGCGTTCCAGGAGGACCGGGTCCGTGGGGGTGAAGCTGCCGAGGGTGGTGCCCAGCATGCCCAGTTCCCACTTCTCCAGCGCGTGCATGACCCGGTCGGTGAGTTCCTTGCGGACGTCGTGGTAGCTGGCGAGGAAGTCGAGCACCGAGCTGGTCGTGGCGATCTCCGCGAAGTATCCGGCGACGGCCAGGCCGAGGACGTCCCGGACGAACCGCTTCATGGGGGCCCGGTCGTTCACGAGGCCGCCCAGGTCGGAGTCGCGGTCGTTGCCGAACTGGCTGACCAGCTTCGGCGCCACGCGCGGCGGGATCTGCAGGTTCTGCGAGAGCGTCACCGCCAGGTCGAAGCCCTGGACGTTGACGACGATCTGCCCGAGGTCCGCGTCGTAGTTGTCGGTCTCGGCGCCCTGCTTGTTGTGCCAGGTGAGGATCAGCACCCGGGTCGGGATCAGCATCACGCGGACGAACCAGGGATTGAGGGCGTACGTGGTGCCCTGTCCCAGCGTCTCCGCCTGGATACCGCGCAGTCCTTGGTTCGCGAGGAAGTCCCAGGGCCGGCGGAAGCTGCTGTGGCCTGGCACCCGCGGGGCCACCGTGCCGGACTCGTCGTCCTGCCGGGGTTCGGTCCCGTCCAGGGTGACGACCACTCCGGCGTACCCCTCGTTGATGGCGATCTCCCGGAGGTGGGCCTTGGTCAGTCCCTCGCTCGAGTCGGCCACGTTGTCGACCGTGATGACGTCGAACAGGGCCGGGTTGATGGCGTACGAGGTACCGCCGCCCAGAATGGCCAGCTGTTTGCCCTGCTCGCCGCCGCCGGACAGGAAGGCCTGGCCGTCCTGGAAGCTGTCGCACTCGACATGGCGGCCGAACCGCTGGTCCGGCGGCCGTACGGCCCCTGCCTTGGCCTGCACCAGACCGATCGTGCCCGCCGGCACATGGGTGCGTGGGCGCATCTCGACCTTGAAGAGCCGGGTGTTGAGGTAGTACGACTGACCGCCGGCCAGCATCGTCACCTGGACGCCCTGTTCGCCGCCGCCGCGCAGGAAGGCCTGGCCGTCCCGGAAACTGTTGCACTCGACATGGCGGCCCAGCATGCGCCCGTCGGTGCGGTCCCTGCCCTCCGTGGCTGTGACCAGGCCGATCATCTCCGCCGGAACGTGTACGCGGGGGACGTACTCCACGGTGTGCAGCACCGGTGCGCGCCAGTGGAACCCGCCCGGGAGCAGGGTGCGCGCGTGCACACCCTTCGCGCTGTCGGGATTGATCTCGTTGAACGCGGGATCGTCGTGGGAGCGGCCGAAACGGCGGGTGACGATGCCGACGTGATCGGCGGGCACCAGTACGCGTCCCGCCCAGCCGGCCCACGCGGCGGCCCCCAGCAGGAGTAGAAACACCATCAGGATCAGCATCAGCGGGCAGCCTTCCACTCGCGCAGCCGTGCGTGCGCAGTCAGCACGGTTGAGCTCCAACGGTCGTACCAGTCGGGGTCGTTCTCGTGTCCGGGATCCCGGAGGGTGGGAAAGAATCCGGGGAGCCGGGGCGGGCCGGGTTCCAAGTCGGCCCTGGGTCCGCCCAGTTCGCCGACGGGTGCGGACCGCCGTACGAAATCGCGGTAGAGCCGGGGCACGGGGGCCTCGGGGGCGTCGCGCCAGCCCAGGGCCGTACCCAACTCGGTGAAGCGCGGGGCACGTCGGCCACGGGCGGGGGTCTGCGCGAGCTGTCGGCCGAAGCCCTGGCGGCCGTCGGAACGCGCGTTCCACAGCGCGTCGATGCCGGCCAACAGGTCCAACGGGACTCCGTTGGCCTGCCGTTCGCGCAGCCAGCCCTCCGTGAGACGGCCCGCCGCCTCCAGGACGAGCCGCGTGGTGAGCAGGTCGGCGTGCTCGTACTCGTCCTCGGCGAGATGGGCGCGCAGCCTTTCGAGCCCGGCGGAGCCCGTCATGGCCACCACCGGGCGCCGCGAGCCGCCGGACAAGCGGTGTGCCGCCTCGGGAAGCCGCACGGGGCGGTTCTCCCGGACGTCCTCGTGCAGTTGGCGCAGCAGGTCGAGTCGCGCCGTGTCGAGCAGGGCTCCGTCGCGGGCGTCCACGTACCAGGTGGCGGCCAGGTGGTAGTTGACGTCGCCGTCCAGCAGTACGGGCACGAAGGGCCTCCCGTGTACCTGGCCCTCCAGGATCATGCGGGTGACGTCGTCGGAGTCCTGCGACCGGGGAGTCATCACCACAACGACCGCTACCGCGTGACGGAGTTGCTGTCTGATCGTCCAGAAGTGGGCGTCTCCGGGACGGAGATCGTCCGTCGACCACACCGGCAGCCCGGCCACGCGCAGTTGCCCGGCCAGCCGCGAGCCGTACGTGGCGTCACCCGGGGCGTAGCAGACGACGAAGGCGGGACGGGGCGGAGGTGTGACCGGCCGGGGCGGAGTGGGGTGGGTGGCGCGGAGGGTGTCCGGGGAAGGGGAGCCGTCCGCCCCGGCGGGGCGGTCCGCGATGACGGCGGCGAGTTCGGCGGCCCGCAGCGTGAACTCCCGGCCGGTGGCGTCGCTGAAGTCCCGCCAGACGCGGTGGGCGGCGAACGGGGGCGTGGGCACATGTCCGAGGAGCACCGGGATGAAGCGCAGGCCGCGCGAAGCGGCCTCGGTGGCCAGCACGGCGTACTCGTCCATGGCGCGCGCGTCGCGCACGGACGCCGGGCTGATCACGGCGATCCCGTGGGCTGAGGCGCGCAGGGCGTCCTCCACTCGGTGGAGGACTATGTCGCCCGGCTCGATGCTCCACTGGTCGAGGAAGGGCGACAGCCCGTGCCCGGCCAGCTGTTCGGCCAGGGTCCTGGCCCAGGCGGCGTCGTCGGCCGCATAGGAGAGGAACACGTCGTAGGGCGGTGGCAATTCCTCGGAGAGGGACTGGTTCAACCGTGCGGACCTCCTCGACCGACCGCCGGACTCCCGGTACGCGGCAGAACCGAACCGTCCACTGCGGGCGACCAAAGTACGGGCGGAATACCCCTCTCCGGCCGGCCTTCGCGTAACTGGTCCCCTACGGGCACCCAATGCGGTAGGACGAGGATCCTGGTGCCTGCACGCGCTTCCCTGCACCCCCACGAACGTCCCCCCAGGAGCAGCCTGTACCGGTCCGTCAGGCGTCAGGCGTCAGGCGTCAGGCGTCAGGCGTCAGGCGTCAGGCGTCAGGCGTCAGGTGAGGGATCGCATGAGGCATCACGCGTCCGGCACGCGGCGCCGTCCACGCACGATCCGCATCAGCCGCCCGACCTCGGCCTCGTACCGGGCGGAGCCGGGGGCGCGCAGGTCCACCGGCTGACGGACGGCGGCGAACGCCGGGAGCGTGACATCGTCGACCGGCGCCGGTACGAAGCGGAGGCCGCCCTGGTGCGCGCGCTGGAGGAGCGCCGCGTACTCGTCGGCGATCCGGGCGTCATCCATCGTCGTACGCCCGAAGAGGAGCACCCCCAACGCGGCTCCTTCCAGAGCCCGTTCGGCCTCCATGAGCGGGATCAGCCCCGGCTCGACCCACCGCACCAGGAACACCGAGGCGTCCGCCTCCCGCAGGCACCCCGCCAGCCGTTCCGCCGCACCGCTCTCCGTGTCCGCGTACGACACGAAGACGTCGTACGCACCCTGCGCGCCAGGGCGGTTGTCCCCAGGGGCGGCCACTGATCCGGTCGGTCCCGACAACGGCTGCGCCACCGGTTCCCCCTCGGGCCGACCGCCGTGCCGTCGTCGAATCAAATGCCGAACGCCGAGGTAGCCGAAGTACGTTGACGCCAGCGTGGTCACCAGCCCGACGGCCGTGGCCACGTCACCGATGATCCCGTCCATGGGCGGGAGTCTAGGACGACAAGCCTCACAATAAAGGGACTTCGTCAACGCCCGGTTCGGTGCCCTTGCTTCGGAGATCGCCGAGCGGAACCTGGCCGGCAGCACCACGATCATCCTGTCCGCCAAGCACGGCCGGTCGCCCACCGACCCCGCCGCGTCGCGCCGCCGAAACCCGGGACCGGACATCTTCCGCCTCACTCAGCACCCCGCTGCGCCTCCCCGT
Source organism: Streptomyces rhizosphaerihabitans (assembly GCF_025399795.1). Taxonomy (GTDB): domain Bacteria; phylum Actinomycetota; class Actinomycetes; order Streptomycetales; family Streptomycetaceae; genus Streptomyces; species Streptomyces rhizosphaerihabitans. The sequence continues at coordinate 2,387 of NZ_JAODTZ010000023.1, read as the reverse complement.
CGTGCTCCGCCTCCGCCGCCCGTGTCCCGTGCTCATCCCATCGGTGACCCGCCCCCGCAGGTCACAGGCGCGTGACTGTCCCGGCGTCCCAATCCGGGCAAGGGGATCCGGCCTCCAGGACGACCGCTGCCAGCATGGCCCTGCCGGGGACCTCCCGGCGACTCACATGAGGGGGAACACCAGATGGGACAAAGGACGCTTCTGCGGGGTCTGACCCTCGCCGTGGCAGCGGCCCTGCCCCTGTACGGGCCGACGGCGGTACAGGCGGCGCAGTCCTCCGCAACCGCCGCGGTCGCGGTCTGCGGGCACACGAGCGCACAGCCCACGCTGCAGCGGGGATCGACGGGGGACTCGGCGGTCGAAGCGCAGTGCGAACTCGATCTGGCGACGAAGCCGAGCCGGTACACGCCGATCGCGGCGGACGGCTCGTTCGGGGCCGGAACGGAAACACGCGTCAAGGAGTTCCAGCGGTGTGCCGGGCTGGGCGCGGACGGTGTGCTCGGCCCGCAGACCTGGGCGGCGCTGAACACCTGGGCCGCGCAACCGCACACCTGTGCGACCAAGGGCACGTCGAGCACGGCGCAGACGACCGTGTGCGGCCACACCGACACGCGCCCCACACTGCAACAGGGCGCGAAGGGCACTGAAGTCAAGGAATTGCAGTGCCGTCTGAACCTGGCCATGGACGCGTTCCACTATCCGCCGCTGACGATCGACGGCGACTTCGGGGGCGGGACCGCGTCCCGGGTCATCGAGCTGCAGCACTGCGCCAACCTCAGCGCCGACGGCGTGGCGGGCCCGAACACCTGGGCGAAGTTGGTGGACTGGTCCAGTCGTAACACGTACTGCACGCCACCGCGCCCGGCCGGCTACGCGATCGACGGCCTGGACACGGCCAAGTACCAGCACCCGGGCGGCGCGCCGATCGACTGGAAGGCCGTGCGGGCCTCGGGTGCCGAGTTCGCGACGGTCAAGGCCACCCGGGGCATGAACGTCACCGACGAATACCTCGCCACCGACCTTCAGGAGGCCTGGGCCGCAGGGCTGGCCGTCGCGCCCTACCACTTCTACACGGGCACGGCGGCCGACACGGGTGCCGCGCAGGCCGACCGGTTCATCGCCGCGGTGCGGGCGACCGGGTACACCGGGCAGCGTGCGGGCGACCTGCCGCCGATATTCGACCTGGAACGCATGGACGACGGCAGTGGGCGCTGCCCCACCTACGGCACGGTGAGCGACGCCAAGGCCTGGCTCGACCGGGTGGAGGCGGCCTTCGGCCGCACTCCGATCATCTACACCCAGAAGTCCTTCCTGGACGACTGCATGGGTTCGACCACCGCCTTCGCCCGGTATCCGCTGCAACTCGCGGACTACCGCCAGTCGATCACCCAGCCGCCAGTTCCGAACGGCTCGACGACCTGGGCGATGTGGCAGTACACCGACGCCGCACTTTTCCCGGGCGTTCAGGCACCGGCGACCGGGGACGTGTTCAACGGCACCCAGGCCGATCTGGACCGTCTGGCCAACCGGTGATCCCGGCCGTACCGGGGAGCATCCCCATGCCCCACCGGTTCGCACGCGCGTCCCTCGTAGCCCTGCTCGTCACCCTGGGCTTCACCGTTCCGGCGCCCGCCTCGGCCGCCACCACCGCCGCCGCCACGAGCTGTTACGACGGGGCAGTCACGGTGCACTACGGGGAGGTGCGCGACTTCGGCCCGTACCGGACCACCAGCCGCTGTACGGACATCAACATGCGCGTCACCGGCGGCGACGCGGACTACGTCGTCGCCTGCGTGACGTTCGAGAAGACCGGGGTCTGCAACTACTGGACCAAAGTCCGCCGGAGCTGGACGACCATCGCCACCGACGTCCTGGACGGCACCAGGTTCACCGTGCCCAACGGCGTGGACCTTGAAGGCAGTTCGGCCACCATACAGATCGCCTTCTGACCCCCCTCACCCGAACGGAGACCACCATGATCAGAAGCAGGGCGTTCGCCTCGGTTCTGTTCACCGCGGCCGCGCTGCTGGGAGTGGGAGTCGCGCCCGCCTCCGCACAGTCCTCGGCCGCCGCGGTCAGCTGCTACGGCGGCGCCAAGACCCTGACGTACCACTACCAGGGAGCCGCCAAGGAGTACGGCACCTACACCACTTCCTCGCGGTGCGGTGACATCAACATCCGACTCGGCGCGAACACGCCGGAGGCGGCGTTCCTGGACGCCTGTGTGGTGTTCGTCGACCACACCAGCCTGTGCAACAACAACGCGTACACCACGCACGGCACCGAGTGGGGCACCGTCGCGACCGACGTCAAGGACGGCACGCGCTTCGTCCTGCGCATCCACGCCTATGACACCGACGTGCACGACGTGACGTTCCAGCTCGCCT
>NZ_JAODTZ010000022.1 GCF_025399795.1 Streptomyces rhizosphaerihabitans | reverse complement strand
GTCCGGCGCGGGAGGGCCCGGTGCTGGTGGCGGGGCGGGGTCAGCCGAAGCGGCCCGCCACGTAGTCGGCTGTGCGGTGGTCCTTCGGGGTGCCGAAGATGTCGCCGGTGGGGCCGTGCTCGACGATGCCGCCCGGGGTGCCCTGCTCGGCGAGGAAGAAGGCGCACCGCTGGGAGACACGAGCCGCCTGCTGCATGTTGTGGGTGACGATCACGACGGTCACCTCGCCGGCGAGCTCGTGGATGGTCTCCTCGACACGGCGGGTGGACGTCGGGTCGAGCGCCGAGCACGGCTCGTCCATCAGCAGCACCCGGGGCCGTACGGCGAGAGCGCGGGCGATGCACAGACGCTGCTGCTGACCGCCGGAGAGCGCGCCGCCGGGCCGGCGGAGTCGGTCCCGTACTTCCTTCCACAGACCGGCCCTGGTCAGGCTCTCCTCCACCAGTTCGTCCTTCTCCCGGCGGCCCGTGCGCGTGCCGGTCAGGCGCAGGCCCGCGACCACGTTGTCGTAGATCGACATGGCCGGGAACGGGTTCGGCTTCTGGAAGACCATGCCGATCCGGCGCCGGGCCTCGGTCAGCCGCCGCTCGGGGGCGTAGATGTCCTCGCCGTCGAAGAGCACCTCGCCGGCCATCGCGGCGGAGGGGATCAGCTCGTGCATCCGGTTGAGGGTGCGCAGGAAGGTCGACTTGCCGCAGCCGGAGGGGCCGATCAGGGCGGTGACCTGTCCGGCGGGCATGGTGAGGGAGACGCGCTCCAGCACCAGGTGGCTGCCGAACCAGGCCGACACCTCGCGCGCGTCGAGCTCCGCGGGGGCGGCCGCCGGCCGGGCCGGGAGGGGCGCGTCCGACGGGACGGGCGGCAGCGCGACGGTGTCACCCGCGGCGGTTCCCGGGTCCATGACGGCGGTGGCGGCGGGCGCACGGCCGGTCCCGGCGGTGGCGGCCGGCACGCTGTCGGTCGGGGCGGTCTCGGTCGCGGCGCTGTCACGCGCGGCGGTCGCATCGGTCACGTCGGGCACCTCATGGCGGGATCGGGTCGGGCTCGGCTGGGTCACGGGGGTGGGGCCGGTCGGCGGTGTCACATCAGGTTCGGCAGCAGCTCGGTGGCGCGGGTCGCGACCTGGAGCCCGAGCACGGCGACGACCGGCGCGAACACGATCCAGGTCTGGTGGCGGCCCCAGCGGTGCCAGGCCCACACCGCGGCGACCGCCACGGCCACCAGCGCCTGGAGCCACATCACCAGCGGCCACGGCGTTCCGCCGGGGCGGGCCAGCGGCTGTTCGGCCTCGGGAAGCGTGCCGGAGCGGATGACCGCGGCCGGGGTCTGCGCGGGCGTGGAAACCAGCTCGGCGTCGACACGCAGCACTCCGCCGGGCATGAAGTCCGGTCCGGTGGCCGTGAGGAGGACCATGCGGCCCTTGCCCGAGTCGAGCGGGGCGGGCGCCGGGTCGCCGGCCCGCCGGATGCCGAAGACCTGGTACTTCGCCCTGCCCTGGCCGGTGGTCACGCTGAACGTGTCGCCGTCGGCGAGGTCGCCGAGGTGCTCGAAGGGAGCTCCGTAGGCGGCGGCACGGCCCATCAGCACGCTGGTGCCGGCCTGCCCCGGCATCGGGGTGTCCCGGCGGTGGCCGGGGCCGTCGGTCATGACGCCGGAGTCGGTGCCCTCGAGGACCACCTGGTGGACATGGAGGGCGGGGATGTCGATGAGCGCGAGCGGGGTGCCGGGGGCGAGCAGGGCGCCCTGCTGGTCGGTCTGGGCCACCGGCGCGGTGCCCAGGGCCAGTTGGGCCCGCAGGGAGTCGTACGCGGTGTGCTGCGCCGCTCGTTCCTGGAAGCCGCTGAGGAACAGCAGCTGGGCGGTGAGGCCGAGCAGCAGGGCCGCGAGGGTGAGCAGGCCGCCGCGGGCGAGGTGCCGGACGGCGGTGACGCTCCGAACACCCGGCCGCGGCGCGGGCGTTGCGAGCGTGGTCTGTACGGCGACCGTCACGGCGGCACGTCTCCTTCACTCAACTCATGGAACGGGTGGGGCGGAAGGCGGAAGGGGCCCCGCCGGGGAGCGCCCTGCTGGGCGCCCCCGGCGAGAGGGTGGTCCAACAGGCCGTGGATCAGGTGGACTTGATCCTGAACGTGATGCCGTTCTTCGAGTTCACCGTGGTGGAACCCGCGTACCAGGCGTGCAGGGTGTGCGTGCCGCGGGACAGCTTGGGCAGCTTGACGGTCACCTTGCCGCCGCTCAGGGTGCCGGTGGCGATGACGCGCGAACCCTCGTAGACGCGGACGGTGCCGGTCGGCGTGGTGCCGGTCGCGGTGACCTTGACGGTGACCTTGGCCTGCGAGAGGTGGCTGATCGAGGCCGGCGCCGTGGTGGTGACGCTCGGGGCCGCCTTCGAGACGGTCAGCGAGACGGTCCCGTTGGACGTCAGCAGCTTGCTGTTGCCCGCGTACGACACCGTGAGGCTGTGCTTGGCGACCTTGAGGTGGCTGGAGAGGCTGACGGAGACCTTGCCGGTGCTGTCCAGGGTGCCCGTGCCGAGGGTGGTGGTGCCCTCCTTCACGGTGACCGTGCCGGTCGGGACGACACCGTGCGTGTCGGCGACCGTGACGGCGACCTTCGGGGTCTTGCCGTACGCGGTCGTCGCGGTGGTCGCCTTCGTGGTGGTCGTGTACTTGATGTCGCCGGTCCAGGAGGCGACGGCGCCGCTGCCGTTGAGGTTGGCGGCGGAGACCGTGGCCGTGTAGTGGCCGAGGGCCAGACCGCTGAAGGTGTACGACGTGGTGGCGGCCGGGACGTCCTTGACGGCCACGACGGCGCCGTCCGAACCGGTCAGGGTCACGCGGTAGTCGGTGACCGGGAGTCCGGTGGCGGACGGGGCGGTCCAGTTCAGCCTGACGCTCGCGTCGCCGCGGGTGCCGCTCAGGACCGGCGCGGCCGGCGTGGAGGCGTCGACACCGGACTCCTCAAGGCCGCCGAGCTTGGCGTGCTTGGCGGGGTTGACCGAGCCGTTGTAGGACTCGTTCACGAAGCCGAACTTGGCGATGACGCCCTCGGCGGCGTCGGAGGCGAGGGCCGCCTCGTGGGTGCCGCTGGTGACGAAGACGTCGTAGAGGTCCTTGTCGAAGAAGATGCCGGCCGGGTCGATCGCCCGGGTCGGAACGACGTTGTAGACGTCGCGGCCGAAGGTGGCGTTCTCGTAGTAGGCGCCGACCGGGGCGAGCTTGCCGTTCACGGTGGCGATCGGGGTGGTGGCACCGGTGTCGCCGGGCAGCTGTACGGCGGCCAGGTGGGCGCCGGCGGCGGCCGCGGTGGTGCTGAAGTCCGGGGAGATGCCGTTGTTCTGGGCGATCCAGCTGCCCACGGAGAACGGGACGAGCGCGCCGTCCGCGTCGAGGGCGCCGTTGGCCTGGTTCTCCTGGACGGTCCCGACGTTCGGGGACAGCGTGGCGTCGGTGAGGCCGATGGCGCCGAGGAAGAACTTGCGGGTGCCGGAGCCGCTCTGCGGGATCTTCGGGTGCACGGTCTGGCCGTTCACCTCGGTCAGCGTGCCCGAGTAGATGTCGTGGAGCTGATCGACGGTCAGCGTGTTCAGGGCCGAGCCGCGAACCGCCACGCCGACCGCGTCCCGCGCGAACGGGATGTAGGTGAAGGCGGTTCCGGAGGTGCTCGGGCCGCTGGAGGAGCGGGCGAAGTCGACCTGGCCCTTGATGGAGACACCCGAGCTGTCGGGGAACTTGTCTCCGGTCAGCGACATGCTGAGGGCGAGGCGGCCCTTGCCGGAGCCGTTGGGGCGCAGGAAGGACGGGCCGCCCGTGCGGGTCTGGATGTTCGAGGTCGTGGAGCCTGTGCCCGGCTCGATCGCGTCGTAGGAGGCGACGCCCGCACCGCTCGCCGCCTTCACGGCGGTGGCCGTGTAGGCGTTGCCGTTGACCGTGTCACCGGCGAGGGCGTTGAGCACGTCCTGGGTGGTGTCGGAGCCCACGCCGACCAGCTTGCGGAAGGTGCCGGCGGGGGTGGGGTCGGCGGACGCCGGGCTCGCCAGAGCCAGCGTGCCGGACACCACGGCGGCGGCGACCATGGCCGCCGAAAGGCGCATCGTGCGCATTGAGAGTCTCCAGAGGGTGTGCGACGTGACGTCGGGAGGATCTGGCAGGGTGGTACGGGCCGTCCGCCCCGACTGCCTTTCGGGGCGGACGGCCGTCTGTGGGGAGCGCGGGCCCGGCGGGCCCGCGCTCCGCGAGCTCAGCTCCGCCCGGAAGGCAGCCACTTGCGCAGCCGCTCGGGCAGGGTGAACGCGGGGATGGTCACTCCACGGCCGCCGGGCAGCGGGACGCGCAGCGGAAGCCGCAGCCTGCCGCCACCGGCGAACGGCGCCCCGATGCCGGCGAAGGCGCCGAGCGCGGCCCCGACCGGGACGGCGTACCGCAAGGAGTTGGCCGGGTCGTCGGGCGTGGTGCCCAGCGCGGTGGTCTGTACGGCCTTGCCGCCGTCGTAGGACGGTGCGGCGCTCGGCTTCCCGCTCGCGCCGACGCTCGGCGTGGCGCCGCCGCTGCCATTGGCGTTGTCGCCGCCCGTGGAGCCGCCGGAGCCGGTGCCGCCCGATCCGCCGCCGGAGTCGCTGCCGCCCGTGGAGCCGCCTCCTGTGGTGCCGCCGTTCGATCCGCCGACGGAACCCGAGCCGTCGGAGGGCGTCGAACTGGGTCCGGTGTAGTGGACGAGGGCGTCGGCGGCCGTGGTCGCCTTGGTGCGCAGGGCGGCGGAGAGCGGGGCGTAGCCGGCCGGGAGCAGTCCCGGGTCGGCACCGTTGGTCTGTCCGTCACCGGTGGCGTACCGCAGCAGGGCCGCGTAGTCCTTGCGGGCGGCCGCGTCGACCTCGGCCGGGCGGACTGCCGCGTAGATGAGCTGGGCGAGCGGGTAGGCGCCCTCCGCGTCGGCCGTGGCCGGGGTGATCTCGGGAGCTCCGGTGCCGGTGGCGCCGGTGGCCGCCGCGGCCAGGGACACCGCTGAGGGGCCCACGAACTTGCCGGCGGTATTGCGCAGCCGGGCGGTCTGGAGGCCGTAGCGGGCGGCGGAGGCCGCGTCGGTGACGGTGATCACGAAGCGGGAGCCGACCGTCTGGGGTCCCGGGCTCTTGAATGCGGGCGGGTTGGCGAGCGCGTCCCAGCTGGACTTCCAGAGGGTGTCGGCACGCCGGGTGTGCAGGGCGCCGGAGTGCATGTCCTCGACGTAGGGGTGGAAGTCGGTCATGCACTGCTTGACGGTGGCGTCGGTGCCCGGCGGGATCGCGCACCAGGGGTCGCTCTTGGGGTAGTCGTCGGCGCTCGCGGGATCGAAGGCGATACCGGTCGGGTTCAGGTCCGCGCCGGTGCTGTAGTACGGGTTGACCCGGGTGCCCCAGTCGTCGGCGGCACCGGCGAGGAAGCCGCGGGCGTCCTTGTCGGAGAGGATCCACTGCCACAGTGCGCGGGCGGAGTCGCTGTGCCCGAGCGAGGTGATCAGGTCGGTGTCGGTGGACGGGGTCTCGGAGACCGACAGATCCGCGAACTCGGGGTTGAGGGAGATGAATTCGGGGTCGCTGGCCAGGCCGGCGGGGTTGGTCTTCGCCCAGTTGTAGCCGGTGGCCGTCCGGTCCCCGAGCACCGCTCCCCAGGGCGAGTTGCGGTACGACTCGGTGAGCAGTTTGGCGACCAGCCGCGGGGTGAGGTCGACGGACTCGACCTTGGTGCCCGCGAGTCTGCGGACGGAGTCCGGGGCGCCCGCCTTGGGTCTGCGTTCGACGGTGAACCCGATGACCGTTCCGGAGAGCGCGACGGGTGCGTACACCGTCGGGCCGGAGGGTGCCGTGGTCCCCGTGTCGGCTCCGAGGGCGCGGGTGGTGAAGGCGAGTCCGGAGGAGCCGTCGTTCGTGAGGCGGGCGCGGGTGTCCGGCTCGCCCAGCTCGGTGTAGCCGTACACCGTGCCGGTCGGGCACAGGGCCGCCTGCCAGCTGGTCATCGCGTCGGCGGCGAGTTCGCTGCCGGTGGTGGCGCGCTCCTTCGCGCCGAGCGCGCAGTTGGTGCCGACCGGGTTGAAGCCGAGCGGGATCGCGACGCGGTTCTTCCAGTTGGTGGAGGAGACCGGGGACCCGGCGTTGACCTGACTGTGGTCGGCGTACGGGCTGCCGTCCAGGTCGAGATGGCCCTGCGGGACGATGACCAGCCAGCAGGAGCGCGGCTTGGTGTCGCCGTTGGCGGTGACCGGCAGACCGCAGCCCAGGTGCGGGGCCTCGTTGGCGGTCTGGACCTCGAAGTACTCCTTGCCGGTGCCGTCGGCGCCGGTGCGGGCGAAGTCGACCTCGTTGGTGGTGTTGCGGTTGAAGAAGGCGTTGCTCTGGGTGCCGGAGGTGATCACCGTGCCGTCGACGGACTTGAAGGGCACCTCGCCCGGGGCGTTGGGGTTGGCCGCCCCGTACCGGTTGTCCTGGCCGTAGTTGGCGGGATCGGCGCTGTAGAAGACCTTGCGGGTGTCGTCGTAGTCGTTGCCGGGCCAGCTGCCCCGGTCGGTGGTCGGGGAGGCGCCGTACTGGCACTGGGTGCGCGCGGGGCCCGGGTTGGACGGCACCGTGCCGTCGTCGTCGCCCCAGCACTGCATGATCTGCACGAAGTCGGTGTTGAACGACGTGCCGGCGAAGGTGGTCGGGGTGCCGTCCGACCAGGAGACCGTGACCGCCTGACTGGTCAGGTGGGTGGTCTGGTCGACGGTGAACTTCATGTCCTTGAACTCGCCTCGGCCGAAGACCGTGACGGCCGAGGAGGTGGTGCCCGCGGCGGACGCGGCGGACGCCGGGGCGGCCGCCTGGGCCACGCCGAGGCCGGCGAGGGCGCCCACGGCTGCTCCGGCGACGACGCGCAGGAGCAGCCGCCGGACGCGGAGCACCGCGGGTCTCGCGCCGCCGGGTTCTGTGATGCGGGGTTCTGTGATGCGGGGTTCTGTGATGCGGGAGTTCATCATTTCCGCCCCTCTCCGGCGTCCTTGCCGGCGCCGCGCCCGGCGATCGCCCGGGACACCACAGTGGGCAGCAGGACGAGCCCGAGGACCAGGAAGGCGGCGATGAGCATCAGCGTCTGGGTGCTGGTCCAGCCCTGGCTGCCGGCCACGGAGACCGGCTGGGCGAGCGCGATGGTGTCGTTCACCGCACCGGTGCCGCCGCCTCCGCCGTTGCCGCCCGAGGAGCCCGACCCCGAGCCGCCGCCCGTACCGGGCGAGAGCGTCTGTCCGGTGTCCGGGTCGACGACCGGCGCGGAGCCGCCGCCGGTACCGCCTCCCGCGGCTGTGCCGCCACCGCCCGAACTCCCGCCGGTGGTACCGCCGTTCGCGCTACCGCCGGTGGAACCGCCCGAGGTGGAACCGCCGCTCGTGCCGCCCGTGGAGCCCGAACCGCCGGAGCTGCCGCCCGCCTTGGCTCCACCGCTGCCGGTGGTGCAGGCCGGGGCGCCCTTCTTGTCGCAGGCGGCCGGGTAGGGAGCGGTGTCGGCGAGCTTGTTGTGCCCGTCGCTGGAGAAGGTCGGGTTGTTGCAGCCCTTGAGGTTGATGCTCTGGGCCTGCACGCCCGGGATGCGGCGGATCTGGTCGAAGCCCGCCTTCACCAGGTTGATCGGCAGGGGCGAGTAGCCGAGCGAGGGCGCCTGCTGCTGGCCCTGGCACATGAAGTAGTACGAGAACGCGCCGAGCGTCTTGCCCTTGGCCTTGGTGAAGGTGCCCTGCACCTTCAGGGGCAGGATCATGTACGAGTAGCTGGACAGCGGGTAGTTGCGCCGGTCGGAGTCGTTGTAGACGCCGTCGAGCTTCTGGGTGAGGTAGTCCGCGGAGCTCTTGTCGGTGTTGATCTTCGCCTTGAGCAGCGAGACCGCGACGTTCTGCGGGGTCGGCTCGGTGTAGTAGCCCGCGTGGTTGAGGACCTTCGCGACCGGATAGTGCGCGTTCAGGGCGTACGAGTAGTTGACGTACCCGATCGCGCCCTCGCCGTAGTTCTGGGCGACGTAGCCCGCGACACCGAGGTCGCCCGACTGGGCGATCATGCCGGGGACGGTCGGGTAGTACGAGGTCTGCCCGCAGGCTCCGGAGCGGCCGACCTTGTGGCAGTAGGACTGCCAGAGCGACTTGTGCTGGTTGGCCATCCACATCGTGAACTGGGCCGTGGAGCCGGAGCCGTCGGACCGTACGACGGGGACGACCGTGCGGTGCGGGAGCTGGAGCCCGGGGTTGTCGGCCTTGATGACCGGGTCGTCCCAGGTCTTGATGACACCGGTGAAGATCTTGGTGACCACGTCGCCGGACAGGCGCAGGTTGGTGACCCGCTTGCCGTTGACGGTCAGGTGGTACATGAAGACGGTGCCGCCGGCCACGATCGGCATGTAGGCGTACGACCCGGACGCGGGCCGTTCCGCGGCCGAGCCGTCGGTCGGGTGGGTCTGGAACGGGATGTCCGAGACGGCGAAGTCGACGGTGCCGCTGAGGAACTGACGGCGGCCGTCGGAGGAACCGGTGCCGGCGTAGCTGATCCGCATGCCGTACTGGTTGACGGCGCGGCGCCATTCGTCGACGGCGTTCTCGGCCCAGGTGGAGCCGGCGCCGGATATCGGCGTGTAGCTGTCGGCGGCGGCCGGGGCCGCCAGCGGACCGGCCAGCAGCGCGGCGATCACGCCGAGCAGCGCGCCGAGCGTCCCGAGTGCCCGAAGGCGCCCGAGGGCGGTGTGGAGGTGGCTGCGCATCAGTCGGTCTCTCCGGTGGCGGGGGCGGACAGGGCGGTTCCCGTGGGGTGCGGTCCCCCGGGGCTCTCGAACAGGGACAGGCCGGGCGCGTGCAGGTCCTCGAAGCGCCGTACGTCCTGCCGTGAGGCGCGGGCGGTACGGCGGGCCTGGCGCTTGGTCTGGTGACCGGGGCCGCGCCCGCCGATCACCCGGGCGATCACGAACAGCACCAGGACGAGGGCCATCAGGACAGCGGCGGCGCCGAAGCCGCGGGCGATCATCGTGGGCTCGGGCGACTTGACGAAGTTGAAGACCGCGAGCGGCAGCGAGACCATCGGCCCGCTGGTCGGGTCCGCGTTGAGCGCGGCGGTGAAGCCGGCGGTGAGCAGGACGGGCGAGGTCTCACCGATTCCGCGGGCGGTGCCGAGGATGACGGCGGTGGCGAGGCCCGAGCGGGCGGTGGGCAGTACGACGTGCCACACCGTGCGCCAGCGCGGCGCTCCGAGTGCCTCGGCCGCCTCGGTGAGGTTGCCCGGCACCAGGCGCAGCACCACGTCGGAGGCCCGGATGACGATCGGCAGCATCATCACGCTGATCGCGAAGCCCGCCGCGAGGCCGGACTTCTGCATGCCGAGGCCGAGGATCCAGGTGGCGTACACCATCAGACCGGCGACGATCGAGGGCAGCGCGGTCATCGCCTCGACGATCGTCCGGACGAACCTGGAGAACCGGCCCGGGATCTGATTCAGATACACGGCGCAGGCGAGGCCCAGTGGCACGGTGATCGCGAGCGCGATGGCGATCATGGTGAGTGTGCCGAGCATCGCGTGGGCGATGCCGCCGTGGGTGAGCGGGTCGAGCGGGCCCGAGGCCTGCATGTCCTCGGTGAAGAAGTTGGCGTGCGGCAGGGCTTCCTTGCCGCGCCACCCGGTGAAGCCGACGACCATGAAGAGGCCGGAGAACAGCAGCGCGGCCGCCGTCCACAGCACGACCGTCATCACCCGGTCGCGTACGGCCTGGCCGTCCTCGTCGAGCCCGGTCAGTACCGCGTAGATCGCCAGGAAGACGACGTAGGCGGTGACGGTGAAGCCCAACGCGCCTGAAAACGGGGCGAGTTGTCCGAACAGCAGGACGGTGACGCAGAGTCCGGAGGCGGCGGCACCGCACAGGGACAGCACCCCGGCGCGGCTGACGCCGCCGATGCGGCGCGGCCGGAGGGGCTCCGGCGCGTGCCGCGCCTGCTCCACCGCGATGTCCGCGGGCGCCGGCGCGGCGTCGCGCACGCCGGACAGGGACGTTTCTTCGATGACGGTCATCTCATGCCTCGCTCTGCGCGCCGGAGCGGCTGCGGGCCACCACGGAGGAGGCGGTGAAGTTGACCGCCAGGGTGAGCAGGAACAGCGCCAGGCCGGCCGCCATCAGCGCCGACATACCGAAGGTGGAGGCGTCGCCGTAGTGCAGGGCGATCAGCGAGGAGACCGAGTTCGAGCCGGTCTGCAGGATGTGGAGCTGGATGGTGAAGACCGGCGAGATGATCATGTACACCGCGATCGTCTCGCCGAGCGCCCGGCCGAGCCCCAGCATCGTGCCGCCGATGATGCCGCCCTTGCCGTACGGCAGGACGACCGCGCGGATCATTCCCCAGCGGGTGGCGCCGAGCGCGTAGGCGCCCTCGCGTTCGCCCGCCGGGGCCTGCGAGAAGACCTCGCGCATCACCGAGCACTGGATCGGCGCGACCATCAGGGCGACGACGATCCCGGCGATGAAGGTGGAAGCCGTGTAGACGCTTTCCGACGCGAGCGGTTCGCCCGGCTGGGCACCGTCCACCTGGAACAGGGGGATCCAGCCGAACCAGGTGGACAGCCAGCGCGACAGGCCGATCACGTGCTGCTGGAAGAAGAACAGCCCCCACAGCCCGTACACCACCGAGGGGACGGCCGCCATCAGGTCGACCATCGACACCAGAGTGCGGCGCAGTCCGGGCGGGGCCACGTCGGAGATGAACAGCGCGGCCCCGACGGCCAGCGGCACGGAGATCGACACCGCGACCAGGGCGATCAGGATGGTGCCGGTCATGACGGCCGCGATGCCGAAGTTGTGGACGTCCGGCTGCCATTCGGCGGTGGTGAGGAAGGCGAAGCCCCGGGCGCGCAGTGCCTGACCGGCCCTCAGGAGGAGGAAGAGGCCGACCCCCGCCATGACGGCGAGGACGGCGATGCCGGTGGCCGTGAGCTGGTACCGGAAGACGCGGTCACCGAGACCGCGGGCCGCGTTGAGCCGTCGGGGAGTGAGCTCCTGGACCTCCGGCCGGCCGGGGACGGCCTCGCCGGTCCCTGACCCCTCGGTCCCCGCCCCGCCCGGCTCCGCTCTTCCCGGCTCCGGTCTGTCGGACTCCGCTCTGTCGGGCTCCGCTGTCCCGGTCCCCGGTATGCCGGATGCCGGTTCTCCGGACTCGGATCTTCCGGACTCCGGTCTGTCGGACTCCTCTTGCGCGGACGCCACGTGCTGTCCCCCATTCCGGAAACGGAACCCCCGCGCGGTCCACTGTCGGTACCGCGCGCTGCGATTCAATGGCCGGATCGTGTCGCCCCAACGCGTGCGTTGTGGAGAACTGGTGAACAGCACACGGCTGTTCGGTGCGTTCGTCGTGGAGGATGGGCGGAGGACGGCCCGATGATGCGCGTAGATCGCGGTATGGACCAACAGAAGAGCCCGGCGCGGTGCGCCGAGCTCTGAACGCCTGAATGTACTTGTGGCTTGAACTAGATGGTGGATACCGCCGAGAGACGGTGGACGTCCCGGGCCGTCCCGGTGACCCCGGACAGGAAACCCTGCGCCCGTGGCGAGGCGTTCTCGGTCAGCCAGCTCGGGTCGATGTCGCAGACCGCGACGCGCACATCGGTGCCGACGAGGGCGAGCGGCAGCGTGTGCACGACCGTCGACGGGAAGCTCAGGATCGTCCGGCCGATGGGGCCGCGCCGGGCGATCAGTTCGAGCGGCAGGTCGGGACGGACGATTTCCAGACCCGTCTCGACGGCAAGCCGGTGCAGCTTGTCGCTGCTCTCGCGGCGGTGTGCGAAGTAGCGGGTCGCGCCGTGCGCCTTGGCGAGCGCGCGGACCGCCTCCAGATAGCGGTCCGGGTCGACCACGCCCGTCTCGACGAGCGAGGTGCCGACCAGGTCCGCGCCCTTGGTGATGCGCGGCGGGCCGAACCGGGCCCGGGTCCAGGAGAAGTCGTTGGCGGTGACGCGGACACCGTCCGGTGCCGATTCGATCGGCATCGAGGAGAAGACCTCGACCGTACGGCGGTCACTGGGCGTCAGCCGGCGGCGGGCCGAGGCGGACACGGGAGCGAAGAGAACGTCCCGCGGACCGCGGCGGCCCCCGCGCCTGTGCCAGCGCACCAGGCGTTCACCGCGGGCGAGCTGGGCGACGAACTCCATCGTCGCCGTGCCGTCGTCGACCACGACCAGGTCCTGCGCCCGGGTGATGGTCAACAGCAGCTGCACATAGCGGGAGAACGGGTCCCCCATGACGATCCGCCGGGCCCTGCGCAGCATCGGGGCCAGTCCCCCGATGGTGTGGAACGGGGCCGTGGTGCCGCCGCGCGCCTCCTCCCAGCGGACCGCGTGGCCCTCGTCGCGGGCCAGTTCCGCCATCCGGCGGAGCTGGCCGCGGGTCATCGGGTCGTTGGGAGACAGGACGACGAGGGTGAGCCCCGCGCCGGGCGCCGCACCGTTGTGGGCGTGCGCGTGCGCCCACTCCAGCACGTTCAGGAGCTGTACCGGACTCTCGACGAAGGCGAGAGTGGTGGAGCCGGTGGAACCGGCGCGGGGGCTCATCGGCGTACGACCGTCCCGTCGTAAGGAATTCAGGACGTTCAGACCGAGACGGGCTCGCCCGCGGCCGCGGCGATCTCCGCCTCGGCGACGACGCCCGTGACGCGGCGCAGCTTCTTCATCGGGCCGAGCTCGGACTCGTAGACCTTCTTGACGCCGTCACCGAGGGAGGCCTCGATGGTGCGGATGTCGCGGACGAGGCGGGTCAGGCCCTGCGGCTCGACGGAGGCGGCCTGGTCGGAGCCCCACATCGCGCGGTCCAGGGTGATGTGACGCTCGACGAAGGCGGCACCGAGGGCGACCGCGGCGAGGGTGGTCTGCAGGCCCGTCTCGTGGCCGGAGTAGCCGATCGGAACGTTCGGGTACTCGGCCTGCAGGGTGTTGATGACGCGGAGGTTGAGCTCCTCGGCCTGCGCCGGGTAGGTCGACGTGGCGTGGCACATCAGGATGTTGTCGCTGCCGAGGACCTCGACCGCGTGGCGGATCTGCTTCGGGGTGGACATGCCGGTGGAGAGGATGACCGTGCGGCCGGTGCCGCGCAGCGAGCGGAGCAGCTCGTCGTCGGTCAGGGAGGCGGAGGCGACCTTGTGGGCCGGGACGTCGAACTTCTCCAGGAAGGCGACGGCCTCGGTGTCCCACGGGGAGGCGAACCAGTCGATGTTCCTGCTCTTGGCGTACTCGTCGATCTGGCGGTACTCGTCCTCACCGAACTCCACACGGTGGCGGTAGTCGATGTAGGTCATGCGGCCCCAGGGGGTGTCGCGCTCGATGTCCCACTGGTCGCGCGGGGTGCAGATCTCCGGGGTGCGCTTCTGGAACTTGACGGCGTCGCAGCCTGCCTCGGCGGCGGCGTCGATGAGCTTGAAGGCGTTCTCGAGCTCACCGTTGTGGTTGATGCCGATCTCGCCGACGACGTAGACGGGGTGACCCGGGCCGGCGGTCTTCGAACCGAAGTTGCGCAGACGGGAGTTGGTGCTCATGGCGGGGAAGTTCCTTACTTGTCGAGGGAGTCGAGAGAGGGGCCGAGGATCCAGCTGGCGATCTCTCGGATCGCGCCGTCGCCGCCGGGGACGGTGGTGACCGCGCGTGCGGCGCCGCGCACGACGTCGTGGGCGCTCGCGACCGCCACCGGCCAGCCCACGAGGGCGAAGCAGGGGAGGTCGTTGACGTCGTTGCCGACGTAGAGCACGCGCTCAGGCGCGATGCCCTGCTCCTCGCACCACTGCTTCAGTGCGAGGTCTTTCCGGTCGATGCCGTGCAGGACCGGGATCTTGAGCTTCCGGGCCCGGGCGGCGACGACCGGGTTCTGTTCCGTGGACAGGATCAGCATCGTCAGCCCGCTCCTGCGGAGGGCGGCGATACCGAGGCCGTCCCCGCGGTGCACGGAGACGAACTCCCGTCCGTCGGAGTCGATCAGCACCCTGTCGTCGGTCTGGGTGCCGTCGAAGTCGAGGACGACCGCGTCGATGTCTTCGGCGGTCGGGAGCGAACCGGGCCGGTTCGCGTCGAAGAGGGGGGCCAGCGCGCGGGCGCGGGCGAGGTCGTGCGGGTCGTCGATCTCCAGCACGCGGGCCGGGTCGGTGCGCACGAGTTCGGTGCGGCCGAAGAAGCGGTGCTTCGCCACGCGGAAGCCGTTCGCCTCCATGGCGTAGACCGCGCCGGTCTCCAGGAGGTCCTGGGGGCGGTCCTGGCGGCGCGGGCGGAAGGACTTGTCGTGGTTGACGCCGTAGCCGCCGCTGGTGGCGGTGTCCGTGACCAGGGTGTCGGTGCCGCCGTCGACGGCGGCCCGCTCGGTCTCGACGGCCACCGCGGCGGCGGGCTCGTCGTCCCCGTCGCGCCACACGAAGCCGTGGAAGGGGGCCACGGTCAGCGCCGTGTCTGCGCCGCCCGCGAGGATCGCGTCCACGACGCCGTCCACGTCCTCGCGGATGATGAACGGGCTGGTGCACTGGACGAGCAGCACCACGTCGACCGGGGAGCCGTGCAGCGCCTCATGGGTGTCCATGGCGTGCAGGACGGCGGCCTCCGAGGTGGCGGTGTCCCCGGCGATGGCGGCGGGACGCAGCACGACCTCGGCGCCGGCCTGGCGGGCGGCCGCCGCGATGGCCTGGTCGTCGGTGGAGACGACCACGTCCGTCACGAGGCGGGCGGCGCGGCACTCGCGCACCGCACGGGCCACCAGCGGCACACCGCCGACGGGGAGGAGGTTCTTCGCGGGCACGCCCTTGGAGCCGCCGCGCGCGGGGATCACCGCGAGTACGCGGCGCACCGGCGCGGCTTGGCCCGCTTCCGAGTTGGTCATGCGCTGTTCTCCTTGACGAGGGAGGCGAGGAAGGCGTGAGGGGGCGAAGGGCCGCGGGCTGCCCGCTGTCGGGGCGCTCACAGTTCGCCCATCCGCCGGATCACCGGTGCCACGCGCTGGACGCCGTGGCGGTAGGCGCCGCGGGCGGCCCGGCGCACGATCTGCCGTACGGGGCTGGGCTCCCGGTCCGCCACGGGGGCGCCGGGCAGCGGGCTGCCGTCCGGGCCGAGGTGGTGGCGGGCGAGGATGCCGGGCAGATAGCCGGGCGCGGTGACGGGGGTGTAGTAGGGGGCGAGCGGCGGCAGCTCGTCCGCCGCGAGCAGTCCGGTGATGCGCTGCCGTGCCGCGTCGAAGGCCGTCTCGTACGATCCGTCGGCGGCGACGCCCTGCCGGGCCACCCACTCCGGGTCGGGCACCGGCCGGTGCCCCGCGTCGAGCTGGTCCCAGGAGGCGAGGCAGCCGGAGCCCACGAAGTGGTGGTTGCCGAGCGCCTCGCGCACCCCGAGGTCGCTGAGGACGACGGTGGGGATACGGCGGTGCAGGGACTCCAGGGCGGCGGTGGAGCTGATGGTGACCAGCAGGTCGGTGCGGTCGAGGACCTCGCCCATGTGCCCGTACACCAGGCGGAAGTTGGCCGGCGGGTCCGCCTTCTGCACCAGCTTCTGGTACGGCAGCTCCTCGATGTGCGTGGTGTGTTCGCCCGGCCTGGAGCGCAGCTTGAGCAGGACCTCGCGGTCCGGGTGCAGCCGCGCGTGGCGGATCAGCCGGTCCAGCAGGTACGTGCGGTCCTTGCGGCTCTCCGGTACGGAGGGCTGGGCGGCAAAGACGACCGTGCAGGGCCGCCCCGGCTTCGCGGACGGGTCGTTCTCCGTGTACGTCGCCCCGCCGAGGAAGGGCAGCGCGACCTCGGTCACCGACCCGGCCTCGGCGCCGACCCCCTCGTACACGGCCCGGAAACGGTCCGCGTCCTGGCGGGAGTTGGCGAGGACGAGGTCCGCGCCGTGCCGCAGCAGCAGCCCGTCGGCGAGCTTCTCGTAGACGACGCCGACATAGCCGGTGACGACCAGGGGCCGCTTCGTCCGCCCGTCCCAGGCGCGGGCCAGACCGTGCAGCACCGCCTGGACGGCGCCGCCGACCAGGGCGAGGACGACCACGTCGTAGGCACAGTCCTCCTTGCCCAGCTCGCGCAGGAACTCGACGGCCGTGACCTCGCGGAGGGAATCCGCGCGGACGCCGACCTCTTCGAGCTGGCGGGCGGTCGGGGTGGCACGGCCGCGCAGGAGGAATCCGTCGAGGCGGATGTCCGATTCGGCCGGGGAAATGCGGTTCGCGGTGAGCGAGCCCCATTTCCACCTGGTGTCGGAATCCGCGAGGACGGCCACTCGCAGGGACTTCGTGGTACTTGCTGGCACGTCCTAGACGCTAGGAACCCAATTCGAGGAGCGGCCCAACCCGAATGCAACAAACGGTTAACAGCACATCGACGAATGGGGAATCAGCCCAGGATCGGCTGAGAAAACGACGCGGTTCACTATTCCGCCACGCGTCGTTCACCTGACATCTCACCAACGGTAAAGACGAATGCCGGGCGGCCATCTACCGTCAAGCAGGTGGTCAAGCTCTCCGTCATCCTGCCATTCTTCAATGTGCAGAGATATGCCCCAGAAGCCCTGAAGAGCCTGCGCGCGAACACGCGGGACGACTTCGAATTCATACTCATCGACGACTGTTCGACCGATGGGACGCGCGAGATCGTGGAGCGCGCGGCTCGCGATCTCCCGGGCGCCGTGCACATACGGCGCACGGAGAGCGGGGTGTCCGCCGCGCGCAATACGGGAATCGACGCCGCCAGCGGTGAGTACCTGACGTTCCTCGACGGCGACGACTGGGTCGCTCCCGGCTACTTCGAACAGCTGCTGGCCGGCATCGAGAAGCTGGGCTGCGATTTCATGCGCACCGACCATGTGCGGTGCACCGGCACCGAACGGGTCATCCACCGGGTGCCCTTCGGGCTGCGGAACACCGTCGTGTCGCCGCGCGACACGATCCTGCCGGACAACCGCTCGACACCCGTCGACTACCCGTACTCCTGGGCGGGCATATACCATCGCAGGCTCGTCGACCGCGGCCTGTTGCACTTCCCCGAGCACCTGCACACCGCCGAGGACCGGCCCTGGATCTGGCGCCTGCACCGTGAGGCGGAGTCCTTCGCCGTGGCCGGAGGGCTGCTCGGGATCTTCTACCGGCGCGGCGTGACCTCGTCCCTGACCCAGATAGGCGACGTACGCCAGCTCGATTTCATACGGGCGTTCGACCAGGTGATAGCGGAGACCGAGCAGGACCGGGATGCCGACCTCTATCTCCCGAAGGCCGTTCGCACGTACTGCGCGATCATCGCCCACCACCTCAACACGATAGAGAAGTTCGAACCGGCGGTGGCCCGCAGGTTGCGCACCCTGAGCGCGGCGGCCCTCAAGCGCCTGCCGCAGGACCTTCTCGACGACGCCCTGGATTCGATGGACTGGGAGCGCGCCTCGCGACTGCGGAGACTGCGACGCCGCCCGGTGACGGAGGCCGCTACCGCATGACCACCCAGATCTTCTGCGCCTCCACGCTCTACGGAGTCGCCACGCTCGCCGCGGCCATCGACGCCGACTGCTTCCGCCCCGCCGACCGGCGCATCCTGCTGGTCTCCAACAATGCGGGAAACCCTGAAGTCACCAGCGCAGTCGACGAGATGCCGGGCTTCGCGGCGCTGCGCGACCGCTTCGACGACGTCCTGTCGTGGAACGAGACCATCGCGCCCTTCCACCCCGGCGGCTGGTCGCCACGGCCCGACGACACCCCGCTGTGGGAGCGGCATCTGCGGCTGCTGTGGGGCCTCGGGGACGACGACGTCGAGCTGGCCGTGGAGTCCATCCAGGTCAACCCCGCCCTCGCCGTCAGCCAGATCTTCTCTCTGGCGCACATCGACGTGTATGCGGACGGCCTGATGAGCTACGGCCCCACCCGCTTCAAGATCGACCCGTTGGTCGGCACCCGCGTGCGCCGTCTGCTGCACCTGGACCTGGTGCCCGGTCTGAAGCCGCTGCTGCTCACCGAGTTCGGCGTGGCACCGGAGACGGTACCGACGGACGCCTTCCTGAAGGTGCTCGGCGCCATCGGCGGCTCGACGGCCGATCTGGCCGAACTGCCCGACGACTCCGCCCTGCTGCTCGGCCAGTACCTGTCGGCGCTCGACATCCTCACGCCCGAGGAGGAGGAGGAGCTGCACGTATTGATGCTGCGGGGCGCCGTCGCCCAGGGGCACCGTCAGGTGATCTTCAAGCCGCACCCCACCGCGCCCGCCCGCTACGGCCGGGCCCTGGAGGAGGAGGCCGAGCGGCTCGACGTCCGGCTGACCGTCCTCGACGTACCCGTGCTGGCCGAAGTGCTCTACGAGCGCATCCGGCCCGCTCTCGTCGTCGGCTGCTTCTCCACCGCGCTGTTCACCGCGAAGACCTTCTACGGACTGTCCACCGCGCGTGTCGGTACCAGAGTCCTGCTGGAGCGGCTCAGCCCGTACCAGAACAGCAACCGCGTCCCGGTCACGCTGGCCGACGCGCTGCTGCCCGATCTGGAGAGCGGGCGGACGGCGGAGATCGGGGAGCTGACGGGCCTGGTCGAGACGGTCGGGTTCATGATGCAGCCACAGATCTACCCGGGCCTGCATCGGACGGCCACCGCTTACCTCACCCACCGTCCGGCCGACACCGGCCACTACTTCAAGCGCCGTCGGCTCACCGCGCTCGACCTGCCCGGCGGGGTACCGACCCGGCTCGCCTTCATTCCGCGCAACGCCACGGTGCGGCGGGTGGCGCGACGGGTGCGCACCATCAAGCGGACGACACTCGGATAGGCGGTCGCACGCATATTCCCAACTCGCTCAGAAATCAAGAGGCTTACCGAATCTTTCACTCCTCGTTAACTGTACGTCCACTCCGTGGCTCACATTTCGAGCAGGCTCCGGCCTAGCGTCGGCCGTGTGGTCAAGCTCTCCGTCATTGTGCCGTTCTACAACGTTCAGCAATTCGCTCCTGACACGCTCAGAAGTCTTCGCTCGAACACCCACGACGATTTCGAGTTCCTGCTTGTCGACGACTGTTCGACCGATGGAACTTCCGGGATCCTCGACCGAGCGGCACAGGAGATTCCCGGGGCCATACTCCTGAGACACGGGAAGAACGGCGGCCTGGCCACCGCGCGCAACACCGGAATCGACGCGGCCCGCGGCGAGTACCTCACCTTCCTGGACGGCGACGACTGGCTCGCTCCCGGGTATCTGTCCCAACTCCTCGCTTCGGCCGAGGAGTTGGGATGCGACTTTGTGCGCACCGACCACGTTCAGTGCCAGGCGCAGGCGCGCACCCTCCACCGGGCCCCCATCGCGCCCCGGGGCGTTGCCCTGTCTCCGCGCGACGCGATCCTGCCGGCCCACCGCTCGACCTCCGTCGACTACGCGTACGCCTGGGCGGGCATCTACCACCGCCGCCTGTTGGACCGGGGCCTGCTGCACTTCACCGACGGGCTGCGCACGGCCGAGGACCGGCCGTGGATCTGGAAGCTGCACCGGGAGGCGGAGACCTTCGCCGCGGTGGGACTGCTCGGCGTCTTCTACCGGCGCGGTGTCGCCTCCTCCCTCACCCAGATCGGGGACATCCGCCAGCTCGACTTCCTGCGCGCGTTCGACCAGGTGGTGGCGGAGACCGGCGAGGACCGCCGCGCGGACGAATTCCTGCCGAAGGCCGTACGCACCTACTGCGCGATCATCGCCCACCATCTGGGATCCATCGAAAGGTTCGAGCCCCCGGTGGCACGGACACTCAAGTCGATGAGCGCCGCGGCCCTGCGGCACATGCCGCGGGACGTGCTCGACGAGGTCCTCGACTCGATGGACGAACAGCGCGCCACCCTCCTGCGCCGGTTGCGCCGCGGTCCCGCCCCTGCCGCGGGGGTGTCCGGGTGACCACGCAGATCTTCCTCGCCTCCACGCTGTACGGCACGGCCACGCTCGCGGCGGCGTTGGACACCACGCGCTTCGCGCCCGCCGACCGGCGCGTCCTGCTCGTCTCCAACAACGCGGCGACCCCCGAGACAACGCCCGCCATCGCCGCGATGCCCGGCTTCGAACGGCTGCGCACCCGCTTCGACGACGTGATCTCCTGGAACGAGACCATCCGCCCCTTCCATCCCGGCGGCTGGGCCCCCAGGCTCGACGACGTACCGCTGTGGGAGCGCCAACTGCGGCTCGTCTGGGGCCTCGGCGACGACGACGTCGAGCTGGCCGTCGAATCCATCCAGGTCAACCCGGCACTCGGCCTCGCGCAGATCTTCACGGACGCGCCCGTCACCGTCTATGCGGACGGGCTGATGAGTTACGGCCCCACCCGCAGCAAGATCGACCCGCTGGTCGGCACCCGGGTGACCCGGCTGCTCCATCTGGACCTGGTGCCGGGCCTGAAACCACTGCTGCTCACCGAGTTCGATGTCGAACCGGAGACGGTGGCCGCTTCCGCCTTCTTGAAGGTGCTCGCCGAACTCGCCGACTCCGTGGACCCGGGTGCCGAGCTGCCCGCGATCGACGGACCCGCCCTGCTCCTGGGCCAGTACCTCTGCGCGCTCGACATCCTCACCGCCGAGGAGGAGGAGCACCTCCATGTACGGATGCTCAGGGGCGCCGTCGCACTCGGCCGGACCTGTGTGGTGTTCAAGCCGCACCCCACGGCCCCGGACCGCTGGTCGCGCGCCCTGGAGAAGGAGGCGGCGGAGCTGGGCGTCGACCTGACCGTGCTCGACTCACCGGTCCTCGCCGAGGTGTTGTACCAGCGGATGCGGCCCTCACTGGTCGTCGGCTGCTTCTCCACGGCGCTGTTCACCGCGTCCGCGCTGTACGGCCTGCCCGTCGCCCGCGTCGGCACCGGCCTGCTGCTGGAGTGCCTGACGCCGTACGAGAACAGCAACCGTGTCCCCGTCACGATCGCCGACGCGCTGCTGCCCGAACTGACGGACCGGCAGGCGGTCACCGGGCAGCGGCCGGGCATGGACACCGCGGACCTCACCGCGCTCGTGCGGACCGTTGGGTTCGCGATGCAGCCGAAGATCCATCCGGGCCTGCGTCCGGCCGCTGTCCGCTATCTGGCCGACCACCTCGACCAGCGCACCTGGCGCTATTTCAAGCGGCGGCGGCTCACCGTGCTGGGGCTGCCGGGTGCCGTCCCGGCGCGGCTCGCCTTCCTGGCACGCAGTGCGACGGTCCGTCGCGTCGTGCGCCGCATTCGTTTTCTGCGCCGGGGGAGTACGCCGCCGAGCATGCCGAAAACGACCCCCAGATGAATTCATGGCGTCGGCTGGAAAAAGCGTGCGCCCATTTGTCATACCCCTCCTGCGAATCGGACTAACGTGCTAGGGAATTAACAGAAGACACGTCGAGGGGTAGACCGTGAGCAACATTCCCGAGGACGTGCGCGGGACTTCCACAGACACCGTGGTCCGCGCCGTCGTTCCTTCGGCCGAAGCGCCTCCGCGGCCGAAGGAACGCAAGCCCCGGGAGACCCGGCTACGCGCCCTGGACGGACTGCGGCTGATCGCCGCGCTGATGGTGGCGGCGTACCACTACGGCGGCCGCGACGGCGATGTCACCAGGGCCTGGGGAAGCTCGCCCAAACACCAGTTCCCCACGCTCCACAGCTTCTTCGCCTACGGCTGCATGGGCGTCCAGATCTTCTTCGTGATCAGCGGATTCGTCATCTGCATGAGTGGCTGGGGCCGCCCGCTGCGCTCGTTCTTCGCCTCCCGCGCCTCCCGGCTGCTGCCCGCCTACTGGGCGGCGGTCGTCATCGTGACGGCGGTGTTCGCGCTGCCGTTCGTCGCGTACAAGACGGTCTCCCCGAGCGACGCGCTGGTCAACCTCACCATGCTCCAGCAACCGCTGGGCGTCGACCGGGTGCTGGGCGTGTGCTGGACCCTGTGGGCGGAGGTCCGCTTCTACGCCCTCTTCGCGCTGTGCATCGTGCTGCCGGGGGCGAACCGGCAGCGCGTGATCCTGTTCTGCGCCGGCTGGACACTGGCCGCGGCCATCGCTCAGGGCGTGAACGAGCCACTCCTCAACATGGTCCTGATGCCGGAGTACGCCCCGTACTTCATCGGGGGCGTCGGCCTCTACCTCGTCCACCGCAACCGCCGTGACGCGCACGCCTGGGGCATTGTCGGCGTGAGCTGGCTGATCGGCCAGCACTACGCGGTCCAGCGGCTGTGGCACGCCCCGAACCCGGAGTTCTTCTCCAACCGCTCGTCCTTCGGCATCATCCTGGTCGTCACCCTCGGCTACGTCGCCGTCGCCGCGATCGCGCTGGGCTGGCTGCACTGGGCGAACTGGCGCTGGCTGACGGTCGCAGGCGCGCTGACGTACCCGTTCTACCTGGTCCACGAACACCTGGGCTGGGTGGTCATCAAGGCCTACCACCAGACCCTGCACCTCCCTTCGTACGGCACGTTCCCGGCCACGGTGGCCACCATGCTGCTGCTCGCCTGGGTGCTCAACCAGTACGTGGAGAAGCGGCTCGCCCCGAAGCTCCGCACGGCCCTGTCGAAGCCGCGCCCGTAGGAACGGACCGGGCGCCCTCGGCCGAAGCCGCCCCTCCGCCCGGCGGACCCCGGCGCCGCCCGCTCAGCCGACCCCGTAGCGCGCCTCGATGCCCGCGACGACCAGGCTCAGGCCTTCCTCGAAGTGCCGTTCGTAGTCCTCGAAGATCTCCGCGCCCGCCGCGGCCGACAGCGGGAAGTCGGCCATACGGCGGGCGCGTTCCGTCACGTCGTAGCCCTCGCGGCGCTCGCCCGGCAGAGGCTGGACGCCCTGCTCCTCGGTGACGAAGCCGATCGTGTACACGTACGTCGTGGACGTCGCGCGGACCGCCTGGGCGAGAGAGAATCCCGCCTCGGTGAAGAGCTTCAGCGTCCGCTCCATCTCGACGGCGTGCAGCGTGCCGGTGAAGCGTGAACCGCTGAAGACCTTCGCGCCGTCGCGGTAGCTCAGCAGGGCGGCGCGCAGTCCGCGGTTGGCGGCGAGCAGCCGCTCCCGCCAGCCGGCGTCCGGCTCCACCCCGGTGTCCTCGACCATCCGGCGGTACATCTCCGTCGCCATCTCGTCGAGCAGTTCCTGCTTGTTCTTGAAATGCCAGTAGAGCGCGGGCGCCTGGACGTCCAGCTCCTTGGCGATGGCCCGCAGGGTGAGGCCGTCGAGGCCCGTCTCGTTGAGCAGCCGCAGAGCGGTCCCGACGACCTGCCTCTTGTCCAGTTTGGAGGATCGCTGGGGTCTCTGGGTATCCACGCTTGACAGTTTAACGCCGTTAAGGGCAGGCTCGGCACATGGAACTTAACAGCGTTAAGGAGATGGCCGTGGGTGCGGAAACGGACATGGCAGTGGACGTCGACGTGGATGTGCTCGTCGTCGGGGCCGGACCCACCGGTCTCGCCCTCGGTGCCGATCTGGCCCGGCGCGGGGTGGACGCCCTCGTCGTGGAGCGGGCCGACGGGCTGTTCCCCGGCTCCCGCGGCAAGGGGATCCAGCCGCGCACGATGGAGGTCTTCGACGACCTCGGCGTCCTCGACGCGATCCGCGCGGCGGGCGGTGACTACCCGGTCGGGATGATCTGGCAGGACGGCAGGCGCGTCGGCGAGCACCAGATGTTCGACCCGGCCGAGCCGACCGACGACTCGCCGTACAACGCGCCGTGGATGGTGCCGCAGTGGCGCACACAGGAGATCCTGTTCGCGCGGCTGACGGACCTCGGCGGGCGGGTCGCCTTCGGCCGCGAGATGGTCGCCCTCGCCCAGGACGAGGACGGGGTGACGGTGGAGTTCGCCTCCGGCGCGCCGGTCCACGCACGGTATGTCGTCGCCGCCGACGGTGGCCGCTCCGCGGTGCGGCGCGCGCTCGGGATCGCCATGACCGGCGAGACCGTCGACCCCGGCCCGATGCTCGTCGCGGATGTACGGATCACCGGGCTGGACCGCGACAACTGGCATGTCTTCCCGCCGAGCGAGGACACCGGCGGCGGCTTTCTGGCGATCTGCCCGCTGGCCGGGACGGAGGACTTCCAGGTCGTCGCGCAGTTCCCGGACGGCACGGACGTCGACCTGTCCCCCGACGGCATCCGCAAGACCGTCGCCGCGCGCTCCCACCTGTCGCCCGAGGCCGTGACCGAGGTGCGCTGGGCCTCGGACTTCCGGCCGCGCACGGCACTGGCGGACCGCTTCCGCGCCGGGCGGGTCTTCCTCGCCGGGGACGCGGCGCACATCCACTCGCCGGCCGGCGGCCAGGGGCTCAACACCAGCGTGCAGGACGCCTACAACCTGGGCTGGAAGCTCGGCACGGTCCTGCGCGGCGCGGCTCCCGGATCCCTCCTCGACACCTACGAGGAGGAACGGCTCCCCGTCGCCGCCGACATGCTCGGCCTGTCCACCCGGGTCCACCGCGGGGAGCTCCGGCGCGGCGGGGCGACCCGCCAGCTCGGGCTCGGATACCGCGACTCCTCCCTCGCGGTGGAGACCCGTACCGACCTGCCGGACGGGGCCCTGCGCGCGGGCGACCGCGCCCCCGACGGAAACGTGGAGGGCGTACGCCTCTTCGACGTGTTCCGGGGACCGCACTGGACCCTGCTGACGGTCGGCACGGACGCGGAACCGCCGGTGCTCCCCGGAGTCCGCACCGCACGGATCGGGTCGTACGAGCGGTACGGGACCGGGGTCTTCCTCGTCCGCCCCGACGGGTACGTGGGATGGGCGGGCACCGACGCACGGGACCTGCCCGCGTACGCGGCCCGGGCGGGTCTGGCCGTCGGCTGAAAACGGGCCGGCCGGGTCGTCCTAGGCGCTGGCCAGGGTGAGCTTGACCGCGAAGCCGAGGAAGAGGGCACCGGCGGCGGTCGTGGCGCCCGCGGAGAGGCGCTTGCGCCGGCGGAAGGCCGCCGCGAGGCGCGTACCGCTGAAGATCAGCGCGGTCAGGTACAGGAAGCTCGCGAGCTGGGCGAAGGCGCCGAGCACGACGAAGGAGAGCGCCGGGTAGGCATACCCGGGGTCGACGAACTGCACGAAGAAGGCGACGAAGAACAGGATCGCCTTCGGGTTGAACAGGCTGATCACGAGCGCCCGCCGGAACGGCCGCTCCCCGGCCACGGCCTCGGGCTCCGCGTTCTGCTCGACCGGCTCCCGCCGGGCCCGCCACATCGCCCACGCCGCCCGCAGCATCCCGACCGCCAGCCACGTCAGATAGCCCGCGCCCGCGTACTTCACGATCCCGAACAGCACGGCGTTCGCCTGCAGCAGCGACGCCACACCGGCCGCCGACAGCGTCATCAGCACGGTGTCCCCGCACCACACACCCGCGGCGGCGGTATATCCCGTGCGGACACCCCTGCGGGCGGCGACGGACAGCACGTACAGCGAGTTCGGCCCCGGCAACAGGACGATCAGGACAAGACCCGCGAGATAGGTGGGGAGATCGATGACACCAAGCATGAAAGCGAGTGTCGCACGGGCCTCCGACAGCCCGTAGAGGCGTCTCGCCCGTCAGTCGCCGTCGAGGAATCGCCCGGCTCAGAAGGCATCCGAGGGGACGTAGGTGCCCCAGATCTCACGGAGCGCGTTGCAGACCTCACCGACCGTCGCGCGGGCGCGCAGGGCGTCCTTCATCGGGTGGAGGACGTTGTCCGTGCCCTCGGCGGCCTTCTTCAGCGCGGCCAGGGCGGTGTCGACGGCCGCCTGGTCGCGCTCGGCGCGGAGCCGGGCGAGGCGTTCGGCCTGCTGGGCCTCGATGGCCGGGTCGACGCGGAGCGGCTCGTACGGTTCCTCCGCGTCGAGCTGGAAGCGGTTGACGCCGACCACCACGCGCTCGCCGGAGTCGGTCTCCTGGGCGACGCGGTACGCGGAGCGCTCGATCTCGCCCTTCTGGAAGCCGTGCTCGATGGCTTCGACGGCGCCGCCGAGGTCCTCGACCCTCGTCATGAGGTCGACGGCGGCCGCCTCGACGTCATCGGTCATCCTCTCGATGACGTACGAGCCCGCGAAGGGGTCGACCGTCGCCGTCACGTCCGTCTCGTAGGCCAGCACCTGCTGGGTGCGCAGGGCCAGTCGCGCGGACTTGTCGGTGGGCAGCGCGATGGCCTCGTCGAAGGAGTTGGTGTGCAGCGACTGGGTGCCGCCGAGGACCGCGCCGAGGCCCTGGACGGCGACGCGGACCAGGTTCACCTCGGGCTGCTGCGCGGTGAGCTGGACACCGGCGGTCTGCGTGTGGAAGCGCAGCATCAGTGACTTGGGGTCCTTCGCGCCGAACTCGTCCCTCATGACCCGGGCCCAGATGCGCCTGGCCGCACGGAACTTGGCGACCTCCTCCAGGATCGTCGTACGGGCGACGAAGAAGAAGGAGAGGCGGGGCGCGAAGTCGTCGACGTCCATGCCGGCGGCGACGGCCGTACGGACGTACTCGATGCCGTCGGCGAGCGTGAACGCGATCTCCTGCGCGGGAGACGCGCCCGCCTCCGCCATGTGGTAGCCCGAGATCGAGATCGTGTTCCACTTCGGGATCTCGGTCCGGCAGTACTTGAAGATGTCCGCGATGAGCCGCAGGGACGGCTTGGGCGGGAAGATGTACGTCCCGCGGGCGATGTACTCCTTGAGGACGTCGTTCTGGATCGTGCCCGTCAACCGGTCCGCCGGAACGCTCTGTTCCTCGCCGACCAGCTGGTACATCAGCAGCAGCAGCGCGGCGGGCGCGTTGATCGTCATCGAGGTGGAGACCTTGTCCAGCGGGATCCCGCCGAACAGGACACGCATGTCGTCGACCGAGTCGATCGCGACTCCGACCTTGCCGACCTCGCCGTGCGCGAGGGGGGCGTCCGAGTCGTGGCCCATCTGGGTGGGCAGGTCGAAGGCGACCGACAGACCCATCGTGCCGTTGGCGATCAACTGCTTGTAGCGGGCGTTGGACTCGGTGGCCGTGCCGAAACCGGCGTACTGCCGCATGGTCCACGGACGGCCTGTGTACATCGACGGGTACACCCCACGGGTGAACGGGTACGCGCCCGGCGCGCCCAGCTTCTCGGCCGGATCCCAGCCGTCCAGGGCCTCGGGACCATAAACCGGTTCGATGGGCAGTCCGGACTCGGATTCGCGCGCCATTGCTGTGCCTCCCGTGAAGCGGCCCGGTGACAGGAATCGACCTCGGCCACGGACTGTAGCGGCCCCGGTGCACCGAGCAGAGGGACCCGCGCCGGGACCTTGCTCACCGACCCTTTCGCGGGCCGGTTCCATGGTTCTCTTCCACCATGCGGCCTGGTTCGCAACCGGTCACCCACGGGGAGCATCTCAGATGACACGACGGCGGGACGGGGGCCTGATGTGCATGACAGGACAGGTGGAACAGGGGTCCGGATGCGTACGACTGGCTTGAAGAGATCGCTGGCCGCGCTCGCGGCCCTCGCCGCGGTGAGCGGCTGCACGGCACACGCCGTGGACGCGCGGGGGAAGAAGCCGCCGGTACGGATCGACGGTTCGCTCGCCCCGGCCCCCGGCGCGAAGGGGGAGGACGACAAGCCCGCCGCGCCGTCGAAGGGGGCGGACGACCCGTCCGGCTCCGCCGGAACGGGGAAGGGCGACAAGCCCGCCGCCGTGCCCGCCGAAGTCCTCTGGTCCAGCGGCGACCGGGGCGACGACGTCCGCAAGGCGCAGGCGCGGCTGCACCAGGTCGCGTGGCTGATCACCCCGCCGACGGGGACGTACGACGCCCGGACGGTCGAGGCCGTGAAGGGGTTCCAGGGCAAGCGGGGGCTGCCGCGCACCGGTGAACTGGACACCGTCACCTGGCGGCGGCTGCGGAGGATGACGCACGAACCGGCGGACTGGGAGCTGTACCCCTACGGCGGGCAGCCGGCCGCGAAGCCCGACCGTCGCTGCATGACGGGCCGTGTGCTGTGCGTCAGCAAGACGAGCCGCACGCTGCGTTGGATGATCGACGGCAGGACGGTCTCGGAGATGGACGTGCGGTTCGGCTCGCAGTACACGCCGACCCGCGAAGGCGTGTTCAGCGTCTACTTCAAGTCGCGCCACCATGTGTCGACGATCTACAACACATCGATGCCGTACGCGATGTTCTTCAGCGGCGGCCAAGCGGTGCACTACTCCCCGGACTTCGCGGCCCGCGGCTACTACGGCGCCTCGCACGGCTGCGTCAACGTGCGGGACGAGGGGAAGGTCGCGGCGCTGTTCGCACAGGTCCGCACGGGCGACAAGGTCGTCGTCTACTGGTGACGGGCCCCTGCGCGAAGGCGGGGCGAGGGGAGAGTGGGGCGCGGGCGGGACCGGGGGAACGTGTCCCACCCGCGCCGGTTGCACAGAGCCATGGGTACGGGGGGAACCCCGGCTCCGTGCGACGGCCGATGACCAGTCGGCTCACCACGTACTGCGCCACGGCGGCCGAAAACGTCACACCCGGCCCAAAAAAAGTTCAACGACATACGAAAGACCAGGTCAGCAGGATGTCGGGGGCTCGACAGACGAGGAGTCACGGCGCTGGGCCACCCGTGGGGCAGGACCGTGCCGAGCCCGGCAGCGTGCTCGGCGCGAGGGCGGCCGTCACGAGAGTGCGCTGGTCGGAGAGCTGACAGCACGACAGCACACCGGCCGGGAAGCCGGCGGCACGACAGCACACAGGTCCGGAAACCGGCGGCACGACAGCAGACCCGCCGGGAAGCCGGCGGCACGATCAGCGCCTGGAAGAACGGCGGTTCACAAAAGGACGCTGTCCGACGGGCTCGGCGTCGCCCTCGACAGCGGAGACCTCGTCGGCACGGCCGGCAGGAGCCGAGCGAGCCCCGGGTGCAGGACGGACGGGGTGCTGATACCGCCGTTGCCCCGGGGGTCGTTGCCGCGGGGCCCTATGTGATGGCCGTCGCCGTCACCGCCGCCCTGATCTCCCTGACCGCCCTGGTCGGAGCCCTGCCCCGAACCCTGCTCGTCGCCCTCACCCGCTCCGTCGCCCGTGCCGCCGTCGGATCCGCCGCCCAGCCCGCGGCCGAGGACGCCCGAGCAGTACAGCTTCACCCGGCCGCCGCCGCCCGCCACATGCTCCAGGACGCGCCTGCGGTCCGCGTCGAGATCCTTGCCGTCGAGGACATCACGACAGAACGAACGCGTACGGGCCCACCACGCGCGGGTGTGGTCGCCGCTCCCGGTGAAGTCCGGACGCGGCAGACCGCTCGTGTGGTCGGTGCCGGAATCGGCGGGCGAGGAGGCGTCGCCGGAGGGATCGCCCGACGGACCGTCAGGCACCGGCACCATGGAGCCGATGCCGCCGGAGACTCCGGGCGAGGGCGAGGGCGAGGCCGAGACGAGCGGCCGCTCCGGGGTCCGTACCGCCGTGGCAGAGGCGGCCGGGCCCGGGTGTTCACGGGTGAACGGAGTCGGCAGCACTCCGGTTCCGGCCGCGACGGCGACCCCGCCGACCATCCCGACGGCCAGCACCGCGGCGAGCCCGAAGCGGGTGGGCCGTCCCCAGCGCGTCCGGCGTCCGTGCGCGCCGGGGCGCCCGATACGCACCAGGCCGGCGTCCGCGGCATGCGCGCCGGGTCGCGCGCGACCATGGTGGCCGAGCTGTGCCGCGACGCCGTCCCCGTCCGCGCGCGCCTTGCGGAAAGCGGCCAACGCGGCGGCCTCGCCCGGGAGTTCGTCGCTGCTCAGCTTGGGTTCGGCGGCCAGTGAGCCGAGGGCCTCGGCAAGGCGGTCCACCTGCTCGCGGGTGCCGGCGTCGACGGCCTCCAGCGGCTCTCCGCGCAGCAGACGCTCCGCGGCGTCGCGGTCCAGCCACCTGTACTGCTCGTCGGCCATCACATGTCCTTCTGCGCCCGCGAACGCGTATGCGTCACACCGGCGGACGTCACCGCGCGGGTGCGCGAACCTCGTTGCGGGGGAACGGCGTCGAGCGCGCCGACGGATTCCGGATCGGTGCCGAGCAGCTCCGCGAGCCGTTTCAGGCCGCGGTGCGCCGCCGTGCGAACGGCTCCGGGACGCTTGCCGAGGGTCTCGGCTGCCGTCTTGGCGTCGAGGCCGACCACGACGCGCAGGACGACCGCCTCCGCCTGATCCTGGGGGAGTTGGGCGATGAGCGAGAGGGTGCTGTCGGTGGCCAGCGACTCCATCGCCTCGATCGCGGTGTCGGACTCGGCGGCCTTGCCGGTCAGTTCGGTCTCGTCGCCGCCTATCGCGGGGCGGCGACCGCGCATCCGTATGTGGTCCAGAGCGCGGTTGCGGGCGATCCTCGCCGCCCAGCCACGGAAGCGGTCCGCGTCCCCGCTGAACCTCTCCAGGTCACGGGCGATCTGGAGCCAGGCCTCGGACGTGACGTCCTCCGCGTCCGCCTCGCCCACCAGCGTCCGTACGTATCCGAGCAGGCGTGGATGCACCGCTCGGTACACAGTCCGGAACGCGGTCTCGTCCCCGTCCTGTGCAGCAAATACCGCGGCGGTCAGCTCCGCGTCGTCCCCCAGCACCCCCGCGCCCCTCTTTGCGCCTCAACCGGCGCCGCTCTCGCGGACCGGATTCTCGCCGTCGTGGTTCCTCGATGGACGGTTGTGGTCTCAGGTCCGCGTGTTCGTGGTCTCAGGTCCCACGCGGTTCTGGTCTCAGGCCCCACGTGGTCGCGGTCCCGGATTCCACGCAGTCGTGGTCTCAGGTTCCTCGTGGTTGCGGTCGTCCGTTCTCCGCACCGGCGCGAAAGGCACGTTACGGCCTGAAACAGCTCCCCGTCCATGTTCGTACAACGTGCAACTACATGGTGACGGTGCGAGGTGTGACACAAAACGCAGTCCCGGCGCTGTAGGGAGTACGGGTCGCCGCGCGGCCCGTGCCGCGCGACGGTCGGGGCCTCTCCTGTGGGGGGTGGCGGCCCCGGCCGTTGCCATCGGCAGGAATGTGCGCCGGTGCCCTCGGAGCCCGGTTCGGCCCCGCGACCTGTCGGCGGCCCCGGCCTGTCTACCGCCGCCCGCCTACCGCTCGCGCTTGGACTTCGTCGGCCTCGGCGTGGTGGCCGAGGCTCGCGGAACCGGCGTCCCGGCCGCGTTCCCGCTCTTTCCCGGGGTTCCCCGTCGCCCCGCTCCGCACGGCGGCTCCTCGCCCCGTGGCGGCTTGCGACCGAAGGACGACATCCCGCCGTACGACGATGCCGCCGCGGGCGACGACCGCGTGCCGGCCGTACCGGACGAACCGCTCACCCCGACTCCCCCAGCGTCCGGGACTCCTCATCCGTCACACCCGTGACGCCGAGTTGGCGCGCGAGCCGCTTCAGGCCACGGTGGGCGGAGGTGCGCACCGCGCCGGGGCGTTTGCCTAGCACGCGCGCCGCGGCCGGTCCGTCGAGTCCGACGACCACCCGCAGGAGCACCGCCTCGGCCTGGTCACGCGGCAGTCCCGCGACCAGTTCCAGGGCGTACGCGGTGGACAGGGTCTCCAGCGCCTCGTCGTGCGTGCTGTGCCTGCCGGGCAGGTCCAGGGCGTCCTGCTCGATGGCGGTTCCCCGGGGCCTCACCCTCAGCCGCCGCAGATGGTCCAGTGCCCGGTGCCGGGCGATGGTCGCGGTCCAGCCGCGGAACCCCGCTCCGTCCCCCCGGAACCGTCCCAGGTCCCGGGCGATCTCCAGCCAGGCGTCGGACGCCACGTCCTCGGCTTCGTCGCCGACGACGCCCCGCAGATAGCCGAGCAGTCCTGGCTGCACGATCCGGTACGCGACCGCGAAGGCGACCTCGTCCCCCTCTTGCGCCCGCGCCACGGCCACGCCCAGTTCCGCGTCGTACGGCTGCACGCGGCGGGGTACCCCTCCCTGGCCCAACACTGTCCTCGTTCGCACCGAGTTCGCCCGAATGTGCTCTGCCGGACGCGGTCGGCCGCGTCGACACCCCCATGGTCATCAGCGTCGGGCCCCAGGGAAATGTCACAGTGCGTCAGACGCCCCGCCCCGTCCAGCCCGACCACCGGCCGCGGACGACGGCAGCCGGGGGTGCGCCCACGCGGCAGGCAGAGGTGCAACGCGAGCTCGGAACCCAACTCCCTTACGCATAGCCCTGGTTCACCTCGCTCGACATCGAACCAGGGCTTGTCGGCCGCCCAGTGCGCGACCCGGTCGGCGAACCCGGGCTCACGGCTCGGACGACGGCCCGGCCGTCGTCACGTCGGCTAGCGGGAGGCCTCACGGCACAGCAGGCGCAGGGAGCCGTCGCCGGCGTAGCAGCGGCGGGCCTCCTCGATCGGGTCCCAGAGTCGACCGTCGGGTGTGCGCAGCCAGTGTTCGCCGCCGGTCTCCCACCACTCGGCGCCGGCCTGACGGGCGACGACCTCACCGGCGTACGCACCGAATCCGCGGAGCACGCTCTCGACGGCGGCGTACGGGGCGCCGTCCCGGCGTATCTCGTCGATCACGCGGTCGACACGCCACAGGCTCTGTGCCGAGTAGTCGAGGCGCAGCCGGGCACCCTCGCGCATGGTCGCGACCGTGTCGGCCGCCCAGCGGACGGGCTTCGTCGCAGCTGAGGGCCGGGTTGCTTGAGTTGCGTTCACACTCGATAGAGCGCGACGACGGCCGGATTCGTCACGCGTCCGGGCGAGGGTTCGCGACACCGGCCCAGGACCGCCATCTCCGCCCCAGGACCGACACAGAAACCCCTCAGGAACAAGGTTTGGGGTGCGCCGGAGCCGTACCGCCTCCGGCGCACCCGTGTCCCGGGGCTACGCCCGCCCGCGTGCCCTGCGTGACACCACCGCCCGCAGCACGCGCCGCCCCTCCGTCGACGCGTCCAGTGCCGGCCGGAGTCCGCCCTTGCCGTGCTCGGCGAGCAGTTCCAGGATGGCGACCTGACGGCGCAGTTCGGCGGCGACGAGCGGGGACATGCCCTCCGTGCGCCCCTCACGGCGTGCCGTCACACACGCCTCCGCGTCGTCGGCGTGGTCGAGGAAGCGGTGCACCTGCAGCGCCGCCACCGAGCAGGCGTCCGACCAGGCACGCAGCTCTTCCTCGGAGGGCTTCGAGGGGACGGCGTCGAGCATGACGCGGGCGAGCACGGCGGCGTGGTCCTCGTCGGTCACGGCGGGCTCCGGGTCCTCCGCGTCCAGCTTGGCGCGCGCCTCGTCGAGGCGCGTTCCCCACTCGGCCCAGGGGTCCGTCTCCGCCAGGCTCGCCCACAGGGGTCGCAGGACATCGTCGTCACCGCCCAGCAGCGGTACACACCGATCCAAACAAGCCAGACCGCTCGCCGCCAGACCTCGCTCGTCGGCCTGAGCGATCAGTTCCACCAGACTCATCACGACTCCCTCGAAATGCCTCGACAGGGCGCCCTTGCCTTACGGAGCCCGCACTTCCCCTTACTGCGTGCAACGGACCAGGAGTGTCACAGTGCGACCCCACCTTGCCTGCCGAGGAGCCGGATGAACAGGTTTTCAGCCAATTACTCCGACTCGGCACCCGGCACGCCGAGGAGCACCCGAGGGCCCCTCGGACAGGTGAGACCCGGGCCGCCGAGCGGACGAATCGGTGCGCGTCAGACGTCGGACGCGACCGGACCCTCGTGTGCCTTGCGGTCCTGCATCCGCGTCAGCTTCAGTACGACGAGGATCGCGAACACGGCGGCCACGATGTCGAAGGCGTCGGTGAACAGGGACTGGACGGCGGCATCCTGGACCGCCTGGGCGGTCGCGGCCCTGCCGGAGGCGGCGGAGGAGGCCCGGTCGGCCAGCAGCCCGATGATCCAGAACGTCCACCGGCGTTGACGAGCCGTTCCTGCCGCGCCCGGTACCGCCTCAGCCCAGCTGGTTCGCCAGTGCCTTGAACTGAGGCCAGGACAGGGCCGGCGGCCGCGGATCCCACAGTTTCTGGGTCAGGGCGCGCAGCGGCATGCGGATGCCCGCCGCGACCTGGTCCTGGGTCTGCGAGCCCGCGAGGTCGCACCAGACGGCGAAGGACCCGCCGAGGATCTGGGGGTTGTACTTCGCGGGGACCGGCGTCGTACCGCGCAGGACGAGGGGGGTCCACTGCTCGTAGATGCGCTGCCCGGTCGGGTAGACGAAGGTCTGGGGTTCGCCGAGGACGTAGTAGAGGAACTCGTCGTTGTAGTTGATGACCTTGCGGCCCGCGCTCAGATACGCGAGCGGCGGCCGGGCCCCGATCTCCTTGCCGGTCCAGTACGCCACCTGGAGTGCGCCGTCCGCCTGGACTGTGCCCCCGCTGAAGATGCCGTCGTTCCAGGCCCGTGCCGTCCGGCCGTGCCCGTGGATCAGTTTGGCGCGGTCGTTGAGCCAGCCGGTCGTGAGGTCGGCGACGCTGGCGCCCGCTCCGTACCTGTTCCTGGCCGCGGTGGCCAGCTGCGGGAAGGAGGCCGCCGGGTTCGCCACCGTCAGGGCCTGGTACTCGTCGCCGCCGAGGTGCCAGTAGGCACCGGGGAAGAGCCCCGCGTACTCGTTGAGCAGGTCGTCGACCATGGTGGCCGCCGCGGGCTTGGAGATGTCGACGGCCCCGCGGACAGGGACCCCCGACACATTGCGCAGCTGGAGGTCGGGGTGCGCCGCGATGACCGCGCCGAGGTGGCCCGGCGAGTCGATCTCGGGCACGACGGTGATGTGCCGGCTCGCCGCGAGGGCGAGGATCCGACGCACCTCCGCCTTCGTCAGGTGCTGGTTCGACACGATCTCGGGGTGCGTGTCGGACTGGATGCGGAAGCCCTGGTCGTCGGAGAAGTGCAGGCCGAGCTGGTTGTACTTCAGATCCCCGAGCTCCCGCACCCGGTCCTCGATCCAGGCCGCCGTGAAGTGCTTGCGCGCGATGTCGAGCATGAACCCGCGGAACGGCTTCGCGGGCCGGTCGCGTACGACGCCCTCCGGCGCCGTGCCGCCGCCGTGCACCTCCTGCTTGAGGGTGCGCGTGCCGTAGAAGACACCGGCCTCGGCGGGCCCGGTGATCTTGACCCGGCTGTTCTTGACAGTGAGGGAGTACGACTCCGGGCCCGCGGTCCCCTTGTCGAGGCCCAGTTCGACATCGCCGGCCTTGGCGCCCGTCCGCCCCGCGTACGTCAGCTTGAGCTCGCCGGCGAGCAGCCTGCCCTCGTCGGCGAGGCCGTTGTTGTCCACGACCACACGGGCACCGGCGGCCGGACGCCAGCCGGGGCCGCGGGCCGCGACGTGTTCCCGTACGGCCGGGATGGTGCGGGGGGCCTTGGAGAGGGGGTAGCTCCGGGTCGGCGAGGGACTGGCGGCGGGCGACAGGCCGGCGGACACGGCCTGCGACCGGTCGGCGGACGGCGCCCGCGCCCCGGCCGGCTGCCCGTCTCCGCCGGGCCAGACCGCCACAGCCACCGCGACGACACCGGCGACCGCCAGACCGCCCGCGACGAGCCCGGCCTGCCCGTTGGGCCCTGTCCGCCGCCGCGGCGCCCGCCGCCTGCCACCACTCACTCCGTCACCCTCATTCTCACCGCGCTCGCTCAACCCTGATCACTACGCTCTGCTCACTTGAATCTGCTCACTGCGCCCCACCCATTTCGCCACGCATTTCTCCCCGCCGGTCCCGCCACGCCCATGTCTGCGCCCGGGCGCTCCCCCATTCGCCCCGCCCGGTCCGCCGAGCTCATGCCGCCGCCGGGCCCGGCCCTCCATTCAGGTGTACTCCTCCATCGCGGTGTCCACCTCTCCACTCCGCTCTCCGCACTCCGCTCTCGGCGCCGCTTCTCCGCTCCCCCGCGAACTCTGCCCCGACCGTCAGCGAAGTCGTCCACCACACGCTCCGAAACTCTCCCGTGCGGGTGAAATCCGGGCATCCGTCGGACAGGTCCCGACACACCTCGATAGCGTGAGCAGCACGCCTTTCACTTCCCCCCCTGCCGAAACACACGTATCGCACGCACGTCACGCTCACTGGACGTCGCGCGTCTCACCCCCACCGCCGAGGACCCACGCTGACGTCTCACCGTCTCCCACGCCTCCCCGGCCAGGTCGCCCTCCCCGAGCAGAAGAGCGCGGCGCCGTCCCCGGCCCGCCTCGACGGGTTCAACTCCGCACCCGCCGACGAGGTCACCCGTGCCCTGCTCACCTGCTGCCGCAGCCTGCGCTGGGTCCACCGTCTGACCGACCACCGCCCCTACCCGGATCTCGGCGCGCTACTGGCCGCGGCCGACGAGGCGGCGTACGACCTGACCCCCGCCGACCTGGCCGAAGCCCTGGCCGGTGAGTCGCTCACGTCGCTCCCGGACAGCGCGTACTCCGCTGCCCACACCGCGCTGAGCGCCGCGCACGCCGCGTACGAGAGCAGATTCGGACATGTGTTCGTCATCTGTCTGGACGGATTCGCCCCCGGGGAGGCCCTCGACCGGGTGCTCGTCGGAATCCGGTCGCGCCTGACGAACGACCCCGAGGAGGAGCGGGTCATCACGGCCGACGAGCTGCGCGGACTGGCCCGCGGCCGGCTGACCCGGCTCGTCCGTCAGTTCGCCCAGGAGCCGCGAATCGCCGACATCCGGCGCCCGTAATAGCCCGAACGTGGCTGATTGATTGCCAGTTTGATCACATTGATAGGGCCGCTGTAAACGTTCCGACAACACGTCGCTACGATGGCCGGGGCCGGTGGACCGTACCCGGCCGGGCCCGACCGACAGAGAAGCCGGCGCGGCCCCAATCCCCGCTCCCGGAGGGTTCTTCCGTGCCGGCTGGAACGCTGTACCGCGGCCGGGAAGGAATGTGGTCCTGGGTGGCTCATCGAGTCACCGGCGTCCTCATCTTCTTCTTCCTGTTCGTACACGTCCTGGACACTGCTCTCGTCCGTGTCTCCCCCGAGCAATACGACAACGTCGTGGCCACGTACAAGTCGCCGATCGTCGCGCTGCTGGAATACGGCCTCGTCGCCGCCATCCTCTTCCACGCGCTCAACGGCCTGCGTGTCATCGCCGTCGATTTCTGGTCCAAGGGCCCGCGCTACCAGAAGCAGATGCTCTGGTCCGTCGTCGGTATCTGGGTCGTGCTGATGTTCGGGGCTCTTTACCCCGTCCTCGGTCACGCATTCCGCGAAGTATTCGGGAGCTGACGCAGATGTCCACTACTGACACCGCCGCTTCCGGTATCGGCCCCGTGGAGGGCGCCGGAGATTTCTCGGCCTACAGCGTCGACAACCCGGCCCCGTTCATCGAGGCCCCGCGCAAGCGCACCAAGAAGACCCCGAAGTCGACCCGCGGCAACTTCGAGATGTACGGCTGGCTCTTCATGCGCCTGTCCGGCATCGTCCTGGTCGTCCTGGTCCTCGGCCACCTGCTGATCCAGCTCGTCCTCGACGGCGGCGTCTCCAAGATCGGCTTCGCCTTCGTGGCCGGCCGCTGGGCGAGCCCCTGGTGGCAGGCCTGGGACCTCGCGATGCTGTGGCTCGCCATGCTGCACGGCTCCAACGGC
Organism: Streptomyces rhizosphaerihabitans; assembly: GCF_025399795.1. GTDB lineage: Bacteria > Actinomycetota > Actinomycetes > Streptomycetales > Streptomycetaceae > Streptomyces > Streptomyces rhizosphaerihabitans. The sequence goes on along the minus strand of NZ_JAODTZ010000022.1, from coordinate 110,535 downwards.
CTGCGTACCGTCATCAACGACTACGCGGAACGCGCGGGCACGCGCCTGTGGCTGAAGGGCCTGCTGTACACCGCCACGGTGTTCACGATTCTGCTGGGCACGCTGGTGATCTTCACCTTCGACCCGAACATCCGCTAGGCACGGGGCTGAGGCAACCAATCATGAAGATCCACAAGTACGACACCGTCATCGTCGGCGCCGGTGGCGCCGGCATGCGCGCCGCCATCGAGGCGACGAAGCGCAGCCGCACCGCCGTGCTGACGAAGCTCTACCCGACCCGCTCCCACACGGGCGCCGCGCAGGGCGGTATGGCCGCCGCGCTCGCCAACGTGGAAGAGGACAACTGGGAGTGGCACACCTTCGACACGATCAAGGGTGGTGACTACCTGGTCGACCAGGACGCCGCCGAGATCCTGGCGAAGGAGGCCATCGACTCCGTCCTCGACCTGGAGAAGATGGGCCTGCCGTTCAACCGGACGCCCCAGGGGACGATCGACCAGCGCCGCTTCGGCGGTCACTCCCGCAACCACGGCGAGGCCCCGGTCCGCCGGTCCTGCTACGCCGCGGACCGCACCGGTCACATGATCCTCCAGACGCTCTACCAGAACTGCGTCAAAGAGGGCGTGGAGTTCTTCAACGAGTTCTACGTCCTCGACCAGCTGATCGTCGAGATCGACGGGGTCAAGCACTCGGCGGGCGTCGTCGCCTACGAGCTCGCGACCGGCGAGATCCACGTCTTCCAGGCGAAGGCCGTGATCTACGCGTCCGGCGGCACCGGCAAGTTCTTCAAGGTGACCTCCAACGCGCACACCCTGACGGGTGACGGCCAGGCGGCGGTCTACCGTCGCGGGCTGCCGCTGGAGGACATGGAGTTCTTCCAGTTCCACCCGACCGGCATCTGGCGCATGGGCATCCTGCTGACGGAGGGCGCCCGCGGTGAGGGCGGCATCCTCCGCAACAAGGACGGCGAGCGCTTCATGGAGAAGTACGCGCCGGTCATGAAGGACCTCGCGTCCCGTGACGTCGTGTCCCGCTCCATCTACACCGAGATCCGTGAGGGCCGCGGCTGCGGTCCCGAGGGCGACCACGTCTACCTCGACCTCACGCACCTCCCGCCGGAGCAGCTGGACGCCAAGCTGCCCGACATCACGGAGTTCGCGCGCACCTACCTCGGCATCGAGCCCTACACGGACCCGATCCCGATCCAGCCCACCGCGCACTACGCCATGGGCGGCATCCCGACGAACGTCCAGGGTGAGGTCCTCTCGGACAACACCACGGTCGTTCCGGGTCTGTACGCCGCCGGTGAGGTCGCGTGTGTGTCGGTGCACGGCGCCAACCGTCTCGGCACCAACTCGCTCCTGGACATCAACGTGTTCGGCAAGCGGGCCGGTGTCGCCGCCGCGGAGTACTCGGCGAAGGTCGACGCCCACATCGAGCTGCCCGAGGACCCGGCTGCTCAGGTCGTGACCCAGGTCGAGCGCCTGCGCAACTCCACGGGCACCGAGCGGGTCGCCGCGATCCGCCTGGAACTGCAGGAGTGCATGGACGCCAACGTGATGGTGTTCCGCACCGAGCAGACGATCAAGACGGCGGTCGAGAAGATCGCGGAGCTGCGCGAGCGCTACCTGAACGTCTCGATCCAGGACAAGGGCCGGCGCTTCAACACGGACCTCCTCGAAGCCGTCGAGCTGGGCAACCTGCTCGACCTGGCCGAGGTCATGGCCGTCTCCGCGCTCGCCCGCAAGGAGTCCCGCGGCGGTCACTACCGCGAGGACTACCCGACCCGCGACGACGTCAACTTCATGCGCCACACCATGGCGTACCGCGAGGTCGGCGACGACGGCACCGAGTCCATCCGTCTCGACTACAAGCCGGTCGTCCAGACCCGCTACCAGCCGATGGAGCGTAAGTACTGATGGCTACTCCCACCCTGGACAAGGCGGACGCGGCCGGCGCACCCGAGCCCGGTTTCGCCGACTCCCCGTACATCACCGCCACGTTCCGCGTCCGCCGGTTCAACCCGGAGATCTCGGCCGAGTCGGTCTGGGAAGACTTCCAGCTGGAGATCGACCCCAAGGAGCGTGTCCTCGACGCGCTGCACAAGATCAAGTGGGACCAGGACGGCACGCTCACGTTCCGCCGGTCCTGCGCGCACGGCATCTGCGGCTCGGACGCCATGCGGATCAACGGCAAGAACCGCCTCGCCTGCAAGACGCTGATCAAGGACCTGAACCCCGAGAAGCCGATCACGGTCGAGGCCATAAAGGGCCTGACGGTGCTGAAGGACCTCGTGGTCGACATGGACCCGTTCTTCCAGGCGTACCGCGACGTGATGCCCTTCCTCATCACGAAGGAGACCAACGAGCCGACGCGCGAGCGTCTGCAGTCGGCCGAGGACCGCGAGCGGTTCGACGACACGACCAAGTGCATCCTGTGCGCGGCGTGCACGTCGTCCTGCCCGGTGTTCTGGAACGACGGCCAGTACTTCGGTCCGGCCGCCATCGTGAACGCCCACCGCTTCATCTTCGACTCGCGTGACGAGGCGGGCGAGCAGCGTCTGGAGATCCTCAACGACAAGGACGGTGTGTGGCGCTGCCGCACGACGTTCAACTGCACGGACGCCTGCCCGCGCGGTATCGAGGTCACCAAGGCGATCCAGGAAGTCAAGCGCGCACTGATCACGCGCCGCTTCTGACGGTCGCTGCGCTACGCCCGAAGGGCCCCGCTCCTCCTGGAGCGGGGCCCTTCGGCGTGCCCGGTGCCGTCAGCCGCGCGGCACGCGGCCCCGCTCGTCAGAGCTGGCTGAGAATCGTCGGATCCGTGATCCGGAGATCGTCCGCCAGCAGCATCGCCTTGCTGAGGATCAGCGCCAGCATCCGGTCGCCCTCGAACGGCAGATAGCCGGTCTGGGGCTCTCCCGCCGCGGACTTCGGGACGATGCACAGGTACTGGTCGTTCGGGCTCATCAGGATGTTGCCCGAGCCCAGGTGGATCCTGTACGTGTGGCGCTCGCCCTTCACGTGCAGGAAGCGGCCCTCCAGCGTGCAGCGGTCGGCTATCGCCAGCCGGGGGATCAGGCGGTCGAGGAGGGCGCGGCGGGTCTGCGCGGTCTCGGTCAGATCGCCGAAGCCGTACGACGTCCAGTACTCCTGGAAGCGGCCGCCGGGGCCGCCGTCCTGCCAGGTCGGGTCGTTGCCGACACTGGCCACGCCGACGAACAGGTCGACGTCCCGCAGGACTTCGGACAGGACGAGCGGCGGGATCTCGGTGAGGGGCAGGGGCTCCACCGGGTCCTGGCCGTCCCACAGCCGCATGCGGTACTCGCCGCCGTCGCAGTGCGCCGAGTTCTCGGGGGCGTCGATCGGATAGAAGCGCACCTGGTCGGTGCGCAGCCGCAGATAGCTGCCGGACTCGGTGGTGTCGTCGCCGTACTCGCCGTCGCCCTCGATCCAGTACTCGGCGCGCAGGCCCCACTGGGGCAGCTCCCGGGTGGCCGGGGGCGCCTCGTCGTCGACGCAGAGGCGGAGCTTGTTGCGCCATCCCCTGATGGCGGCGAGGGAGTTGAACTGGTGCTGGCGCACGAAGTGTGCGGCGAAGCGGTTCGAGTACGTGCCCGTCGCGCGCTCGGCGTCGGTGAGGAGGTACACCTCACGGTGGGCCTGCTTGAAGGGCTGGGTGATCTCGTGCCGCTCCAGCCAGTCCCGCCAGGCGACGACCTCGGCGGGCTCACGGCCGACCGGGTGCCAGAGGGTGACCTCCTCTCCGCCCTTGACCGGATCGTCGGTGAGGGTGCGCAGCTCGCCGTTCGCGAACCCGACCGGTGTGCCGTCGACCGTCCACAGAAGGCGGCGGGCGAGGGTGCCGACGAGCGGGTGGTCGAGGTAGCGCTCGCGCCAGGTGTCGTACGCCCAGGTGCGCCGGGCGAGGAACTGCCGGTCCAGGCGCTCGACCTGTGCCGACAGCATCTTGTCGATGTCCTTGACCGCCGCCTTCAGCTCCTTGAGCTCCTCGGCGTGGTCGCGCCGCACGGCGGCGGGCACGCTCTTGACGGCCTTTCCGGTCGCGTTGTGCCAGCTCAGCACGGCGCGGGTGCCCTGGACTCCGAGGAGCGCGGTGGTCTCACCGAGCTCGTGACGTGCCTGCCCGACGTCGGTGAGCCCGTACGCCGGAACGGCCAGTTCCTCGATCTCCTCCCGGCTCAGACCGAGGGCGGTGGCCTTCTCTCCGAGGAATCCGTCGATGAGCTTGGCCGTGGCCTTGTACGTCACCCGGGTGGCCAGCCGGGCCAGTTCGGCGAGGGCTGCCTCGCCGTCGATACGGGAGAGCGCGATCGCACCGGCGTTGGCGACCTTCGGATTGCGCGGGCCCAGTCCGCTGACCTTCTTCAGGGACGTCTCGACGAGTGCGCCGAGGGCCCGGGCGGTGTCGGGGTGGGGCGGCAGCAGGGAGACCAGCCAGGCGAGGCCGCGCAGGGCGTTGGCGTTGTACGGGTCGTAGGCGTTGTTGATGTCGAACCCGTAGGCCCAGCCGGTCAGCGGGAAGGTCCGGGGGCCGCCGGCGAGGGCGAGCCAGGGCAGCGCGGTGACGCGGACCCGGTCGGCGCCGAGGGCTTCGATCAGGGTCCGCGCCTGCTCGTCCCACTTGGCGGAGGGCTTGGCGGCGGTGGCGGTCGTCAGATGGGTCAACAGGGCCTGCCAGTCGGGGGCTGAGCCGTCCCTCATGGCCTGCTCGGCCCATTCCTCGCCGACGTTGAGGACGGGTTCCGTGAGGTTCTTCGCCAGGTCCCCCACGCCCCGGGAGCGGTAACGGTCCATGGCCGTGCGGCGGAAGACCGCGACAACGGCGGGGGTCAGCCGACGGCCGGCCGTCAGCTCGGCCTCGGCCAGCACGCCCAGCCCTGACCACGACAAGAAGCTGTACTGCCTGCCGATCTCGTCGAGTTGCTTCGACCGCTCGACGGCGAGCCGGTCCCCGGGGAGACCCCGGCAGACGACACCGAGCAGGATCAGCGCGTTGTTCCGGGAGAACGATTCATCGCCGACCGAGTGATAGCGCTCCGCCAGCGCGTCGGCCAGCCGGGCCCGCTGCTCGGTGGGCAGCGTCGGCACCACGTCGAGGATCTCGGCCCAACCACCGCCCCAGTGACGTTGCTTGTAGGCCACGGCCACCCCGAGGAGGTCGGTCGCGAGCTCCCCCATATTGCCCTCGACCGCCCGCTCGCGGATCCGCTGCGCCCACTTCCCGATGCCGTTCACCGTCATCCCCCCACCAGCGCGACGAGCTTGAGGAAGGTGACCTCGGTGCCCAGGACCAGTTCGATCTCCTCGTCGGGGTCGGTCACCTGGCGCTCGCCCACGAGCACCAGGAAGCCGTTCCCCGCGAAGGCCTTGAGCGCCAGCTCGCTCTGCGCCTCCGGGTCTATCCGGCGGGGTGTACGCAGCGCGTAGCCGTTCAGCACCCGCTCGGTGTCCTCGGGCTGCACGAGGCCCTGGAACACCTCAGGCATGCGCGCGTTGTACTCGGCGACCTCCTGGAAGACCCGCCGCCGGATCAGCTCGCGCACCGCGAGCCGCTCCTCGGCGATCTCTATCCCCCAGCCGGCGCCCCGGCCCCCACTCGTCGTCTCGTCGACGAACGTCACCATTCCCATGCCGACGACACTACGAGCCACCACTGACAATCGGTCACCAGGGCCGAACCGTCAGGGGGAGGAGCCGCTTCGCCTCAACGGGTGATCACATCTTCGGCCCGCGGTCAGCCCTTCCCCGTCTCCCTCCGGTCCGCTCCTAATCTGATGGCATGTCAGACGACGTGTCATACGAGCTGCTCGGACTCGACAACGTGCTGCTGCCCGTCGGGAATCTCGGCGAGGCCGTGAGCTTCTACGAGCGCGCCGGGTTTCCGACGGCCTTCCGGCTCGACGAGGCCGGGATCGCACTGCTGAAGGTGGGCAAGGAAACGCCGGGGGTGCTGCTGCGGCTGGACGGGGAACTGGGCCACCGGCCGCCGCCGTGGGCGTCGCCGCGACTGTGGCTGGAGGTTCCGGACGCCCGCGCCGCGGCCCGCTCACTGGCCGCCGCGGGCATCGCACCCCTCGACGAGCCCTTCCCCGGCGCCACCGGATGGACCGTCGAGATCGCGGACCCGTGGGGCAACGTCATCGGCCTGACGGACTACACCAAGCGCCCCGAACTGGCCCGCAGGGCCCAGCGGTAGCCCCAGCGGCGGCCCTGGTGGACGGACGCACGAGATCCGACTTGAACATGTTCAAAAGCAGGTCTACATTCATCCCGGAGAGCGTTTTTGAACGCGTTCAAGAAGGGGTGGGGACATGGATCTCACAGTCGTCGCGTACGTCATCTATCTGCTGGTCAGCATCGCGCTGACGGTCTGGGTGGCGCGCACGCTGAGCCACAACGGGCGGATCTTCCTGTCGGACGTCCTGCACGGCAACGAGAAGCTCGCCGACGCCGTCAACCATCTGCTGGTGGTGGGCTTCTACCTCGTCAACCTGGGCTTCGTCGCGCTCTATCTGCACCAGAGCGACGAGATCTCCAACGCCCGCGAGATCTTCGAAGCCCTGTCGACGAAGCTGGGTGTCGTCCTGCTGGTGCTCGGGGTCATGCACCTGGGGAACGTCTACGTGCTGAACAAGATCCGGCGGCGGGGTGTCATGGAGCGGGAGCAGATGCCGCCGGTGCAGCCGACGGACTGGGCCGCCCCCGCGGCCGGGGCGTGAGACCGGTGGCCGGCACCTCGGCCACCCGGGACCGGGGCGCCGCGCGCGTCCCGGTCCTCGGGCTCACCGTCCTCTACGACGCGCGCTGCTCGCTGTGCGCCTTCCTGAAGCAGTGGCTCGCCCGGCAGGCGCAACTCGTGCCGCTGCGGTTCGTACCCGCGGGCTCCGAGGAGGCCGCCCGGCGCTTCCCGGGGCTCGACCACCGCGCCACCCTGGACGAGATCACCGTGGTGGGCGACGCCGGGCAGGTGTACCAGGGAGCCGCCGCCTGGGTCGTCACCCTGTGGGCGCTGCGCGAGTACCGGGCGCTGGCCCACCGGCTGAGCACTCCCACCGGTGCCAGGCTGGCCAGGGGCGCCACCCTGGCCGCCGCCAAGTGGCGCGAGTCGCAGGCGTCACAGGCATCCCGGCGATGGGGCGGTGGCTCGTACCACTGGGGCGACGGGTGGAGCTACGACCCGGCCGCGGGATGGACGTACGCGCCCCCCGCCTGCGACAGCGGCGAATGCTCGACCGTTCCCACTCGTTAGGCTCGTCCCGTGCCAGCACCGACAGACAGCCCCGGCCCCATCGGGTCCTCCGGGCCGGACGAGCCCGCCGCGGCCTCCGAGCCCTCCAAGTCCCTGGGCAAGGAGACGCCGAAGAGCCCGGCCAAGAGCGAGCAGACCCGGGCCCTGATCCTGGAGACCGCGATGCGGCTCTTCCAGGAACGGGGGTACGACAAGACGACGATGCGGGCCATCGCCCAGGAGGCCGGGGTCTCCGTCGGGAACGCGTACTACTACTTCGCCGGCAAGGAGCACCTGATCCAGGGCTTCTACGACCGGATCGCCGCCGAACACCGGGAGGCGGTCCGGGATGTGCTGGACCGCGAGACGGACCTGGAGGCCCGGCTGGGCGGCGTGCTGAGGGTGTGGCTGGACATCGCCACGCCGTACCACGAGTTCGCCGTGCAGTTCTTCAAGAACGCCGCCGACCCGGACAGCCCGCTCAGCCCCTTCTCCCCCGAGTCGGAGCACGCGCGCCTGGAGGCCATCAGCGTCCACAAGGAGGTACTGGCCGGGGCGAAGACCAAGGTGCCGGAGGAGCTGCGCGAGGTGCTGCCCGAGCTGATGTGGCTCTCCCAGATGGGGCTCGTCCTGTACTGGGTCTTCGACCGTACGGAGAGCCGCGAGCGCAGCTACCGGCTCGCCGAGCGCGGCGCCCGCCTCACCTCGCGCGGTGTCTCGCTGTCCCGTTTCCGTCTTCTGCGGCCCCTCGTCCACGAGGTGCACGAGCTGTTCACGGACTTCCTGCCGGGCATGACGAAGGCGCTGCCCGACCCGGCCAAGAAGACGGAGTAGGGGGCGGGTAAGGGGCGCCCGCCAAGCGGACACCCCTTACGGACACCCCTTGTGTCAGGACGGTTGGGCGTCCGGCGGCCTCAGTTGACCGCGTCGGCGTCCACCTCTCCCTCCACCAGCTCCACGTCGTGCACCAGCGGTTCGTCCGTGACGACCACGTGCCGTGCCCGAGCGCCGTACGAACGGGCCGTCGCCGACAGCAGATACGTCCCCGGAGCAGGCACCGAGACGATGTACGAACCGTCGGCCAGCGAGGTCACCCGGTCCAGTTGGCGGCCGCCCTTGGACAGCAGGGTGAGGACCGCTCCGTCGACGGGTACTCCCTCCGCGTCACGGACGAAGCCGTGGACGACCGACGCGCCGCCCTCGGCCGGAGCCGCGTCCTCGGACGGCGCCTCGGCCGGCTCCACCGCCAGGTGCGGCAGCCGCTTGTCCAGGCCCGCGGGCAGCCACCAGTTGGAGTTGCCGAGCAGGTGCATCGCCGCGGGGACCAGGGCCGTACGGAGGATGAAGGCGTCCAGGGCGACCGCCGCCGCGAGGCCGACGCCCGCCATCGCCGCTCCCGCGTCACCGCTCAGAACGAAGGCGAGGAAGACACAGACCATGATCAGGGCGGCGGAGTTGATGACCCTGCCGGTCTCGGCCAGACCGACCCGCACCGCGCGCGCGTTGTCCTTCGTGTGCACCCATTCCTCGTGCATACGGCTCACCAGGAACACCTGGTAGTCCATGGAGAGTCCGAAGAGGAGCGAGAGCATGATGACGGGCAGGAAGGCGTTGATCGGGCCCTCCTTGCCGAGGCCGAGCAGGCTCAGACCCCAGCCCCACTGGAAGATCGCGACAAGGACGCCGAAGGACGCGGCCGCGGCGATCAGGTTCATCAGCGCCGCCGTCAGCGGGACCACCAGGGAGCGGAAGGCGATCAGCAGGAGCAGGAAGCCGAGGCCGATGATCGTGGCGACGAAGTAGGGCAGCCGGTCGCCGGTGATGGTGGCGAAGTCCTTCGACACGGCGGTGACGCCACCTACATGGGCCGTGACCCCGGCATCCGGGATCACCCGGTCCCGCAGGGTGTCGATGAGCTGGTCGGTCTTCGTCGACTGCGGTGAGGTCGTCGGCACCACCTGGATCACCGTCACGCCGTTCGCGGGCGGCAGCGCGGCGACCGCGGCGACTCCGGACGTACTGTCGATGCTCTTCACCAGGGCGGCCGTGTCGCCGTCGGTCACGACCACCTGCAGAGGGCCGTTGAAGCCGGGCCCGAAGCCCTCGGCGAGCAGGTCGTAGGCCTTCCTGGTCGTCGTCGTGGAGTCGTCGTTGCCCTGGTCGGTGGCGCCGAGGTGCAGCGACAGGACCGGGATCGCGAGGATCGCCATCACGACCAGCGCGAGAGCGGCGATCGTACGGGGGCGACGCTGCACGTTCATCGACCAGCGGGCCGCGGCACCGCTCGCCCGCTCCGGTTCGGGTCCCCGCGCCACCAGTTTGCGCCGCTGGCGGCGGCTGAGCACCCGGGTGCCGAGAAGGCCGAGGAGCGCCGGCAGCAGGGTGGTGGCCGCGAGCACGCTGAACACGACGGTGAGGGAGGTGCCGATGACCACGCCGTCCAGGAAGCGCAGGTTCGTCACGAGCATGCCCGCGAGCGCGATGCACACCGTGCCGCCCGCGAACAGCACCGCCCGGCCCGAGGTGTTGAGGGCGACGACCGCCGACTCCTCCGGAGCCAGGCCGCGCAGGATGCCGCGGCGGTGCCGGGTGACGATGAACAACGCGTAGTCGATGCCGACGCCGAGGCCGATCAGGGTGGCCAGCAGCGGGGCCAGGTCCGGGATGTCCGTGGTGTGGCTGAGCAACTGCGTGGAGAACAGCCCCGTACCGACTCCGAAGATCGCGATGCCGATCGGCAGCAGCATGGCGAAGAGCGAACCGAAGGCGAGGAAGAGGACGACGGCCGCAGCCAGGATGCCGACCATCTCGGCGAGCCCGGTGGGCGGTTCCTGTACGCGCTGGATCGCCTGACCGCCCAACTCCACCTGGAGTCCGCCGCGTTCGGCACCCTGCGCGGTGTCGACGACCTTCTGCACCAGTTCCTTGGGGACGGCGTTCGCCTGCTCGGCGAAGGTGATCTGGGCGTACGCGATCCTGCCGTTGCGGCTGATCTGCGCGGCGCCCCGCTCCCCTTCGTACGGCCCCGCGACCTGGCCCACGCCCTTCATGCCGGCGATTCTGTCCAGTACGGGCTGGATCCGGGAGCGCACGGAGGCGTCCCTGACCGTGCCCGCGTCGACCTTCCACACCACCGTGTCGGTGTCCCCCGCGCTGTTCGGGAAGGCCTTCTCCATCTGGTCGTACGCACGCTTGGAGTCCGTGTTCGGGAGGGAGAACACGTTCGCGTAGTCCGTGCCCGCGGTGGTCGCCGCGAAGCCGAGACCGAACAGTGCACCCACCCACAGCAACAGGACCACCAGCCGGTGCCGATAGCACCACCGTGCCAATGCCGCCACGTTCAACGCTCCTTAGTCGGTCGGTCGGTCCCCCAGGTCCTGGGCACCAGGATTGGCGGCGACGCGCGCGCGTGGACATGACCCGCCCATGACTCTCAAGGAACTCCAAGGGGCGAACGGCTCCCGCTGTCGGTGGCCCCGCCGATACTGGGGGCATGACCGCTCACGAGGGAGCCACCGTCCTCGTCGTCGAGGACGAGCCGAGCATCGCGGACGTCCTCACCATCGCGCTGCGCTACCACCAGTTCGAGGTGATGGCCGCGGGCACCGTCCGCGAGGCGCTCGCCCTCGCCGAGCGCACCCGCCCCGACGCGGCGCTGCTCGACGTGATGCTCCCGGACGGCGACGGCCGAGCGCTCGGCCGTGAACTGCGGCTGCGGCAGCCCGACCTGGCCGTCGTCTTCCTCACCGCGCGGGACGCGCCCGCCGAGATCGTCGGCGCGCTCGGCTTCGGCGACGACTACATCACCAAGCCGTTCAACATCGACGAGGTCGTCGCCCGGATCACCGCCGTCCTTCGCCGTACGCGGGCCGACGACGTCCTGCCGCAGCGCCCGCCCCTGCGTTACGGCGATCTGGAACTGGACGAGACGACGTACCGGGTCCACCGCGCGGGCACCACCGTCGAGCTCACTCCCACCGAGTACGCGCTGCTGCGCTTCCTTGTCCGCAACGGCGGGCGGATCGTGCCCAAGGAGCAACTCCTGCGCCATGTGTGGCAGTACGAGCACTCCGCCGAGTCGACGGTCGTCGAGACGTACATCAGCTATCTGCGGCGCAAGCTCGAACCGCTGGGTCCGCCGGTGATCCAGACCCGCCGGGGCGTCGGATACGGCCTCGCGTGAACCTGCCCGTCCGGCCCGGCTGCCGCCCCCCGCGCCACAGGCACGGCGTGCATTCGCTGCGCGGCAAACTCACCCTCGCGAACGTGGGACTGCTGGCCCTGGGCATCGTGGTGGCGACCGCCGTGAGCCTGATGGGCATGCGGCACTATCTGCTCGACCAGGTGGACACGCAACTCGCCAAGACGCGGCAGTCGCTGGGGGTTTCGCAGCTCACCATGAGCCAGATCGACTCGCTGAGCGCCCTCGCGTTCGTACGCGACCGGATCGGGCCCGCGGTGGACGAGTCACCGAAGCCGGACTCGATCTTCGCGGCCGTCGACCGGCGGGGTGAGGCCATCGAGGTGGCCGGCTTCGAACCCACGGAGACACAGCGGGCGTTCGCCGCCGCCGTGGAGGACCCGGGCGCGCTCGCCCGCGCCGACGACCCGCGCGACATCACCGTGCGTGGCGCCGCCTACCGGGCGACCGGGGCGCGGCTCGCCGACGGGACGTACGTCCTGTTCGCCACCTCGACCGACGGACTGCACAAGGGCGTCGCGAAGGCGCTCAAGCTCGATCTGACCGTGGGCACCCTGCTGTTGGCGCTGCTCGCGTGTCTGACGATGTTCAGCGTGCGGCGCCGGATGCTGCCGCTGGAGGCCATGGTGGAAACCTCGTCCGCCATCGCGGAGGGGGATCTGACCCGGCGCGTGCCCTCCAGCCATCATCCGACCCAGGAGGTCGAACAGCTGCGGCTCGCGCTCAACTCGATGCTGCACCAGGTCGAGTCGGCCTACCGGACGCGTGAGGACAGCGCCGCCCAGTTGCGCCGGTTCGTCGGGGACGCCTCGCACGAGCTGCGCACACCGCTGGCGGCGATACGCGGCTACCTCCAGCTGTACGAGAAGGGGATGCTCACCGATCCCGTCGAGCGCAAGCGGGCCTGGGACCGGATGAACGCGGAGGCCGACCGCATGGGCCGGCTGGTCGACGAGCTGCTCACCCTGGCCCGCCTCGACCAGCGGCCCGAACTGCGCTTCAGGAACGTCGACCTGAGCCGGCTCGTGCGGGACGCGGCCGAGGACCTGCGCGCCCAGCAGCCCGGACGTCCGGTGACGGTGGCCGCCGACGGCACGCTGCTGGTGCAGGCCGACGAGTCGGGGCTGCGGCAGGTGCTGGGCAATCTCGTGGGCAACGTACGCACCCATACGCCCGACGACGTGCCGGTGCGGCTCGGTCTGGAGCGCGCGGACGGTGTCATACGGCTGTGTGTCGCGGACAAGGGACCCGGGCTGGCGCAAGCGGACGCAGCACGTGTCTTCGACCGCTTCTTCCGGGCCGGTGGCGGAGCGGGCAGCGGGCTCGGCATGGCGATCGTGCAGGGCGTGGTGCGGGCACACGGGGGCACCGTCGCGGTGCGGACGGCACCTGGCGAGGGTCTGACGGTGACGGTGACGCTGCCGGTGCGGTGAGGCACGGACGCCGGTGCGGCGACACCTCTGACGCCGGCGCGGTGGGGCCGCCGGCGGTGGTGGGCTGCAGCTCGGACGCCGGTGCGTGGGACGGCCGACGGTGGTGCGGTGAGGGCGCGGTGGGACCGCCGACGGCTACGCGGTGACACCTCGGACGCCGGTGCGGTGGGGCCGCCGGCCGTGGTGCGGTGAGGGCTCGGACGCCGGTGCGGTGGGAGCGGCGACGGCGGTGGGACGAGGGTGCTTGCACCCGTGGAGTGGGGACGAGGACGCCGGGCCGGTGACGCTCCCGGGTCTGCCCTGCGCGCCGGGACGGCCTCGCTCACACCGCCGTGACCTGCGGGAACGGACTTGGGCAGAAGCTGACCGAAGCGGTTGAACACGGGCCGCCACGGCCCCGTACACCACTATGAGGGCGAATCGGTCTCTTCCGATCGGACCGCCACGCCACCACGACGCATCGCACGGAAGGACCGCCGGGTTGTCGTTCAAAACGAGCTCTCGACAGCTGCCGAACACGGACGAGGCGCCTTCGCGCGACAAGCCGACGCCGGAGCCGCTCGCGGACGCGGCCACGGATACGGATGAGGACGCCGCCGCCTCGGGCGAGGGGGAGGCAGCGGCCGAGGCGGCCCCCGAGATCACCCCGACCGACGGGGCCACCTCGATCCACCCCGAGGACCTGGCCGGAACTCCGGCGGAAGCGACCTCCGCCGAGCGGATCTCCCCTGCCGAGACCGACGCCGACGCCCCTTCGAGCGAGGCCGAAGACCCGGACGGGACTCCGGCAGAAGCCACCCCCGCTGAAACGGTGGACGGCACCGGCACCGGCACGGACGCCGACCCCGACGCCCCCTCGGCCGAGGCCGACGTCCTGGTCGAGACGGGTACCGCCACCGATGCCGCCGCCGACAGCTCCGCCGAAGCGGTCCCGCCCGAGACCAGGACCGCGACCGCGACCGGCACGGAGACCGTGACGGAAGAACCCGCCGAGGTCGGCGCGGACGCGGACGACCCCTCGGCCCCGTCCGAGGACGCCGCGGAGAGCGGCCCCGACGCCCCGGACGCGGCCGTCGGGGGCGGGACCGGTGACGGGGCGGAGCCTCCGGGAGACGAGCCGCCCGTGCGCGGCCGGTGGCGCGGGTGGCGGGACCGGTATCCCGTCGCCGCCCGAACCCTCGCGTGGACCACGACCGTCCTCGCCGCCGGACTCGTCCTGTTCGCGCTGCTCATGCCGAACCAGGCGGACAAGTTCCAGCCGACCGAGTTCCTGCGTCTCCCGGTGGAGGCGATCTTCGGTGCCGCGCTGCTGATCGTCCTGCCCCGCAGGCCGCGGATCGCCGTGGCGGTGCTCGCCGGGCTCGCTCTGGGCGTCCTGACCATCCTGAACTTCCTCGACATCGGCTTCAACGAATATCTCGGGCGAGGCTTCAACGTCGTCCTGGACTGGTCGCTCTTCGGCGACGCGCAGGCCTACCTCCAGGACACGTTCGGCAACGGCGGCGCGCTCGGCATCGTGGGACTCGCCGTGGCGCTCGTGATCGCCGTACTGGTCCTCATGGCGATGTCGGTCGTCCGGCTGGGCAACCTGGTGGCCCGGAACACCGAGACGGCGACCCGCACGACGCTGGTCCTGGCCATCGTCTGGGTCACCTGCGCCGCGCTCGGCGTGCAGTTCACCGGAGTGCCCATAGCCTCCGAGGACGTCGCGCGGGCCGTCCAGAACCGGGCGGACGGGGTGCGCAACACACTGCGGGACGAAGCCGAGTTCGCCAAGATCGCCAAGAAGGACAACTTCGCGAACACGCCGCCCAGCCAGTTGCTCACCGACCTGCGCGGCAAGGACATGATCATCACGTTCATCGAGAGCTACGGCCGCAGTGCCATCGAGGACCCGGTCATGGCGCCGGGCGTCGACGCGACCCTGACCTCGGAGAACGAGAAGCTGACCCAGGCCGGTTTCGCGGCCAGGAGCGGCTGGCTCACCTCCGCGACGTACGGCGGCAGCAGCTGGCTCGGCCACTCCACGTTCATGTCGGGCCTGTGGATCAGCAACCAGCAGCGCTACCGCACCGTGACGGCGGGCGATCACCTGACCCTGCCCGGTGCCTTCAAGAAGACCGGCGACTACGACACCGTGGGCGTCATGCCGGGCATCCAGAAGGCCTGGCCCGAGCAGAAGTTCTACGACATCGACAAGCTCTACGACGCCCACCACCTCGGGTACAAGGGACCGAAGTTCAGCTGGTCGACCATGCCCGACCAGTACGCCCTGACCGCGTTCGAGCGCCTGGTGCACAGCAAGAAGCACGACAAGCCGCTGATGTCGACGATCATCCTGACCTCTAGCCACCAGCCCTGGGCGCCGATCCCCCAGACGGTCCCCCAGGACCAGGTCGGCGACGGATCGATCTACGACGCGATCGAGAAGGCCGGCAACAGGCCCGCGGACATCATCACCAGCTCGCCGAAGTCGAAGGTGGAGTACGGCAAGTCGATCCAGTACTCGGTGACGAGCCTCATCGACTATCTGGTGAAGTACGGCAACAAGAACACCGTGCTGATCTTCCTCGGCGACCACCAGCCGATCTCCCGGGTCAGCGGCGACCACGCCAGCCGTGACGTGCCCGTCTCGATCATCGCCAAGGATCCGAAGGTGCTCGACAAGATCGCCGACTGGGGCTGGACGGACGGCCTGCAGCCCGAGCACAACGCTCCGGTGTGGAAGATGGACTCGTTCCGTGACCGCTTCCTGACGGCGTACGGATCAACTCCGCACCCGTAGAAGGACCACCTGCTCATCCGCGGGCGGCGGCGACGGCGAGGGCCGCCACCGCCGCCCGCGGCCGCGACCCCGCGTGGAGAACTCACGCCGAGAGTCCACATGAAAACTCACGCTGCGAGCTCGCGTGGAAAACTCGTATGGAGAACGCGCGGGCAGGACACGAGGGCAGGACGCGCACGCGGCGGGCAACGGCCGGGCGGGAAAAGGCCCTTGTCACAGCCAGCTCAGCCGCCAGAGGCGGAAGACGCCGGTCCCGTCGGACAGATACTGGCCGCCGCTGATGTCCTCACTGCTGATGACGTAGTCCTTGCGCTGCCACAGGGGAATCAACGGAACGTCCTGGGCGACGACTTGCTGAAGCCGCCGGAACGCGTCCGTCGTGCGGCTGCGGTCGTCGTCCTGCTGGGTCTCCTGGATCAGATGGTCGACGTCCTTGCTGCTGTAGCCGTTCTTCATGCTGTTGCCGGTGCCGACGAGCGGCGAGCCGAAGGTGTCCGCGTCGGGGTAGTCGGCGACCCAGCCGACCGCCCAGGCGTCCAGCCCGCCCTCCGCGTAGCGCTTCTGGAACTCGGTCCACTCGAAGCCCTCGGTCGTCACCTTGAACAGTCCGCTCGCCTCCAGCTGCTCCTTGAGCTCGGCTGCCTCCTCGCCCGCGGCACCCCGCCCCTCGGCGAACCCGTAGGTGAAGCGCACGGGCAACGGGACCCCGGCCTCGGTCAGCAGGGCCCGTGCCTTCTTGGCGTCCGGTTTCGGATAGTCGTCGAAGAACGACGTCGCGTGGCCCGTGATCCCCGCCGGGATCAGCCCGTACAGCGCGTCGGTGGTCCCTTTGTACGTCCGGTCGACCAGTGCCTCGCGGTCGATCAGCGAGGCGACGGCCTGTCGTACCCGCCGGTCGTGCAGCGGCGAACGCGCGCGCACGTTGAGGACGAGGTTGCGGGTCTCGGCACTCTCGGCCTCCGTGACGCGCTGCGCGGGGTCGCTCGGCGAGAGCGCGGCGAGCACGGCGGGCGGCAGCTGACGGGCCGCGACGTCCAGCCGCTTGGCCTTCCGGGCCACCTCCAGCGCCTGCGAGTTGGGGTAGTAGCGCAGCACGACGGGCCTGCCGACGTCACTGATGGCGCCTTTGTAGCGGGGGTTGGGGGCGAGGACGGCCCGCGTGTTCTTCGTATAGGCCGTCAGGACGTACGGCCCGGTGCCGTCGGCGTCCGTGCCGGTGCGCAGGCTGCGTTTGGGGTAGCGGGTGCTGTCGACGATCGAACCGGCGCCGGTCGCCAGCTTGAACGGGAAGGTCGCGTCGGGCGCGGACAGATGGAAGGTGACGGTCTGCCCGCTCGCGTCCACGCCGCCCAGGGTGGAGAGGAGGGAGGCGGGCCCAACCTCGTCGTTGATCCGCTTGACGCGTTCCAAGGAGAACTTCACGTCCGCGGCGGTCATCCTGCGCCTGCTCGGGAACGTCAGGTCGTCGCGGAGTGTGCAGCGATACGTGCGCAGCCCCGTGTCGATGAACGCGCAGCCCTTGGCGGCGTCCGGGACGGGCTTGGCGCCGCCGGGTTCGAAGGTGAGCAGCGACTGGAAGACATTGCTGAACAGGGCCCAGGATCCGGCGTCGTAGGCACCGGCCGGGTCGAGCGACGTGACGGCGTCCGTCGTGCCCACCGTGATGGTGCGGTCGCTGTTCTCCTTCGCCGGCATCAGCTGCCAGCCGGCCACACCCACGCCCGCCAGGACGAGCAACGTCGCCGGAATCCATAAGCGAACCGATCGCATCGGTGCCCTCCCAGGCCCACCGCACGTCACTCCCCTAGTGACGCGGATCACCTAACCACAGGAGTTTCAACCGGGGAAGGGAATCGGGAAGAGTGCGCCAGACCGACGCAAATGATCATTTCCGGCCCGTTTCACAGCGGACTCTCAGGCTTCGCGCGAGGCCAGCTCGACGACCGTGATGTCCGAGGGCGCGCCGACCCGGGTCGGCGGCCCCCAGGCCCCGGCGCCCCGGGAGACGTACAACTGCGTGTCGCCGTAGCGGTCCAGGCCCGCGAGTGTCGGGTTGGCCGCGGCCGCGACGAAGTTTCCCGGCCACAGCTGCCCGCCGTGCGTGTGTCCGGACAACTGGAGGTCGACCCCGTGGCGTACCGCCTCATGAATCTGCACCGGCTGATGTGCGAGCAGCACACAGGCTCGCGTCCTGTCCCGGTCCCCGAGCGCCTTGCCGAAGTCGGGTCCCTGTCCCTCGCTCTCGCCCTGCAGGTCGTTCACACCGGCGAGGTCGAATCCGGCCAGCTCGGTCCGCGCGTTCTCCAGGGGATGGATTCCCAGCTCCCGCACCTCCCGGATCCACTGCTCGGCTCCGGAGAAGTACTCGTGGTTCCCGGTGACGAAGTAGGACCCGTGCCGGGCTCGCAGCCGAGCGAGCGGCGCGGCCGCGGGACCGAGGTCCTTCACGCTTCCGTCCACCAGGTCACCGACGACGGCGATCAGATCGGGCTGCGTGGAGTTGATGGTGTCGACGACCTTCTGGGCGAACCCGCGCCCGAGCACCGGCCCCAGGTGGATGTCGCTCACGACGGCGATCCGGAAACCGTGGGCGGACCGGGGCAGTTTGGCGAGCGGCACGGTGACGCGCTTCACCGCGGGCCCGCGCAGGACGCCGTACGTCCCGTAGCCCACGGTCCCCACCGCGACGGCCGCGGCCGCGCCACCCACGACCCGCGAGACGAAGAGACGCCGCGACGGCAACGGAACGACCACCGCTCCTCCGGCCACCCCGGCCCCTCCGGGCACCCCGGCTCCTCCGGCTCCTCCGGCCAATTCTGCCGACCCGGTCGCCCCGGCCGGTTCCGCCTGCCCTGCCGGCTCCGGCTGTCCCGCCGGTGCCGGCCGTTCCGCAGGCTCCGGCTGTCCCGCCGGTGCCGGCCGTTCCGCAGGCTCCGGCTGTCCCGCCGGTGCCGGCCGTTCCGCGGGGTCCGGCGAAGGCGACATGCCGGAGCGGGAACGTACGGTCTCGCGCGGCCCCGCCCTCTCGGCCACGGCGGGGGACGCGGCCCCGTCGGCCTTCCGCCCTCCGGCAGCCCGGCGTTCCCCGGCCCACCGCAGGACCGGCCGTACGAGCTCCCCGGCGAGCAGTGCCAGCACGAGGTAGAGGGTCAGCGCCATCCACAGGAACCCGGGCCAGGACAGCGTCCGCTGGAGCCAGAAGGGAGCACCCGCACGCTCGCTCGCGACGGCGCCGATCATCAGCAGCGGCCCGGCGACGAAGACGGCCGCGCCCACCCGGCGGACCGCTCCGGGGCCGCTCGTGGTGTCCCGGATCAGCCGCCGCCAGGCATACCGGTGCAGCCCGCCGAGCACGGCCAGCGCGGTCACGCCCGCCAACACGAACAAGATGACCATGACGCCGTATCCCCCGTTATGACGTCTGGCGCAAAGCGCGTACGCCGCGCAACCCAATGACCCCGACGACCGTCCCCAAGACAAACGAAACGACGGCGAGCGTCAGATGCACCCAGAAATACGCCGTCGGATCGCCCGCGCCATCGAACGCGAGCCCGCTGACGTCTTGCCATAGATTCTTAACGAAAGTGACCCAAATGACCCAACTCCACACCCCGAAGGCGAGCAGGAACCAGGACACGGGGCGGCTGAGCTTCATGCGTTCAGTATCGCCGTCGCCCACCGTGATCCGGCGCCGGGGTGGAGAGAGCGAGGCCGCTTCCCCGAATGGTGATGGGACTTCCGGTCACGACCCCTGTAATTTCTCGATCGTGTCTGCCTCGAAAAAGACCATCCGGCGATCCTTGTTGGTCGCTTCCGCCACGTTGTTGACCCTTTCGCTCACCTCGCCCGCGTTCGCCGACGCCGCCGACGACCCGGCCCCGGCGGAGAGCCCGACGGCCTCGCCGTCCGCCACTCCCCCGGCGAACATGTCGACCCTCGGCGGTGAGCAGCTCGGCCGGCCCGGCAGTCAGGTGAACCTCGGCGGCGGCGCCCCCGTCCTGCCCAAGGACATCACCGCCCGTTCCTGGATCGTCGCCGACGCGGAGTCGGGCGACGTCCTGGCCGCGCACGACGCGCACTGGCGGCTGCCCCCGGCGAGCACCCTGAAGATGCTGTTCGCCGACACGGTGCTGCCCAAGTTCCCGAGGACCACCCCGCACAAGGTGGTCCCCTCCGACCTGGCGGGCATCGGCGCGGACTCCAGCATGGTGGGCATAAAGGAGAACGAGACGTACACCGTCCACGACCTGTGGCTCGGTGTCTTCCTGCGTTCCGGCAACGACGCCGTTCATGTGCTGTCCGCGATGAACGGCGGCGTGGACCGGACGGTCAAGGACATGCAGGCGCACGCCGAGGACCTCCAGGCCCTCGACACGCACGTGGTGAGCCCGGACGGCTACGACGCCGGGGGCCAGGTGTCGTCGGCGTACGACCTGACGCTGTTCGCCCGTTCGGGGCTCCAGAAGAAGGATTTCCGGGAGTACTGCTCGACGGTGCGGGCGAAATTCCCCGGCGCGACGACCAAGAACAAGAAGGGCACGACCAGCCGCGCGTCCTCCGAGATCCAGAACACCAACCGGCTGCTGTCCGGTGACAGCGACGTCACCGTGTACCAGGGCATCGCGGGCGTGAAGAACGGCAACACCACCAACGCGGGCGCCACCTT
Organism: Streptomyces rhizosphaerihabitans; assembly: GCF_025399795.1. GTDB lineage: Bacteria > Actinomycetota > Actinomycetes > Streptomycetales > Streptomycetaceae > Streptomyces > Streptomyces rhizosphaerihabitans. The sequence goes on along the minus strand of NZ_JAODTZ010000022.1, from coordinate 90,199 downwards.
CACGGGTGTCGCCGAGCGCGACGGAAAGGTGCTGCTCGTCACGGTCATGAACCCGGAGAAGAAGGAGCACAACGAGGTCTACAAGGAGGCCGCGCGGCTGCTCGACTGGGGATTCCAGGCCGTGGGCAAGGTCCAGCCCGTGGGTGAACTCGTCCCGCCCAAGGGCGTCGACACCACCGCTCAGCCAGGCGCGAAGGCCTCGGGCGGTGCGAGCCCGGACACAGGCTCCGGCACGGGCTCCCCGAACGCCTCCACCAAGCCGGTGGCGGCCTCCACCGCCACGGCGAAGGGCGGTTCGAGCGGCATCGGCATCGCGCTCGGCCTCACGGGCGGCTTCCTCGTTCTGCTCGCGGCGGGCATCTTCCTGGTCAACCGCCGCTGGCCGCTGCCGGACCTGATGCGCCGCCGCCGCTGACCACCCGGGGCTCCGGAGCCTTCGCGTTCTTCGGAGCCCCTGAGGTCGTCCGGCCCTCCGAGCCGGCCGGACCGGCGGAGCCGGACGGTTCTTCCGGGCCGGACGGTTCCGGTGAGCCGGCCGGCTCGTCCGGACCCGCGGGCTCCTCGGGACCCGCCGCTTCCTGTGCCGGCTCCGCGCTCGGCGTCGCCGTCCAGGCGGCGGAGTACAGAAGCAGTTTCGACGTGAAGTTGATCCACAGGAGCAGTGCGATCGGCACCCCGAAGGCGCCGTACATGCTCTTCGACGCCACACCCCGCATATAGCCGCTGAGCAGCAGTTTGAGCAGCTCGAACCCGACGGCGCCGATCAGCGCCGCGACGATCAGCCTGCGGCGCGGCGGCTCGACGCCGGGAAGCAGCGTGAGGACGTACAGCAGGACGAGGAAGTCGGCGAACACGGCCACCGCGAACGCCATGACCTGGAGCAGGGTGCTCCCCCAGCCGTTCTCGTCGAGGCCCACGTGCCGCGCCGACCAGCCCATCGCCGTCGACGCGAGCGTGGAGACGGCGATGGTGAGCAGCACGGCGCCGCCCAGCCCGACGAGGACTCCGCCGTCCTTGAGCTTGCGCAGGAAGGGGTTCTCCTCGCTGTCGGGCAGCTCCCAGACCGCGCGCAGGCACTCCCGCATCGAGCCGACCCAGCCGATGCCGGTGACCAGCAGCAGGGCGCCCGCGATGACCCCGATGGTGCCGGCGTTCTGGACGAGGCCGTGGATGTCGAGCTGGTCGGAGATGCCCGGCACCTGCTCCGCGAGCTTGTCCTGGAGGTCCTTCTGCTGCTGGCTGCTCAGCGTGGCCGCCCCGATCGCCGCGGCCACGGTCAGCAGCGGGAACAGCGCCACGAAGCTGATGAAGGTCATCGCCGCGGCGAGCCGTGTCCATTTCACCCGGTCCAGCCGCTCGTACGACCGCCACGCGTGCGTGGCCATCAGGCTGACGACCAGAGGTCCTACGCCGGGAATCTTTTTCAGCCAGTCCATGATCCGACTCTGCCCTCGCCTCGGAAAACCAGTGACCGGGTACCCCAAAAACGCAGGACAGTGGCGAATGCCATGCCGATTCCCGCACCCGAGACGGTGTCCGCGCGCGGTGAGGTGAACCCGAGCCCGTAGTGACTGACGGCGAGGCACAGCAGTTGCACGAGCGCGCCCGCGATGTTCACCGCGAAGAAGATCATGTACCGGCGCGGGCCGCGGGCCGCCACGTGCCGGTAGGTGCCGAGCGCGTTTCCGGCGTACGCCACCGAGCAACCGGCCAGGAAGGACAGCGCCTTGGCGGTGAGCGGGTCCAGACCCACCGGACCGCGCAGCCAGACGAAGAGGCCGAGGTCGGCCGCGTAGGCGAGGACACCGACCGCGGCGAACCCGAGGAGCTCACCCAGGAACCGCTTGTGGAGGCGGGTCGCCCCGGGGGCCGCCACCGGTTCCATGACGGCGGTCCCCGGGTCGCCCGGGACCGCGGCACCCGCCTCGCGGGCGTCGCGGAGCCCGGAGCCGGGCCGGTCCTCCGTGACGCTCACCAGTTCGCCACCGCGAGCCCGTACATCGCCAGCCACACCAGGCCGATGAGGGCGAGCGGGCGGTCGCGCAGGACCACGTCCTCCGGCTCGCCCGCCGTACCCCGGTCGGCGAAGACGGCGTAGCGCAGGACGGCCAGGATGAAGGCGACCATGGACAACTGACGCCACGGCAGCACGCCGGCGCTCGGCACCCCGCCCTCCTCCAGGGCCCACAGGCAGTAGCCGAGGACGGAGACCCCGGCGGCCAGCTGCCAGACGAAGCGCAGGTAGCCGGTCGTGTACTCGGTGAGCAACGCGCGCGTGGCGCCCGCTTTCCCCGCCATCTGCACGGCTTCGGAGTAACGCTTCGCCGAGACCATGAACAGCGCCCCGAAGCCGGTGGTGATCAGGAACCAGCGCGAGAGCGGGATACCGAGGGCCAGACCGCCGATCATCGCCCGCATCAGGAACCCGGTCGTGACGACGACGAGGTCCACGACGAGCACGTGCTTCAGGCTGACGCAGTACGCCAGTTGCATGCCGATGTACGCGATCAGCAGCGCGCAGACGGCCGGTGGGCAGAACCAGGCGGCGGCGGCGGCCGCAAGGACCCCGAGGGTGCCCCCGACGGCGTACGCGACCGGGACGGGGACCTGGCCCGCGGCGACCGGGCGGTGACGCTTCACCGGGTGGGCGCGGTCGGCGACGGCGTCCCGGGCGTCGTTGATCAGGTACACGGCGGCGGCGCAGACCGTGAACAGGGCGAAGACCAGGCCCAGTCGGCCGAGCGCGTGCGGCGAGAACAGCCGGCCCGCGGCGGCCGGGGCGGCCACGACGAGCACGTTCTTCACCCACTGGCGGGGGCGCGCGGTCCTGACGAGGCCCCGGACGATCCCGGTCAGGCCCCTCGGCGGTGGGGCGACGGCCGGGGCGCGCTCCAGAAGCGCCGTGCGCTCAGCCATGGCCGGCCCCGATCCAGCGGGCGCCCAGTCCGGCTGCCGCGGCGCCCAGGGCCGCGCCCGCGGCGACATCCGTCGGGTAGTGGACGCCGACGACCAGGCGTGACAGGCACATCGCGGCGGCGAGCGGTGGGACGGCATACACGCCGAGCGTGCCGTAGGCGACCGCCGCGGCGGACGCGGAGGTGGCGTGCGAGCTGGGGAAGGAGTGCCGTCCGGCCGTGCGGACCCGGGACGCCACGTGCGTGGGACGCGGGCGGCGCACGATCCGTTTCACCCCCATGCTCGCGAGGTGCGCGCCGACGGCGAGCGCCGTCGCGCGCAACCACGCGCCGCGCCGCTCGCGGTCGACGGCCGCGCCCGCGAGGCCCGCGGTGAGCCACAGGGCGCCGTGCTCCCCGCTCCCGGACAGGGCGCGCGCGACGGCCGCGACGCGCGGGTCCCCGCCGTACGCGTGGAATGCGGACAGCAACCGACGGTCCAGGTCATCAAGTCGGCGGTCCATGCCGTCGGGGCGGCCGGGGCCGTCACGTCGCTGGTCCATGCCGCCGCCCCGGTGGCCGTGGCCGTCAGGCCGTTGATCCATGTCACCACGGTGGCCATGGTCGTCAAGCCGCCGATCCATCTCGTCACGGTCGTCAAGGTCGTCCATGTGATCGCACTCTTCTAGGGAGTGGTCGCAGAATTACGGCAATCTTGAACGACATCCCATTAATCACCCATTTCGGTGAGGAGCCGTGAGGGTTGGGTAGATTGCCCCGTTATGCACCCTTGGCGGCGCTACGGTCATGGTCATGCCTGCCGACACCGTCTCCGTCACGGGTTGGGGCCGCACCGCCCCGACCACCGCCCGTCTCGTCCGCCCGCGCACGTACGAGGAGGCGGCGGCGGCCGTCCGGGAGTGCGGGGCGCGGGGAGCGATCTCCCGGGGACTCGGGCGGGCGTACGGCGACGCCGCGCAGAACGCGGGCGGGGCGGTGCTCGACATGACGGGCCTGGACCGGATCCACGCCATCGACGTGGACGGCGGCACGGTCCTGTGCGACGCGGGGGTGTCCCTGCACCGGCTCATGGAGGTCCTGCTCCCGCTCGGCTGGTTCGTGCCGGTGACACCGGGGACCCGCTATGTGACCGTGGGCGGCGCGATCGGCGCGGACATCCACGGCAAGAACCACCATGGGTCGGGCTCGTTCGCCCGCCATGTCCTGTCCTTCGAGCTGCTGACCGCGGACGGCGAGATCCGGACGGTCGCGCACGGCACCCCCCTGTTCGACGCCACGGCGGGCGGCATGGGCCTGACCGGTGTGATCCTCACGGCGACCGTCCGCCTCCAGCCGGTGGAGACCGCCCTGATGTGCGTCGACACCGAACGCGCGGTGGACCTGGACGACCTGATGGCCCGCCTCACCGCCACCGACCACCGGTACCGCTACTCGGTCGCCTGGATCGACCTCCTCGCGCGCGGGGCGCGAATGGGGCGCTCGGTCCTGACCCGCGGCGATCACGCGCCGCTGGACTCGCTGCCCCCACGCGCACGCAGACACCCGCTGGCGTTCCGCCCCTCGCAACTGCCGGCCGCCCCCGCCTTCGTACCGGAGGGGCTCCTCGGGCGGACGACGGTGGGCCTCTTCAACGAGCTCTGGTACCGCAAGGCGCCCCGCGCGCGGACCGGTGAACTCCAGCGGATCCCCACCTTCTTCCATCCCCTGGACGGGGTGCCGCACTGGAACCGCGTCTACGGGCGCGGTGGCTTCGTCCAGTACCAGTTCGTCGTCGGACACGGCCGGGAGGAGACGCTGCGCCGGATCGTGCGGCGCATCTCCGAGCGCCGTTGCCCGTCCTTCCTCGCCGTCCTGAAGCGCTTCGGCGAGGGCGATGCGGGCTGGCTGTCCTTCCCTGTGCCCGGCTGGACCCTCGCCCTGGACATCCCGGCGAACCTGCCGGGCCTCGGCTCCTTCCTCGACGAGCTGGACGAGGAGGTGGCGGGCGCCGGGGGCCGTGTGTACCTCGCCAAGGACGCGCGGCTGCGGCCCGAACTGCTGGACGCGATGTATCCGCGGCTCGGCACGTTCCGGTCCCTGCGGCAGGAGCTGGACCCGCGGGGAGTCTTCACCTCGGACCTGTCCCGCCGCCTGGGCCTGTAGAGCGCCCTTCCCCGGCCGCCCGTCTTCGTTCCCTCGTCTCCAGGAGCTGTCATGAAGGACGCCTTCGGAATCCCCCAGTCCCTGCTGGTCCTCGGCGGCACGTCCGAGATCGCGCTGGCCACCGCGCGCCGGCTGATCACCCGGCGCACCCGCACGGTGTGGCTCGCCGGACGGCCGACGCCCGCCCTGGAAGAGGCCGCCGAGCAGTTGCGCCGGCTGGGCGCGGACGCGCGTACCGTCGCCTTCGACGCCCTCGACCCCGAGTCCCACGAGGCCGTACTCGGCAAGGTCTTCGCCGAGGGCGACATCGACATGGTGCTGATGGCCTTCGGGATGCTCGGCGACCAGGCCGTGGACGAGAAGGAGCCGGCCCTGGCGGTACGGGTGGCGCAGACCAACTACACGGGCGCGGTGTCGTCCGGCCTGGTGTGCGCGCGGGCGCTGCAGACGCAGGGGCACGGCTCCCTGGTGGTGCTGTCCTCGGTCGCGGGCGAACGCGCCCGCCGCTCGAACTTCATCTACGGCTCCAGCAAGGCGGGCCTGGACGCCTTCGCGCAGGGCCTCGGCGACGCCCTGTACGGCACGGGCGCGCACGTCATGGTCGTACGCCCCGGGTTCGTCCGTACGCGGATGACGGCCCATCTGGCGGAGGTGCCGCTGTCGACCACCCCGGAGGCGGTGGCCGCGGCGATCGAGCTGGGGCTGCGGCGCCGGTCCGAGACCGTGTGGGTGCCGGGGGCGCTCAGGATGGTCATGTCGGCGCTGCGGCACACGCCACGAGCGGTGTTCCGGCGGCTGCCGATCTGAGGTTCCGCCGGCGGGCGGGACACCGACGGGCGGGACCATGGAAGGCGCCGGGACGCCGGAGGCCGGAACGCTGGAGAGCAGGCCCCGGAGGCTGGGGCCCGGGAGCAGACGGGCCGGTCGTCCTAGAGCGCCGGCAGTGTGGTGTCCCGCTCGGGCGCGGACGCCTGCGGAGGCACCCCGGCACCGCCGAAGACGAACTCGCGGAGCTTGCGCCACACGCCGTCGGCGCCCTGCTCGTAGAGGGCGAATCCGGTGCAGGGCCACCCGGCCTCGTACCCGGAAAGCGCCTCGAAGGCGTGGTCCATCGCCTCGTCGTCGATGCCGTGCGCCACGGTGACGTGCGGGTGGTACGGGAACTGCAGCTCGCGGGCGACGGGTCCCGAGGCGTCCCGGACCTGCTTCTGCAGCCAGGTGCAGGCCTCCGCGCCGTCGGCCACCCGTACGTACACGACCGGCGACAGGGGGCGGAAGGTGCCCGTGCCGGACAGCCGCATCGGGAACGGGCGCCCGACGGCCGCGACCTCGACGAGGTGCGCCTCGATGGCGGGCAGCGCCGAGCCGTCGACCTCGGTCGGCGGCAACAGGGTGACGTGCGTGGGAATGCCGGAAGCCGCGGGGTCGCCGAAGCCCGCGCGCCGCTCCTGGAGCAGGCTGCCGTGAGGCTCCGGGACCGCGATCGACACGCCGATCGTTACGGTCCCCACGTCGTCTCCTGTCGTTGTCGGTGATCAGGGCTGTTCGGTGGTGCTGCGCGGGCGGAGGCGGTTGCCGGCCTGCCCGGCTTTCGACTGTACGGCGGTATGACCCGCAATCGGCCGTCGTAAGAGTGTCGCGCTCGTCTCGTACTGACTGCCGAGGGTGCTGTGGTAGAGGGCCGTGCCGCCGCCGTACGGCCGGGGCACGGCCGCGCCTTCGGTGGCGGCCTCGGCCGTCAGTGCTTGGCGGGCAGGAAGCCGACCCTGTCGTACGCCTGGGAGAGCGTCTCCCCGGCGACGGCGCGCGCCTTCTCGGCGCCCTTGGCCAGGATCGAGTCGAGTGTCTCCGGGTCGTCCAGATACTGCTGGGTGCGCTCCCGGAACGGTGTCACGAAGTCGACCATGACCTCGGCGAGGTCCGTTTTCAGCGCGCCGTAGCCCTTGCCCGTGTACTTCTGTTCCAGCTCCCCGATTCCGGCCCCGGTGAGCGTCGAGTAGATGGTCAGCAGGTTGCTGATACCCGGTTTCGCGCTCGCGTCATACCTGATGACGGTGTCCGTGTCGGTGACCGCGCTCTTGACCTTCTTGGCGGTCGCCTTCGGATCGTCGAGCAGGTTGATGAGGCCCTTCGGCGTCGACGCCGACTTGCTCATCTTGATCGACGGGTCCTGGAGATCGAAGATCTTCGCCGTCTCCTTGAGGATGTACGGCTTGGGGATCGTGAACGTCTCGCCGAAGCGGCCGTTGAAACGCTCCGCGAGGTCGCGCGTGAGCTCGATGTGCTGGCGCTGGTCCTCACCGACCGGGACCTCGTTGGCCTGGTACAGCAGGATGTCCGCGACCTGGAGGACCGGGTACGTGAAGAGGCCGACGCTCGCGCGGTCGGCGCCCTGCTTGGCCGACTTGTCCTTGAACTGGGTCATGCGGGCGGCCTCGCCGAAACCGGTGAGGCAGTTCATGATCCAGGCGAGCTGCGCGTGCTCGGGAACATGGCTCTGGACGAAGAGCGTGCAGCGCTCGGGATCGAGACCGGCGGCGAGCAGCTGGGCCGCGGCGAGCCGGGTGTTGGCACGCAGGTCCGCGGGGTCCTGCGGAATCGTGATCGCGTGCAGGTCGACGACCATGTAGAACGCGTCGTGGGACTCCTGGAGCGCCACCCACTGACGGACGGCGCCAAGGTAGTTGCCGAGGTGGAACGAGCCTGCCGTGGGCTGGATTCCGGAGAGCACGCGAGGACTGTCAGAGGCCATGTTCACCATTCTCTCAGGTGCCGGGGACCGCTCCGGAACTGGCCGGAAAGAGATGGGACCCGGGTGGGCCGGCCCTGTGGTTCCGGGAACCGTGCCCTCCGAGCCTCCGACTCGTCAGCACAGACGGTGACCATTTCGCTCACCTGAGCGGGTTTCGAACACCCACCGTCATAGAAGTGCAACGGTGAGGTGACATTTCTGCTGGAGGGGGTGTTTTTCGAGGTCCCCGACGCTTAAGAATGCCGAAACGCCAGGTAGCCGGATTCGGCAGGGCGGAGCACTGCTCGGACGTCGCCGTCGAGGGGAACCCCGGCGAGTCCGGCGGTGCAACCCAGGAATTGGCACAACGGTGTGCGGGCCGGCTCTACGCCGGCCGGTTGGGGGTTCCATGCGCGGGCTTCGTGAACTGGTCACGGTGGTGGGGGCGTTGGGGGCGGCCGCCGCGGCGGTGGTGTCGGCGGCACCGTCCGCCCTGGCCGGCCCGGCGGCGAGTGCGCCAGTGGTCTCACCGGCGCTCCGGGAGAGCGCGGAGCACGCTGCGCAGCGCTCCTCGGGGGACAGCCCGGACGTCGCCCTGACCATCGCCGGCGACACGGGACGGGCGACCACCCTGCACAACGAGGACCCGGACTTCGGACGGCTGTGGCGGCTGCTGTCGCCCCGGTACACGGGAACGGAGAAAGCGCCCGACGGCTGGAAGGACGGCCACCTCCCCGAGCCGCAGGCCACGGTGATCTGGGGGGTCACGGGTACCGGGGACGGGACGCGGACCGCCCATCGGACACCCGGCGGTGATGTCACCATCGAGCGCCAGGACCAGGTGTACCTCGCCTTGGACGGTACGCCGTGGGTGCGGTCGAATCTGTCGCCGGACTCGATGACCGACGACATCCGCTGGCATCCGGCGTCGCGCTCGGTGTTCGACGAGCTGACGAAGGACGGAAGGCTCTTCGGCTCCGGGTCGATCGTGTCCGCCGCCGAGGTGGAACTGGACCCCGGGTTCTGGGCGGTGCCCGGACTCGCGGCGGGCGTGGCGCTCGGCGCCGGGGCCACATGGTTCATCTGCCACGCGGCGGTCCGGGCCCGGCGTGAGAACGCCGGGCCACTGCTGGGGTCACGCCAGGAGCTCATCGAAGTCCAGTGACCGGCCGACCCGGCCTGAACTGACCGGGCCCGAGCGCCTCGGGTCGGACGGACCATGATCGGTCCGACCCCGCCACTGGTCCGGGGCCGGACGGATCCGGCCCCGGTGCGGTGCGTCAGCCGAGGTCGATCTCCGGGTAGAGCGGGAACGGGGCCAGCAGGTCGGTGGCGCGGTGGGCGATCTCGTCGGAGATCTTCGCGTCCAGGACGTGCTGGGCCTTGGACGGCGCGCCCTTGGCGGTGGTGCCGGCCTCGGCGGCGGTGAGGACGCGGTCGATCAGACCGGCGATCTCGTCCATCTCGGTCGCGCCCAGACCACGGGTGGTCAGCGCGGGGGTGCCGATGCGGATACCGGAGGTGTACCAGGCACCGTTCGGGTCGGCGGGGATGGCGTTGCGGTTGGTGACGATGCCCGAGTCGAGCAGCGCGGACTCGGCCTGGCGGCCGGTCAGTCCGTACGAGGTGGCGACGTCGATGAGGTTGAGGTGGTTGTCGGTGCCGCCGGTGACCAGCGTGGCGCCGCGGCGCATCAGCCCCTCGGCCAGGGCACGGGAGTTGTCGACGACGGCCTGGGCGTAGTCGCGGAACTCGGGGCGGCGGGCCTCGGCGAGCGCGACGGCCTTGGCGGCCATGACGTGGGGCAGCGGGCCGCCGAGGACCATCGGGCAGCCGCGGTCGACCTGCTCGGCAAGGGTCTCGTCGCACAGGACCATGCCGCCGCGCGGGCCGCGGAGCGACTTGTGCGTGGTGGTGGTGACGATCTGGGCGTGCGGGACCGGGTCGAAGTCACCGGTGAGGACCTTGCCCGCGACCAGGCCGGCGAAGTGCGCCATGTCGACCATGAGGGTGGCGCCGACCTCGTCGGCGATCTCGCGCATGATCCGGAAGTTCACCAGACGGGGGTAGGCGGAGTACCCGGCGACGAGGATCAGCGGCTTGAACTCGCGGGCGGAGACGCGCAGGGCCTCGTAGTCGATGAGACCGGTGGTGGGGTCGGTGCCGTACGAGCGCTGGTCGAACATCTTGCCGCTGATGTTGGGCCTGAAGCCGTGCGTGAGGTGGCCGCCGGCGTCCAGGGACATGCCGAGCATGCGCTGGTTGCCGAAGGCCTGGCGCAGTTCGGCCCAGTCGGCCTCGGAGAGGTCGTTGACGTTGCGGACACCGGCCTTGGCGAGCGCCGGAGCCTCCACGCGGGCGGCGAGGACGGCCCAGAAGGCGACGAGGTTGGCGTCGATGCCCGAGTGCGGCTGGGCGTAGGCGTGCTCGGCACCGAACAGTTCGCGCGCGTGCTCGGCGGCGAGGGCCTCCACGGTGTCGACGTTGCGGCAGCCGGCGTAGAAGCGGCGCCCGACGGTGCCCTCGGCGTACTTGTCGCTGAACCAGTTGCCCATGGCCAGCAGGGTGGCCGGGGAGGCGTAGTTCTCGGAGGCGATCAGTTTGAGCATGTCGCGCTGGTCGGCGACTTCCTGGCCGATGGCGTCGGCGACGCGGGGCTCCACGGCCCGGATCACCTCGAGGGCGCTGCGGAAGGCGGTGGACTCGGTGGAAAGGGGCTCTGGCATGACGGCCTCCGGACGTGGCGTTCAGCGTTCACGGGTCGGCCCAGGCGCACGGCACTCGGTTGCCACGACTCCTCGCCCGGACACTCCGGGTCCCTCACGACGGCCTGCTACTCCGTTCAGAGGTCCGGGGATCACCCCGGTGAAGCCACAGCGCGGGTGCCGCTCCCCGATGGTCGATCCCATCCCAGCGCGCCAGTCACGGCCCCGCCGGTCAGCCTACCGGGCGCGCCGGATCACCGGGGTCCCCGGTCCACCATGCGAGCGACGATAGGAAATAGGCCACAAGCCCATCCCCGCGCGGGCAACAGGAGCCCGCGCCCGGGGAGAACGCGCCGTGCGGCGTGCCGGGGAAGACCGCGCCACTCCCCCCGTGCCGCTCGTCAGAGAACGGAGATCCCGTGACCGCTATGGATGCCAGGGAGACGACGGAGGCGTTCATCGCCTCGGCCGACGCGCACAGCGCGCACAACTACCACCCGCTGCCGGTCGTCGTGGCGACGGCGGACGGAGCCTGGATGACGGATGTCGAGGGGCGCCGCTTCCTCGACATGCTGGCCGGATACTCGGCGCTGAATTTCGGCCACGGCAACCGGCGGCTGATCGAGGCCGCCAAGGCACAGCTGGACCGGGTGACGCTGACGTCGCGGGCGTTCCACCACGACCGGTTCGCGGACTTCTGCCGGGAGCTGGCGTCGCTGTGCGGCATGGAGATGGTGCTGCCGATGAACACCGGCGTGGAGGCGGTGGAGACAGCGGTGAAGACGGCCAGGAAGTGGGGGTACCGGGTCAAGGGCGTCCCCGCCGAGATGGCGAAGATCGTGGTCGCGGGCAACAACTTCCACGGGCGTACGACAACGGTCATCAGCTTCTCGACGGACCCGGAGGCGCGGGCCGACTTCGGCCCGTACACACCGGGATTCGAGATCGTGCCGTACGGGGACCTGACGGCGATGCGGTCGGCGGTCACGGAGAACACGGTGGCCGTGCTGCTGGAACCGATCCAGGGCGAGGCGGGGGTGCTGGTGCCGCCGGCCGGTTACCTGCCGGCGGTGCGGGAGCTGACGCTGGAGCGTGACGTGCTGTTCGTCGCGGACGAGATCCAGTCGGGGCTGGGGCGGACCGGCCGGACGTTCGCCTGCGAGCACGAGGGTGTGGTGCCGGACGTGTACGTCCTCGGGAAGGCGCTCGGCGGCGGGGTGGTGCCGGTGTCTGCGGTGGTGTCGAGCGCGGAGGTGCTCGGGGTGTTCCGGCCGGGGGAGCACGGGTCGACGTTCGGCGGGAATCCGCTGGCCTGCGCGGTGGCGCTGGAGGTGATCGCGATGCTGCGGTCCGGCGAGTACCAGCGGCGGGCGGCCGAGCTCGGTGAGCATCTGCACCATGAGCTGGGTCTGTTGAAGGACTCCGGTCATGTCACCGCGGTGCGCGGGCGCGGCCTGTGGGCGGGCGTCGACATCGCCCCGGCGCACGGCACGGGCCGGGAGATCTCCGAGAAGCTGATGGACCGGGGCGTCCTCGTGAAGGACACCCACGGCGTCACCGTCCGGATCGCCCCGCCCCTGGTCATCGGCAAGGAGGACCTGGACTGGGGTCTGGCCCAGCTGCGGGCCGTGCTGGGGGCGTAGGGCGGCGCCGGTCGCGTCCCCCGCCGCAGGGACGCGCCGAGCGCCCCGCCCTGACCCGCCTGGGCCCGACAGTTCCGGACGGCCCCGGACAGGTCTGCCGGACCCGGGCCCGCCCGGAGTCGGCAGACCTGTCCGGACCTGGCGGTCAGAGGATCACGTGGGGCAGGAAACGGGCGTACTCGTCCGTGATCGGGCCCGAGGACTCCCGGATGCCGAGGCCCGCCGACTCGTCCTCGACGACCCAGGCGCCGAGGACGACACGGTTGCCGTCGAAGGACGGGAGCGGCGCCAGCTCCTGGTAACAGCAGGCCTCTTCGCGTACGACGGGGGCGGCGCCGGGTTCGTGGATCGTCACACCGGCGCCCTCGCGGCCGAGAAGGGGCTTGGCGACGTACCCGTTCGTACGGGCCAGCTCGCGGGGGCCGTCGAGGTAGGCGGGGAGGAGGTTCGGGTGGTCCGGGTAGAGCTCCCAGAGGACGGCGAGGAGGGCCTTGTTGGAGAGGAGCATCTTCCAGGCGGGCTCGATCCACAGCGTCGTACCGGTGCCGCCGCCGTTGTCGAGGGTGTCCAGGACATGGCCGGCGAATTCGTCGGAGGTCAGCCACTCCCAGGGATAGAGCTTGAAGCAGCTGCGGATGAAGCCGAGCCGGTTGTCGACGAAGCGGCCGGAGAGCGGGTCCCAGCCGATCTCCTCCATCGAGATCCAGTCGGTGTCGAGACCGGCCTGTTCCGCGGTCTCCTTCAGGTAGGCGACCGTCATCAGGTCCTCGCCGAGTTCGTCCTCGGCGGAGTGCGCGAAGTAGAGGGGGCTGCCCGGCGGGAGCAGGGCGCCCTGCTTCTTCCAGGCGGCGACGAGGCGTTCGTGGAGGGAGTTCCACTGGTCGGCGCCGGGAAAGCGGTCCTGCATCCAGAACCACTGGGGGCTCGCGGCCTCGACCAGCGAGGTCGGCGTGTCGGCGTTGTACTCAAGGAGTTTCGCCGGGCCCGTGCCGTCGTAGCGGAGGTCGAAACGGCCGTAGACGGACGGGAGTTCGCCGCGCCGGTGCCAGGACTCGGCGACGGCCGCCGCGACGCGCGGATCGTCGATGCCGAGATCGGCGAAGCGCTCCCGCTCGACGATGTGGCCGGCCGCCGCCAGGCACATGGCGTGCAGTTCCTCGACGACCTCCTCCAGCGCCTCCACCTCGGGCAGCGAGAAGACGTAGTAGGCGCTCTCGTCCCAGTAGGGGCGCAGGGAGTCGTCAGGGTGGCGGGTGAGCGGGTAGACGAGTCCCTGCTGCTCGACGGTCTGCTGCCAGCCGGGGCGGGGGACGATGGTGCGGCGTTCCATGAGTGCGTGAGTTCTCTGTTCGGGGGGCGCGGCGGACGCGTTTGGTGCTCGGCGGACGCGCGGGGTCCCGGCGTGCCGGACGCGCTCGGGCGCGGACGCGGCGGACGCGCTGGGTGCGGGCGTACTGGGTGCGGGCGCGCCGTCCGGTCGGAGGGCTCCCGCGGGGTCAGCCGCCGGAGCTGCCCTTGCCGCCGCCGAAGCCGCCCCGGTGGACACCGCCGTGGCTGCCACCGGAACCGCCGGAGCCGCTGGAGCTCCGGGGTTCGGTGAGGGAGCCGCCGTCGATCCAGCCGCTCTTCCTGTCGCCGCCGTAGTACCAGACGCTGTCGGCCGAGACCTTGGTGGAATCGCAGTTCTTGTCGGCGACGACCTTGTAGCCCTTGCCGAGGTGGTAGCTGTCGCGGTCGACGCAGCGCTTGTCAGGGTCGGCGGAGCAGGCGGAGAGCGCCGCCGCGAGGAGTCCCATGCCGCCGAGGACGACCGTGCCCGAGCGCAGTTGGCGTCGTACGTCTGCCATGTCCGCTTCCCCCGTTTGTTCTGTTCGCGTTCGTTGAGGGGAACAGATTAGAGATCGGGTGCGGCGCACCCGCGGCGGCCCCCGGCGACGCGCTGTCCCCTACAGTCACTTCGTGCTCTTTGGAATGGTGTGCGCCCTTGGTGCCTCGGTCTGTTTCGGTACGGCGACGGTTCTGCAGGCGATGGCCGCGCGGGCCGCGGGCGAGGGCGGGACGGGCGGCGGGGTCGGCGGCGCGGCGGCACTGCTGCTGCGGGCGCTGCGGCAGTGGCGGTATCTGGCGGGGCTGGGCCTCGACGGGGTCGGGTTCCTGCTGCAGATCGTCGCGCTGCGGTCGCTCCCGATCTACGCCGTCGGCGCGGCCCTCGCCGCGAGCCTGGCCGTCACCGCGGTGGTGGCCTCGCGGCTGCTCCATGTGCGGTTGAGCCGGGTCGAGTGGGGCGCCGTGGCGGTGGTGTGCGCGGGGCTCGCGATGCTGGGGCTGGCGTCCGGGACGGAGGGGGACCGGACGGGGTCCCTGGCGTTGAAGTACGCGACGCTGGGAACGTCTTTGGCCGTCCTGGCGCTGGGGCTGGTCGGCGGACGGCTGCCCGACCGGGGGCGGGCGCTCGCCCTGGGACTCGGGGCGGGGTTCGGGTTCGGGGTGGTCGAGGTGGCGGTGCGGCTGATCGCGGACCTCGATCCGGGGAGGCTGCTGGCCAACCCGGCGACGTACGCGCTGCTGATCGGTGGCGGGGCCGCGTTCCTGCTGCTCACCACGGCCCTGGAACGGGGTTCGGTGACGACGGCCACCGCCGGGCTGGTCATCGGGGAGACCATCGGGCCCGCGCTGGTGGGGGTGGTGTGGCTGGGCGACCGTACGCGCGAGGGACTGTCCTGGCTGGCGGTCCTCGGTTTCGCGGTGGCTGTGGCGGGGGCCTTGGCGCTGGCGCGGTTCGGCGAGGCGCCGGGTACGCAGACGTCCGCCTCCGCGCCCGCGGAGGCGACCGAGACGGAGGAAGAGGAAGAGCGGAAGGCGTAGGGGTCCCGCGAGGCGTGGAGGTCCCGCGGGGATCGGTCTCCCGGTCGCTCCGGTGGCAGCCACCGGAGCGCACTTCAGGAACCGTCACGAGCCTTCACGAACCTTCACGAACCGTCGAGGGCTCGCGAGAGCCTTCGAGAGCCCTCACGAACAAGAATCTCCCTTTCAGGGAAGTGCCCGGCACAGCGCGTCCAGTGCGCCCGACCAGGCGTGATCCGGCGGTGTGCCGTAGCCGACGACCAGGGCGTCCTGGGGCGGGGTGAGGGCATCGGGGTGGCGGTGGCGGGAGAGGCCGTGCACCGCGAGGCCCTGCCAGGCGGCGGCCTGGACGACCGACCGCTCGGTGCCCGGCGGGAGTTGGAGCACGGCGTGCAGTCCTGCGGCGATGCCGGTGGCGTGCACGACGGGGGCACGGGTGGCGAGCGCGGCGACGAGGGCGTCCCGGCGGCGCCGGTAGCGCAGACGGGCGGCGCGGACGTGGCGGTCGTAGGCGCCGGAGGTGATGAACTCCGCCAGGGTCAGCTGGTCCAGTACTCCGGTGGACCAACCTCCCTCCCCCTTGAGGGAGATGACCTCGTCCGCGAGGGACGGCGGCAGGACCAGCCAGCCGAGGCGCAGAGCGGGCGCCAGGGACTTGCTCGCGGTGCCCAGATGGACCACGTGGTCGGGGTCCAGACCCTGCAACGCGCCGACGGGCTGCCGGTCGTAGCGGAACTCGCCGTCGTAGTCGTCCTCCAGGACGAGCCCGCCGGTGCGGCGGGCCCAGCCGACGACGGCGGCCCGGCGGTCCGGGTGCAGCGGCACGCCCATCGGGAACTGATGGGCGGGGGTGAGCAGTACGGCTCGTACACCCGTCATGTCGCGCGTGTCGGTGCCGAGTTCGTCGAAGGGCAGAGGAGTCGTGCGCAGGCCCGAGCGGTGCAGGAGATTCCAGTGCACGTCCAGGCCGTACGACTCCACGGCGAGCGAGCGCAGACCTCGCCGGCGCAGGACCGCGCCGAGCAGCGTGAGGCCGTCCGAGAAGCCCGAGCAGATCACGATGCGCTCCGGGTCGGCGCGGACGCCCCGCGCGCGGGAGAGATAGCCCGCGAGAGCGGCGCGCAGTTCGGGGCGGCCACGCGGATCGCCGTAGCCGAGGGCGTCGTGCGGTGCGCGGGTCAGGGCGCGGCGGGCCGCCTTGAGCCAGGCGGTGCGCGGGAACGACGCGAGGTCGGGGGTGCCGGGAACGAGGTCGTACGCGGGACGGCCCTGTTCACGGCGGCGCGGCGCGGCCTCCGGCGCCGGTGGTGCGACGCTCCGCTCGGCCACCTGTGTGCCCGAGCCCTGGCGGGCGGTGAGCCAGCCCTCGGCGACCAGGTCCCCGTAGGCGTCGGCGACCGTGTTGCGGGCGACGCCCAGGTCGGTGGCGAGCGAGCGGGAGGGCGGGAGGCGGGTTCCGGGGGCCAGCCGGCCACTGCGGACCGCCTCGCGCAGCGCGTCCGTCAGCCCTTTGCGGATACCGGATCCGGTCGGCTCGACATGAAGGTCGACGCCCAAAGTGGCCCATGTTCTCGCCATGGAAATGGACCATACTCCTGGGCTACTCCCCTCGTAGGGTCGATCACATGACGACGCAGGACACGGCCACGCAGACCACCACGACCAGCCCCACGACGACCACCGCGGCCCCGACCGCGCCGACCGACGGCGAGACCGCGCGGTACGCGCCCGAGCACGCCCCGCGGCTCAACTGGGCCGAGCTCGCCCCCGACGTCTACAAGGCGATGGTCAGGCTCGACGCGGCGGCCCGGCGCGGGGTGGACCCCCTGCTCCTGGAGCTGGTGAAGATCCGCGCCTCGCAGCTCAACCACTGCGCGTTCTGCCTCGACATGCACACCAAGGACGCGCTCGCGGCGGGCGAGAGCGTGGAGCGGATCGTGCAGCTCAGCGCATGGGAGGAATCGCGGCACTTCTACACGGAGAAGGAGCTCGCGGCGATCGAGCTGACCGAGGCCGTCACCGTACTCACGGAAGGGTTCGTCCCGGACGAGGTGTACGAGCGTGCGGCCCGGCACTTCGAGGAGACCGAGCTGGCCCAGTTGATCGCCGCGATCACGGTGATCAACGCCTGGAACCGGTTCGGTGTGACCTGCCGCCTGGCGCCCGGCCACTACCGGGCGGGCCAGTACAAGTGACGGCCCGACGCGGCCCGGAGGGGAGTACACGGTGGTGAACAAGGCCGAGGCGTTCCGGGCGCTGCACCACGGGCGCGTGCCGGACGATCCGCTGGTGCTGCCCGGCCCCTGGGACGCCGCGAGCGCGCGCGTGTTCGTGGAGGCCGGGTTCCCGGCGCTCGCCACACCGAGTGCCGGGGTGGCCGCCTCGCTCGGGTACGCGGACGGGGAGACGCCCGCCGACGAGATGTTCGCGGCGGTCGCGCGGATCGTCCGGGCCGTCGACGTGCCGGTGTCGGCGGATGTCGAGGACGGCTACGGGCTCGCGCCCAAGGAGCTGGTGGAGCGGTTGCTGGAGGCGGGCGCCGTCGGCTGCAACCTTGAGGACTCCACGGGCGGCGTCCTCAAGGACGCGGCCCGGCACGCCGACCGGCTGGCCGAGGTACGGAGCGCGGCGGCGGACCTGCTCTTCGTGAACGCCCGTGTCGATGTCTTCGCCCATGGGGACGGAGATCCCGAGCGGGCCATCGAGCGGGCCGCGCTGTACGTCGCCGCGGGGGCGGACTGCGTGTACCCGATCGGGGCACCGCCCGAGATGCTTCCGCTGCTGCGGTCCGGCATCCGCGGGCCGCTGAACGTGTTCGCCCGGCTCGGCGGGGCATCGGCGGCCGAACTGGGTGAACTCGGCGCCACCCGGGTCACGTTCGGACCCGGCCTGCAGCGCCGGGCGGCGGAGGCGCTGGCGGAGATCGCGGCGGAACTGAGGCAGGCAGGCCGGTAGACCGGCCTGTTCCGTGGGGCGGGTGCCACCTCTGGCACCCGCCCCGGGCCGTGCAGGGCCCCGGCCACTACGACGGAAGCCATGCACGCCAGGTCGACGCGTGGTGCTCCACCCACTTCTTCGCCGCCTCCTGCGGCGTCAGCTTGTCGTTGGCGATCATCAGGGAGACCTCGTTCTGGTCCTCGGTGGTCCACTTGAAGTTCTTCAGGAAGGCGGCGGCCTTGCCGCCGGTCCTCGCGAAGTCGGCGTTGAGGTACTTGCGCAGTGGGGTGTGCGGGTAGGCGCAGGCGACCTTCGCCGCGTCGGCGTCGCAGCCCTCCTTGTAGGCGGGCAGCTTCACCTCGGTCATGGGGACCTTCTCGAACAGCCACTGCGGGGAGTACCAGTACGTGAGGAAGGGCTTCCGCTCCTTCGCGAACTGCTTCATCTGCGTGATCTGCGCGGCCTCCGAACCGGCGAACACCACCTGGTAGTTCAGGTGCAGGTTGTTCACCAGCGCCTTGTCGTTGGTGACGTACGACGGGGAGCCGTCGAGGAGTTGGCCCTTGCCGCCGCTCTCGGGCGTGCGCAGTCGGTCGGCGTACTCGTCGAGGTTCCTCCAGTCCGTGACGTCGGGGTGCTGCTTCGCGAAGTACGTCGGGACGTACCAGCCGATGTGCCCGGTCACGCCCAGGTTCCCGCCGGGCTCGATCGTCTTCTTGTCCTCGACGTACCGCTTCTCCTGGTCGGGGTGGCCCCAGTCCTCCAGGATCGCGTCGACGCGGCCCTGGCTGAGCGCGTCCCAGGCGGGCACCTCGTCGACCTGGACGGTGTCGACGCGATAGCCCATCTCGTGTCCCAGGAGGTACTGCGCCACGGCCACGTTCGACTGGGCGCCGACCCACGACTGCACGGACAGGGTGACCGTCCTGGCGCCCTGGGCGTTCGCGAAGGGCGAGGCCTGCCTGGTCATGTCGGCGGCACCGCAGCCGGTGAGCAGCAGCAGGGCGGACGCGCCGGCCACCGTGGATGTCGCACGTGTACGAGGTCGCATGTCAGGCTCCTTTCTTCGCGCGGCGCCGCGTCGGCTGGGTCACCCGGTCGAGCATCAGGCCGAGGCAGACGATCGCGGCGCCCGCGACCAGGCCGGTGGCCAGGTCGCCCTGGGCGAGGCCGAACACGACGTCGTATCCCAGCGCGCCGCCGCCGACCAGGCCGCCGATGATGACGACGGCGAGGACCAGGACGACGCCCTGGTTGACGGCGAGCAGCAGCGCGGGCCGAGCCAACGGCAGCTGGACCTGCCGCAGTTGCTGCCCGGCGCTCGCGCCGAGGGAGCGGGCGGCCTCCAGCGCGGCCGGGTCGACGGCGCGCAGCCCCTGGGTGGTGATGCGGACCACGGCGGGCAGCGCGTAGACGACCGCGGCGGCGACGGCGGGTGCGCGGCCGACGCCGAACAGCGCCACCACGGGGATGAGGTACACGAACTGCGGCATGGTCTGGAAGACGTCGAGGACGGGCCGCAGCAGGCGCTCGAACCGCTCGCTGCGCGCGGCCGCGATACCGGTGGCGAAGCCGAGCACGAGGGTCACTGCGACCGCCGCGAGCACCTGGGAGAGCGTGTCGAGGGACGACTTCCACGCGCCCAGCACGCCGATCGCGGCCATGGCGAGGACGGCGGTGAGCGCGGTGCGCCAGGTGCCGATCAGCCAGGCGAGGGCGGCGACGATGAGCAGCACGGCCCACCAGGGCAGCCACTGCAGACCGTCCCGGAGCGGGTCGAGGACCCAGGTGGTGAAGTGGCCCGCCCAGTCGGCGGTGCCGCCGATGCAGGGGACGCCTGAGTAGAGGTGGCCGGTCATCCAGTCGACGGCGCTGTTCACCGGCTCCGCGATGTTCACCACCCAGGCGTCGGGCCAGTCCGGCCGGCCCGCGAGACGTCCGGCGGCCACGGCGGCCACAGCGGCCACGGCGGCGGCCGCCACGTACACCCGGGAAGTCTTCTCGTGGGCCTCTCCGAGCCGTTCACCCGCCGCGGCCGTGACCCGGTCGAGGACGACCGCGAGGAGGACGATCGGGATGCCGGCTGCGAGCGCTGCGCCCACGTCCACGGAGGCGAGGGCCTGGTAGACGCGGTCACCGAGACCGCCGGCGCCGATCACCGAGGCGATGACGGCCATCGACAGCGCCATCATGATCGTCTGGTTGAGGCCGAGAAGGAGTTCCTTGCGGGCCAGCGGTAGGCGGGCGGTGAGCAACCGCTGCCGGGCCGTGGCGCCGAGCGAGGCGACGGCCTCCAGCACGCCCTCGTCCGCGTCGCGCAGGCCGAGCGCGGTGAGCCGGGCCATGGGCGGGGCGGCGTAGACGACGGTGGCGAGCACGGCCGCTGGCACACCGATGCCGAAGACCAGCACGACGGGCAGCAGATACGCGAACGCCGGGAGCACCTGCATGGTGTCGAGGACGGGGCGCAGCGCGCGGTGGGTGCGGTCGGAGAGCCCGGCGGCGAGGCCGAGCAGCGTGCCCAGCACGACGGAGGCGAACACGGCGACCACCATGACGGCCAGCGTCTGCATGGTGGGCACCCACATGCCGAGCAGGCCGCAGGCGAGGAAGGCCGCGCCGGTGCCGAGGGCGGGCCGTAGGCCCGCGGCCCGCCAGGCCACGAGGGCGGCCACGGCGGTCGCTCCGGCCCAGCCGGCCGCGAGGAGCAACAGATAGACGGCGCGTACCGAGAGGACGACGGCGTTGCTGACGTAGCCGAAGAAGTACAGGAACAGTGGGTGGCTGTCACGGTTGTCGATGATCCAGTCGCCGGCTCTGCCGAGCGGTCCGGTCAGGTCGACGGTCAGCGCGTGCGGCCAACTGCCGCTGGACCAACGAGCGTTGGCGAGAGGCACGAGCACCGCCGCGACGACCGCGAGCAGCAGGAGCTTGCCGACGGCCGGATGACTGAGGCGCCGGGGAAGGACCGTACGGGGGACGGAGGTGGACGTGGTGACTGCGGCCATCACAGCGCCTCCTTGCGCGGGTCCGGGGCGGTGCGCGGGACGGGGGCGGTCTGCGCCTCCCGGTCGGTGCGCGGGACCGAGCCGGTCTGCGGGTCCGAGCCGGTGCGCGGGTCCGGGTCGGCGAGTGGGTCCGGGTCGGTCTGCGGGACCGGGTCCGCGCCGGTGGGCGGAGTCGACCCGCCTCGCAGACTCGATCGGTCCCGGAGGCTCGACGCGTCGCGAAGATCCGACCCGGCGACGACGTGGAGCAGCCGCTCGTGGTCGACGACACCGAGGCAGCGGCCGTCCCCTACGACGCAGGCGGCCCGGCCCGTGCGGGCGACGGCCTTGATGGCATCGGCGACCACGGTGTCGGGGGCGAGCGCGCCGGGGTGGTCCGGCCCTCCGCAGTCCCCGGCCCGCATCGCCGTGCGGACCGTCATGACCTGCTCGCGGGGCACGTCCCGGACGAACTCGCGGACGTAGGCGTCGGCCGGGGAGCCGACGATCTCCTCGGGTGTGCCGAGCTGGACGATCCGGCCGTCGCGCATCAGGGCGATGCGGTCGCCGAGACGCAGGGCCTCGGTCAGGTCATGGGTGATGAAGACCATCGTGCGGCCCTCCTCGCGGTGCAGCCGGACGACCTCCTCCTGCATGTCGCGCCGGATCATCGGGTCGAGCGCGCTGAACGGCTCGTCGAAGAGCAGGACTTCGGGCTCGACGGCGAGCGCGCGGGCCAGCCCGACGCGCTGTTGCTGACCGCCGGACAGCTGTCCGGGCCTGCGCTGCTCCATGCCTTCCAGGCCGACCTTGGCGACGACCTCGGCGGCCCTCGCCCGGCGTTCCCCGCGCGAGACACCCTGGATCTCCAGGCCGTAGGCGACGTTGTCGAGCACCGAGCGGTGCGGCAGCAGGCCGAAGTGCTGGAAGACCATGGCGGCGCGGTGGCGGCGCAGTTCGCGCAGCCGCGCCTTGTCCATCGCGAGGACGTCCTCGCCGTCGATCGAGAGGCGGCCCGAGGTGGGCTCGATCAGCCGGGTGAGACAGCGCACGAGCGTGGACTTGCCCGAGCCGGACAGGCCCATGACGACGAAGACCTCGCCCTTGCGGACGTCGAAACCGACGTCACGGACGGCGGCGGTGCAGCCGGTGGCGGCGCGCAGTTCGGCGGCGTCGAGGGAGGCGAGTCCGGGGTCGCCGGGGACGCGGTCGGCCTTCGGACCGAAGACCTTCCACAGGTTGCGCACGGAGAAGACGGGGTTGATTCCCGCATCACCGGAGGTGGTGGAGCTGCTGTCGGCCGTACCAGCCGTTCCGTACGCGCCGGGTGCCGTGCCGTCGGTTGCACGGGCGGCACCGGCCGCGGTGTTCCCGGTGGTTGCCGTGCCCTCGTTCACTCGTGCGGCGTCTCCGTTGGTCGTCGTACTCATCACGCACCGCCCCCGATCAGGTCGGCGGCCTTCTCGCCGACCATGAGCACCGCGATCATCGGGTTCACGGCGGGCATGGTCGGAAAGACGGAGGCGTCGGCGATACGGATGCCGTCGAGGCCGCGGACCCGCAGTTCGGGGTCCACCACCGCGCGTTCGTCGGAGAGGTCACCCATCCGGCAGGTGCCTGCCGGGTGGTACACGGTGTGCGCGACCTGGCGGGCGTACGCGCCGAGTTCCTCGTCGTCGGTGACGGCGGGGCCGGGGCACACCTCGCGCTTGAGCCAGCCGGCGAGTGGCTCGGCCCCGGCTATCTCGCGGGCGATCTTGATGCCGTCGACGAGGGTACGGCCGTCGTAGTCGTCCTCGTCCGTGAAGTACCGGAAGTCCAGGGCGGGTTTGACGGCGGGGTCGGCGCTGGTCAGGTGGAGGCGGCCGCGGCTGCGCGGCTTGGGGATGTTGGGGGTCATGGAGACGCCGTGCGCGGGGCGTTCGTAGCCGAGGCGCTCCGGGTTGTCCGTGAAGGGGATCTGGTAGAAGTGGAACATGAGGTCGGGGCCCGGCTGTTGGGGGTCGCGGCGGACGAACAGGCCCGCGTCGGAGTCCATCGCGGAGTTCTCCGGGATCGGCCCGTTCGTCTCCCAGACGATCACCGACTCGGGGTGGTCGAGCAGGTTCTCGCCGACGCCGGCAGATCGTGCACGACCGGGATGTCGAGCTCCTCCAGATCACCGGCGGGTCCGACGCCGGAGTGCAGCAGCAGACGCGGCGAGTCGACCGCGCCCGCGCACAGCAGGACCTCGTTCCTCGCCCGTACGAGGACCTCTTCGTCGTCCTTCGTGCGGACGTGCACGCCCGTGACCCGGGTCCCGTCGAGTTCCAGCTTGTACGCCCAGGTCTCCAGCAGGAGAGTCAGGTTGGGCCGCTCGTCCATCACCGGGTGCAGGTACGCCACCGAGGCGCTCGACCGCTTGTTGGTCTCCGGGTGGTACGCGAGGTCGAAGAAGCCCACACCCTCGGTGAACGGCTGCCGGTTGAAGCCCTCGACGCGCGGCACGTCGAGGGCGGACTGTGCCGCGTCCACGAAGTCCCTCGCGATGGCGTTCCGGTCCTTCTCGTCGACCGGGACGATGTTGTTCAGGAGCCGCGCGTAGTACCCCTCCATCGACACCGCGCCCCAGCCCTTGGCACCGGCCGCCTCCCACTCGTCCCAGTCGGACGGCAGCGGCTTGAACGCGATCAGCGTGTTGTGCGACGAGCAGCCGCCGAGGACCCGGGCCCGGCTGTGCCGGATGTGCGAGTTGCCCCGCGGCTGCTCGGTCGTCGGGTAGTCGTAGTCCAGCTCCCCGCCGAGCAGGCCCATCCAGCGGCGCAGGGTCAGGACGTCGTCGCGGCCGACGTCGCTGGGCCCGCCCTCGATGACGGCGACGGTGACGTCGGGGTTCTCGGTGAGGCGGGACGCGATCACGGAGCCCGCCGTGCCGCCGCCGATGACGACGTAGTCGTACGTGTTCTCGTGCTGGGACATGAAGGTGCTCCAAAGTGCCTTGTGCGGTGGGGGATTGGAGGAAGGGGGCGAAGTGGGGACGGGGGACGGAGAAGAGGGCGGGGAACGGGTCGGCGCCGGGCGGCGGCTCGGGTCGTCACCCCATGCGGGGCGGCCGACCGGCGCCCGGTGCACGGCCGTCGACCCACTGGCCGACGGGCGGGACCTGCCTGCCGGTCTCAGCCGGCGAACCAGCGCACGGGCTTCGGCGCGAGGTTCTGGTAGACGTGCTTGGTCTCTTGGTATTCGGCGAGCCCGGCCGGGCCGAGTTCGCGCCCGACGCCGCTCCTGCCGAAGCCGCCCCACTCCGCCTGCGGGAGGTAGGGGTGGAAGTCGTTGATCCAGACGGTGCCGTGGCGCAGCCGGCCGGCGACGCGGCGGGCGCGGCCGGCGTCGGCGGTCCAGACGGCCCCCGCGAGGCCGTACTCGGTGTCGTTGGCGAGAGCGACGGCCTCGTCCTCGGTGGCGAAGGTCTCGACGGTGAGGACAGGCCCGAAGACCTCCTCGCGGACGACCCGCATCCCGCGGTGGCACTGGTCGAGCACGGTCGGCTCGTAGAAGTACCCGGTGGCGGGCCGGACTCCGGACGGCTCGGGCCGCTTGCCGCCGGCGCGCAGCACCGCGCCCTCGGCCAGTGCGGCGGCGACGTACGCCTCGGTCTTCGCGCGCTGCTGCTCGGAGACGAGCGGGCCGCACTCGACGCCGTCCTCGGTGCCGCGGCCCAGCCGGATCGCGTTTGCCCTGCGCGCGAGTTCGGCGACGAAACGCTCGCGCAGGGACTCCTCGACGATGAGCCGCGAACCGGCCGAGCACACCTGGCCGCTGTGGATGAAAGCGGCGTTGAGGGCCTGGTCGACTGCGGTGTCGAAGCCCTCCCCGGTGGCACAGGCGTCGGCGAAGACGACGTTGGGGTTCTTGCCGCCGAGTTCGAGCGCGACCTTCTTGACCGTGTCGGCGGCGGCGCGTGCCACCTTCGTACCGCTGGCGAGGCCGCCGGTGAAGGAGACGAGGTCGACGTCGGGGTGCTCGGCGAGGCGGGCTCCGACGGTGTGTCCGGGGCCCGTGACGAGGCCGGCGACACCGGCGGGCAGCCCTGCCTCGGCCAGCAGACCGAGCAGGGCGACCGTGGTCAGCGGGGTGATCTCGCTCGGCTTGACCACGAAGGTGTTGCCGGCGGCGAGGGCTGGAGCGATCTTCCAACTGGCCTGCAGGAGAGGGTAGTTCCAAGGTGTGATCAGCGCACATACGCCGACGGGCTCGTGCACGACGACGCTGTGGACGTCGGACGAACCGGCGTCCACCACACGCCCGCCGCCCTCCCCCACCACGAGGTCGGCGAAGTAGCGGAAGGCGTCGGCGACGCAGTCGATGTCGACGCGCCCCTCCTCCAGGGTCTTGCCCGCGTCACGGCTTTCGAGCAGCCCGAGCTCCTCGCGGTCGCGGACGAGGAGGTCGGCGACGCGGCGCAGCAGGGCGGCGCGCTCGGTGACGGGGGTGTGCGGCCAGGGACCCTCGTCGAAGGCGCGGCGTGCGGCGGCGACCGCGAGGTCCGCGTCCTTCTCGTCACCTTCCGCGACCACGGCGAACGGCTCGGCATCGGCGGGGTCGAGGATCTCGCGCGTCGCGCCAGAGAGCGCCGCGCGCCACTCGCCGCCCACGTGGATGGTCTGCTCTGCCTGCTGTCCGGCCATGATCGGTGTTGCCTTCCGTTCTTGTTCGATGCCCCTGCGTCACACGCGTGTCACTCCTGGGAGCCGTGAGCACCTGCCCTTCGACCCCGGTTGCATGCACAATCCGTCACCAAAAGTGCGCCGGGTCACTGAAAAATCCACCAAAATGCGATGAGAACGGGTGATAGACATCCCTCTTTCCTTTGACTAAAGTCAAAGGAAAGAGGGATGGAGTGGGACCGGACAGAGAGCCGGAAAAAATGGAGCCAGTGTCAGCGGACCAGGTGACGGCGCTGCGGCGGTTCAACCGCTACTTCACCCGGCGCATCGGAGCCCTCGACGACCACTACCTCGGCCAGGACCGCCCCCTCGGCGAGGCCCGGCTGCTGTTCGAGATCGGCGGGGCGGGAGCCTCCCTGCGCGAGCTCAGGTCCCGACTCGGCCTGGACGCGGGGTACTTGAGCCGGATGGTCCGGGCCCTGGAGTCACAGGGCCTCGTCCGGGTCAGCGTCCATCCCGGTGACAGCAGACTGCGGGTCGCCGGTCTCACGGCCGCCGGGCAGGCCGAGGTGAAGGAGCAGAACCGGCTGGCCGACGGTCTGACCGAGGGCCTGCTCAGCGGTCTCGACGCTCCCCGGCGCGCGGAGCTGACCGCAGCTCTCGGCACGGCACACCGTCTGCTCCGGCTCGCCGCGATCACCGTCGAGACCGTCGACGGCGCCTCCCCCGACGCCCGCGCCTGCCTCGACGCGTACGCGGCCGACATCGACGAGCGGTTCCCCGAGGGCTTCGACCCCGGCACCCTCGTCCGGCCCCACGAGGTGTCGGGCGACGCGGGCGCCTTCCTCGTCGCCTACGAGGAGGACCGTCCCGTGGGCTGCGGCGCGCTGCGCCGGCTCGCTCCCCGCGTGGGCGAGATCCGCCATGTGTGGGTACATCCCGCCGCTCGTCGGCTCGGCCTCGGACGCCGCATCCTCGACGGCCTCGAACAGCGGGCCACCGAGCGCGAGTTCACCGTCGTACGGCTCGACACGCACGCCACGCTGACCGAGGCCCGGGCGATGTACCGGGCGTGCGGATACACGGAGATCCCGCGGTACGACGACAACGTGTACGCGGCGTACTGGTTCGAGAAGCGGCTGCCCGGCGCGGGGGCGCAGGAACCGCCCGCGCGTTAGGGGCGACTCCTGCTTCAGCGGTGATCCCGCGCCAGCCGGTGCTCGTGCGTCAAGTGCAACTCATGCGCCGGCCGGGGCTCGTACATCAAGTCCGGCTCATGTCTCAGCCGGGGCTCGTGCAGTCGGACCCGGTCGGGCAGAAGGAGTTCACGGCCGTCGTGAGCTGCTCGGTCATGTCCGCGCCCGGCGGACCGCTCGCGATGATGGCGTACGGCGTGCCGTCGGCGGCCTGGAAACGGTGGTCGACGGTCTGGGTGGCTCCGTACCGCTTGTCGTAGTAGCGGTAGCTGAACTCCGTCCAGTCGGTGCCGGTCCGCCGGTCCAGGTACTGGTAGCCCTTGGCCCCCTTCGCGATGTCCTCGGCCAGCGCCGAGGACTCCGCCGCCGAGGGCTCCGTGACCTCGAACACCATGAGCCTGCGGTTGCCGTCGGGTGCCGTGTAGGTGACGACGGGCGCCAGCTTGCCCTGCTTCTCTTCGCGCGCCCAGCCGTCCGGCACATCCACGGTGTAGCCGATCGGGTCGACCGCACGGCTGTACCCGGGGGACGGCGCCGGGGCGGTGGTCACAGCCGGGTCGGCGTAGGCACCCTCGCCGCCGGAGGCACCGGAGACGTTCGAGCTGTCCGGAGCCACGCCGGGCTGCGTCGCCGTGACGGTCACCGAGGGACCGGACAGGCCCGCGTCCGGATGCCCGGGCGAATCCCCTCTGGTCAACGCCCACAGCCCGCCACCCACACCACCCGCCAGAACGGCCACGGCCACAATCACCAGAAGCAGTCGCCGCGAGTCACCGGCCCTCGGCGCCTGACCGCCTCCGAGCGTCGCACCACCCCCGGGCCAGGTCTGCGGCTGCTGGGGCGGCTGCGACCAGGCCTGGGCCTGCTGCTGGTGGTGCTGGTGCCATTGATGCGGCTGTGGCTGCGGCGGCAATGGCTGTGGCTGCGGTGGGTGTGCCTGTGGCGGCAATGGGTGTGCCTGTGGCTGCGGTGGTACGGAGCCCGCGGGCGGACAGGGATCGGGCCGCAGTGGACCCGCCTGTGTGGCCGCCGCCCACCACTGCTGCTGCTCCCCGGACTGCTGCTGCTCGCCGGCCGGCGGCGCTCCGCCTGCGTCGACGCCGTCCTGAACTCCACCGCCGTCCGGCCGGTCCGAACCGTCGTCGACCCATTGCCGACGGTCCGCGTCCCATCGCTGCGCCATCCCGTCACCCCCCGCTCCCCGTCGGCCCCACCCGACGGCCCGATCTCGACGCGTTTCTCGCCGAACCTCAGCCGCGCCCCCGTCCCCGGCGGACCGTACGTAACGACGATAGTGAGAATTCCGCCACCAGCACCCCTCTTTATGGCGACAAAGCACACACGTTCGATACGTACTTTCCGTACGCCTTCCCGCCCCGTGCCCGATGACCGCTCCCCGAGCCCGACTCGTGGCACTCCGGTCACGGGTGCCGACTCGCGCACACACGTCCCGCACCGAACTCGCACTGGAACGCGGGGCGTCGGCACCCTACGGTGACAACGCATTCCCGCCCACGCCCAACACCCTTGTCTCCAAGGAGTATTCGATGCCCGCGCTGCTCACACGGGTTCTGGACCGGCTGATGCTCCAGGGCACGATCACCGAGGCCGAACCGGTCGCCGCGCGGATGCGGCGACTGCGTATCGAGGGTCCCGCCCTGGCCGGCCTGGATCCCCGTCCCGGACAGCAGGTGCGGATCCTGGTGGACGGCACATTGACCCGGCGCACGTACTCCGTCTGGCGTTACGACCCCTCCGGCGCGGTCGAGTTGTGCGTTCTGGACCATGCGGAGGCGGGGCCCGGGGCACGCTGGGGGCAGAGCGCGCGGACCGGCGACACCGTCCGGCTCGGCAAGCCGGAGGGGTCGTTCGTTCTGCGTCCCGACGCCGCCCATCATGTGTTCGTGGGGGACGAGACGGCGTCCGTCGCCTTCGGCGCGATGCTGGCCGCACTGCACGAGGGCAAGGCGGTCTCCGGCTGCGTGGAGACGCAGACCCCCGGCGACCGGCTCCCGGTCCCGCACGCGGGGCGGCTCGACTGGTCGCTGCGCGGCACGATCTCCCTGCCGGACGCGGTACGACGGCTGAATCCGCCACCGGGCGGCATCGCCTACGTCGCCGGAGAGGCGCGCACCGTCCAGCAGGTGAAGCGAACCCTCGTCCAGGACGCGGGCTGGGACCGACGAGCGGTTCTGACGAAGCCGTTCTGGGCGCCGGGGAAGCGCGGGCTGGAGTAGCCCGCCGGGAGCCGGTCGGACCAGGCGACCGTCAAGGGGACTTCGAGGGTCAAGGGGACTTCGAGGACCGGGAACGAGTGAGCCACCGGCCCCCGGACACACCGATGCCCGGGCGGCGATCACCACCCGGGCATCGTGCGTACCGCGGCGGAACGGATCCGGCCGGGCCGAGTCGGACCGATATCAGTCCGACTCGGCCCGGCTCAGCCCGGTTCGCATCGGGTCGGGTCAGATCAGGCCGAGACCGCGGACCGCCTCGCGCTCCTCCTCGAGCTCCTTCACGGAGGCATCGATGCGGGCGCGGGAGAACTCGTTGATGTCCAGGCCCTGGACGATCTCGTACTGGCCGTCCTTCGTGGTGACGGGGAAGGAGGAGATGAGACCCTCCGGCACACCGTACGAACCGTCCGACGGGATACCCATGGAGGTCCAGTCGCCGTCCTCCGTGCCGTTGACCCACGTGTACACGTGGTCGATGGCGGCGTTGGCGGCCGAGGCGGCCGAGGACGCGCCACGGGCCTCGATGATCGCGGCGCCGCGCTTGGCGACGGTCGGGATGAACTCCTCGGCCAGCCACTTCTCGTCGTTGACGACCTCGGCGGCGTTCTTGCCCGCGACCGAGGCGTGGAAGATGTCCGGGTACTGGGTGGCGGAGTGGTTGCCCCAGATGGTCAGACGCTTGATGTCGGCAACCGTGGTGCCCGTCTTCTTCGCGAGCTGGGTCAGCGCGCGGTTGTGGTCCAGACGGGTCATGGCGGTGAAGCGCTCGGCGGGTACGTCCGGAGCGGCGGCCTGGGCGATCAGCGCGTTGGTGTTCGCCGGGTTGCCGACGACCAGGATCTTGACGTCGTCCGCGGCGTTGTCGTTGATGGCCTTGCCCTGCGGCTTGAAGATGCCTCCGTTGGCGGAGAGCAGGTCACCGCGCTCCATGCCCTTGGTACGGGGGCGGGCGCCGACGAGCAGACCGACGTTGGTGCCGTCGAAGGCGACGTTCGGGTCGTCCGTGATGTCGATGCCCTGAAGCAGCGGGAAGGCGCAGTCGTCGAGCTCCATCGCGGTGCCCTCGGCGGCCTTCAGGGCGGGCGTGATCTCCAGGAGGCGCAGCTTGACCGGCACGTCCGCGCCGAGCAACTGGCCGGAGGCGATGCGGAAGAGCAGGGCGTAACCGATCTGGCCGGCCGCGCCGGTGACGGTGACGTTCACGGGAGTGCGAGTCATGGCGTTCTCCGTATGACAGCTGGCGGTGGGGCGTCCCTGCCCCGGGTGCAGGATCGTCCCCTGCAACCACCGCAATGATCGATCAAAGGTCCCGATGATCGATCTCTCGGCGTCAAGAGAGATCCGCCGTCAGGCTATCGCGCATCCGGGACGCCGGACGTCAGGGTCCGTGTGGCCCACCCCACAGATCTCCCGCAATTCCCCCCGGGAAGGCGGCCGCCGGGCTCGGGAGAGGGTGAACTCGGCGACCGCCAAAGGGGGTACCGGGGGGTCGGAAAGGGATCTCCCCCCTCCCCGACAGCACCGGATCCCGTGGGGGTACGGTCCGCCTGCCCCCTCCGAACGAACTCAATCCCCCAACGCCGAGGTTTTCTCCGGGACCGGCCCGCAGCCGTTCTTCGCCCCCTCCGCCCCCGCCCTCCCCCGGGTCTACGGGCTCGCTCGACCAGGGGAACCCATCACCACTGAGACTCCGCCCCGGACCCCGCTCCTCGGACGCCGGAGGCAGAGTCCTGCCCCGCGGCCGATGTCGCGCCGGAGAGCGCGGGCGCCCCCGCTACGTCGTGCACCCCTTCTGACCGGACGTCAGCGTCGCGCACGCCTTGGCGTCACCGGCGTCCTTCACCGCGACCATCGGCGTGTACGTGTACCTGTCCGCGGCCCTGTCCACCGCGGCCGTCCGCTTCTCCGCGGCCCCCGTCGACACCTCGACCCGGTCACCCACCGCCGCCCGCGTGACACGGGCCCAAGCCGCCCCGCACGTCTCGCTGTACCGCACCTCCACCAGCGTGGTCCCCACCGTCACGCTGGTCGTGGTCCTGGCCAGTCGACCGCCGCAGCCCGTCTTCTCGGGATCCTTCCCGGTGCACGCGGCCCCACTGCACTTCACCCCGGGCGGCAGATCGGGCCGAGCGCTCACGGAGGCCGCCGGTGTCCTCGGCGTACCGCCCGCGTCCTTTTTCTCCCCGCCCCGCGTGAGACAGACGGCGACCGCGACGACGACCAGCGCCCCCACGACCGCGGCGAGGAACATCGTCAGCCGCCGCTTCCGGCGCACGGAGTCCTCTCCCGGCCCGGCACCGGCGGGCCGCGCGTCCTGCGGCTCCGGCCCCCCTGCCGCACGAGGCGGCCCCACCGGAACCATCGAAGCCACCGGACCGAACCGGCCGGCCCCGTCGGGCGGCGACGCGACAGCCCCCCAGCTGCCGCCGGCACGCCCTGCCCCACCGGCCGAGGGGCCGGGGGCCCCACCAGTTCCGCCCGCCGCTCCTCCGGACGAGGTCTGGCCCCCGTCCCGCCCGGACGGCTGCGCCGGCACCGATGGAGACCTGGAAGGCGGCCCGGACGGTGGCGCCGCAGGCGAACCCCCTGCCGGCCCGGCGGTCCCGGGCGCGGCGGTCGCGCGGCCGCCCCGACGGGCCGACTGCTGCCGCCCTCCGCTCCCCTTCGCCGAAGACGGCCCGAACTCCCCCAGCGCAGCCCGCGCCTGGGATATTCGTATGGCCTCCATCGTCATGTCGTGGCGCATCTCCGAACGGCTCCAGGCACGCTCGGCCAGCTCCCACATGGTCGCCAGATGCACGGGACTGGTCCCGGTCACCTCGGCCAGCGCGACGACCGCGCCCTTGGGCGCGAGCAGCCGGCCGTTCAGGTAACGCTCCCAGGATGCCTTGCTGTAGCCCGTGCGGTCGGCCACGGCCGCGATGCTCAACCCGTTCCGGTCGACGAGCAGTCGCAGCTGGTCGGCGAACTCCTTGACCTGCGGATCGAGTTCATCCGGCAACGCCTTCCAACGAGGCATGCTTCCCACTTCCCCCCGTACATGCACGAATGTTCCCCGCGTGTGACTCCCGCGCTCTCGGCCCGGCGTCCGGTGGAGGGGTACCCCCGTCGCCGCCGAGTCCCCGTTCTGGTTACCCACAGAGATGCGCTCGGCCAGGATCTCAGTTCCCGGTACGTGGGCGCGCGAGAGCCTTCGAGCCGGAGCACGCACCGTTGCACGCCCGCCGGATCACGGTCCCGTGTTCCACCGGCACCCGCACCGGCGCGACGGCAGGCCGCAACGATCGCTCGGCGGGCCGGAGTCGGGCGGTTCCCGTCGCACAGCGCGCACACCGTACCGGAATGGTCACTTCCGTGCCACAGCGAACGGCCGACTGTTGAAACAGGCCGTTCCCGTGCACAAGGGTTGGCCCCGGGCGGAACACTCGCCCGATCGCGGCCCGTCCCGACTCGGGGGAGGGGAC
This sequence comes from Streptomyces rhizosphaerihabitans, assembly GCF_025399795.1. Classification (GTDB taxonomy): domain Bacteria; phylum Actinomycetota; class Actinomycetes; order Streptomycetales; family Streptomycetaceae; genus Streptomyces; species Streptomyces rhizosphaerihabitans. Next base: position 57,752 of record NZ_JAODTZ010000022.1, on the reverse strand, counting down.
GGGCCGCCGTCATCCCCGGACCGGAACCCGGGGTCGGGGTCGAACCCGAAGCCGGCAAGCGGGCGTCGGGTGAAACAACGCGGCCCGCCCTCCCCCGAAGGAGAAGACGGGCCGCGGGCACGCACCGGCGAGCCGGCACGCACGCGTACGTCGTCCGCGATTCAGCGCACCGTGAAGTGCAACGTGTCGTCGAGGAACGGGATCACCAGCAAGGGATTGGGCTGGGCCATCAGCGCGAGCACCACGATGGCGATGCCCAGGACGCCGTACGTGAGCATGTCCGTGAAGCGGGAGCGGACCGCGAGCATGCCGACACTGGGCAGTATCCAGCGCATCGCGGCACCCGCGAGCAGCGCGGCGCCGATCAGGATCGTGCCGACGCGGAACAGGTCGAGCGCGGTGAGCAGCAGGCCGAGCGCGACGGCCGACAGCACGGTGAGGATGGGCCACTGCCGCGCGGGCGCCGGGGCGTCCCCGGACGCCGCCCGGCCGCCGCCCTCGGGCCGTGCCGTGTCCCGGGTGAACAGCGGGAAGCGCCGCGTGGTGCGCCGCGGCTTCCCTTCGGCGTCGGGCGCGCTGATCGCGTCCCGCACGGCGAGCCCGTCCAGTTCCTCGCCCTCGGCTTCGACCTCGGCCTCGGCCTCAGTGCCGGCCCCGGTCGCGGCCTCAGCGCCGCCCCCGGACCCGACCCCGCCCGCCGCCTCAGCGCCGGACTCGGACTCAGACCCGGCCCCGGACTCGGCCCGGGCTTCGGTCTTCAACTCGGCCTCGATCACAGCCTCCTCGGACCCGACCCTGGACCCTGCCTCGGTCTTCAACTCGGCCTCGGTCTCGGCCCCCTTTCCGGATCCGGCCTCGGAGCCGGACTCAGGGCCTGCCCCGGACTCGGACCCGGCCCGCGCAGCGCCCTCGGCACCCGCCCCGGGCTCCGGCGCCCGGCCGCCCGTACCGCGCGCCTCGGAGGCAGCGGAGGCCGCAGAGGCGGTGGTGGACGTAGCGGCCGTGGAGGCTCCGGCACGCGCGCCGGTGACGGCATCGCGCAGCGCGCTCTCCGCCTCCCGTACGGCCGCCTCGGTGCCCGCGCCTCGCGCCTCGCGCGCCGCGCCGTCCTCGGACTCGTGGGTGTTGCCGTCAGCCGACACTGCGTTCCGCCGCTTCCACCACGTTGACGAGCAGCTGTGCCCGGGTCATCGGGCCGACTCCACCCGGGTTCGGGGAGATCCAGGCGGCGACCTCGGCGACGTCCGGGTGGACGTCGCCGACGATCTTGCCCTCGGCGCTGCGTGAGACACCGACGTCCAGAACGGCGGCGCCCGGCTTCACGTCCTCGGCCCTGATGAGGTGCGCGGAGCCCGCCGCGGCGACGATGATGTCGGCGCGCTTGAGGTGCGCGGAGAGGTCACGGGTGCCGGTGTGGCACTGGGTGACCGTGGCGTTCTCGCTGCGCCGCGTCAGCAGCAGCGGCATCGGGCGCCCGATGGTCACGCCGCGGCCGACGACCACGACCTCGGCGCCCTTGATCTCCACGCCGTAGCGGCGCAGGAGCGTGAGGACGCCGTTGGGGGTGCAGGGCAGCGGGGCGGGCTCGTTGAGGACGAGGCGCCCGAGGTTCATCGGGTGCAGGCCGTCCGCGTCCTTGTCCGGGTCCATCAGTTCCAGGATGCGGTTCTCGTCGATGCCCTTGGGAAGCGGCAGCTGGACGATGTAGCCGGTACAGGCAGGGTCCTCGTTCAGCTCGCGGACCACCGCCTCGATCTCTTCCTGCGTGGCGGTCGCGGGCAGTTCGCGCTGGATGGAGGCGATGCCGACCTGGGCGCAGTCGCGGTGCTTGCCCGCGACGTACTTCTGGCTTCCGGGGTCGTCCCCGACCAGGACCGTCCCGAGGCCGGGCGTGACGCCCTTCTCCTTCAGGGCCGCCACGCGGACGGTCAGGTCGGACTTGATCGCGGCTGCGGTGGCCTTGCCATCGAGAATCTGGGCGGTCATGACCCCCATCCTCCAGGATGACGCGGTCCAGGTCCCAATCCGGGGCCACAACGGGCGTCCGACGCCCGATTCGCCCGTATCCGGCCATGATCACTCATGTTGCACTTGGACAACACATACGGAATGGCGCTGGACAAGTAAGAGCCTGCTAAAGAACGATGAGCACACAGTGTCGCGGGCAGTACCGGGGGGACGGACCGCTCTGTAGAAATTCCTCCGAACCGTGCCGCGCGTAGTCCCCGCACCAGGCAACGGAGGAATCCCGCCATGAGTTTCGGCGACCCGAACAACCCATACGGCCCGCCGCCGCAGCAGCCTCCCACCGCGCCGCCGCAGGGGCCTCCCGGTTACGGATATCCGCAGGCACCGCCCACCGTTCCCCCACAGGGCTACGGCTACCCGCAGCAGCCCGCGTACCCGGGCTACCCGGTCGGCAACATGATGCAGCCGACCATGCCGGGCCTGTTGACCACGGCCCGCGTCTTCCTGTTCATCATCTCCGCGGTGCAGATCCTGGGGGCCCTCGTCTGGTTCTACGTCGCCGCCTTCGTCAGCGACGTCTCGGACGCGGCGGACCGCTACAGCACGTCGTCCGACGACCCGTTCAGCTCGTTCAGCGACGGCGCCGGCATCGCGTCGGGCGTCATCGTGCTGTTCGCCCTGATCGCGGCGGGCCTCGCGGCTCTGTCGATCATCCTGGGCGTGAAGTTCAGCAAGGGAGGTCAGGGCGTCCGCATCACCACGGTCATCTACGGTGCGCTGGGCGGGATCGTCGGCCTGATCGCGCTCTTTGCGGGCCTGGACTCCGGCCTGGCCTCCGCCATCCTCTTCCCCCTGATCTGGGTGGTGTTCGCGGCCATCATCACGGCGGCTCCGGTCGTGCCGAGCGGCACCGCCTGGTTCGCCCGTCCCCGCTACTGAGCGGCCCTGTCCGCATCGAGGGCCGTGTCCCACCCCGTACCGGGGGGACACGACCCTCGCGTTTGGCGCCGGCTCAGTGGAAGAAGTGCCGCGTCCCGGTGAAGTACATCGTGATGCCGGCCTTCTTCGCGGCCTCCACGACCAGCTCGTCGCGGACCGAACCGCCGGGCTGGACCACGGCCTTGACGCCCGCGTCGGCCAGGATCTCCAGGCCGTCGGGGAACGGGAAGAACGCGTCCGAGGCGGCGTAGGAGCCACGGGCGCGCTCGGCGCCGGCCCGCTCGACCGCGAGCTTCGCGGAGTCGACGCGGTTGACCTGGCCCATGCCGACGCCGACCGAGGCGCCGTCCTTGGCGAGCAGGATCGCGTTGGACTTCACCGCGCGGCAGGCGCGCCAGGCGAAGGCCAGCTCGTCGAGCTCGCCCTCGCTCAGGGCGTCACCGGTCGCCAGGGTCCAGCTCGCCGGGTTGTCGCCGGGGGCCTGGAGGCGGTCGGTGACCTGGAGCAGCGCGCCGCCGTCGACGGGCTTGATCTCGACGGGGGCGGCGGGGGCGTTGTGGGCCCGCAGCACGCGGATGTTCTTCTTCTTGGTGAGGGCTTCGAGGGCGCCGTCCTCGTACTCGGGCGCGACGATGACCTCGGTGAAGATCTCCGCGACCTGCTCGGCCATCTCCTTGGTGACCGGGCGGTTGACCGCGATCACCCCGCCGAACGCGGACAGCGGGTCACAGGCGTGCGCCTTGCGGTGCGCCTCGGCGACGTTCGACGCGACGGCGATCCCGCACGGGTTGGCGTGCTTGATGATCGCGACGCAGGGGTCCTCGTGGTCGTACGCGGCACGGCGCGCGGCATCCGTGTCCGTGTAGTTGTTGTACGACATCTCCTTGCCGTGCAGCTGCTCGGCCTCGGCGAGACCGCCGGTGCCGGAGGTGTAGAGGGCGGCGGGCTGGTGCGGGTTCTCGCCGTAGCGGAGCGTGTGCGCGCGCTCCCAGGTGGCACCGAGGAAGTCGGGGAACTGCGACTCGTCGACCGGCGCGTACGAGGAGGCGAACCAGGAGGCGACGGCGACGTCGTACGCGGCCGTGTGCTGGAAGGCCTCGGCGGCGAGCCGCTTGCGGGTGTGCAGGTCGAAACCGCCGTCCTGGACGGCGGAGAGGACGTCGCCGTAGCGGTCGGGGCTGGTGACGACGGCGACGGAGGGGTGGTTCTTGGCTGCCGCGCGCACCATCGAGGGACCGCCGATGTCGATCTGCTCGACGCACTCGTCGGGGGTCGCCCCGGACTCGACCGTCTCCCGGAACGGGTAGAGGTTGACGACGACGAGGTCGAACGGCTCCACGCCGAGCTCGGCGAGCTGCTGCCGGTGGCTCTCCAGGCGCAGATCGGCGAGGATCCCGGCGTGGACCTTCGGGTGCAGGGTCTTGACGCGGCCGTCCAGGCACTCGGGGAAGCCGGTGAGCTCCTCCACCTTGGTGACGGGCACACCGGTCGCGGCGATCTTCGCGGCGGTGGACCCGGTGGAGACGAGTTCGACGCCGGCCGCGTGCAGCCCGCGGGCCAGCTCCTCGAGACCGGTCTTGTCGTACACGCTGACGAGCGCGCGCCGGATGACCCGCTTGGTGCCCTCGGTGCTCTCGGCCGTGACTGTGCTGTCGGCGGTCACTGGATAACTACCTTTCGTCCCTCAATGCGATAGCCGTTGCGGGCGAGCCGCCCCACGACATCGACGAGCAGTCTTCGCTCGACTTCCTTGATGCGCTCGTGCAGAGCGCTCTCGTCGTCCTCGTTGCGGACCTCGACCACGCCCTGGGCGATGATCGGTCCGGTGTCGACGCCGTCGTCGACGAAGTGGACGGTGCAGCCGGTGACCCGGGCTCCGTACGCGAGCGCGTCACGGACGCCGTGGGCGCCGGGAAAACTGGGGAGCAGCGCGGGATGGGTGTTGACGAACCGTCCGCCGAACCGGGCGAGGAACTCCTTGCCCACGATCTTCATGAACCCGGCGGACACGACGAGATCGGGCTCGTACGCGGCGGTCGCCTCGGCGAGCGCGAGATCCCACTCGTCCCGGCTGCCGTGGTCCCTGACCTTGCACACGAAGGTCGGGAGCCCGGCACGCTCGGCCCGCGCGAGCCCCTCGATGCCGTCCCGGTCGGCTCCGACGGCCACGATCTCGGCACCGTAGGCCGCTGAGCCCGCCTCCGCGACGGCGTCGAGCAGTGCCTGCAGATTCGTACCTGATCCGGAGACCAGCACGACGAGGCGCTTGGTCTTGGCCACGAGAGGGCCCTTTCTCGGGGGAGCGTTTGTACGGTCGTACGAATGCTTCGCGCCCCGGGATACGGGGAAGTCTACGAAGCGGCCGACCGTCAGCAACGATACCGGCACACCGGGCGGCCCCCACGGGACGGGGGCGGGGCCGGAAGGTAGCGTCTGGGGAGGATCCACCCGGGAACACCTCCGGCACGGGGAACGCCCTGTGCCGGCGGGACGTTGACCTGGGACGAGGACGAACATTCGGGGCACGGCCCCGACACCACCTGCGGCACGGGCCCCGGAGACATCCGGAGCGCGTGTCCGGGGGTACGAAGCTCGGGGCGCGAGTCCGGAGTGCGAAGCTCGGGGCGTCAGTCCGGGGCGGACCGGCCCGAGGCGTCAGCCCGGGTGGACCGGCTCGGGGCGCGCGTCGCGAGCGAGAAGCTGTGTGGACACGCCGCCTGCCAGAACCACCAAGGGGAAGACGCTCACCTGATGCCGGACCGCAGTCTCCGACTCCCTCCGCTCCTGCTGCGCGAGCGGCGCCCTTCGTCCACCCCGCCGAGGTCGGACGGGGGCGGCTCCACAGACGGGCCCGGCTCCGCGGACGGGAACGGCGGCGGCTCGGCAGGTGGAAGCGGCGGCGGCCCCTCGGGCGAGCGTGGACCCGACGCGCCCGACACTCCCCCGTCCGGCCCGTCCGCTCCCTCGAACCAGGACGACAATCCGTTCGCGCCGCCGCCGGAGGGGACACCCGACCGGCCGTGGCAGCCGCGTCGGCACGGACAAGGACACGGACAGGGCTCGGGCGAGGACGGCGAGGGCGGACAGCAGAGTCCGGGGCACTCCCCCTGGGGCAGCCAGTGGAGCGACCGGCAGCCCGGTCCCTCCAACGGCGGCGGCTTCGGCGACCGGCCGGGCGCGCCGCAGGGGCAGGGGCAGGGCGGTCCCGAAGGGCCCGGCGGCACACCCGGCGGGGGTATGCGCTGGGACCCCACGGACCCGGCCCAGCGCCGCGCCCGTTACGCACTGCTCTCCGGCATGTGGGCGTTCTTCTTCGTCCTCTTCGGCTGGCCGTACGTGGCCCTGCTGCTCGGCTCGCTCGCCCTGTACTGGGGCGGCAGCGCGCTCCGTTCCAGGAGGCGTACGCCGGACCCGGACGCCCCGGCGCCCGACCCGAACGTCCGCCCCCAGATGACCGCCGCGGTGAGTGGCGTGGTCACCGCGTCGCTGGCCATCGTGATGGTCGCCGGGATCTTCACCGCCCACCTCGTCTACAGCGACTACTACTCCTGCACGAACGACGCTCTGACGAACGCCGCGAAGCAGTCGTGCAACGACCTTCTCCCGAAGGATCTGCGCGGACTGCTGGGCACCCACAACTGACGCCTCGCCTCCTGCCCGGGGTCACCACCCGGCAGGAGGCCGGTCCGCCGCTCGCCAGGAGTCCCGGGACCCCACCGCCCGGCAGGGGCCCGGTCCGCCGCCCGGCAGCAGGCCGGTCCACCACCCGACAGGAAACCCGGGCCACCGCACGGCAGGAAGCCCGGCCCACCGCTGGATTTCCGGGTACCCGCCGGAATCCGCCGTGGCGAGGACCAGAGGCCCCGTCGCGGATCAGCGGGGCGAACCTCTCCCCGGACCACCTCGACCGGGGCCCTCCGCCCTCACTTCGGGCCCCCGAGTTCCTCCGGGCTCTCGAAGTCCTCCATGTGCTCAGGACCCTCCCAGGTCTTCCGGCCCTCCCAGGTCTTCCGGGGCTTCCGGGTGCTCCAGGTCCTCTGATGCGGCGTGCCCGCTCGCCTTCTTCAGGGCCTCCCAGCGGGTCTCCCTCGACGTTTCCTCGTGCCACGCGGCCACCGTGGCCTCCCCCGGCAGAGCGTCGTACGGCCCGTAGGAGTCATAGGGGTCGTACGGGTCGAAGTCGCCAGGAACGGACTCCAGCACCGAGGGTTCGACCCGAGCCGCGGGTTCCGCCCGAGCCGCGATGGACGGCGGCGCCTGCATCCGAACCGGCGTCGGCACCGGCGTCGAGGGGGTGTCCCTCCACCTCGGCAGCCGGCGCGGCATCGACAGCCGGTGAGTCCACCCGATTCCGTGCGCGTCCCAGCCGGCACCCGAGCCCTTCGCCGCCACGCGCCCGCGATCCCTCCACCCGGCCGTGCCCACCGCGACGGGAATCCCGACGACCACCGTCCACACGGCCGCCGCGGGCCCCACCTGCCACCACACCGGCCCGAAATGAGTCAGGGCGCCCACCCCCAGCGGCCCCCCGGCCAGCCCGGCGAGCACGCCGAGCGCGACGCCGCACCATCCGGCGGCGAGCGAGACGACGCCCACCGTCCGCCCGAGCGGCCAGGGCTCCTTCCGGCCCGGGGTCCCTCTTACGGCCCCCGCCTTCACCGCGAACCGTGCCACCGTCGCCCCGGCGGCCACCGGCACCAGCCAGCTCAGCCAGGCCTGCGGCGCCCCGGAATCTGCCCCCGGCAACGCCGCGAGCAGCGGAAACGCGGGGAGTAGATCGGCCGGCGTGTGCGCGCCGGCGACAGTGGCGGACAGCGGTCCCGCGACATGACCGGCGCTCAGGACGACACCAGGCCCGAGCCCGTACGCCGCCCCCCACACCGCCGCGTTCGGCACCAGGACCAGACACAGCAGCAGTACGGCGAGCCGGCCCGACCACCCCCCGGTGAGCTGGACGAACGAGGCGCGAGCCGCGTCCCCGTGCCAGACCAGCGACGCAGCCACGAGCAGGGCACCGCCTCCGACGAGGACCGCGACCCCGGCCGAGGCGGCCCGCGCCGCTCCGCCGAGCACCCGGTCGTCGGCGGCGACGAGACGGCGTACAGCCAGGACCGGACGCACTCCGGCGAGCGGAAGAGCCTTCATGGCCCGATTCCGCCAGAACGCCATCGGCCCCCACGGTCGCCCGTACGCCGTCCAGACCCCCGTTCCGGCGGCGATCACCGTAAGCAGCGGCAGGCAGACCACGGCCCAGGTCCAGGAGGGGCGCAACGTTCCACCCGAGGCGTACAGCGAGGCGGCCCAGCCGACGGACAGATAGCCGGCCACGACACCGGCCCACGCCGTACGCGGCGACGCCCCCGACGTGACATCGGCCGCCTCCCGCGCGGCCCGGTGCAGCAGCCACGCCGGGAGGGCGAGCAGCAGAAGCGGCGTCACCCCCACCGGCATCGGCAGACCGGACAGGGTGTCGGTGCGGATCAACTCCACGCCATGGGCGAGCAGCCAGAGCGCGGCGGCGACATGCAGCGCTCCGCCCGGCCCGCTGTCCGGGTAGGGCGAGCTGATCCACAGCACCATGACGAGGACGGCGAACGAGCCGAGTCCGAGCCCCGCGGCGAGGGCACCGTCCAGGAGACTCGCGGCCAGTCGTGGTGATCGGTCGCGCATCCCGGTGAGCAGGGGCGACAACGAGAGCCTGCGGTCGGTGATTTGGGTCACGGCTCTCATGCTCCCAACGACACGCGCTTTCTCGTCGTAACAGGCGAACCCTGGATGTGTCGCTCAATATGCAGTTATGTACTTTTTCGTACGAAGGGGCACCCTGGGGGATCCGACATGACACAGAGCCCCGCCACCCCGCTGCCGGCGCCCGGGGAACGCCGTCGCCTGCGCGAGGACCGGTCGCTGACCCAGGCCGACGTGGCCACCCGGCTCGGCGTCAGCCGGGCGACGGTGCGCTCGTGGGAGTCCGGCCGTTCGGCGCCGCGCGGCAGCAAGCGGGAGGCGTACGCGAGGCTGCTCACCGCCGAGCCGACCCAGGCCCAGGCACAGGCACAGGCACAGGCACAGGCACAGGCACAGGTGAACGCCCGTCAGGAGGAAATCGCTCCCGAACTGGTGGGAGCGGGGACGGGCGCGGGAACGGGGACGGGGGCGGCCCGTGAGGCCCGGCCGGCCGGCCGGGAGGAGCGTTCCACCGGGGGAAGGAAGCGTTCCGCCCGGGCCGGGGAACGAACCGCCCGGGCCTTGGAGCGGCTTGCCGAGGACGCGGACTCCGATCCCCCGGAGCCGTCACTGACGCCCGCTCAGGCCTTCGACGCGCTCTACGCGTTCTGCGCCCCCGCCCTCGTACGACAGGCCTATCTGCTGACCGGGCGGCGCGAACTGGCCCGCGAGTCCGTGGAACGCGCGTTCCAACAGGCCTGGTACCGCTGGCCCGAGGTGGCCGTGGACCGGGACCCCGCCGGATGGGTGCGCGCGACGGCCTACGAGTACGCGCTCTCCCCCTGGCACCGGCTGCGCCCGCGCTACCGGCACCCGGAGGCGCCGCCCGCCGGCGCCGCCGACCGCGCGCTGCTCGACGTACTCCTCGAACTGCCGCCCGTGTACCGGCGCACCCTGCTGCTGTACGACGGTGTCGGGCTCGGACTGCCGGAGACCGCGGCCGAGACGGAGGCGAGCACGCCCGCGGCGGCCAACCGGGTGCTGCACGCGCGCGAGGCCGTCGCCCGGCGGCTGCCGGAGCTGGCGTCGCCGGAGGCCCTGCACTGGCGGCTCGCCGAGCTGGCGAGCGCGGAGCGGCTGCGCGCGGCGAAGCCCCTCACGGTCCGCTGGTACGGCGAGCGCCGGGCCCAGCAGTGGACCCGGGCGGCCATCGCGTTCACGGTCCTGCTGATCGGGGTGACCGCCCTGACGCTGGACACGGCCCCTGACCACTACGAGGCTCCTCTCTCCCCGCCGGAGACCATCCACGGCCTGCCGCCCCGGGCCGCCCCCGGGCCGCTCTCCGCGGCGGAGCTGAGGCTCCGCGCCAGGCTGAGGTCCCAAGAGGTGAGCGGACCCGAGCGGATGGTCCCGGAGATCCGCTGACGTCCGGGGCGGAGAACGCCGGTGGGCCCGCACCCCCAAAGGGTGCGGGCCCACCGGCGTTCGGTCGAGCGACAGCTCAGCCCGCGAGGATCTCGCGCGCGAGCTTGGCCGTCTCGGTCGGCGTCTTGCCGACCTTGACGCCCGCGGCCTCGAGGGCCTCCTTCTTCGCGGCGGCCGTGCCGGAGGAGCCGGAGACGATGGCGCCGGCGTGGCCCATGGTCTTGCCCTCGGGCGCGGTGAAGCCAGCGACGTAGCCGACGACCGGCTTGGTCACGTTCTTCGCGATGAAGTCCGCCGCACGCTCCTCGGCGTCGCCGCCGATCTCGCCGATCATGACGATCAGGTCGGTGTCGGGGTCGGCCTCGAACGCGGCAAGCGCGTCGATGTGCGTCGTGCCGATGACCGGGTCGCCACCGATGCCGACGGCGGACGAGAAGCCGATGTCACGGAGCTCGTACATCATCTGGTACGTCAGCGTGCCGGACTTCGAGACCAGGCCGATGCGGCCCGGCTTCGTGATGTCGCCCGGGATGATGCCGGCGTTGGACTGGCCCGGGGTGATGAGACCGGGGCAGTTCGGGCCGATGATGCGGGTCTTGTTGCCCTTCGACTTCGCGTACGCCCAGAAGGCGGCGGAGTCGTGGACGGCGATGCCCTCGGTGATGACGACCGCGAGGGGGATCTCCGCGTCGATCGCCTCGACGACCGCGGCCTTGGCGAAGGCCGGCGGCACGAAGAGGACGGACACGTTGGCGCCAGTCTTCTCCATGGCCTCGGCGACCGTGCCGAAGACGGGGATCTCATTGCCGTCGATGTCGACGGACGTGCCCGCCTTGCGCGGGTTCACGCCACCGACGATGTTCGTCCCGTCCGCGAGCATGAGCTTGGTGTGCTTCATACCCGTGGCACCGGTCATGCCCTGGACGATGACCTTGCTGTCCTTGTTGAGGAAGATAGCCATGGCGGTTGTTTCCCTCGTCCCTTACTTCGCAGCCGCGAGTTCGGCGGCCTTGTCGGCCGCGCCGTCCATGGTGTCCACGCGCTGGACCAGCGGGTGGTTGGCGTCCGACAGGATCTGGCGACCCAGCTCGGCGTTGTTGCCGTCGAGACGCACGACCAGCGGCTTGGTGACTTCCTCGCCCTTGTCGGCGAGGAGCTGGAGCGCCTGGACGATGCCGTTGGCGACCTCGTCACAGGCGGTGATGCCGCCGAAGACGTTGACGAAGACGGACTTGACGTCCGGGTCGCCGAGGATGATCTCCAGGCCGTTCGCCATGACCGCGGCGGAGGCGCCGCCGCCGATGTCGAGGAAGTTGGCCGGCTTCACGCCACCGTGGTTCTCACCGGCGTACGCGACGACGTCGAGGGTGCTCATGACGAGACCCGCGCCGTTGCCGATGATGCCGACCTCACCGTCGAGCTTGACGTAGTTGAGGTTCTTGGCCTTGGCGGCGGCCTCGAGCGGGTTGGCCGACTCCTTGTCCTCGAGCGCGGCGTGGTCCGGCTGACGGAACTCGGCGTTCTCGTCCAGCGACACCTTGCCGTCAAGGGCGATGACCTTGCCGGAGGCGACCTTGGCGAGCGGGTTCACCTCGACGAGGAGGGCGTCCTCCTTGATGAAGGTGTCCCACAGCGTCACCAGGATCTCGGCGACCTGCTCGGCCACCTCGGCCGGGAACTTCGCCTGGGCCACGATCTCGCGGGCCTTCTCGATCGACACGCCTTCGTTGGCGTCGACCGGGACCTTCGCGAGGGCCTCGGGGTTTTCTTCCGCGACGACCTCGATCTCCACGCCGCCCTGTACGGACGCCATGGCGAGGAAGGTGCGGTTCGTGCGGTCGAGGAGGTACGAAACGTAGTACTCCTCGACGATCTCGGGCGCGGTCTCGGCGATCATCACCTTGTGGACCGTGTGGCCCTTGATGTCCATGCCGAGAATGTCCGTCGCGCGGGCGACGGCCTCGTCCGGGGTGGCGGCAAGCTTGACGCCGCCGGCCTTGCCGCGGCCACCGACCTTCACCTGGGCCTTGACGACGGACTTGCCGCCAAGACGCTCGGTCGCCTCGCGGGCTGCCTCAGGCGTGTCAATGACTTCACCGGCCAGCACCGGTACACCGTGCTTGGCGAAGAGGTCCCTCGCCTGGTACTCGAACAGGTCCACGCGCGTCCGTCCCTATCAGTGATCTCGCGGTTCGTTGTCTGCGTGGGCGTGCCGCGAAGGGCAACGTGACGTCCGCTGTCACAAGGGTGGCGCACACGGTGTCCGAGCGCGCGGCATGTCCGTCTCGCAGGTTATCGCCGAGGGACGCGGGTCCCTAAATCGCAGATCACACCTCAGCGGTGATACCTGTCACAGAACGTCGCCGGACAGGCCCTCACCAGGCCGGGGATTACCCCGTGAGGCCCCTCTGAGCAGCCGCTGAGGGCGCCGCGGGAGTGGTCCCCACCCCCCATGGGGACCACCCGGCCCTTGCGCGGGGGTCCGGTCGAGTGGATCCGCCGGCCTTCGGCCGTCCGGGTCCACGAGCCCTCGGAAGCCGACCACCCACCGTCGGGACGGAGACCGCTGGATGCCCATGTCCGGATGTCCGTCTCGTCGATCCCCGACCCCTTCGACCGCTGATACTTCGACCGCTTCGGTCTCTTCTCACCTGGTGTCCGGTATCGGGAGCGGTCGCTTCTCGATCGCCGCGGCCATGACCTCGGGGAACAGGTCGGGTGTGCAGGCGAACGCCGGCGCGTCGAGCGCCGCGAGCGCCGCCGCGTGCTCACGGTCGTATGCGGGCGCCCCCTCGTCGGACAGCGCGAGCAGCGTCACGAACTGCACGCCCGCCGCCTTCATCGCCGCGACCCGCTTCAGCATTTCGTTGCGTATCCCGCCTTCGTAGAGGTCGCTGATGAGGACGACGACCGTGTCGGCGGGCCTGGTGATCTGCGCCTGGCAGTACGCGAGGGCCCGGTTGATGTCCGTGCCGCCGCCGAGCTGGGTGCCGAAGAGGACGTCGACCGGGTCGTCGAGCTGGTCGGTGAGGTCGACGACGGCCGTGTCGAAGACGACGAGCCGGGTGGCGATGGAACGCATCGACGCGAGCACGGCACCGAACACGGAGGCGTAGACGACCGACGCCGCCATCGACCCCGACTGGTCGATGCAGAGGATGACCTCCTTCTTCACCGACTGCGAGGCCCGTCCGTAACCGATCAGCCGCTCGGGCACGATCGTGCGGTACTCGGGCAGGTAGTGCTTCAGGTTGGCCGCGATCGTGCGGTTCCAGTCGATGTCGTGGTGGCGGGGTCTGCTGATCCGGGCGCTGCGGTCGAGGGCGCCGGTGAGTGTGGCCCGGGTGCGGGTGGCAAGCCGCTTCTCCAAGTCCTCCACGACCTTGCGCACCACGGCCCGCGCGGTCTCCTTCGTCGTCTCCGGCATGGCCTTGTTGAGGGAGAGAAGGGTGCCCACCAGGTGCACGTCGGCCTCCACCGCCTCCAGCATCTCGGGCTCCAGGAGCAGGGCGGAGAGCCCGAGCCGGTCGATGGCGTCGCGTTGCATCACCTGCACCACGGAGGAGGGGAAGTAGGTCCGGATGTCGCCGAGCCAGCGCGCGACCGACGGCGCCGACGCCCCGAGCCCCGCCGAGCGGTCCCGCCCCGGCTGCCCCTTGCTCCCGTTGCCCCCCTTGCCGTAGAGCGCGCCCAGCGCCCCGTCCATGGCTGCGTCCTGCCCGGAGAGCACGCATCCGGTGCCGTCCGCCTCCTCGCCGCCGAGCACCAGCCGCCATCGCCGCAGCCGCTCGTCGCCGGCGCCCACCGCTGCCTCGGTCATGGAGCCACCCTCACAAGATCGTTGTCGTTGACGTGGTCCGTCCGGTCGCCACCGTCCCCGTCGTCGGCCCGGCGATCCGTGTCGTCTTCGGCATCTGCGGACTCGCCCAGCCCCAGCAGCAGGCTCAGCAGCGGCAGCACGGCGTCCGCGCGCCCGGGGTCGAGGTCGGGGGCGAACCCGGGTATGCCGGAGCCGGAGCCGGTGGCCTCGGCATTCGTCCGCAGCGCCGGGCCGCGCCGGACCAGTTCCCCCAGCGTCCTGCGCACCCCTGTCTCGTACGCCGAGAACGTCCGGCGCAACAGCGGCAGCACATCGGTGAACGCATCCGCGGGCACCCCGGTCAGCCACGCGTCCACCAGCCCGAGCAGCCGCTCGTCGTGCACGAGCAGCATGCCGCCGGAGCCGCCCCCGACGAACCCCTCGATCCACGCGGCCGCGTCCGCGGGCTCCGTCCCCGGCGACAGCACGAGCCCCATGAGCCGCGCGGCCTCCTCCTGCGCCAGCTCTCCTTCGTCGAGGAGCAGTCGGACCGCCCGTCCCCTGACCACTCCGGGCACGGTGTCCCGCGCGGCGAGTACCCGCAGCACGGAGTGCCAGCGCCCGCGGATGCCGTCGGCCGGAGCTCCGTCGCCGAGCGAAGCGGTCCCCGCGGTCACCTCCCCCAGCAGTCCCACCGCCCCGTGCACGGCGTCGACGTGGCGGCGCATCTCCTCGGCCGCGTCGCCGTCGAGGGCGGCGCAGGCCGGCGGGAGACCGACGAAGACGCGCTCGGCGAGACCGGCCGCGACATCGGCGAGGGCGTGGGTGTCCGTGCCGCGTACGTCGCCGTAACGAAGGGAGCGGACGAGGGCGGGCAGGGCCTGCGCCAAGTGGCCCACGTCCGCGTCGAGGGCGGCCCGGTCGGCGAGCACCCGCATCACCACGGGCAGCGCGTCCGGGAGTTCGGCGAGGAGGCAGTGCTCGGCGAGCGCCGTGACATCGGCCAGTGAAGGCGCACCGACGGCATCCGCCTCGGCCTTGGCCGTCGCGGCGGCCAGAACGGTCGTGCCCCACACGCCGGCCTCGGCGACCCGCACCGACAGCTCCGGCTCCCAGCGGAGCCGCCAGGTCTCCCGGAAGGTGCCCGTGCTGCCGCGGGACGTCGCTGGCTCGCCCCACGCGATACCCAGGAGCCGCAACCGGTGCAACAGCGTGCTGCGCCCCGCGTCGGTCTCCTTGCGCAGGTCGAGCTCCATCTCCCGCTCCAGCGCCTCGGGTCTGAGCCGCAGCCGCCGCTGCGACCGCGTGAGGTCCCGCTGCAACGGAACCGCCGGGGCGGACTCCGGCACCTCCCCCAGCACATCCCCGACCACGAGCCGGTCGCGCACCAGCGCCAGGGGCACGTCCGAGCCCTCGCACATCACGGCCCGGACGGCGTCGGTGGTCTCGGTCAGTCCGGGCAGCGGGCGACCGCGCATCGCGGCGAGCGTGTCGGCCAGCCGCACGGCCTCGATGACGTGGGCCGACGACACGCCCCGGTCCTCGTCGCGCAGCAGCCGGGCCACCTTGGTCATCCACCGCGCGACCGGACGGTCGGGGGCGCTGAACAGGTGCCCGTACCAGCCCGGCGAGTCGATGCCCGCCCCGTACCCGCTGACCCGGGAGAGCCGGCGGTGCGTCCAGGGCACCCACGTCAGGTCGGCCTTGACCTTCGGCAGGCCCTTGAGGAGGGCCCGGTCGGCGCCGACCGGGGTCCGCTGCCGCAGCGCGGGCACGTGCCAGGCCCCGCACACCACGGCCACGTCGTCCCCGAACTCCCGCTGCGCCGCCCGGATCTGGAGCCGCATGTACGCCTCGCGCACCAGGTCCCGGTCGTGTCCCCCGACCCCGTACGCCTCGCGCATCACCCCCATCGCCTCCTCCAGCACGGCGAAGGGTGCGAACGGTTCGCCCGCCGTCCCGGCCCGGTGCTCGACCACGTCCTCCCACCAGCGCTCCGGGTCGTCGTGACCGGCCGCCTCGGCGAGCACCGCGAGGGGGTCGATCCGGACGGCCGCCGCGTCGAGGGGACGGTCGGTTTCACCCGCTGCCGCGTCCGGCCGTCCGGGAGCACCTGCCGGGCCGGAATCACCCGCCGGACGGGGATCTCCTGCCACCCAGTGGTCTTCTCCCGGACCAAAATCAGGTGCCGGGCCGGAATCACCTCTCGCCTCGTGGTCTCCTCCCGGGCCGGAATCACCGGCCGACCCGCGGTCTTCTCCCTGCCCGCGGTCTTCTCCCTGCCCGCGGTCTTCTCCCGGGCCCGACGCGCCGGGGTTCCCGGGCGGGGCCGGGGCCGTGGAAGGGGTGCTTCCCGGTGCGTCGCGCTCCGGCTCCGCCTCTTCCCTCCCCCAGGCCAGGGTGTGGGCCGCCGGAAGGTCGATGAAACGGACCGCCGCTCCGTGCTCCAGAGCCCACTGGATCGCCACCCACTCCGGCGAGAACCCGGCCAGCGGCCAGAAGGCCGAGTGGCCGGGCTCGTCCACGACATGGGCGAGGAGCGCCACGGGGGGACGCATGTCCTTGTCGGCGGCCAGCGGTACGAGGGCGTCCGCCTCGGGCGGCCCCTCGATCAGTACGACCCGCGGAGCCGCCGCATCCAGCGCCGCCCGCACGGCCCTCGCCGACCCCGGCCCGTGATGCCGCACCCCGAGCAGCAGCGGCCCCGCGCCCCGGCCGGTCACCCCGTCCTCCGGCGCGGGCGGCCCGGCGTCCCGCTCCGCGCTCATGCGCTCACCTCGCGGCAGGCACGGTAGAAGTCCTTCCAGCCGTCACGCTCGCGGACGACCGCTTCCAGGTACTCCTGCCAGATGACGCGGTCCGCCGCCGGGTCGCGCACGACAGCGCCGAGGATGCCGGCGGCGACATCGCCCGCCCGCAGGACGCCGTCTCCGAAGTGCGCTGCCAGAGCAAGGCCGTTGGTGACGACGGAGATCGCCTCGGCCGTGGACAGCGTGCCGCTGGGCGACTTCAGTTTCGTCCGCCCGTCGGCCGTGATCCCGCCGCGCAGCTCCCGGAAGACGGTGACGACACGGCGGATCTCGTCGACGCCCTCGGGCACGGCCGGCAGGTCGAGGGAGCGGCCGATCTGGTCGACACGGCGGGAGACGATCTCGACCTCGGCGTCGGCACTCTCCGGCAGCGGCAGCACCACCGTGTTGAAACGGCGGCGCAGCGCGCTGGAGAGTTCATTGACCCCGCGGTCGCGGTCGTTGGCCGTGGCGATCAGGTTGAAGCCGCGGACGGCCTGCACTTCCTGGCCCAATTCCGGTATCGGCAAGGTCTTTTCGGAGAGAATCGTGATCAGGCTGTCCTGTACGTCCGCGGGAACCCGGGTCAGTTCCTCGACGCGGGCCGTCATGCCCTCGGCCATGGCCCGCATGACGGGGCTCGGCACGAGCGCGTCCCGGCTGGGCCCGTGCGCGAGCAGTTGCGCGTAGTTCCAGCCGTACCGGATGGCCTCCTCCGGAGTGCCGGCCGTGCCCTGCACGAGCAGCGTCGAGTCGCCGCTGACCGCGGCGGCCAGGTGCTCGGAAACCCAGGTCTTCGCGGTGCCGGGCACACCGAGCAGGAGCAGCGCCCGGTCGGTGGCGAGCGTGGTGACGGCGACCTCGACAATGCGGCGCGGCCCCACATATTTGGGGGTGATCACGGTGCCGTCCGGCAGTGTGCCGCCCAGCAGATAGGTGGCCACGGCCCAGGGCGACATCAGCCAGCGTTCCGGGCGGGGCCGGTCGTCCTGCGCGGCGAGCGCGGCGAGTTCGGCGGCGAAGGCGTGCTCGGCGTGCGGCCGCAGCACCTCGCTCGGCCGGCTCGCCTCCCTCTCTCCCGCGGGTGTGTGAACGGACGTCGGTTCAACGGACACGGTCATGGCTCGGTCCCCCTCCAGCTCGGCCGGTTCGAATCTGGTTCCACCGTGCACCACGCCACTGACAATGCGCCCTGACCTGCACAAACGCGCTCGCGGGGATCGATTGTCAGTGGTGGGACCTACCTTCGATGACATGACACAGCAGGCGGTGCGCTGGACGGCGGATCAGGTGCTGGCACTGGCGCCTGACGCCGCGTCACGCAAGGCGGGGAGCAAGCTCGGCGCGGCCGGCCCGTGGTCGGAAGCGGGCAGTACTGAGGAGGGGACGGTATGGGGACTGTGCAGGGGAAGTGGCAGCAAGCCGTATCAGACGGTCATCGACATCGCGGACTCGACGGGGCCCGCTTACAAGTGCAGTTGCCCGAGCCGGAAGTTCCCGTGCAAGCACGCGCTGGGACTGCTGCTGCTCTGGGCGGGCGCGGACGGCGCGGTGCCGTCCGGGCAGGCGCCGGACTGGGCCGCGCAGTGGCTGGAGGGAAGACGCAGGCGCGCCGAGGGCCGGAGTGCGGCGGGCGGGGGATCTGGAGCTTCCTCCCCGGGTGATCCCGAGGCGGCGCGGCGCCGGGCGGAGCGGCGGGCCGAGCGGATCACCGCGGGGGCGACCGAGTTGGAGCAGCGGCTGGCGGACCTGCTGCGCGGCGGGCTCGCCTCCGCCGAGCGGGCGGGGTACGGGCTGTGGGAGGAGACGGCGGCCCGGATGGTCGACGCGCAGGCACCAGGCCTGGCCGCGCGCGTAAGGGAGTTGGGCGCGATTCCCTCGTCGGGACCGGGCTGGCCGGTGCGGCTGCTGGAGGAGTGCGCACTGCTCCACCTCCTCGACCAGGGCTGGTTGCGGCGCGAGCGACTGCCGGACGGCCTGGCCGCGACGGTCCGTTCCCGCGTCGGGCTGCCCGGCTCGGCGGACGGCCCGCCGGTGCGCGACCGCTGGCTGGTCCTCGCGCAGTACGACACGGCGGACGCCCGGCTCACGACGCGCAGGATCTGGCTGTACGGCGCGGAATCCGGCCGCACGGCCCTGCTCCTCTCCTACGGCGCGGCCGGCCGGGCACCCGAGCTGGCGCTTCCGGTGGGGCTGGCCTTCGAGGCGGAGCTGTCCGCGTACCCGGGCGCCGGTCAGCTGCGGGCGGCGCTGGGCGAGCGGTTCACTCCTCCGGCGCCCGCGGCGATACGGCCGACGGGGCTGACCACGCCCGAGGCCGCCGCCCGTTACGGAGAGGCCCTGCGCGCCGACCCGTGGCTGGACTCCTACCCGGTCACACTGGAGCGGGTCGTCCCGGCCCCGGACGGCGATGCATGGCAACTCGCCGATGTCGAAGGCGAGTCGGCCCTTCCCCTCTCTCCTTCTTCGCGGTCCCGCCCTGATCTGTGGCGTCTGGTCGCCCTGTCCGGCGGCGCCCCGGTCACGGTCTTCGGCGAATGCGGCCACCACGGCTTCACTCCGCTGACGGCATGGCCGCAGGGCGAGGGCGAGGCGGTGCCGCTGTGCTGACCGTCGTCACCACCCGCCCTGGCAGCGAACAGTCTCCCGCTGCCCTGCTCCGCAGGAGTCCGTTTCTCCCCCGCAAGCGGGAGGTACCCCCACCCCGGCCCGAAGGCCGGGGCATCCACGGAGGAATCCCGATGAACACGACTTCGGCTTCGACGGACGCGCCCGTCGGCGGTTCCTGGGAGGAGCTCGTCACCGTGGCGCTGCTCGGGACCGAGCGACGTACGCCCCCCGGGCAGCGCCCAGGGCAGCAGGCTCCGGTGGCGCTGCTGGACGCGGCCGCCGTGGAGACCGTGCGGCGGCGGGCCGGGATACGGCCGGCACGGGCAGCGGCCCGTCCGGAGCCTGCGGCACCGGACCCGCGGACCACGCTGCCGCCCGCGGCGGCCCGCAGACTGGCGACGCTGCTGGCGGACCGCCCCGGCACGGGCGGCGGCCGCAGGGGGGCGGCGCCCGATCTCATGGAGCTGCTGCCCCAGTGGCTGAGCCTGGCGAACGCGCGCGGATTCGCCGCACCCCCGCAGACCCTTCCGGCGCTTCTCGACGCGGCCCGGGGGCGCACGGACCTGCGTCCCGCCGCACTGACCTTCGCCGGGCCGCGGGCGCTGTGGCTGGCCCGGCTGAATCCGGAGTGGCGGTTCGCGCTGCGCGCCTCGCCCGGCGGCGGCGCCGCGCTGCCGGATCCGGAGGAGGCCGGTCACGTACAACAGCTTTGGCAGGAAGGGCTGTTCGCAGAACGGGTCGCCCTGCTGGCGGCGGTGCGGGCCAAGGACCCGTCCGCCGCGCGCGAGTTGCTGGTCGCGACCTGGACGACGGAGCGGGCCGAGGACCGGCTGATGTTCCTCGACTCGCTGCGGTCCGGGCTGTGCGCCGAGGACGAACCGTTCCTTGAGCGGGCCCTGGCCGACCGCAGTCGCAATGTACGGGCGACGGCGGCCGAGCTGCTGTCCGCGCTGCCGGGATCCGCTCTCGCCGCCCGGATGGCGGCCAGGGCCGTCTCGTGCGTGGCCGTCGACCGTACGCGCCCCGCGCCCGTGATCGTGGTCGAGGCACCGCACGAGTGCGACGCGTCGATGGAGCGGGACGGGGTGGTGCCGAAACCCCCGGCCGGTCGAGGTGAACGGTCTTGGTGGCTGGGCCAGTTGGTCGAAGCGGCATCACTCGGGACCTGGCGGGAGCGGCTCGGCGGGCGTTCACCGGAAGAAATGGTCGCCCTGCCCGTGGCGGACGGCTGGCAGGCGGAGCTGCACGCGGCGTGGTGCCGGGCGGCAGTACGCCAGCGCGATCCCGGGTGGTCGAGGGCGCTCCTCGGAACACCCTCCGCTCCGGAGGCCGGGGGGCCCGGGGCTGTGTCGCTGGCCGAGCGGGCCAAACTGCTCGCCACTCTGGGCGCCGGGGAGCGGGCCGAGTGGGTGGCCGGGTTCATCGGTACACACGGGCTGTCCGAGGCGTTCCAGCTGCTCGGGGTGTGCGCGGTGCCCTGGGCGGGGAGCCTCGGGCGGGCGGTGGTGGACGCGCTCGACATCGCGCGGGACGCGGGGAACTATCCGTGGAGCTTCAGCGGGGTCATGGGACTGGCCGAGCGCTGCCTCGACCCCGCGGAGGCGGCGCGGCTCGACGGCCTCACCTCGGTCCCCGACGAGTCGGAGAACGCAGTACCGGGGGCCGGGGGCTACTGGGCCGAGGCGTTCCAACGACTCGTGACGACCTTGCGCCTGAGAGCAACCATGTCCGCCGAACTCACGACACCGTGAGCCTGCGCCCCCGCCCCGGCGCGGACGGTGGCACCCGGACCCGACCGAGGCCGCGGCCCGCGGGCATTCCGGCCCGCGCGGCACATCGCCCCACACAGAATCCAGGCCTGCACGGCACCTCGGGCCGGCCGGTGCCCGACCCGCCGCCATCGAGCCGCCGAGCGGCCGGTCCCGCCTGGCGTCGCCACCCGGCCCGCTACTCGGACGCCGGAGAACCCGGAGAACCCGGAGAACCCGAAGCTCTCCGGGTTCCCCGGCGCCGGAGAATGCCGGGGGCCGCCGTCCGCGTCCGGGTGAGGGCACAGGCGCCCGCCGGTTACGCGCCGGCCGGCTGTCTGACGTTGGCCCGTACCCAGTCCACGATCGACACCGTCGTCGCGCCCGGCGTGAAGATCTCCGCGACGCCCTTCTCCTTGAGGGGGGCGATGTCCGCCTCGGGGATGATGCCGCCGCCGAAGACCTTGATGTCCTCCGCTTCGCGCTCCTTGAGGAGTGCGATGACGGCCGCGAAGAGCGTGTTGTGAGCACCGGAGAGGATGGACAGGCCGATCGCGTCGGCGTCCTCCTGGATCGCGGTGTCGACGATCTGCTCGGGGGTCTGATGAAGACCGGTGTAGATGACCTCCATACCGGCGTCGCGCAGCGCCCGCGCGATCACCTTGGCCCCGCGATCGTGGCCGTCGAGCCCCGGCTTGGCCACCACCACGCGGATCGGACCGGCTGCCACACCCATCACTGCCTCCATGAACCGACTACATCAACCTGCACCGACGAGGACTGCCGACACATGCCTACGACTACCGACTGTCGACCGACGATGGCCGATACTGATCGATAATTTACCGATTGACCAGTACTGACTACCCGCTGTCACCAACGGATACCTGTCGACCGCGCCGACTACTGACCATCGACACATATCGCTCAATTTTCCGCTCGCCACACCGGATCACTCCGGATCGCCGATCGCGTCAAGCGGCACAGGCGCCCCGGACCCTTTCGGCCGGGGAAGTGAACGAACGTTATCGCCAGCATCCCGCACCCGGCAGTTTCGCGGTGGAGACCGAGGGGGAAATCACACACTGGGACAAGTTCGCCGCGCACGGTTCCGTATCGTGGAACTGGCGTCGCAGGCAACTGCGGCGTACGGGCCACGGCCGGAGCGGGCGCAAGAAGAGCCGCGACCAGGTGGCCGCACCATCGCGTCGTCAGCGGACGGCGTGGTGCTGGGGCACATCGGCGAAGACACGACAGCGGGGAGCAACGCCGGCAAGAGGACCACGGGAACACGAAGGCGACTCCACACCACGACACGACGTCGGCGCATCCAGCGCGGCGGACCCGTCGCGGAGCCGGGGTCGGCGTCGTATCCCGCCCCCCTTCGGCCGAGCACTCCGTAGCGTCACCGGTCTCACACGCCACAGACGCGCCGTCGGCCACCGCCGTCGCCGACCTCACGGCTTTCCACTAGGGCACACGGGGGACGGAGCGGTCCTCCCGCGTGTCGACTGGAGGTCGGCCATGAAGGTCACTGAGGCTGCGTCGCCCTTTCTCCCCCTGTGTCAGCGCCTGTTTCCGACGAAACTGGCAGGGCTGTCGGTGGCCCTCCTGAAGGCAACGGCTCTGGAGCTCGCGATCCTCGCCGGACACCTCCTCCTCTACCCCTCCGGGATCACCCAGGAACGCCGCACCGGACCCGCGCTCCCCTCACCCGATGTCGCCGCCCAGCTGCCCACCGAGGCCAAACCCCCGGTCGTCCTGTTGCACGGCTTCATCGACAACCGCTCCGTCTTCGTCCTGCTGCGCCGCAACCTCGCGCAGCACGGCAGGCAGCACGTCGAGTCCCTCAACTACTCGCCGCTGACATGCGACATCCGCATCGCGGCGGAGCTGCTGGGCCGGCACATCGAGGAGATCTGCGAGCGCACGGGTCATGAGCAGGTGGACATCGTCGGGCACAGCCTCGGCGGGCTGATCGCGCGCTACTACGTGCAGTGTCTCGGCGGCGACACCCACGTCCGCACACTCGTCACGCTCGGCACCCCGCACTCGGGCACCCGCGTCGCCCCCTTGATGAACGCGCACCCGATCGTCCGGCAGATGCGCCCCGGTTCCGCCGTGATCCAGGAGCTGACCGGGCCCGCCCCTGGCTGCCGTACCCAGTTCGTCAGCTTCTGGAGCGATCTCGACCACCTGATGGACCCGCTGGAGACGGCCTGCGTCGAGCATCCCGACCTGCTCGCGCAGAACGTCCGCGTGAGCGGTGTCGGCCATCTCGCGCTGCCCGTGCATCCGGCCGTCGCCACAGGGATCCGGCAGGCACTCGACATCGAGGTCTCGGGAAGCCGTACCGCCGCCCGGATCAGCGGCCTCACGGTGGCCTGAGGACAGGGTGAGGACAGGGTGAGGACAGGTTAGGGAGGGGTTGAGGACGGGGTGAAGGCCGGCCGAGGGAGGGCTGACGGCCGCCCGACACCCCTCCTGGGACCCCAACACTTCGAACGCTTATCGAACGCCAGGCCAAAGCCTTGCCCTCCCTTCCCCGAAACACGGCCGAATGCCCGTTTCCTACGAAGGGGAAACCTGCCGAAGATTGTCGCGCCCGCATACCGCCGGGTACAGTCACCGCACTGCTCTGCCAGCCCCTGTTGTCGAGGCGAAAGAGAAGTTGGTGAACGACCGTCACCCGTCGGGGATCGTGACTCCTCCGGCTCCGGCTTCCGACGCCGCCTCGGCGCTCTACGCGCCGTACGGTGCGCAAGAAGCCCAGTACGGCGACTTCACCGCGTACGGCGACTACTCCGCCACGGCTTTCGACTCGGGCGAGAACGCGGCCACCGCAGGCTCCTGCTCCGGCACGGATTTCGCCGGTGACCCGCTCTTCGGCACTATGCCGGGCGGAGGCGGTGGCACCGGTTCGTACGACGCCACGCAATGGAACGCCGGCGCCCAACAGCCGCTGAACTACGACCCGTACGCGGCACAGCACCAGGCCGCCTACGACACCGGCGCCCACGACACGACGGCATGGACGAACGGCTACCAGCAGCTCGCCGACATCCCCGCGCAGCATCCGGGCCCCGACGCCTCGGGCCAGTGGGACGCGAACGCCTGGATCCGGCCCGAGCAGCCGCTGGACGGGACCCAGCAGTGGACCGTGCCGACGCAGGGAACGGGCGCGTACGACGCAACGCAGTGGAACAGCGCCGGCGGCCAGGACGCATACCAGGGGTACGAGCACCCGCAGCACGAATCCTACGAACAGCAGCAGTCCCCGTCCGAGCCGTATGAGCCGTACGAGCAGCAGCACCCGCAGGCCGAGTCGTACGAACAGCAGCACTCCGAGCCCGGGTCGTACAACCACGAGCTCACGCAGCTCGACATGACGTACGAGCAGCAGTCCGATCCGAGTGCTCCGGTCCCCTTCGACCAGCAGGCGACCGCGACCTTCGACCAGGCGGCC
Organism: Streptomyces rhizosphaerihabitans; assembly: GCF_025399795.1. Taxonomy (GTDB): domain Bacteria; phylum Actinomycetota; class Actinomycetes; order Streptomycetales; family Streptomycetaceae; genus Streptomyces; species Streptomyces rhizosphaerihabitans. Next base: position 33,341 of record NZ_JAODTZ010000022.1, on the reverse strand, counting down.
CACGGTCAACTCACCTCCGACGAGGACGAGTTCGACGATGCCGAGGACGTCGCGGACACGGACGACTCCGACGACGCGTACGACCCGTACGACGAGGGGCGCGAGAGGCCGCTGCTCGACGACATGGAAGAGATCACCCCGGCCCGGCGTCCCGTGACACGAACCGCTTCCCGTTCCCGGCGCCGCAGCCCCGCGAAGCGTTCCGCTCTGCTGACCGTCGCGGTGCCCTCCGTCTGCGTGATGGGGGTCGCGGGGATCGCCGCCGCCTCCGTGGGCGGCGTCGGTGGTCTCGGCGGGGACAACTCGAAGGACACGACGGCCAGCGCCTCCGACGCGACCTCGGTGAAGCCGTCGGCCGCCAACATCAAACTGGACACCCAGCTCCAGAGCCTCTCCGCGGGCGCGGACGACTTCGCCGACCGGGCGAGCCGCACGCAGGAACGTATCGACCTCAAGGCCCAGCAGACGACGGAGAAGAAGAAGGCGGCGGAGGAGGCGGCCCGCAAGGAGCGGCTGCGTCCGAAGTTCCTTCTCCCGGTGACGCAGCGGGGCCTCAGCGCCTACTTCGGCCAGGCGGGCGTCAACTGGATGTCCGTGCACACGGGCATCGACTTCCCGGTCTCCTACGGCACGCCGGTGATGTCCGCGACCGACGGGACCGTCCGGACGCAGTGGAACAGCGCGTACGGCAACATGATGATCGTGACCGCGATGGACGGCACGGAGACGTGGTACTGCCACCTCTCCACGTACAAGGTCCCTTCCGGCACCACCGTGAAGGCCGGTGACCAGATCGCCTTCTCCGGGAACTCCGGCAACTCGACCGGTCCGCACCTGCACTTCGAGGTCCGTCCGGCCGGCGGCGCGGCGATCGACCCGCTGCCCTGGCTCCGCAGCCACGGCCTGGACCCCACGTAACAACCCGGGGCGCACGTGGTCCCGGGGCGCGAGGGGCGGGTGACCGCCGGGCCCCCCAGCCGTCCTCGGACAGCCAAAGGTCCCCGCGATCCGGTGCCGCGAATGATCTCGCGGGCTACAGCTTCTCCACCGGCGCGTACCGCAGCAGCAGCCGCTTCGGCTTGGGCTCTCCGAAGTCGACCGTCACCTCCGCGTTCGCACCCGTCCCCTTCACCCCGACGACGGTGCCGAGGCCGAACTGGTCGTGCGTGACCCGGTCCCCGACGGCCAGCGAGACCACCGGCTTCTCGGAGAAACCACGGCGCGTGGCGAACCCGGAGGCACCCGAGGCCGCGGACCGTGAGCGCGACGAGGACAGGGACGCGGCGACACCGGAGACCGGGCCGGCCGACACGGGCGCCATCGCTCCCGTGCGCTTCCAGTCCAGATGGGTCGCCGGGATCTCCTCCAGGAAGCGGGAGGGCGGGTTGTACGAGGGCTGCCCCCAGGCACTGCGCATCGACGACCGGGTGAGGTAGAGCCGCTCCCGCGCGCGGGTGATGCCGACGTACGCCAGGCGCCGCTCCTCCTCCAGCTCCTTGACCTGTCCGAGGGCGCGCATGTGCGGGAAGACGCCGTCCTCCATGCCGGTCAGGAAGACCACGGGGAATTCGAGGCCCTTGGCGGTGTGCAGGGTCATCAGGGTGATGACGCCGTTGCCGTCCTCCTCGTCCGGGATCTGGTCGGAGTCGGCGACGAGCGCGACCCGCTCCAGGAACGCGGCGAGTCCGCCCGCGTTCTCGCCCTCACCGGTCTCCTGCTCGAACTCCAGGGCCACGGAGGCGAGTTCCTGGAGGTTCTCGACCCGGGTCTCGTCCTGCGGGTCGGTCGAGTTCTGCAACTCGGCGAGATAGCCGGTGCGTTCGAGGACTGCCTGCAGGATGGTGGCCGGGCCCGCGCCGGACTCGACGATCGTACGGAGGTCCTCCATCAGCGTGTTGAACCGCTTGACCGCGTTGGTGGAGCGCGCGGCCATGCCGTAGGCCTCGTCGACGCGGCGCAGCGCCGCCGGGAAGCTGATCTTCTCGCGCTGCGAGAGGGCGTCGATCATCGCCTCGGCGCGGTCGCCGATGCCGCGCTTGGGCACGTTCAGGATGCGGCGCATCGGGACCGAGTCCTCGGGGTTGGACAGCACCCTGAGATACGCCAGGACGTCCCGGACCTCCTTGCGCTCGTAGAAGCGGACGCCGCCGACGACCTTGTAGGGCAGGCCGACGCGGATGAAGACCTCTTCGAAGACACGGGACTGCGCGTTCGTACGGTAGAAGACCGCGACGTCGCCGGCCTTGGCCTCGCCCGCGTCGGTGAGACGGTCTATCTCGTCGGCGACGAATTGGGCCTCGTCGTGCTCGGTGTCCGCGACGTAGCCCGTGATGTTCGATCCCGCGCCGGCGTTGGTCCACAGGTTCTTGGGGCGGCGGGACTCGTTGCGCTCGATGACCGCGTTGGCGGCGGACAGGATCGTCTGGGTGGAGCGGTAGTTCTGCTCCAGGAGGATCGTCGTCGCGCTCGGGTAGTCCTCCTCGAACTGGAGGATGTTGCGGATGGTCGCGCCGCGGAAGGCGTAGATCGACTGGTCCGCGTCACCCACGACGCAGAGCTCGGCGGGGGGCAGGTCGAACTCGCCGGGCGGTGCGTCCACGGGGTGCTCGGAGGTGCCCACGAGTTCCCGGACGAGCGCGTACTGCGCGTGGTTGGTGTCCTGGTACTCGTCGACCAGGACGTGCCGGAAGCGGCGGCGGTAGTGCTCGGCGACGTCCGGGAAGGCGCGCAGTAGATTGACCGTGGTCATGATCAGGTCGTCGAAGTCGAGCGCGTTGGCCTCGCGCAGCCGCGACTGGTACATCGCGTACGCCTGGGCGAGGGTCTTCTCGAAGCCGTCGGAGGCCTGGGCGGCGAAGTCCTCCTCGTCGATCAGCTCGTTCTTCAGGTTCGAGATCTTGGCGCTGAACGACTTCGGCGGGAACCGCTTGGGGTCGAGGTCGAGATCACGGCAGACGAGCGCCATCAGACGCTTGGAGTCGGCGGCGTCGTAGATCGAGAACGACGAGGTGAAGCCGAGTGTCTTGCTCTCGCGGCGCAGGATGCGGACGCAGGCGCTGTGGAAGGTCATCACCCACATCGCGTTGGCGCGCGGGCCCACGAGCGCCTCGACGCGCTCCTTCATCTCGCCCGCGGCCTTGTTCGTGAAGGTGATCGCGAGGATCTGGCCGGGGTGGACGTTGCGCTCGCCGAGCAGATGCGCGATCCGGTGGGTGAGCACCCGGGTCTTGCCGGAACCGGCACCGGCCACGATGAGCAGCGGGGAGCCGGAGTGCACCACGGCCGCGCGCTGGTTCTCGTTCAGTCCGTCCAGCAGGGCCGCCGGGTCCACGGCGGGTCTGGGCGCGCCGTCGCGGTAGTACGCGTCCCGGCTCGGCGGCATGTCGAACTTCCCGCCGAACAGATCGTCCGGAACCTGCTCCGGTACGTGATCGTCCTCGGGCGGCGGGTGTTTGTCCTCGTGGGCCCCGGAGGGCTTGAGGTCCGCCAGGAAGCTGTCGTCAAAGAGGCTGCTCATCGCTCTCCGAGTCTAGGCCGCCCCACTGACAGCCCGCCGCCACCCCGAGAACTCGACCGGAAGTCGTGACGCGATTCATGGCCGGACCGGCTTCCGGCCATGACACCTCGACGGCCCGTGACCGCAGACGACCTACCGGTCACCCCGGGTGACGGTCCGGCAGGAGGAACCGGCATCGACCCGGAAGCCGCACACATGACGGCACGGTGACAGCGGGTGCACGCGAGGGAGCCTCCGCACCCCACCCCGGCGGCGGCCCCCGCGACACGCGCCGGGGAAGCCGGGGTGCGAGCGACGCCGTTCGCGGGGCACGCGTGCGTGGAGCGACTGGAGCGGCTCAGGCCCCACGCACGCGCCCCACGTTTTCGTACCCTGCCCACGCAACCCGGGCGTTTTCGTACCCCACGCGCGCGTGCCAGGCGTTTTCGTGCTCCCCACGCGCGGCCCCGCGGTTTCGCGCTCCCCACGCCCGGGTGCCCCGCGTTTTCGTACCCCGCCCGCGCGTGCCCCGCCGGCAACCGGTCCGGGGATCCCTAGCATCGGGCGCATGCCAGACACACCGGACATGCCGGACACTCCTTCGTTCCGCGCCTGGTGGGCGGAGCGGCCGCCCGCCGCCGGGACCGCCGTCATGGCCACCGGCATCATCTCGATCGGACTGCGCCTGACCGGCCACGAGACCCTCTCCCGGATCGCGCTGGTCCTCGCTTCGCTCGCCTGGCTCGGGCTCGCCGCGGACTTCCTCGTCCGGCTGGTGGGCGACCGGGAGCAATGGATGCAGCAGGCCGGCACGCCGGCCGGGCTCAACGCGGTCGCGGCGACCACCGTGCTCGGCACCCGGATCTCCGAACTGGGGTGGCAGGGGCTCGCCGAGGCCCTGCTCGCACTGTCGGCGGCGCTCTGGCCGATCCTGCTCCTCACCGTCGTACGGCACTGGCGGCGCCGTATGGCGGGAGAGGTGTTCCTCGTCTGCGTGGCCACGCAGGGACTCTCGGTGCTCGGCTCGACGATCGCCACCGCCGTGGGCTCGGACTGGCTCGCGCATACCGCGATGGTGCTGTTCTGGCTGGGGATCGTGCTCTACGGGGTGTCGTTCGGGCACTTCGACGTGTGGGAGGTGAAGCGGGGTGCCGGGGACCACTGGGTGGCGGGCGGCGCGTTCGCGATCTCGGCGCTGGCCGGGGCGAGACTCGTCACCGCGCACGACGTGAACATCTACCTGTGGAACAACGACGACCAGGGCGTCCTGCGCGCCGCGACCGGCGCACTGCTCGTGCTCGACCTCACCTGTTACTGCGTGCTGCTCGTCACGGAGGCGGTGTGGCCGCGCCCGCGGTACGACGCGCGGCGCTGGGCGACCGTCTTCCCGATGGGGATGACGGCGGTGGCGACCCTCTCGGTCGCGGCCGCCCTCGACGTCTTCTGGCTCAAGGGGCCGGGGCAGGTGCTGCTGTGGATCGCGGTGGCGGCGTGGCTCGCGGTCGCCGCGGGCGCCGCCCTCGCCGTCAGATCCGCGACTGGCGGGTGAGGATGCCGGGTCAAGTCCGCGGCGCAGAGGTGGGGGCGAAGAGGTTCAGGGGCCGGTCAGCCCGCCGCGCGGGAGGGGGCGAGGGCCGGTCAAGCCTGCCGCACGGGGGTGAGAAGGCCGGCGCATCCCCGCGCGCGGGTGTTTCGCCGGTCAGGTCCAGAGGACGGCGATGAAGATGTTCGCGACGGTCAGCAGCCCGACGAGGCCGAAGAGGCGCTTGTCCACCGTCTCGTCGTCCCGCTTCACATAGACGAGCCCGAGGATCACGATCAGCAGGGCCAGCTTCACACCGATCTTGAAGGTGTTGACCGTGTTGCCGTCGGCCTGGTTGAGCCCGACCAGGGCGACGCCGGTGACGAGCATGGTCAGCGCGCCGTGCAGCATCGCGGGGACGAAGCGGGCGGTGCCCTTGCCCATCGCCTTCATCTGGGTGAAGAAGCCGCCGAGGAGCGCGGCGATGCCGATGATGTGCAGGCCGACGAAGAGATGGATGAGTACGTCCATGGGGCCGGAGCCTAACCGCACACCCAGGCGCCCCTTCTCACCGGGCCGCCCCTTCGCTTCGCCCCCTCTTGTCACCCTTTTTTCACCGGGCCATCGCGTGTCGTCCGTAGCACCGGCGCCACTCCGGTTGTCCGGGATTCGCCGCATCGGTCATCACCCTGTGTGAAGTCGGCGATGCGGGGCTTGAATCTTGGCCACATGCGGTCACTCGGCGATCCAGTAGCGACAGTTCCGCACATAGCGTTACCAACGCCGCACTCCCAGGTTTAACGTCCTCCCCCAGGTGACCGGCTCCCCACCGCCGCCCGGGCCAGGGGCGGCAGTCGGACACCACCGCCGAGAAGGTCCGGCGGCGGCCCGCTCCCCCTGTGTGAGCCGTCGCCGGACGTGTCACCGCTTGACCGCACCCGCAAGGGCGGTCGCACGGAAGGATGTGGGCCCTCGTGGCAGCGCACCGCAAGTCCAAACAGCGCTCGATCGGCGGAAACACGGCCCGCACAGCAGTCACCATCGCCCTCGCGGGCGCGGCGACGGCGACCGGCTTCGACGGGATCGGGCATGCCGACCCCCAGCTGTCCCCGGCGCAGGTGAAGGCCAAGGTCGACAAGTTGTACGAGGAGGCGGAGGTCGCCACCCAGAAGTACGACGGCGCCAAGGAGAAGGCCGACCGGACGGAGGCGCACCTGGGCGCACTCCGCGACGAGGCGGCCCGCCGGGAGGACCGGCTCAACTCTGCGCGGGAGGCACTGGGTTCGATGGCGGCGGCGCAGTACCGAAGCGGTGGACTCGACCCGGTGGTGCAACTCGCGCTCTCCGACCGCCCCGACCAGTACCTGGAAGGGGCCGCGTTCGCCGAGCGGGTCGGCACCCGGCAGTCGGCGGAAGTCGCCGGGGTGCGCAAACAGCTGCGTGAGATCGAGCAGTTGCGCGGCGCGGCGCACATCGAACTGGCCGCGCTCAAGTCGCGGCAGACCGAACTGAAGCAGCAGAAGAAGGTGATCAACGAGAAGCTCGACGCGGCACGCCGACTCCTCGCGCGGCTCACCCCGGAGCAGCGCACGCAGTACGTGGAGCGGGGTGGCGCGGGCGAGCAGCAGCACGTCTCGCGCTCCTCGGCCCGCGATCTGGCCCCGGTGGCACCATCCGGCACATCCGGTGCCACCAGTGCGGGCGGCGCCACCACCGCGGCGCCCAACTCCCGGGCGGCGGCGGCCGTCGCCTACGCCTACTCGAAGCTCGGCAGCCCCTATGTGTGGGGCGCCACCGGCCCCGACGCCTTCGACTGCTCCGGGCTCGCCCAGGCCGCGTACCGTTCCGCGGGCATCTCCCTGCCCCGGACGACCTATTCGCAGATCAACGCCGGCCAGCGGGTCACCCTCTCCGAACTCCGCCCCGGCGACCTGGTGTTCTTCTACTCGGGGATCACCCACGTGGGCATCTACGTCGGCAACGGCCAGATGATCCACGCCCCCAATCCGTCGGCACCCGTACGGCTGGCCCCGATCAGCGAGATGCCCTTCGCCGGAGCCACCCGAGTGGTGTGATCAACGGGCTCCCGTTTGGGCTACGGCTCGTCAGACCAGCCGACGTGCCGTAGCCCAGCGGGTCAGCTCGTGGCGGTTCGACAGCTGGAGTTTGCGCAGGACCGCCGAGACGTGCGACTCGACCGTCTTGACGGAGATGAAGAGCTGCTTGGCGATCTCCTTGTACGCGTAGCCCCGGGCGATCAGGCGCAGGACCTCGCGTTCGCGCTGGGTGAGGCGGTCCATGTCCTCGTCGACGGGCGGGGCGTCGGTGGAGGCGAAGGCGTCGAGGACGAATCCGGCGAGTCGCGGGGAGAAGACCGCGTCGCCGTCCTGGACGCGGAAGACGGAGTCCACGAGATCCGTGCCGGTGATCGTCTTGGTGACGTACCCCCGGGCACCGCCGCGGATCACGCCGATCACGTCCTCTGCGGCGTCCGACACGGACAGCGCGAGGAAACGGACCGGCTGCTCGGCGTCGCCCATCAACGGGGCGCAGCGGCGCAGTACTTCGACACCGCCGCCGCCGGGAAGGTGGACGTCGAGGAGGACCACCTCGGGGCGGGTGGCCGTGATGACCGTGACCGCCTGGTCGACATCCGCGGCTTCGCCGACCACTTCGACGCCGGTCCGCTCGGTCTCGCCGATCTCGGCCTGGACCCCCGTACGGAACATGCGGTGGTCGTCGACGAGCACCACGCGCACCCGGCGCCCGCCCTCGGCGCCGCCCGGACCGGCCGCGGGGGCGGCGCCTTGGGATGCTGCGGCCGCGGGGGTCTCCCCGGCCGAACCGCCGGACTCCACAGGCTCGTTCGTGTCGCTCATGACGTCTTCTCCGCCCTTTCCATCTCCAGCTCGACCTCCGTGCCGCCGTCCGGCACCGCGCGCAGTCGCGCCGTGCCGCCGTTGCGCTCCATGCGGCCGATGATCGATTCTCTGACGCCCATGCGGTCGGCGGGTATCGCGTCGAGGTCGAAGCCGGGGCCTCGGTCGCGGACGGACACGAAGACCGTCCTGCCCTCGACTTCGGCGTAGACCTGTACGGCGCCGCCCTCGCCACCGTACTTGGCCGCGTTCACCATCGCTTCGCGTGCTGCCTGCATCTGTGCGGTCAGACGGTCGTCGAGCGGGCAGTCGCCCACGACGACGACCTCGATGGGAACGCCGTGCTTGTCCTCGACCTCGGCGGCATGGCGGCGGACCGCCTCGGCGAGGGTGTCGGGTTCCTCGTCCTCGTCCTTGCCGCTGCCCTCCGGCTTGTAGAGCCAGGCCCGCAGATCGCGCTCCTGGGCGCGGGCCAGCCGGCGCACCTCGTTCGCGTTCTCCGCGTTGCGCTGGATCAGGGTCAGGGTGTGCAGCACCGAGTCGTGGACGTGGGCGGCGACTTCGGCCCGCTCCTGCGCGCGGATGCGCATCAGGCGCTCCTCGGAGAGGTCCTGGGTCATCCGGATCAGATAGGGGCCGGCGAGCAGCGCGATCCCGACGAGGACCGCGAGCGCCGCCTGGAGCACCGAGCCGAGGTGGGCCGCGGAGCCCTGGAGGACGAATATCCCGGAGACGCCGGCGGTGACGAGCAGAACGCCCGCCGCGGACCGCAGCAGCGTGAGCGTACGGCGACGGCGGCCGACCTCCGCCCAGCGGGCGCGGCGCGCGTTGTCCGCCTGGCGCCAGACCAGGGCGACACCCGCGCCGACGAGGACCGTCGGCCACAGATACGCCTTCGTGCCGCCGCCGAGATTCACGTTGCCGACGAAGACCATGGCCACGACGACCATGAGGAGCAGGGCGACGATCTGGCCCTTGTCCGGCTTGCGGGCCACGAGTCGGCGCCGGCCGTCGGGCGAGGTCTCGGTGGTGAACGCCGATGTGCGGCCGCCGGAGCCGACGCCGCCGACGCCGAGCGGCACGAAGAACCAGAACGCCGCGTACAGCAGCGCGCCGAGTCCGTCCGCCATGAACAGTCCGACGAACATCAGCCGCACCCAGACCACGGGCAGCCCGAGATGCCCGGCAAGCCCTCGCGCCACGCCCCCGAGCCAGCGTCCGTCGCTGCTGCGGTAGAGCTTGCGCGGGGGCCGCGGGTCGTCGACGGGCATGGCTGCGGCTTCCGGCATGCCATCGATGTTCACACGCCCGGCGGACCGGAGCATCAGGGTCGGCCCCCGATACTCCCCTGATCTTCGCTCCTGATCTTCGCTCCTGATCTGCACTCCCCTGATCTCGGGGACCGGCGCTCGAACGGTCCCGCCCACCCCTCCGGGCGGATATCAGGGTTCGGCCAGGGTCATCCCGACTGCCGCCGCGCCGTCCCGCCCGTCACCATGGACGCATGACAGATCAGCAGCACGCGGCGGCGGAGCCGGACCCCGGCACCGCTCGGGGTGATGAGCCGCGCGCTCACGGGGAAGCGGCCGCGGCGCGGCCCGCGGACGCCGGCGCCGCCCCCGAGGTGCCGCGCAGGTTCCGGCGCGACCGTCGGCAGAAGATGCTGGGCGGGGTGTGCGCCGGGCTCGGCCGGCAGTGCGACATGGACCCGGTGATCTTCCGGATCGTGCTCGCGGTGCTCGCCGCGACCGGCGGCATCGGCCTCATCTTCTACGGCTTCGCCTGGCTCTTCGTCCCGTACGACGAGGAGGAGGAGAACGAGGTCCGCAAGCTGCTCACCGGCCGTGTCGACGGCCAGGCGCTGACCGCCGTGCTCTTCGCGCTGGTCGGCTGCGGAGTGTTCCTGTCCATGCTCAAGAACGGCAGCGTGCTGACGTTCGCCGTCATCCTGTCGCTGCTGCTGGCGGGCGCGGGCTACTGGTCGCAGAACCGCGGCGCCCCCGACCCGGATCCGCTCGCCGCGCAGGCCGTCGCCGACGCCCCGCCGGAGGCTCAGGCCCCGCCCGTACCCGCCTCCTATCCCTCCTGGTGGCGCGACCCGATCGTCAAGGACGGTTCGCACGTCGGCGGCACCGGCTACATGTGGGGCCCGCCGGAGACCCTGGACCGGGATGTCGCGGCCGCGCTCAACATCGCCCGCGGCACCTCCCGCCCCGACCTGCGCACGGAACGGGAGCACAAGCGGCGCGGCCCCCGCCCCATAGGCGGCCGGATCTTCCTGCTGGCCCTCCTCGCGGGCGGCCTCGGCACCGGCCTGACCTGGCACGACCAGGCGCTCGGCACCAGCCTTCAGGCCGGACTTGCCGCCGCCCTCATCGTGTTCGGCCTGGGCATCACCGTCAGCGCCTTCCGTGGCCGCACGGGCGCGGGAACAATCTTCCTGGCGGTGATCACGGCAGGCCTCCTCGCGGCCTCCGCGGCCCTGCCCAAGGACATCGACACACACTGGGTACGGACGAGCTGGACTCCGGCGACCGCGGCCGACGTACGGCCGAGTTACGACCTCGGCACCGGCGTGGGCACCCTCGACCTCAGCCGCGTCGACCTGGCCAAGGGGCAGACGGTGAAGACCGATGCCCAGGTCGGCGCGGGCCGGCTGAAGGTGATCGTCCCCAAGGACGCGACCGTCCGGCTCACCATCGAGGTGGGCGTCGGAGACATCCAGTTGCCGGGTGACAACAAGAAGGACGTGGACGTGGAACCGGGCAAGCACAAGCAGGTGACCCTGCCGCCGACGACGGGCGGCAAGGACGGCGGCACCCTCGACCTCGACCTCCAGGTCGGCGTGGGCCAGGCGGAGGTGGCCCGTGCCACGTCATGAGTTCCAGCCCGGAAAGCTGGTGGCGGGCCTCTTCCTCACCGCCGGAGGCATCGCCTACGCCGGAGACGCGGGCGGCTGGTGGGACACCGAGTGGTTCGCGATCATCCCCGTCGTTGTCGTCGGCCTCTGCCTGGCGGGCGCGGTGGCATCCGTGACCCACGGGATACGCAAACGCCGCGCGGACCGGGGTCCGCGCGGCGTGAACTCCTAGGACGGTTCTAGCGGTAGGCCCCGGCGCGCTGCTTGCGCCGGGCTCGTAGAGCCGAATCCACGGAGAAGATCGAGGTGCCCGCCAGCACGAGAGGGGTCCAGGCCATCAGATAGGCCAGGTCGTTGCCGTAGTAGTACGGGTCGGAGGCCCAGCTCACGGTCAGCCACAGGCTGAGCGAGATGAGTGCGCCGCCCAGTGCGGCGAGGCGGCCCAACAGGCCGATCAGGGTGCCTATTCCGACAGCCAGCTCGCCGAACGCGATGGCGTAGCCGAAGCCGACGGGGCTCTTCAGGGACAGGTCGACGAGGGCCGGTATCGCGGAGGAGTCACGCACCGTGCGCATCATGTCGCCGATCGAGCCCGATCCGGAGGCCTTCATGAAGGCGCTGTCGGTCAGTTTGTCGAGGCCGGCGTAGATGAAGGTGACACCCAGGAAGATGCGGAGTGGCAACAGGGCGTAGCGGGTAGCGGTGTCCCGCCAGTCCCGCCTCTCCTCCAGATACTGGGTGTGAGTATCCGTCCGCATACCGTGAGTCATCGCTCTCCGCCGCCTTTCGCCCGCGTGCCGTTGACCACTCAACAGACCATACGTACGAATCCGTTCCCCCACTCAAGGGCTGGAACCTTTTTTCGGGCTCCACCTCACGGAACGCCCGGGCTCGCCCCGCCCGGCCCAGGCACCCCACAACCTTTCTTCGCCCCCTCCGCCCCTGCCCTTCCCATCCGTGGGGCTCCGCCCCGGACCCCGCTCCCAAATGCCGGACGGACTGATTGCCGCCCCCGCAGGCGGAGCCGAAGCCGGGCTGCCGCGATGGGCGACAGCTACTCCTCAGTCCGTCACGTCGATCTCGTAGCGATTCGTCTCGACGCCCGCCGCCGTGACCACCTGCACCTCCACCCGGCCCGGCTCCACGTCCACCGGCACGGGCACCGTCAGCACCGCGTCCGTGGGATTGCTGAACCCCCCGGGCACCGGCACCAACGGCACGTGCACATGCACCGGCCCGATCCGCACGACCATCCGCGACAGCCGGTCCGCGGTCTGCGCCCCGGGCGGCACGAACCCGGCCCCCCGGATCTCGATGTCGTCCCCGGTGCGAATGGGCGCGTCCAGATCACCCGCCTCACGGGACCGGACCACGGAGAGGATCACCGGCCGCCCGCCCTCGGCGTACTTCCCGGCGAGATAGGTCGCGGCCGACACCAGCACCAACAGGGCCAGCCCCCACGGAAGATCGGGCAATTGGGACGGCCGCCGGGCCAGCCGCACCGCCGCGAAGACCAGAGCGACCCCGCCGATCACGACGTACTGGATGTCCGCGAAGCTCCCCCGCCCGGAGTCGTCGGTCAGCAGGTCCGCCGCGCGCGGCCGGCCCGCGCGGACCTTCTGCAGCCGCTGCCCCAGCACCCGCAGCCCGACCACCCGCCGCACCAGCACCGCGACCCCGCACACCACGGCGACTACGGTCACGACACCGGCGCCCCGGGCAAGTTCGAGCCCGGCGATGAGTTCGTCCCGGCGGCCGGGCGCCGAGGCCACCGCCAGCTGGCCCACCAGCACGAGCACCGCGTACACCACGAGCAGCACCCAGCCGGTGGCGACCGCGCGCGAGGTGGAGAGCCGGTTGTCCTCGCCGATGACCGGCGCGAGGGCCCCGCCCCGCGTCCGGTGCAGCCGGGCCGCACCCGTCAGGAGTCCGGCCAGAACGACCGCGGCGAGCAGCCCGGCCGTCCGTGCCGCCGTCCAGCCGGCCCCGATCGCGGTGAGCGCCTGCACGAGCAGGAGGACGACGACGCCGGCCCACACGGTGTACGCGGTGTACCGCCACAGCCGGCCCAGCCATGCCTCGCCCTCGAGGCGGCCGCGTTCGGCGACGAGGTCCGCGGACTGGGTGAGTTCGTCGGACACCCACTGCCGGGACGCGGAGGCCGAGTGCGCGACGCCGGCGGGCAGTCCCTGCCCGGACGCCAGCGCGTCACGCTTGGCGAGGAACGCGGCGACAGCCCGCCGGTGCCCCGTACGCGCCCCGTGCGGGCAGTCCCCGCACGTGCATTCGCCCTCGTGCACGCCCGCCCCCCCGCCCAGGCCTCCGCCCGGCCCGCCACCCGGACCACCGCTCCGCCCGCCACCCGGTCCGGTGCCCGACCCGGCACCCGACCCGGCACCGTGCCCCGCACCGTGTCTCGCCTCCTGCACCGCCACGCCCACTGCCGCCTTCCCGCACCAGAAAACTCCGTACAGCCGGAACGTCCGTACGCCCGACCGCCACATCGCCGGAGCGTCGCACACGCCCGGCCGTCACACCACCAAGGCCTGACGTACGCCCGGTAGCCGGCCGCACAGCCCGAAGCCCGCACCCTCCCGGCCACCCGACCGTCCACGACGCGAAGCACCCGTGAGGCCGCCGCACGACCGGAATCCGGTACGCCCTTCCGGCCGGCCGCGGGGCCTGATCCGCTGCGCCCGGACGTGCCCGGCCGCCGTTGGGCCTGACCTGATGTGCCCGACCATCGCACACCGGAGCGTCCGTACGCCTGACTGCCGCACACCTGCCTGACAACTGTTCGGTGATGACAGCGAATTGTGCCGTACGGAGCACGGAGCGCACGCGTCAGGTCGGTTCGGCGCGGGTGAAGCGAGGGACCCCTTGTTGACCCGGCTGGGAGAATTCGTCCATGGCCGAGATCATCCAGCGCGACGGGACCTGGGCCTTCGACGGCAGCACGGTCAGGATCACGCCGGGACTGCACCGCACCGTGCCGCTGTTCCGGCAGACGTACGGCGAGATCTCCGTTCCTCTGGAAGCCGTGTCGGGCATCGTCCACGAACCCGAACGCAAGCGTGGCCGGCTGCGGCTGCGGCTGCGCGAGGGCGCCGACCCACTGCTTCAGGCGACCGGGGGCCGGCTGCCCGACGCGGCGGACCCCTACAAGCTGTCGGTCGACATCGACCGTTCCGGAGTGGCCGAGTACGTCGCCGAGGAGATCCGCCGCGCGCTGCTCCTGGACCAGATCCCCAAGGAACCGGCGACGACGTATCTGCTCGCTGGACCGCCCGTCCCGGTGTCCGTCCGGTCCAGCGACGGCACGGTCTCCTTCGACGGGACGCAGGTGCGCATCGACTGGGCGGACACCTCGGACCGGGTCAAGCGGGCGACGGGGCCGCGGATCATCGCCCTGGGCGACCTCGTGCAGGTCGAGTGGCTGCCCAACTCCGGCTACGAGGACGGTTTCCTCCGTTTTGTGACACGCGAGACGGTCTTCTCCAAACTGCCGCCCGACAAGGACCCGTACACCCTCGATCTGTGGGGCAGCACCCGCCGCGACCTGCTCACCGCACTGGTCGCCACCGCGGTCACGGCACGGCTGCCGCATCCCTCCACGCGCACCGGAACGCATGCGGACCGTCCCCGGCCGGCCCCGGTGGTGCCGTCGCGGTCCGACCATCACGACGTACTGCTGCGCCGCCTGCGGGAGTTGGGCGAGCTGTACCGCGACGGCGTTCTGACGGACGAGGAGTTCGCCCTGACGAAGGCGGCCGTCCTACGGGGCTTCTAGCGTCGCCACCACGACCGCTCCCGCCCCCCGTATCGGCCCATAACGGGACAACTCCTAGCTGAGGAGATCGGGTTCACTGCGGCTGATGTCCTGCCACAGGGGCTGGTAGTTGATCCAGGCCACCAGGTCACCACCGAGCTGTTCGCGGGTGGCGACCGCCTGCTTGTGGTCGATGAGGAGGGGCCGGCCCGCGGCCTTCGCGGTGAGCTGGACCTGGCTCGACCGCTCCATGGACAGGAACCACCAGGCCGCCGCGTCCACCGAGTCCCCGACGGTCAGCAGCCCGTGGTTGCGCAGCACCAGCGCCTTGCGGCTGCCCAGCGCGGACGCGATCCTGCGGCCCTCCTCCGCGTCGACGGCGACCCCGGAGTAGGTGTCATAAAGTGCGTGGTCCTCGTAAAAAGCGCAGCTCTCCTGGGTGATCGGGTCGAGCAGATCACCGAGGGCGGCGAGGGCGCGGCCGTGCACGGAGTGGCAGTGGGCGACGGCGACGACGTCGGGGCGGGCGGCGTGGACCTGGGAGTGCACGGTGAACGCCGCCTGGTTCACGTGGTAGCGGCCCTGGATCACCTGGCCGTCCTGGTTGGCCATGACCAGGTCGCTCACGGTGACGTGCTTGAACGGCATGCCGAACGGATTGACCCAGAAGCAGTCGCTGTACTCCGGGTCGCGCGCCGTGATGTGTCCGGAGACGCCGTCCTCGAAGCCGAGCCGTCCGAACAGCCTGAGCGCGCCCGCCAGCCGCTCCTTGCGGTGCCGCCGTTCGTCGTCCGTCGACTCGTGCATCGGCGGCATGGCGAAGCGCAGCTGATCGGTGGGGCGGGGCAGGGGCGGGGTGGGCCCGTGCATATGTCCTCCAGCACTGGCGTGTTCGGTACGGAGCGGAAGTTACCCGGGGTCAGCGCAGGAGAACAGGGGTGTTCCGTGAGAGAAAAAAGAGGAACAAAGAGGGACACCAGTAATACCCGACAATAGGTGTCGGGTATACGCGCCAGACTCGGGTCATGAACTGGGCAGCTCTCTCCACGGCCGAACCGGTCCTCGCCGGCACCGTCGAACAGCGCTTCGGCGCCTTCACCCACCACGTCCTCGCCACCCTCCGCCAGGACGGCTCGCCCCGCACCTCCGGCATCGAGGTGCGCTTCCTGGACGGCGAGCTGTGGCTCGGCATGATGCCGGACTCGCTCAAGGCGCTCGACCTGCGCCGCGACCCGCGCTTCGCACTCCAGGCGAATCCGGGGGCCGGCACGGACATGGGCGGGGGCGACGTACGGATCAGCGGGCGGGCGGTCGAGGTGGGCGACGACGTCCCGGCGAAGGCGGCGTACGTGAAAGAGGTGGAACCGCCGGAGCCGTTCCACCTCTTCCGCACCGAGCTGACGGAGGTCACGCGGACCTACGTCGAGGACGACACGTATCTGGTCGTCCAGGTCTGGAAGCCCGGCGCGCCGGTGCGCACGCTCAAGCGGACCTGAAGGGGGAGGGTCACTCCCCCGGGAGGACTACTCCCACTCGATGGTGCCCGGGGGCTTGCTCGTCACGTCGAGCACGACGCGGTTGACGTCCGCGACCTCGTTCGTGATGCGCGTCGAGATCTTCGCCAGGACGTCGTAGGGCAGCCGCGACCAGTCGGCCGTCATGGCGTCCTCGCTGGACACCGGACGGAGCACGATCGGGTGGCCGTACGTCCGGCCGTCGCCCTGCACACCCACGCTGCGGACGTCCGCGAGCAGGACCACCGGGCACTGCCAGATGTCCCGGTCGAGACCGGCGGCGGTCAGCTCCTCGCGGGCGATGGCGTCGGCGGCGCGGAGCAGGTCGAGACGCTCCTTGGTCACCTCGCCGACGATCCGGATGCCGAGGCCGGGGCCGGGGAACGGCTGGCGCTGGACGATCTCGTCGGGCAGGCCGAGCTCCTGTCCGACCATCCGGACCTCGTCCTTGAACAGCTGGCGCAGCGGCTCGACGAGCTGGAACTCCAGGTCCTCGGGGAGGCCGCCCACGTTGTGGTGGGACTTGATGTTGGCGGTGCCGGTGCCACCGCCGGACTCGACGACGTCCGGGTAGAGCGTGCCCTGGACCAGGAACGCGACGTCCTCGCCCTCGGCGGCCTCGGCGATGATCTCCGCCTGGGCCTGCTCGAAGACGCGGATGAACTCGCGCCCGATGATCTTCCGCTTCTCCTCGGGGTCCGAGACACCCTTGAGCGCGGTGAGGAAGCGCTCCTCCGCGTCCACGACCTTCAGCTGCACGCCGGTCGCGGCGACGAAGTCCTTCTCGACCTGCTCGGTCTCGCCCTGGCGCATCAGACCGTGGTCGACGTACACACAGGTCAGCTGGGAGCCGATGGCCTTCTGCACGAGGGCCGCGGCGACCGCCGAGTCCACTCCGCCGGACAGACCGCAGATCGCGCGCTTGGTGCCGACCTGCTCGCGGATCAGGGCGACCTGCTCGTCGATGACGTTGCCGGTGGTCCAGGTCGGGGTGATACCCGCGCCGCGGTACAGGAAGTGCTCCAGGACCTGCTGGCCGTGCGTGGAGTGCATGACCTCGGGGTGGTACTGGACGCCGTAGAGCTTCTTCTCGTCGTTCTCGAAGGCGGCGACCGGGACGACGTCCGTGGAGGCCGTGACGGTGAAGCCCTCGGGAGCGGCGGAGCAGGCGTCGCCGTGCGACATCCACACCGGCTGCTCGTCCGGGGTGCCCTCGAAGAGGGTGGAGCCGGACTTCGAGACGTGCAGCGGTGTACGGCCGTACTCGCGGGCGCCGGTGTTGTCGACCGTGCCGCCGAGGGTGGTCGCCATCAGCTGGAAGCCGTAGCACATGCCGAAGACGGGGACGCCCGCCTCGAAGAGTTCGCGGTCCAGGCGCGGAGCGCCCTCCGCGTAGACCGACGAGGGGCCGCCGGAGAGGATGATCGCGGCCGGGTTCTTGGCGAGCATCTCCTGGACCGGCATGGTGCTCGGCACGATCTCGCTGTAGACCCGGGCCTCACGGACGCGACGGGCGATGAGCTGGGCGTACTGCGCACCGAAGTCGACGACCAGGACGGTGTCGGGGGCGGCGGGGGACGCTTCTGGCACGGTCTGCCTTCCGGCGGTGAGCAAAAGGGTGTGTACGGCCGATTCTACCGGGGGCCGCGGTGGGCATGGCGCCGCCGGGGTTCGGGGCCCGGGTCTCACCATCCGAACCTGCTTGGCCGGCGCCCTCGCAGACGTGCATACTGCCGTCATGCTCACGCACACGACCTTCCTGTTTACCTATGGCAACCGGCCCACCGGCTGCCATGGTCGTGCTGCTTGAGCAACTGACAAGCGACTTCCCAGGCGCCCCGGGCCGACAAGGCCCGGGGCGTCTGCCGTTTCCGGGCCGTGCCGCTCCGGGGCATCTCTTCCACAGAGGAGCCCCACCATGGCCGACGTACTCGACAAGACCGGCGCCCGCACCGACGAGGCCGCCGATGTGATCACCGGTGCCCGTGAGCGCATCGACGCCCTCGACGACCGGATCATCGGTCTCGTGCAGGAACGGATGGCCGTCTCGGCCGTGATCCAGGAGGCCCGGATCACCTCCGGCGGCCGACGGGTCAACCTGTCCCGCGAGATGGAGATCCTCGGCCACTACCGGGAGGCGCTCGGCAAGCCGGGCACCTCGCTGGCCATGACCCTGCTCGAACTGTGCCGTGGCCGGGTCTGAATCCCGGAGGCGGAGTACGACGACGGGCGACGGGACGCGACGACGGGCGAAGGCGTCCGGTACGCGGGGTCCGGTACCCGGCGTACGCACGTACGCATTCCCTCTCACCCGTACGGCGCGTGACCCGGGTGCCGCGGACTTCGTTTCTTCTGGTGTCCGTGTCAGCCAGGGGCGGGCCCGAAGGAACCACGCGTGGCTTCGCTGGAACGATGAGACGCACGGATCGTGCCGTGCGTCGTGGGACCTCGCTCCAGGTGGTGTGACCGGACGGCAGGGGACAGCAGCCCGGTCACTCAAGAGAACGGTCGGCCCCGGGGACGCCCGGGGCCGACCGACGGAAACCGTTCAGGGTCGGCATCACGTGCGCGCCCTCGTGCGCCGCCGCGCGCGACCGGCGGCCACTACCGCGACCAGCGGCGTATCCCCGGCGCCGCTTCAAGGCACCGGCGCCGCCCTGACGTCGGTGCTGTCGGAAGAAGGGCCCCGCGGACATCCGGCCCGCGGGGCCCTTCGACGTGCCGGAAGCACGGACGCCCGAACGCGGACGCCGGGGCGCGGAGGCGTCAGGTGCGGGACACCGTGCCGCAGTCTTCCCTGTGAGAGGCCGAGAGGTCACGGCTGCGGTCGTACGGGTCGGTGGTCGGGCCGGTCGGCGGTGCGCCGGTGGGTGCGGTCGAGTCGAACTGCGGGTGCAGGAAGCCGTCGTAGACGTCGCAGGCGGAGTTGCCGATGTTCTGGTCGTACTGACGGATCATCACCTTGCCCGGTGTGACCCGGAATTTCCTCGAGTCCAGGAAGATGACATCGAGGACGCGGCGCACGATGGTGCGCGTCACCTCGTCCGCGTTCCCGTCGACCGGGGACACCGGGTAGACGAAGGTGTAGTCGGCGTGGATGGCGACGGAGCCGTCCTTGCCCGCCTTGAAGGTGATCCGGCCCCGCGTCTTGACGACGTGCCCGACCAGGCGCACCTCATCGGGGTCGAAGCGGCTGAACAGGGTGACCGGATCGTGCTTCTTGTCCGGCGAGCGCAGCATGCGGTCGATGTCGTCGACCATGTGGGGCTGCTTGGGGTCGAGGACGGCTATCGCCGCCTCGGGACGCTCGCCGCGCAGGGTCGCCGGATCGAGGTTCGCCCCGACGAGCAGGTTTTTGGTCTGCCTCAGCGCGGTGGCCACCTGCTCCTTCGTGAGGGAGCCGACCGGGGTGGCCTCGGGGACGACGACGGCGGGCGCGCCGGTGGCCCAGCGCTCGGCGGGGGATCCGGCGAACGGGCGTTCCCTGGTGGGTGATTGCGGGTCCGGGGCGGAGGGTGGCGCGGTCGGGGCCGCTGTCTCGGCGGGCAGCGTGGGGCCGGTCGAGGGGGACTTGGCCGAGGTGGACCCGGCCGAGAAGCCGAAGGGATTGCCCGGCAGCAGGGACGGCTTCATCGCGACGACCGCCACGGCGACGGCGAGCGGGATCCCGAGGATCGCCCACAGCTTGCGGCGCCGGGCCGAGCGCCCGTCCATCTCGCGCCAGGCGGGGCCCGTCCGCCAGCCCTCGGGCTGCGCGGCCGGCCGCACCTCCTTCCGGGCGGCACGGCGGGCGGCCCGCTCGGCCTCCCGCGCGTCCTGCAGCCGCAGCCGCTCCGTCACCATGCGCGCCCGGGCGGACGGCTCCTTGGGGGCCGAGTCGCGGATGTCGCGTTCGCTGTCCGCCGCGAAGCGTTCCCACACGTCGTCAGGAACCGTCGGTTCGCCGGTTTCCCCGGGCTGCTTGTCAGACACGAAGCCAATTTGTAAGCGGCTCGAACGGGCGTACGCAAGTCGGACCAGGGTGTGACTCGGGCCACATAAGAATTCTGTGAGCCGGAGGACAACCCTTCACAGGTTTCGCCGGTCACACCTGCAGAACCAACGGCCACACCCGCGCCCCACACGCGGAGGCCTCACCCATAAACGCCATATGCGCGCCACGAGTTCACGGCGCACCGGACATCCGAGGTCTTCATGAAGCTTCGCCGTGCCATGGCCACTGCGGCCGCGACGGCTGTCATAGCACCGCTCGCGTTGCTGTCGGTCGCGCCGGCCGCGTTCGCGGACGAAAGCCCGTCCCCGAGCGTGAACACGTCCGAGTCCGCGTCGCCGAGCGCGCCCGGGACCACTCCCGAGCCGTCGTCCAACACAGAGTCGGCCTCCGCCCCCACGTCCACGCCCGCGTCCACGCCCACATCCCCGTCCGCGAGCGCTCCGGCCCCGAGCGGCTCCGCTCCGGCGTCGTCCCCGGCGCCGAGCACCTCCGAGTCGGAGTCCCCGGAGCCCGAGCCCTCCGAGTGCTCGGACTCCAAGGTCCAGGTGTCCATCACCGGCCTGCCGGGCAAGATCGCGGCGGGCAGCGGCTGGCACAAGTTCTCCCTGAACGTGTTCAACAACTCCGACTCCACCCTGAGCGACCTCGGCTACTTCGCCGCCGCGTCCTCCGACAAGGACGGCGAGGACCTCTTCCGGAGCAAGCAGGTCCAGCTCCAGGCGTACAACCCGGAGGACAAGGCCTGGGAGAACGTCGACTCCGACGGGGCCGCGTTCGGCTTTGTCGGCTACACCCCCGAGCTCAAGCCCGACTACGAGGTCGACGTCCCGCTGCGCATCAATGTGAAGTCCAGCGCCCCGGTCGGCGCCGGCTTCTCGCTCGGCGCCAGCATCTACAGCGACGCCGACGCGGAGTGCGCCGGCTTCGGCGAGGTCGCTTACAAGTTCCAGATCGTCGCGGCCGGCACGGACACCGACGGCACCAAGCCGCAGGAAGGCGGCAAGGTTCCGGTCTCGGACAAGCCTGCCGACAAGAGCAACACGCCTCAGGTCGACGGCAGCCTCGCCGAGACGGGCTCCAGCTCCGCCCTCCCGATGATCGGCCTCGCCGGCGGTATCGCCGTCGTCGCCGGTGCGGGTGCGCTGGTCGTCGTCCGTCGCCGCAAGTCCGGTGGCACGACCGCGTAACACGGCCCGGCACGACCGACGCGGGCAGCAGCCTCGCAAGAAGTCGGAAGAACCGGAAGCAGCCGTACATAGAGAAGGACCCGCGCTCGGAGGGGGGCGCGGGTCCTTCTTTTCGCTGTCCGGGGGCCGCAGTTCGGGTTCGACGCCCGGTTCGGGCTGGGCTTCGGGTTACCGGCTCGGGCTTCGGGCGGGGCCGTTCCGGCCGGGGCTCGGGCTCGGGCGGGTCTCAGGCTCGGGCGGGGCCGCACCGGGCCTGGGCCTGGGCTCGGGCTCCGGCTCGGCGGGGTCGTAGCGGCCGGGGCTCGGGCTACGGCTTCGGCGGCACCGCCGGCATACCCAGGAACGGCAGCCGCAGTGCGCCGAAGGCGTCCGCGGGGACGGCGGGCCGGCGCGGCTCCACCGCCCTGAGACGCTCGTACGCGGCTCCCGGCGCCGGACGTGGATCGGCCTCGCCCTTGTTGGGCCAGAACGACATGGCCCGCTCGGCCTGCGCGGTGATGGTGAGCGACGGGTTGACGCCGAGGTTCGCGGAGACGGCGGCACCGTCGACGACGGAGATGCCCGGGTGGCCGTAGAGCCGGTGGTAGGGGTCGATGACACCTTCCTCCGCACCGGCGCCGATCGGGCAGCCGCCGAGGAAGTGCGCGGTGAGCGGGGTGCCCATCAGCTCGCCGACGTTGCTGCCCGCGAAGCCGTTGATCTCCTCGGCGATGACGGAGGCGGCCTGCGAAGCGGCCCTGATCTGCTTGGGGTTGGGCGCACCGTGCCCCTGACGTGCCGTCAACAGCCCCTTGCCCGCACCCTTCGGCTTCAGATACGTCGTCAGGGAATTGTCGAGCGACTGCATGACCAGCCCGATGATGGTGCGTTCGGACCAGCGGCGGTTGGACAGCGACCGCAGCATCAGCAGCGGATGCCTCGCCGCGTTGACCAGCCACCCGGCCACCCTCGACGAGCCCTCGGCGTAGGGGACTTGGAGGATGGACATGCCGCCCATCGCGTTGGAGCCCTTGCCGTAACGGACGGGTTCGATGTGGGTGTTCTCGTCCGGGTGGATCGAGGACGTGATGGCCACACCCTGGGTGAAGTCGGCCCTGGGCGTCCCGTGCGCCTTGCGGTAACGGCGGTTGTCCGTCTGCGCGCCGACCAGTGCCTCGGAGTTGGTGCGGGTGAGCTCGCCCAGCCTCTTCGACAGGTACGGCAGCTGGCCGCCCGCCTTCATGCGGTGCAGCAGCGTCTGGGTGCCGTAGGTGCCGGCCGCGAGCACGACCCGGTGCGCCGTGAAGGTCCGCCCCTCCCCCTTGCGCCGCTCGTCCGTCGGCAGCGTCCGGACGGCGTACCCGCCCCGCGAGTCGTCGGTGACGGACACGACGGTCGTCATGGGATGGACGACCGCACCCGCCTTCTCCGCGAGGTGGAGATAGTTCTCGTTGAGGGTGTTCTTGGCGCCGTGGCGGCAGCCGGTCATGCACTCGCCGCATTCGGTACAGGCCTTGCGGGAGGGTCCGACGCCCCCGAAGTACGGGTCGGCGACCTCCTCGCCGGGCTTCGCCCCGGCGGACCCGTCAGCGTCCTGTCCGTCACCGAAGAAGACGCCGACGGGCGCCATGTGAAAGGTGTCGCCGACCCCCATCCGCTCCGCAGCCGCCTTGAGGTGCACGTCCGACGGGGTCATCGTCGGGTTGAGCCGTACACCCAGCATGCGCCGGGCCTGGTCGTAGTACGGCTTCAACTCCCCTTCCCAGTCGGTGATGTCCTTCCACTGCGGGTCCTCGAAGAAGGGCTTCGGCGGTACGTAGAGGGTGTTGGCGTAGTTGAGGGAACCGCCGCCGACGCCCGCGCCCGCGAGCACCATCACGTTGCCCAGCAGATGGATGCGCTGGATGCCGTACATGCCGAGCCGCGGGGCCCATAGGTAGTTCTTGATGTCCCAGGAGTTCTTGGGGAGCGTGTCGCGGGTGAAGCGACGGCCGGCTTCCAGGACACCAACGCGGTACCCCTTCTCCGTCAGCCGCAGGGCGGTGACGGAGCCGCCGAAGCCGGAGCCGACGACGACGACGTCGTAGTCGTACGTTCCCTCGTCCGGCTGTTCCTGGACAGAGCTCTCCTGTGACACGTGCCGCTCTCCTCGTCGAGAACCGTTTGAGAACTGTTTGAGAACCGTGGATCGTTGCCGAGGGCCCGTGAAGGGCCGTAGGGCTAGCGCAGCCGGAACGCCTTCATGACCTTCAGGCTCCGGCTCATGAACGCCGCGTACTTCTCGTCGTCCATGCCGAGGGACGGCGCCATCGGCAGCAGCCTCTGGTGGGCGACGGTCTGCGCCTCGGTGTACTTGAGGATGCCCTCGGAGCCGTGCCGGCGGCCGAGGCCGGAGTCCTTCATGCCGCCCATGGGCGACTGGACGCTGCCGTACGCGGGCGCGTACCCCTCGTTGACGTTCACCGTGCCGGTCCGCAGCCGGGCCGCGACCGCGCGACCGCGCCGCCCGTCCTTCGTCCAGACGGACGAATTGAGGCCGTACGACGTGGAGTTGGCGAGTTCGACGACCTCGTCCTCGGTCTTGAACCGATAGAGGGAGACGACGGGTCCGAAGGTCTCCTCGGCGCAGACGGCCATCGGGGCCTCCACTCCGTCGAGGATGGTGGGCTCGTAGAAGTACGGGCCGATGTCGGGCCGGGCGACACCGCCCGCGACGACCCTGGCCCCCTTGGCCACGGCTTCCTCGACGTGCCGCGTCACGGTCTCCAGCTGCCGCTCCCCGACCAGCGACCCCATGTCGGCCCCGTACGCCAGGGATGTGCCGAGCCGCATGGCCCTGGTCCGGGCTGCGAACCGCTCCGCGAAGGCATCGGCGATCGACTCGTGGACGTACAACCGCTCGATGGAGATGCAGAGTTGGCCGGCGGAGGAGAAGCAGGCGCGGACGGCGCCCGCGGCGGCCTTGTCGAGGTCGGCATCCTCGAGGACCACCATGGCGTTCTTGCCGCCGAGTTCGAGCGAGACGCCGACGAGACGGGCGGCCGCGCCCTGGGCGACCTCGCGGCCGGTCCGGGTCGACCCGGTGAAGGAGACGTAGTCGGCGTGCTTGACGACCTCGGGTCCGACGACCGGCCCTTCCCCGATGACGACCTGGAAGATCTCGGCGGGCAGCCCGGCCTCGATGAGCAGGTCCCGCGCCCACAGGGCGGTGAGGCAGGTCTCGGTGTCGGGCTTCATGACGACCGCGTTGCCCGCGACGAAGGCCGGCAGCGCGTCCCCGACCGACAGCTCCAGCGGGTAGTTCCAGGGCGCGATCTGCCCGACGACACCGCGCGGGTGGCGGAGTTCGGTGACCTTGGTGAGGGTGGGGACCGCGCCCGCGTGCCGCTTGGGGCGCAGGTACGAGGGCGCCTTGCGTCCGTAGTGCCGCGCGGCTACCACGACGGCCTGGACCTCTTCGTGGGCGTGCAGCCGGGCCTTGCCGGTCTCCAGCTGGATGAGGTCCAGCACCTCGGCCTGCCGGGCGAGCACGAGGTCGTGGAAACGGAGCAGGACGGCGGCGCGCTGCCGTACAGGGGTGGCCGCCCAGGCGACCTGGGCGGCACGGGCCCGCTCGAAGGCCTTCTCGACGTCCTCCGGGGTGGACTCGGGCACGTCGGCCAGCTTCTCGCCGGTGAACGGCGTGTGGTTGGCGGTCCGCCCGGACCCGGCCACACCCTTGGTGAGCTGCGCGACGAGCTCGGGGGTGACCACGTCGGCGGCGGTACGGGCGCCTGCCGGGGCGGGAGCGAGGGGGTTGGTGCCGACGGCACCGGAGGGCGCGGACGCGTCGGGGCCCGCGACGACGGCGGCCGTGCCGTCGACGGCTGCGGTGCCGACGGCTGCGGTGCCGACGGCTGCGGTGTCGGCGACGCTCACGGTGTCGTCACCGCCCGCGGCGCTTTCGCTGCCCGCGGTGTCGCCGACGCCCGCCGTGTCTTCGGTACTCGCCGTGCCGTCGCCGGCCGTCGTGTCCTCGGGGTCGGCGGCGGACGTCAGGTCCGCGTCGGTCGCCGCGGCCACGCCGACCGCCGCGTCGGTACCGGCCGTCTCGTCGGTGCCGGTGTTTTCCGTGGCCTGCTCCGCGGCCTGCGAGTCCGTCATGAGCCGCAGGGTATGCCCGCTCGCTCCCTTTGGGTACCCGTCGGTAATGGCCTTTCACGGAGTACTCACAAAGCGCCAGTGATCACTGGCAGCAAATACGCTGATCAGGGCGTTGTCGATCCGACGATCACCGGGGGATCGTTTCTCCGGTCACAGTCCGGTCACCGGGGACGAGAGGGCCGCCACCCGCACGGCACCGGCCCGGCGGTCACGGCTTGTCGATGTCCAGGTTCGCGATCGCCGCGTCGGCCACTTCACGGCCCCGCACGGTGAAGTCGCCGTCGCCCGGATAGCTGATCGTGAGCTTGTACATGTCGCCGGCCTTCGACTTGTAGTAAAAGAGCCTGACTTCGCGGGGGCGGGGATTCTGGCTGTCCGTGGTCCTGTACCTCACGGTGTTCTCGGCGGACTCCCGGCCCCGGTACGTCGCCTTGGCGTCCGGGGTCGTCCTCGGACCCGCGGGCATGCTCAGGTCGTACGCTCCGGAAGCCTTGAACTCACCGTCGTCCGCGTACATTTCGGCCCGCGCCGAGTCCTTGATCTCCCTGGTGGTGTCCTCGGACTTCCTGGCGAGACTCAGCCCGATCCAGATGCTCCCGCTCCAGTCGGTGTACGTGACCCAGTGCTTCTTGTCCGACCTCCGGTCCGGTGTCCCCTCCTGGTAGCGGGCGGGCACCGCCAGCGTCGCGGCGACGTCCGCCACATGCCGTTTCCGCCAGCCGTCGGGCAGCGGACCGGCGAACGGGTCCGCGATCACCAGGTACGCCCCCACCGCGGCGGCGGCGACCACCGCGACGACCGCGGCCGCAAGGCCGATCAGGGCCCGGCGGCCGACGCGGAATCCCCCGGCCCCGGGCTCTCCGGGTCCGTCCGGGCCCTCGATCCGCGTGACCTGGGTGGGCGCCGGGGCGGGCGGCCGCGCGGCCTCCTCCAGGAGGCGCCGGACCTCGGCCGCTCCGGGGCGGTGGGACGGCTCCTTGCTGAGCAGGCCGTTGATCGCCTCCGCGAGCGGGGCACCCGCCGAAGCGGGCGCGGCCGGCGTGGCGTTGAGGACCGACTGGAGCGTGGCGGGCGTGTTGCTGCGCCGGAAGGGGGAGACGCCTTCGGTGGCGGCGTAGAGCACCACGCCGAGCGACCAGAGGTCGGAGGCCGGACCGGGACGCTGGCCCAACACCCGTTCCGGGGCGATGTATTCGGGCGAGCCGACGAAGCCGCCGGTGTCCGTCAGACTGGTCTCGCCTTCGATCCGGGCGATTCCGAAGTCGGTGAGCACGACGCGGTCGTGCCGGCCGAGGAGCACGTTGTCGGGCTTGACGTCGCGGTGCAGGATCCCCGCCGCGTGCGCGGCCTCCAGGGCACCGAGGATCTCCAGGCCGATGCGCGCGGCCTCGCGGACGCCGAGTGTGCCCTCCTGGAGGGCGTCGCCGAGCGAGCGGCCCCGCACCAGCTCCATGACGATCCAGGGCTGTCCGTCCACGACCGCGACGTCGTGGACGTTGACCACGGCGGGGTGGTCGAGCCGTGCCGCCGCGCGTGCCTCGCGCCGCATCCGCTCGTACGCGGTGGCCCGTTCGCGCTCGGGAAGATGGTCCGGGACGCGCGGTTCCTTGACGGCGACCTCACGGTCGACGGTCTCGTCCGTGGCCCGCCACACCGTGCCCATGCCGCCGTGTCCGAGCTTGGCGAGCAGGCGGTAGCGCCCGGCTACGAGTCGGCCCGCCCCCGGTTCCCGCGAGGGCTCCGAGCCGGAAGCCTCCGGCTGGTCCGGGACGGTGGGGGCGGGTGTGGCATACGGATTGCCCGGGTACGGGACGGCGACCTGGACTCCCGGTGTCCGGCCCGGCGCCGGGGCTCCCGGCGCCACGGCTTCCGGCTGCCCACCCTGCACCATGGCCTCCGGCCGCCCACCCTGCACGGCGGTCTCCGCCTGCCGGCCCTGCGCGGCAGGCTCCGGCGGCCCACCCCGCACAGCCGTCTCCGGCGGCCGTCCCCGCACGGCCGTCTCCGGCGGCCCAACCTGCACGGCGGTCTCCGGCGGCAGGTCCGGCACCGTGACCCCCTGCTGCCGGCCCTGCACCGCGGGTCTCGGTGGTTGCAGACCGAAACTCGTCGGCTCGTCGCCCCTGCGAGGGACTCCCCCGTCGTCGCTCATGCGTCCATCTGTACCGCGGCGGGCGCCTCGCCATCCAGCCTCTTCGCCCACCGGTCACAGACCCGTGACGCACACCATCCCTTATCTCCCCTTTATGGGGATACAGCCTCTATGAGGCCACGAACGTGTTCACCGCCACGTCGAAGTACTCCTTCTCCTCCGTCACCCGGCCCACCGGCGCGGAGACCCAGACGTCGTACATCCGGCCACCCTCCTCCCAGCACAGGTCGTAGGTGTGCCGTGCGCCCTCCGACTTGGTGAAGCCGTTCCAGGTGAACTCCCAGAGGGCGGCGGGGTGTCCGTCGTGGGTCGTCCGGGCGACCGTGCCGTCGCGATAGCCGGGGTTGTTGGAAGGCCCGTCGGCGTCCGCCCGGCGCATCACGCCCAGCGGACCGCCCGTCTCGGGATCGGCCACCTTGATGCCGAGGCGGAAAGTTTCGCCCGGTGACATGTAGAAGATCCGCTCGCCCTGCGGATCCCGTGTGAAGCCGTTGGGCACGGCGAGCGAGAAGCCGTTCGGATCCGACGCGGTGCGGTAGCCCGAGGGTGCCGTGCGGGGAGTGGCGGCCGATGTCTGCCGCCGGGTCACCGTGACGGTGGGGCCGGCACTCCTGGGCGGGGCCGAGAGCGTGCCGGACGCCGAGGACGACGCATTCGGCGTCCTCGATGCGGACGCCGTACTCGGTGTGCGTGACGTGCCCTGCGAACTCGACGAGGCCGGTTTGCCGTCACCGCCACCGCCGTTGCCCATCAGCAGCGCGGCCGCCGACACACCCGCACCGGCCATCGCGGCGACCAGCGCGGCTGCGACGAGGAGACTGCGCGTGGACTGTCTGGGCGGTTGGTCCGCCGGGGTGGCGGAAGAGCCCGGCGACGGCTCGCGCGCGGGTCTGTGCAGGGGTACGTCCCGCCGCGTCGGCGTGTAAGGGACCGACAGCCGCGGTGTACGGCCGGTGTCCCGGAAGGCGCGCAGCATCCGCTCCGCCTCCGCCGCGTCGAGCCGCCGCTCCGGATCGCGCTCCAACAGTCCTCGTACGACGGGCAGCAGCGGCGCAGCCTGGGCCGGCGGACGGATCTCGTCGACGACGACCGCGTGCAGGATGCCGCCGAGCGAGTCGCGGCGGAAGGGCGACGCTCCGCTCAGCACCGTGCACAGCAGCGCGCCGAGCGACCACAGGTCGGACTCGGGGCCGGTCCGTGCCCCGGCCATCCGTTCGGGCGCGGTGTACTCGGGCGAGCCGACGAACGCGCCGGTCTCGGTGAGCGTCGTCGCGCCCGCGACCTGGGCGATCCCGAAGTCGGTGAGCACGATGCGGTCGGTGCCCGCCTCGACGAGGACGTTGGCGGGCTTGAGGTCGCGGTGCAGGACGCCCGCCTCGTGCGCGCGGCGCAGCGCTCCGAGCAGGTCGATGCCGATGCGGGCGGCCTCGCGCGCGTCGACCGGCCCGTTCGCGGAGATCCGTTCGGCGAGTGAGCCGCCGTCGATCAGCTCCATGACGATGTAAGGGCGTTCGTCGTCCTCGACGACGTCGTGCACGACGATGATGTGCGGGTGGTGCAGTTGCGCCACGGCCCGGGCCTCGCGCAGGGTGCGGTCGCGCTGGAGCCGGGCCTCCTCCGCGGAGAGCGAGTCGTCGAGGACCAGCTCCTTCACCGCGACCCGGCGGCCGAGCAGCTGGTCGGTGGCACGCCAGACGACGCCCATGCCGCCCCGGCCGATTCTGGCCTCCAGCCGGTAACGGCCCGCGATCACACGGACGTTCTCCCCCTCGGTCCCCATGGGCCCATCATGCCCCACCGGACGAAGACCCTCCGGGGCGGTGACGTCGCCGTAGGTGTTATCAGGCCTTGGGGCTCCAGCTGCGCAGGATCACCTTGAACTGCTGAAGCGCGGTGTCCCAGTCCGCGGCGGGCGAGGACATGTAGATCGCGTACTCGACGCCGTCCCGGCCGAGGTAGGTCTGCTCGATGGCGCGGCGCGGCCCCGGGAACGGCGTCTGCTTCGGCAGCGCGGTCCAGGTGAAGTCCCAGAGGGAGCCGTGGCAGTCCCGGAACGTGTTCGCCTCGAGGCTCACCCGCGCGTAGTCCTGGAGCTTCGTCAACTGCTCCTCCAGGTCCAGCTGGTGGCTGTACGGATCCGGGAAGTCCGGTGAGTCGTCCACGGCGATGCGGACGAAGTGCTCGCCGCCGTCCGGGGTGTAGTCGACCTGGGAGCCGTTGGCCTTCCGCTTCCATTTCTTGCCGGGAAGGGCGATGTTGAAGCCGTCGGGGTCGTCCACGCTCACCCAGTGCGCGGGGAGGGCGCCGGCGGCGGTTCCTGACCCGCCGTCCGTGGCCCCGCCGCTGGGCTTGCCGGTGGCGCCGCCCTTGTTCCCGCCTGTTCCGACGGAGTCGGCCGAGTCGCCGCCGGCCCGCCGCCAGTTGTCCGCGTACCGCATGGCTACGGCACCGCCGCCGCCGACCAGCGCGGCCATGACCAGGACGAGGGCGATGGTGCGGCCCCGCCGACGCTTGCGGGGCTCGGGGCCGGGCAGGAGCTGGTACCTGGTCCCGGCGGGACCGCCGCCCTGGGGCGCGCCCCCCTGTGTGGTGACGCCGGTTCCATGGCCGTGGCCGCCCGTGGTCGGTGCACCGTAGGACAGACCGGCGTGGGCGGTACCCCCGTGGTTCTGACCACCATGGGTTCCGCCCCCATGTGCCCCGGCCCCGTGTATCCCGCCTTCGTGGGAAGGGTCGCGTCCCCCACTCGTGTCCACATGCTGTGTCGGCACATACGCCTGTGCCGTCCTCGGACGGCGGCCCTCCGCGGCCTCGGCGAGCATCTCCTCGGCCTCGTCCGGGCCGGGGCGTCCCGCGGGGTCCTTGCAGAGCAGCGAGACGATGACGGGCTCCAGCGCACCGGCGTACTGCGGGGGCGTGAGCTCCTCGTCCACCACGGCCTGCATGGTCGACAGGGGCGACGTGCGCCGGAACGGCGACCGCCCCTCCACCGCCGTGTACAGCGTGGCCCCGAGGGCCCACAGGTCGGCGGCCGGACCGGGGTCGTGCCCGCGCACCCGCTCGGGCGCGAGGTAGTCGACGGAACCGACGATCTCGCCGGTGCGCGTGATGGTCGTGTCACCCTCGACCTGCGCGATCCCGAAGTCGGTGAGCAGCACGCGCCGGTCGGACGACAGCAGGACATTGCCCGGCTTCACGTCCCGGTGCAGCACCCCGGCCGCGTGCGCGGCGCGCAGCGCGCGCAGCACCCACAGCCCGATCCGCGCCGCCTCGGCCGGTTCGAGGCGGCCCTGCTCCTTGACCTCGTCGGCCAGCGAGTTGCCCTCGACCAGCTCCATGACGATCCACGGCCGGTTGTCGTGCTCCAGCACGTCGTGGACGGTGACGACGGCCGAGTGGTTGATCCTGGCCGCGGCCCGCGCCTCGGCATGGGTCCGGGCGAGCAGCCGGGCGCGGTCGCTCTCGGCCACGTACAGCGCGGCGGTCAGCTCCTTGATCGCGACCGCGCGGTGCAGCACCTCGTCATGGGCGCGCCAAACCCGGCCCATGCCACCGCTGCCGATGGAGTCGACAAGCCGGTAGCGGCCCGCGAGGAGCAGGCCCTGCATCTGATTCACGTTTCCCCGCAATGGTATTGACAGGGTCAGACTAAAGAGCGGTACCCACCCAGGGAACAAGCGGGGTCGTACGGAGACCGCACTGTGACGGTTGTCCCTTCCTTGTACGGAAGGGAACCGTTTGGCGTTCAGACGTTCTCGCCTGCGCAAACGCGGCGTCCGGTGCGCAAAAGGGTTGTTCAGCCGGTGACTTGGTAGGTCGACGACGCCTGCTCGTAGAGCCGTGTCACCTCGTCGCGCTCGGCATCCGGGCCGCGCACCTGCACCACGTGGTAGTGACCGCCGACGAGGATCGCGAGGTTGCGCACGTAGAGCGAACGTCCCCCGGAGTCCTGCCAGGTGAACTGGCCCTCGGCCATCACCTTGCCGCCCACGTCGATCCGCCGCATCCCGCTGGAGGTGGCCCAGGTCGAGTCGCGGAAGGGCTGCAACTCCTTCTCGTTCTCCCGCTGGTAGGTCATCGGGTCGCTGCCGTACGTGGCCGTGCCGTCCCGCCCGGGTACGACGATGAGCTCGAAGTCCCCCTGGGAGTAGATGATCTGGCCGCTGCCGTTCTTCGGCGAACGGTTCCAGCCGCTCGCCACGGCGACCTGGAATCCCTCGGGGTCCTTGCGGAGGGTGAACCCCTGGGCCACGTCGGGGTCGGCGGAGGTGTGCGAGGAGGTCGAACTGGACTTCCCCGAGGGGCTCTTGCCGGGGTCCGGCGAGGTCCGGTCGGGGCGGGGCCCGCCGCTCGCCGTCGTGTCGCCGCCGGCGCCGGAGGTGGGGCCGGCCTGTCCTGCGGAGCCGGTCCGCCCGGCGCCCGTGCCGCTCCGGTCCGACTTGGGCATGAAGACCACCGCGTACGCGACCGCCGCGGCCAGCAGGAGCAGGACCAGCAGGAGCAGGTTCCGGCCCAGCCGGCGGGGTCCCGCCTGGCTCTCCCGCCTGGCACGCTTGTGGCGGGCGTGCGGGCTGGTCGCGGGCAGCCCGGCGCGGCGCCTGCGGACGAGCTCGCCCCGGCGCCGTACGATCGGCAGCCGGCTCGGATCGACGGGCGGCGCGGGCACGACATGCGCCCCGGCCTCGGGCTCCGGCGCGGACCGCACCAGGGACCGCAGCCAGCCGCGCAGTTCCTCGAAGTCGAGCCGCTCGGTGGGGTCCTGGCGCAGCAGCGACTCGACGACGGGTCGCAGCGGTCCGCACTCCTCGGCGAAGGCGGGCGGCTCGGCGCACACCAGCTGCACCAGCTCGGCGGTGTTCTCCTCCGGGTAGGGAGCGTGTCCCTGTACGGCGCGGAAGAGCAGCGCGCCCAACGCCCACAGGTCGGTCGCCGGTCCGATCGGGGCGGCCAACTGCCAGTTCTCGTGCACCGGTCCGGCCTGCTCCGGCGCCCAGCGCTCGGTGACCGGTCCGACCACGGCCATCCGTGCCTGCCGGGCCCGCTCCGCCGCGAGCGCGGTGGCCGGCCCTCGGTGCGGTGGTGTCCCGACGACCAGCTCACCCCAACCGCCGCCACGGCGCTCGGGGTTGTGCGGGGCGGGAGCCGGACTCTGCGGGGTGCCGGGAGCCCCGGTGCGGTCGGGGGCCGCAGAGGCGCCGGGCAGGCGGGCTCGGCCGGAATCCGTGAACCCGCCGGGGTGTCCGGGCGCTTGGGCGTGGCCGGAGGTCTGGAAGCCGCCGGAGAACCGGCCGTTGTCCGGACCCCGGTCGTCGTCGCCGGGCCGTCCGGGGGCCGGGACGCCTGGACGGCCGCTGTGGCCTGCGGCGTAGGGCGCCTGTCCGGGCGCGGGGTTGTCGTACCCCGTGGCACCCGGGGCCGGCCTGCCGCCCACTCCCGGTCCCGGTCCCGAGGGGAGCGTGGGGCGCCCTTGGCCGTTGTCCCCGCCGGCAGCTCCGGCAGGGCGCGGCTGAACCCCGTGCCTGCCGATGCCGCCGACTCCGTACGGGTCGGCTATCTGACCCGGAGGGGCTGTGTGAGGGTGCTGCCGGCCGCCTTGGCCGGGCAGCTGCGGCGGGGTGTGTGCCTGGGCCTGCGTGGAGTGCGGGAAGGCGCCGTACCGGCCGTCCTGGCCGGCCTGCTCGCCCTGCTCTCCGGGTGCCGAGGGCCGGGGTGCCGGAAGGGCGAGCGGATCGCCCCGCTGTTCCCCCTGGACGCGGGCGGCGGCGCGTGCTCCGGCGCGGTACGCGGCGATGGCTCCGGCGCGTGCGGCACGGATGTCGTCCCCGGCGTCCTCCGCTCCCCCGCCC
>NZ_JAODTZ010000021.1 GCF_025399795.1 Streptomyces rhizosphaerihabitans | reverse complement strand
TCGAAGCCGACGTCGAGCTGGACCATGAGGATGCCGGTGGCCTGGTCGATCTCGGCGCGGTATCCGCCCAGGTCGTCGAAGGGTGCGGCGTCCGGCCGGTCGGTGCCGGCCGCGTCGGTGTCGGGCGCGTGGGTGCCGAACGGGACACCCGTCTCACTGATCCGGGCATCGAGCAGAATCAACGTGGCAGCGTCGGCGAAGGCCATCGCATCGGCCACCTCCTCCGCGTCCAGCTCGACCGAGCTGCTGGAGTACAGGTCGAGTACGCCGGGGCTGACGGCCCCGATCTGCAGGGGGAAGGCGAAGACCGCTCTGGCACCGGCTTCCAGGGCCGCGTCGGCGAACACCGTCCAATGCCGCTGGAGTTCACCGGCCAACAGGTCGGGGCAGAGGACCGTCGAGCCGAGGACGAAGGCGTCCACGCACGGTCCCTCGCCCAGGGTGAGCTGGAGTTCTTCCAGATGCTGACTGACGGAGTCGGTGCTGCACAGCGGATGACTCGCCCGGTCGCGAGACATCGCGGACAGCCCGGCCCCGCCGACCGGCAGTGCCGCCACCGCCGCCGTGCACACGTCGAGGACGCCGACCCGGGCGCCGCGCAGGGCCGCCTGCTCGGCCACGAGAGCCTGGATCCGCGCCGACCGACTGCCGGGGATCATGGCGACCACCGGGTCCAGGAGCGGAGATCAAGTCCCTCCAACCTCGCCGCCGTTCGCACCCCCGAGGGGATAACCAGCGTCAGGAGCACGGCGCCGTCGGCCGCCCTGCGGCCGTCTCCGACGTCCCTCCGATCCCAGCGGCGGAGAGCGGCCAGGACCGGCAGGTCAGGCCGGTCCGTCAGGGTGACACCGAGTGATGCCCGGTGCTCGGTGAGCAGCCGTTCCTGCAGGCGCCGAGCCTCGCCCCGGCCCCGCGCGTGCGGACGAACCAGGATCCCGGCGAAGGCGAAGGTCAAGGCCCGGCCGGAACTGGTGAGCCGACCCTGCCTCAGGGGCGTCGTGCGTGTGGTGAACGGCTGGTGGTCTGGGCGCCCCCGCGATCGGATCGGCCCGGCCGGGGCCGTCGCAGCACCCCGCCCGGGAGAGCAGCCGGCGCCGGGGCGAGCCGGTGCGTGGTCCGGTGCATGGGAGAGGGCCGCGAGGGCGGTCGGCTCCCGGCGAAGGCATTTGGAAGGGCGAGGATGAGGGAGTCCGAGCCGGCGAGGGTGACGAGGCGTTCCAATGCCGGTCTGGGCTGGTGTAGTTGCAGGGGATCCTCCGTTCGTGGCGCTGTGCGGCAAGGGGTGGAGGAAGCCGTTGATGCCGCTGTAGTCGCAGGAGGTCACGGCGGTGACATCGGCATCGATGGTGTGGATGCCGTCGTGCGGGTGCCGCTCTGCCGGTGTGTGCACCAAGGGCGCCGATTGCAGGTCGATCTCGCCAGTCAGGGTGACCGGCGCCCGGTTGTCCGTGTTGTGGCGGCAGACGTTCAGGATCGGTGGGATACCCATGGGCAGGGTGCCTCGGTTCACGAGACCGTACCGGGTACGCGGTACGGTCGTACGGTCGTGCAGGCAGGTGAATGACCGATCCAGCAGCCGCTGTTCCGGAGCGTAGGACCCAGCCGGTTACCTCGGGGATGCGCGGGGCGGGCGGACAGGTGATCCGCTCTCCGCAGGCATGCGGGCCAAGCAGTGGTGGCCCGCCGGGGTCTGGGACGTCCGTACGCAGCATAGTCCCGAGGCCGGTCTCCTGGTTGGTCCGGAGAGGGGCACTACGATGTATACACGGCGGTGATCGGGCGGCTCCCATGCCGTGCCGGGGCGCTGATCGCAGGTGAGACACCGTCAGCCGGGCAGTCGTCCCGTTGTACCGTCCGCTCCGCCGAAGAAGCCTCACCTACCTCCGCGCTTCAGCGGGAGAGATCTCCCGGTACTGCCTGAACGCGAGCCGTGGTTCCTCGGTCTGCGCGTTGGTGTCCGGGTCCTGCCGGGCGGTAGGTATCCACAGGATCGGTGCCGGTCCTCCGGATCGCGGGAAATCCTGACTTTCGCGGGGTCGGGCGAAGCGGAAGGCGGAATGAGTCGTCCGGGTGACCCGGAGCGGCATGGCTTACGCCGTGCTGTCGTTCAACGCCCGACTGCCTCCCTTGTCAACGCAGTCTCGACAAGCGGGAGTTCCGCGAGCTGGGCAGGGGCCGCCGGGGCGAACGGAGCCTCGGCGGGAGCGTTCACCGGCTCGGCCGATGGCGTCGGCAGGATGCGGTCCTCCCACCAGGACAGGCCCATCACGGCGGCGAGCAGGACGAAGGGGGTCGAAGCCGGAACGATCAGCGCGTACATGTGTACCGCCTGCGGTGGTATGCGTGCGACGCGGCGGACGGCACGAGGGTGCCCGCCTGGGGCGCATCGAAGCTGCGTCAGGGTCCAGTGGCGACGGCGGGCGCGGGAGCGGCCCGTTGGCGACGGGAAGGAGTCCAGCACTGATGCGTGAGATGCGCCCCCGAGGGAGCGCGAGAGGTGATCGACGCTGCCGGGGGCTCGGGCCGTACCACGCACGTTAGCCCTCGCCGTACTCCCCGGACAGACGTCAAGTGGCCATCCGCTTCCGACCACTTCCGACCGCTTCCGTCGGACGCCGTGGACACGGTGCGCTATCCGCAACCTCTTGGAAGGGCTACGCTGTGTGAACAGGCCCTGGCCCCCGGCAGTGATGGTTTGTTCCGCTCCGGGGAGGCCCGCCGTGTTCGTTCTGTTTCTCGTGCCGATCGTCGTCCTGTTCGGCCTCGGCTTTCTCAATCCCCTCTGGTGGGTGGCCGCGGCCGCGTTGCTCTTCGGCGCCACCCGTTACGGCCGAGATCGCGGGGGAGGCTGGATCCGTGGCGACGGTTCCGACCGCAAGGGCTACCGGGACTATCAGGAGCGCCGAGACCGGCAGGACCGCTGGGACCGCCTCTACAGCCGACAGAACCGGGCGCGCTGGAGGCGCGAGGACCGTCGGGACCACGAACGCCGCGGGTGACCGGTAGGCCACCCCGTCGTACAGCCGGCAGCCCGTGTCAGGGGTGCGCCACTCGCGGATCTCGGCTGCCCGGATCATGCGCTGTCCCTCTTGAGCGGGACGCCCATCGGTGCGAGCCGCGCCCTTTGGAAGGTCGCGGCCTGGCCGGAACCGCCAGTTCGGCTGTGACAACGACTCCGGCGCAAACACGCCGGAGTCGCCCTTCCGGGCGGCTGCACGTGAGAGTGAGCCAACCCACCATCCATGTTACTGCGGGTGGCGTGACTCGTACTTTTCCCGAGCGTCGCATCAATCGCGCTCTCCTATGGCTTACGTGATCCATCCGGCACCGGGGACATGGCCCACGGGTGACGTCGGCTTACACCCACCGCATCCCGCCGTCCTGCAGCCGCTGACCGGGCAGTGACGGCCGCGTCCCGACCCGTCGCCGTTCGAGGTCGATTACCCCACCGTCAAACACGCGAAAATCTATGTTGGCTGGAGTAGACATTGGGTGATCGCCTGGTTATGGTTTCTCTCGTAGTCCAGAGGGACAGCAGGGCCCGGCAGAGACGAACTGCCGGGCAGCAGTACCGCAGTTGCAGTTCGCAGGACGGTGCGGTGGTGGAGTTTCGAAGCCAGGGTTGTTGCAGGACGGCGACGGGACTGACGACCGGACCGGGTGGCCCGCAGTGATCAGGGGTTGCCGTGAGCAGTACCGCAGTGGCATTACCCGTAAGTGCAGTTCGCAGTACCAGCAGTGAAGGCAATGAGCAGCACCTCGGTGAAGGCGTCGGCTGCGGACGCGCGCACCGGGAGGTTCGGCAGTGGGGTTCCAAGCCGGAGCAGACGCAGGACGGGCGACGGGGCTGGCTGGCGAAGAGTGGCGCTGTCTCAGGCCACAGAGCAATACGCAGTAGAGCAGTACCAGCAGTAGGTAAGTGATTGATCCCAGAGGGAAGAAACGGAGGAGGCAGGCGCCATCAGGATCGCCCGGGCGGAAATGCTGAGCCCGGGTACCGCAGGACATCGATAGTGAGGTGGTCTCCGGTCAAGCAACCGCGATCCCCGCGCCCCCGGCAGCATTTCGGTCGGGTCCGCGGAAACAGAAGGCCGGCGAAGTACTAGGGCCGGCAGATGGTGTTGCAGTTCCTTCGGGGCCCTGGTGCCATTGGCGCCAGGGCCCCTCGACGCGTACCGCAGAGAGGTGCAAGTGACAGCAGACGTTTCGTTCGGCCGTCTTGACGACGACGACTACCCCGCCTACACGATGGGGCGGGCCGCCGAGATGCTCGGCACCACCCAGGGCTTCCTCCGTGCCATCGGCGAAGCCCGCCTGATCACCCCACTGCGCTCCGAAGGCGGGCACCGCCGCTACTCCCGCTACCAGCTGCGGATCGCCGCGCGCGCCCGGGAACTCGTCGACCACGGGACCCCCATCGAGGCCGCCTGCCGCATCATCATCCTCGAAGACCAGCTCGAAGAAGCCCAACGCATCAACGCCGAATACCGCCGCACCGCGTCCCGGCACACGGCCGGCACCTGACCCGCGGTCCGCGGCGACGCACCGGATCGCACTCTTCCGCCGATTTCAAGAATATGAGCGCATGACCGCCGAAGACACTCAGCCGCCGGCACACGGACGACACTCCCGGCCCCGCCCCCGGCACCACGCCCGACGTCCTGCGCACTCCGGTGGTTGATGCGCCTGCCGGCGCAGCCGACCGACTGCCGGCTGGAAGGCGGGGTGGAGTGTGCGGCGGCTGCGCTGAAGCCGAGGATGCGCGGCTGGCTGCACGCCGACGTGTTCCCGCTCTCGCTGGTCGGCGGCATCGTCCTGATCGCCGTTTCGCGCTCGGCTGCGGCAGTGGGGGTCTGCTCGGTGTACGCGGTGTCGGCTTGCCTGCTGTTCGGTACCAGCGCGGTCTACCACCGCGGAACGTGGGGTCCACGCGGGGAAGCGGTCCTGCGTCGGCTGGACCACGCGAACATCTTCCTGATCATCGCCGCCTTCACGGCGCACTACACGGCCATCGTCCTGGCAGCCGCGTGACTGCGTTCGGGGCATGTCGAAGCGCAGGACCCGGGGGACGGGCCCTGGTCGCACATGGTCCGGGAGAGGCTGGTGGGCGGGGCGGAACCGGGGTTCCGTGATGCAATGTGACGTGTCCGATGCTGGACTTTGCACAGGTCTTTCGCGCCTGCGGGGCGGAGTCCTGAGCGCCATCGAGCAGTGAGGAGCCGCTGTGACCGCAAGAGCGCCGGACAGCGGGCGGGCCTCTCATCCTGCGAAGGGCGGGGGTGGCCGGGGCGGGGCGATGACCTTGGCGGGGACGCTGGAGGCGGCGGAGTCTGCGGCGCCGGTGGAGTCGCTCGACGTGGTCGCGCGGATGCTCAAGGAACATCTCGGGGCCGTGTCGGTGTCGTTCCTCATCACCGACTTCACCGGTAGCTCCGTCGTACGGCTGGGGGCGGCGGGCAGCGTCGATACCGACGAACCCGCCCGGCGCATCACGCTGCGGGGCACCCTGTACGACAACGTGATCCGCACCCAGCGGCCGAGTGTGGAGGACAAGGGCGAGGGCGCGCTGGTGCGGATCGTCGCCCCGGTGACCAACCGCGGGGACGCCATCGGGCTCCTCGAACTGTTCCTGCCCGCGGCTCCGGACGCGGAGGTGATGCGGGAGGTCGGCGAGACCGCGCACGCTCTGGCGTACATCGTCATCGCGAACCGCTCCTTCACCGACGTCTACCAGTGGGGCCGTCGCACCACCCCGCTGAGCCTGGCCGCGGAGATCCAGCACCGGCTGCTCCCGGCGTCGCTGGCGTGCGAGGCGGCGCAGTTCGCGGTCGCCGGGGCGCTGGAGCCCGCCGACCACGTCGGAGGTGACACCTTCGACTACGTGATCGACCGGGACACCGTCCAGCTCTCCATCACCGACGCCATGGGTCACGACGTCGACGCCGCACTCCTGGCCACCCTCGTGGTCGGGGCCCTGCGCCGGGCACGGAGGGCCGGTGCGAGCCTTGAGGAGCAGGCCCACGAAGCCGACCGTGCTGTGGGGGAACACGGCCGCGAGGGTTATGTCACCGGCCAGCTGCTGCGGATCAGTCTGCTCGACGGCGGTACCGAGTTCGTCAACGCCGGCCACCCCTGGCCGCTGCGGATGCGGGACGGCCAGGTACGGGAGATCGTTCCGAAGGTCGATAGGCCGTTCGGCTTCCACGCCCCTCACGCCTACCGGGTGCAGTCGCTGGACCTGCGGCCCGGGGATCGGCTGGTGATGCTGACGGACGGCATGCTGGAGCGCAATGCCAAGGCCCTGGATCTGTCGGACCTGATCGTCCGCAGCCGCGCCCTGCATCCCCGCGAAGCCGCTCGCGCCCTCATCGGGGCGATCGTCGACGCCGGCCATGGCCACCTGGAAGACGACGCGACCGTCATGTGCCTGGACTGGCACGGCACCGGCCACTCCCAGCGGGACGCCGCCACCGGCGCCGACCTCAGCGACGCCTCCGCACCGTCACGGACGGGACGGACCAGTCCCGGGCGATGACTCTGGGCGGATGGTGAGGAAGGCGGCGACGCGGTCGCTGTGCTGCGAGTTGAGCGGGCGGATGAGGGGCACCGCGGGACCGACATCGCCAGGATCACGAACGTCTGCATGATCCTCACCTCCCCACCGGCTGACACGGCAGCGTGGCGGTGGCGAGCGGGATCCGTGGACGTGCGGGAGGTGCGGCCGGACCGCGGACCTCATGTCCTCCTTCGGAGTCCCAGACCGCCTCCACGGCCCGGTCGCTCTCGGACACTGTCCGCAGGCGAGCCGCCTCCGCCATCAGCCGGCTCGCGGTCGACGTGCCCAGAGGGTCGCTCGCGGCGGCCATCAGCCAGGCGGCTGAGACGGGGTCCGTCCGCGGCGGGATCACCAGGAGGTTCCAGCGGCCCATGTGGTAGGAGAGCAGCAGTAGTTCATGTGGGTCCTGCTCGGCCAGGAAGCAACCCACGTTCACCACATGCCCGGCGGCGGGCACCTCGGACCAGCCGAACGGACCGTACGCTCAACCCGTCCCGTGCCGAAGTGTCTTGTCCACGGCGTGCATCGCAGGGCGGCGAATCGGGCGGGCCGTCGCAAGTGACCACGACCGAGGCGCTGACGGAGGAACGGATCTCCGAACCGGCCCGTCCGTCGGTCGGTGTCAGGCGTGGCGTGGTCTGTCCGTCAGTGCCGTCATGATCGATTCCGCTGCTGTTGTGTGGACTCCGGAGGGACGACTGCCCGATCCCAGCGGCCCCTGCCAGGTGTGAGCGGGACGACCGTGTGCATACGTCCACCACACCGATCCGGGCACCACGCAGGGCCGCCGCCTCGGCGACCAGCACCTGGATGCGGGCCGACCGGCTGTCGGGCCTCACCCAGGCCACCGCGTCCAGGCATCGTGCGCAAGCCCCCCCGGCCTCAGGGAGGTTGGTTTGCCGACGGGAAGGATCAGCGCCCGGAGCCGCGTGGCGCCGGTCGGCTTCCAGAACGCTCCCACGTCCAGCCATCCCCAGGAACGGAGCGTGTTGAGGGTGGGGTGATCGGCCCGGTCCACCAGGGTGGCGCCGAATGACGCCTGGTGGTCGGCCAGCAGCCGCTCCTGCAACCGGAGAGCCACGTGCGCGTCCTGCGGGTGCGGGGGGATCAGGATGTCGGTGATCGCGAAGATGCCGTCGGCCGCTGCGAGTTGTTCGACGCCGCGCGGTAGGGCCCGGTCGAACCCGATCCACCCGAAGGCGTCGCTGAGCATCGGGAATCCGAAAACACATCCCACCAGTCCGTCCGTCTCCGCGATCACCATCGCGAAGCCCGGCCGCCGGATGTCGGCTGTGAGACGGTTCAGGAACTGTCGGCGGCTGGGACGGCCGTACGCATCAGGACGCGATGATGTCTCGTGGGAGTCCACATACAGATCCGTCAGCTTCCCGCTCAGATCCTGTGCCAGCCCGCGGTTCACCCGACGTAACCGGACCGCTTCCATAGTGGACGATTCGCAGCCACGGGGCTTTCGTGGCTGCCCCCGCCCCGCCCAGGCCGTCACGGCGCATCACCCGAGAGCGCAGAGGCAAGCGGAACAGCCCGGCGCCGCGGGGTCTGGGCGGTCGGAGCCGGGACATCCCCGAGCGGAGGTGACAGATACCCGAGCGGATCGTCGAGGAGCAGGAACCCGGAGCCGGTGAGGTCGAGGATCAGGCCCAGTGTCGGCGGCGGGTGGTGCAGTCGCAGGGTCCCTCCGGCCTCGGTGGTCTGCTGCGCGGCGTGGAGGAAGACGTTGAGGCCGGTGCAGTCGCAGAAGGTGACAGGGGTGAGGTCGATGTCGATGGTGCGGATGCCGTCGCTCAGACATCGCGCCAGTGCCGTGCGTACCAGGGGGGTCGATTCCAGGTCGATCTCACCGGCCAGGGTGATCAGTACCCGCTTCCCTCGGCCATGGCGGTAGACGGCGAGCTGCGGCCGGGGCATGATGCCTCGATTCGGTGGACCATCCGGCAGCGGACGGGGTGACGCCGGGGATCCCGGCCCCATGGCGCGCTGCCGGCAGGGCGTACGGTCGGCGGAGCAACGGCCGGTCCGACAGCACACCGGACCCGCCCAGTTCCTCCAGGGATGCGCCGGGTCACAGACGAAGAGTCCGCTCCCTGCAGCCATCTGTGTCGAGCAACGACAAGCCGCCAGGGTCTGGGACGCCCGAACAGCAGCATAGTCCTCGACCTGGTCCGGCAGACGCCCGGCAGCCGTCCGTTCCTCGTACCCGGGCGACGCCCGGACATGATGCCGCGCGAGTACATCCGTGCCCTGCGTGATCCTTGGACAGGCAGCGCGAAACACGGTGACCACCGCGGTCCGGGGTGACGGACCGTGCACCACAAGGAGGCGGCCAGGGGATCCACTGCGCGCGAGTTCGAGCCCCCTTTACGGGCTACGGTAACGGCTTGGCGCAGCCGGACCGGGTTGGCCGAGCGATCGATTGGGGACGCGTTCGGGACGCAAGGATAGGAACAGACTGACAAGGCGAATGGATGCCGACACAGCTCACCCACTTTGACCAGCCAAAACGCCAAGGATGGGCGTAGATCGGCAAGGGCCGCCAAGATCCTCAAAGGACTCATCAT
Source organism: Streptomyces rhizosphaerihabitans (assembly GCF_025399795.1). Classification (GTDB taxonomy): domain Bacteria; phylum Actinomycetota; class Actinomycetes; order Streptomycetales; family Streptomycetaceae; genus Streptomyces; species Streptomyces rhizosphaerihabitans. The sequence goes on along the minus strand of NZ_JAODTZ010000021.1, from coordinate 141,234 downwards.
CCGTCGGCCGGGGGGTTCGAGTCCCGCCCACCCCACCGCGCAGGCCTGTGACCTGCGGAAACGCCAAACCGAGGGCATGGATTCAGGGCTTTGGGTCAACGGATTGAATCCGCTGCTCGCGAGTTCAACGGTGTCTGCATCGGCTGCAGTTGATGCTGCCCCGACCTGTGGGAATGCGGCGGACCTCAGTTCGGGTGGGTGGCGGCAACGGCTTGAACCGGCGCGCGGGAGCGTGGTTGGGGCCGCGTTGAGGCCGCAGGTATTCCGACGGGCCGCCTGCGAGGCGCCCTGTTGTGCGTGGCGGGCGGCGCTGATGTGGCCGGGAACGTCCCCAGGCGTGGGCGTCGATTGCGGCCCTGTTGTAGCGCGCGGGGAAACTGCCCGTACTGGAAACGGCCCAGGAGGGCATCCCGGGCGCGCGCCTGCGGAGCCGTCGGCAGCCTCTTTGCGGATCTGTGCTGGCGAACGAATTGGTCCACGAGCTTGAGTACGGTCGGATGCTGGACTCGCGGGCCCAGCACCTGCTCCAGCGACGGGTGGATCTGCGTCAGCGGGCCCCGCAGTCGGTTGCTGATCCTCGTCGCTTCGCCGACCAGGTCGTCGTAGCCGATGAGCATCTCCAGTTCGGCGATGGTCTCGTCCTCGATGTCGACCGAACGGAGGGTGTGAGGCATGACGCGGGGGTAGGGCGCCGCCCCTCCCGACCTTCACAGTTGAACTCGGACGCGTCGCCTACGGCGACTCGAGCTCGGGCGGGAATCAGAGCGGCTCGGAGGCGGCCGGCGACTCACCGTCCCCCTGGGTTGCCATGAGCAACGACACCGGAGCCATCGCCCGCCAGCGTCACTACACCACCCTCCGGAACGTGGACAGAGAAGTCCTCCGGCAGCCCCAATAGGCTCTGGCGCGACACCAGATCTATGACCTGCTGAGGGCTCCAGCCGCCAGGTGCGGGAGACGACGTCTCACCGGCGCACCGCGAAGAAGGCCAACCCCTGTCGGTCTGAGTCTTGGGCCTGTCCGCTGGCCGCGACGATCGCGAGTTGCATACCAACATGGCTGATCCATTCATCCTGTGGAATGCGGATCTCGCCAGTGAACGAACCATCGTCTGCAGCGCGAAACTGGCCAAGTTGCGGACTCATTGGATCCTGGCAGAGCACTTGCACGATGTTTCCTGGTTCGAAGCCGCTGCCAGAGATGTGCACAGGGGTCCCCAGTGGACCGGAACTCGGCTCGATGGTGATCTCTGTGCTCACGGGGGCTGTGTCCGACGGTCCTGCGTTGTCGTCGGTCACGCGTATGACGAGCCATGCGACGGAAAGGATCGCGACAACCGCGACCGCCACCAGCATCACTATGTGAAATGCACCCATCTGCTTGAAGATGTGCTTGGTGCGTGAGCTGTTGTCCACCTTCATGTCACCGAGGGCCATATGTGCTATGCCGTCGTCGCTCACTGCGGCGTACATTTCGGGTTGATCGGGCTCCTCGCGCGGAGATGAGGGCGGTACCTGTGTCATGACGGACCCTCGTTGATCGTCATGTCGCGGGCCGACATATACGCCCTGCCGTGACCGGAGACCTTGGCACTCATCCTGATCTTGGTGATCCGGGCGGCTTCGACATCCGGCAGCAGCGGCGTCAGCTCCTCGTCAAGTACGCGCTGCAACTCGGCGCCCAATGTCGGGTCCGCCGTTAGGAGTCGACGGAGTTTTCGCTGCCAATCGCCGATCAGTGCCTCTTCGACTGAACGGTCCCCGACCGCCAGCGCCTCCGTCACTTGGGCGTGACCGTAGACGAGTTCCGCGTCTATGGCCGGGACCTCTTCTGGATGCCGCTGCCGCCAAAACGCCACCACCGCCTGGCGCGCCTGCTCCCAAGCTTGCGTAGCCATTGTCCCCACCACCGCGGAAGCCGCAGCAAGCGTCAAAGCGTCCACGTCTATCCCCCCGTCGCACCCAAAACCTGGAATCTCAGGGTAGCGAGCGGGTGACGTTCCGTGCATGTCTTGCGTGAAGCGACTCCGTTGCTTTATCGCGCGTGGGAAGGGGGCGGCGGACTGCGGCTGGCCTCACGTGAGCGAGTATGGCCGCGTGTCAACCCTGCGGCCGGTGGGGCCTGTCCATCAATGGGCCGCGATGGAGACGAGCCGACTGAGCCCGCTGTTCATCCTCGCTGGGCTTGGCGGGCCTTGATCGATTCGGCATATTGTTGACTCGGAGTCATGCTCTGCGTATACGTGCTGGCCTGCGACAACGGCCACAGAGGCTGCGCCCCGAGTACCTGGGGCAGAGTTTCTGCGCGTTGGAAGGGAGGTCCGCTGCGGGCGAGTTCGGGACCCTTTCCGAGCTGGCGAGATGCTCCCGTGTGCCTTCGGTCTGGTCTTCTGGGGCCTCATTGAGGCCGCGTTGAGGCTGAAGGTGACCGGAAAGGTCCGCCTGCGAGGCGCTCTGCTGTGGGTGGCGGTTACGCCGAGACGGCCGGGAACGTCCCGAGCGGGGCTCTCTCCGGTACCCCGCTGGCCTTGTTCCCCGAGCAGGACTTCGCCTGGTTTCCGCTGGAGAACGTCGTCGTGGTCACCGTTCCCCTCGGTTTCTCCTTCGGCTGGGTCGTGAGCCTCCTGGACCGCCCCGCCAACCGCGGGAAACGCCGCATCTGAGGCCGGAGGTACCGCAGGAGTGCGCCGGAGACGTTGTCCGACGAGTCGTCCGGGTGTGGCTCAGGGCGTTCCATGCGGTGACCGTCTGGGGCCGGAGACTCTGGGCCACAGCCCTGCGAGGAGTACGTGTGCGGGGCTCCTGGGAGCCAAGGAAACGGCCCCGACCGAAGAGCCGAATACACGGCCGGCGGCCTCACCGTCGAGGCCGAACACACCATCACCCTCGATATCGGCTCGCCCGAACCGGCGCAGTCGGCCACTGCACACTGGCCGGCCTGCGCCGCATGCGCGGCAGAGTCGCCCGGAATCTACCTGAGGGCATGTCTCGTGAGGCGCCGGTCGGCGCCCCGCCCCTCCTGCGGGCGGGGGCGCAACGTGGCCGGGGTGGGGAGGAGCCGAAGCTCAGGCGGCTCCCACGGCGACCTTGCCCTTGCGCAGGGTCAGCGTCCGGTCGGACCGGGCGGCGAGGGTCTGGCTGTGGGTGACCACGATGACGCACTTGTTCTGCGTGTGGGCCAGCTCCTGGAAGATGCCGATGATGCCGTCGGCGGTGTCCTCGTCGAGGTTTCCGGTCGGTTCGTCGGCGAAGAGGATGTCCACGTCGCAGGCGAGGGCCCGGGCGATGGCGACGCGTTGTTGCTGCCCGCCGGAGAGTTTGAGGACGTTGCGGTCGGCCGTGTCGGGGTCGAGGCCGACTTTGGCGAGCAGTTCCAGCGCATGAGCTTTGCGCCGTCCCGTGGCCGGCTTGGCGCCGGTGATCTCCATGGCGGTGATGACGTTCTGCAGCGCCGTCATATAGGTGAGCAGGTTGTACTGCTGGAAGACGGTGGCTGCGTGCTTGTTGCGGTAGCGGCCCAGGCCGAGTTCGGCCAGGTCCTGTCCGTCGAAGCGAATGGTTCCCTTGGTGGGGCTGTCCAGCCCGCTGGCCAGGCTGAGGAGCGTGGTCTTGCCACTGCCCGAGGGGCCGAGGACGGTGTAGAAGGTGCCGCGTTCGAAGGCCAGGTCGATCTGCTTGAGCACAGTGGTCCGGCGTCGCTGGTTCTGGTAGACGTGGCTGACATCCGTGAACTGCAGGGCGGGCGGCGTGATGGCGGGTGCGGTCTGGTTCATGGCGGTCACTTGCCCTTGGTGAGGATGCGGCGGGGGTTGAGGCGCAGCGCGGAGGCGGCGGGAATCGCGGTGGCCAGCAGACCGATGCCCAGACCGATACCGGCGACGGTGGCGACGTCCGACGGCTGCAGCCGGACAGTGATCTTGTCTATGGGGTCGGCGCCCTTGACCGGCGCGGAGTTCGGGTCGATGCCCTGTTCCAGTCCGGTGGAGCCGGGGGGCGGCGGCTGCCAGGCGTTGATCTTCCGCTGGGCCGAGGCGGCCTGGTCGTGCAGCAACGTGTCGCCTGCCTTCTGAGTCAGGTTCTGGGCGAACACCGAGCTCAGACCGATGGCGAGGACCGCGACGACGACGATCTCGACGCACTGCTGGGCGACCAGCTTCCACTTCGTCTCGCCCAAGGACAGCAGGATGCCGAACTCCGTGCGGCGCTGCTTGACCGCGAGAGTGGCGAGCAGACCCAGGACGAGGCCCCCGGCGATGCCGATCAGCCACATGGCCGCGGTCGCGGAGGTGGTGACACTGTCCAGGGGACCGGTCATCTGCTTCAGAGCCTTGTCGTTGATGCTGAGCTTGAATCCCTTCAGCGCGTTCCCGGCCGTACGGTCGGCCTGTGCGTGGAAGGCGTCGAACGCGGCGGCGTCCTTCAGCTGGAAGGTCGCGCCCTGCAGGGGGGTCGGGCCCTGCTTGCCGCCGGAGTTGAGCTTGCCCAGTGCGCCGGCCGGGACGATCAGCTTGTCGCCCGGGGCCTGCTGGTAGTCGGGGTCGGGCTGGTCGGAGGGGTTGTGGTAGATGCCCTTGACGGTGAAGACGGCCTTGCCCTTGCCGGTGGGGTCGTTCTCGGACAGCGTCATCTTGTCGCCGACCTTGAGGTGGTTCTTGCTCGCCAGCCGTTCCTCGATCAGGACCTCGTTGTGGTTCTGATCGGCGGCGGTGACATGCTCGCCGGACAGCAGCTTCCAGTTGCCGCTGGCGAAATCGGGGAGCAGGGAGGAGTCCCGGACGCCGGCGGCCAGGGTGTAGGTGGCGGGCGCATCGGACGCGAAACGTTTGCTGCTGGTGAGTTCGAGGCCGCCGAGCAGCGTGGTTCCGTCGTTGTACGTGTAGTTGTACTTGGCCACCAGCGGGGATCCGCCGATCCTGTCGACGACGTCCGAGCCGATCTGCGGGGCCTGGCCCGGCATGCCGCCCCCCGCGCCGGTGAGATCCATCTCAAGGGTGACGGCGGCGCCGAGGCGGCGTTCGGCGCTGTCGGCGGCGCGTCCGGTGGCGGTTCCGATGAGGAACCCGGCGAGCACCATGGTGCAGATGACCAGAAAGGTGCCCAGGGTGATCAGGGTTCTGGCTTTGCGTGACCACAGGCTCAGGCCGGCGCGTTTGATGAAGTTCATGAGGGGTGGGCCTATTCGGTGTCGGTGAGGATGGAGCGCGGGTGCAGTCGGAGAATCCCGATGCCGGGGACGGCGGTGGCGACCAGGGCGATGCCCAGGCCGATGGCGGCGACCTTGCCGAGGTCGCCGATGTCCATGCGGATGTTTGACACCGTGGGGTTCTGGTCGGCGGGGTTCTGGCCGGCGGTGACGCTGTGCTGCTCGCGAACCAGCAGCATGGTGCCCGCGTGGTGGGCCAGGGACTGGCCGGCCAGGGCTGCCAGAGCGAGGGCGGGCAGCAGGACGGCCGCGACCTCCACGGTGTGCTGGCCGATGAGTTTCCACTTCTTCTCGCCCAGGGCGAGCAGCATGCCCAGTTCGTCGCGGCGGTCCCTGATCGTCATGGTCACGATCAGGGTGAGGATCACCGCTCCGGACAGGGTGATCAGCCAGACCAGGGCGGTGGTGAACGTCCCGACCCGCTGCAGTGGCAGGACCTGGTCGCGGTACGCCTTGTCGTTGATGTCGAAGCGGAAGCCGTCGGTGCCGAGCAACCGGGCGGCTTCCGTGTGCAGTTGCCGGGCCTGCTCGGGAGAGCGGATCTTGAAGACGGCTTCGTCGGGCTTGGTTCCGAAGCCGAGCACGGACAGGGCGGCGGCCGGGGCGTACACCTGGTTCGCGGACAGCTCGCTGGGCGCCACCCACTGGGGCGGGTCCTGGCGGGAGTCCTCGTACACGCCGGCGACGGTGAAGGAGTCCGTGTGCTTGCCGTCGGGGGAGGCCAGGGGGACGGTGTCGCCGACCTTCAGATGATTCTTCGCGGCCAGGCGCTGGTTGACCAGAACGACCTTGCGGGCGTTGTCCTGCGAGGTGAGCCCGCGACCGGCAACGATCGTGGAACGGCCGGTGGAGAAGTCGAGGAGCATCCCCGAGTCACGGATGCCGTTCACCGCCAGTCCGTCCTGGCCCCGGTCGCTGCCTCCTTCCGGTCGGCCGGGTTTCGGCAGGTTCGAGGTCACGAGAGGCAGCCCCGGAGGCTTGCTCACTCCGCGCAGCACCGGGTTGTACCGCTGCACCACCGGGGAGGAACCGAGCGTGTCTACCGTGTGTGAGGTCAGTTTGGCGCCGCGCACAGTGACGTCCACGCCGATACGCCGCTGGGCCTCGGCCTCCTGGCGGGTGGTCGCGTCCCGGAGCAGGAAGCCGCCCAGCAGCAGTGTGCAGACCACCAGGAAAATGCCGAGCAGAAGGCTGGTCTTTCCTCTTCTGGCCCCCAGGCTGAAGGCAGCCCGCTTGACGAAGTTCATGGACGCAGGACAACAGCCGGACCCGCACAGCGACATAAAGGCTGTTACGGCCGCATAAAGTCGCAGCTCCCGGGTTCGCCCACCGGGATGGGCTGATCGGGCGCTGGGTCCGGACGGTTCGTGGGCGAACGCACCGGACGGCGTTTATCTCGCTGTACACGCGGGCGTGGTCTTCTGATCACATGAGAGTTCTGGTAGCCGAGGATCACGCGATCCTGGCGCGGACCATCGCCACCGGCCTGCGCAGGCAGTCCATGGCGGTCGACATCGCCGCATCGGGCGACGAGGCCGAACGGATGTGCCTGCTTGCCGACTACGACGTGCTCGTCCTCGACCGCGATCTGCCGGTGATGACGGGCGACGCGGTCTGTCTCCGGCTCCGCGGACGGGCGGATCCGCCGATGATCCTGATGCTGACCGCGGCCGACACACTCGAGGACCGGGTCTACGGCCTGGAGCGCCTGGGAGCCGACGACTATCTCACCAAGCCCTTCGACTTCACCGAACTGGTCGCCCGGGTGCGGGCACTGAGCCGGCGTACGCCCACGGCGTCGCCGGTCGTCCATCACTATCAGGGGATCTCTCTGGACCTGTCCCGGCACGAAGTGCGCGTGGACGGCCGGGCGGTCGATCTCACGCCCAAGGAGTTCGCCGTGCTCCTGATGCTGGTCGAGGCACGCGGCGAGGCCGTCACACACCGGGAGTTGGTGCGTTCCGTCTGGGACGAGCACCTGGACCCGCGCACGAGCGCGGTCCGCGCCACCGTCAGTCGCTTGCGGGGCAAACTCGGCCTGCCGGACGCGATCGTGGCGGACGCCGGTGAGGGGTATCGGCTGTGCCGTTGACCTGGTCGGCCCGCATGCGCCGCCCCCTGCGCAAGATGCCCTTCCGGGGCAGGATCGCCGCCGCCTTCGCCGTCTTGTTCGTACTGGCGGGGGCCGTGTTGTTGGCCTTCGTGGTGGTGCTGGCTCGCTACGGAACCACCCAGCAGGTGCGGGACATCGATGTGGTCTCCGGCGTCGGCCCTGTGGGGCCGGTCAGCGTGGCGAGTCCGACGGGCACGACCACGCCGGTGAGCCCGACGACCCCGGGTGGGACGAGCCTCCCCCTCCCGCACGGCACCGACTCCGACGGCATCGCCCTCAAGCTGGTCGACCGGACGGTGGCCGCCGTACAGGGCGCGGCGCTGCAGCAGATGCTCCTGTGGTCCGGCGTCGGGCTGGTACTGATCACCCTGCTCGCTTCTGTCGTGGGGTGGTGGATCGCCGGGCGTGCGCTGCGGCCGGTGGCGGCGGTGACGGACGCGGCGCGCAGGATCAGTGAGGAGAACCTGCACGAGCGTCTCGCTCTCACCGGACCGGACGACGAGCTCCACAAACTCGCCGACACCTTCGACATCATGCTCGAACGCCTGGAGAAGGCGTTCGCCGGCCAGCGCCGCTTCGTCACCAACGCCTCGCACGAACTGCGCACCCCGCTGGCCGTGCAGCGGACAAGCCTGCAGGTCGGACTGGCCGACCCCCTGCCCGACGGCTTGGCGGACGTACGAGAGGACCTGCTGGCCGTCAACCGCGAGGCGGAGACACTGATCGACTCACTGCTCGTTCTGGCCCGCAGCGACAGCGGCCTGCAGGAGACCGAAGAGGTCGACCTCGCCGCGATGGCACGCCAGTTGACCGGCGCACTGCAGCCCGCCGCCCGGGCGAAGGACCTCTCGCTCACCTTGACGGCGGACCAGCCGCTCCGGGTCGAGGGCGATCCCACTCTGCTGCGTCACCTGCAGACGAACCTGCTCGACAACGCCCTGCAGTACAACCGGCCCGGCGGCACCGTCACCGTCCATCTCACCGACCGTGCCCTGACCGTTGCCAACACCGGCAGCACCATCGAACCGGACCAGGTCGCCGACCTCTTCGAGCCCTTCCGCCGCCTCGGCCAGGACCGTATCGGTACCACCGGTCACGGCCTGGGCCTGTCCATCGCCAGATCCATCGCCGATGCCCACCGCGCGGACATCACCGCCCACCCCGGCCGGGACGGAGGACTGACCGTCCGCGTCACCTTCCGCGCCACCTGACTCACGACCACTCAACACCGTTGCCACTCCAGTGACTTGTCCGCCGCACGGTAGAAGCTCGCCCATATCGCCCGCCCGGTATCGAGTCCTCCGAACGACTCGGACGCCACGCTGGAAGATCGAGAGGTCCATCTCCTGGCCGTCGGGCTACCGCCGACTCGCCGTCCGGTATGAGCGAAAAGGCAGTCACTTCCTCCAAGATCCTCGAAGGACTCATCATCCGCCGACCGCGACCGGCTCTTCGAACCCTTCCAGCGACAGGGCGACACCGACAACACCACCGGCCTCGGGCTGGGCCTGGCCCTGTCCCGGGGGCTGACCGAGGCGATGGACGGCACTCTCGCCCCGGAGGACACCCCCGGCGGCGGCCTGACCATGGTCCTGTCCCTGCCGTTCGCCGAGCGGGCGGAGCACCCCGGTGATCCGCGGAGCGTAGGAGGCAGCGTATGAACACCGAAAGCGGCACACCAGGACTCGTGAGCGCCAGGACACAGGGGCTCGGAGCCGTCGTGACGAGCGCAGGAGGTGACGGCGTGATGACCGGATATCCGATACGGGACCGGCTCGCCCTGGTGGCGGGTCTCCTGGGCCCGTTCCTGGTGGCACTCGCCCTCGTGCCCTTCCGAACGGATCTGTCGCGTACCAACGCGGCGCTGATCCTGGTCGTGGTGGTCGTGGTGGTCGTCGCGGTCGCGGCGATCGGCAGCCGTACGGCTGGTGCGGTCGCGGCGCTGTCGGCGGCGGCCTGGTTCGACTTCTTCCTCACCCGTCCGTACCAGACCTTCGACATCACCGCGTCCGCGGACATCGAGACGGCCGTCCTGCTGCTGATCGTCGGCCTGATCGTGTCCCAGCTCGCGGCCCGCGCCCGCCGCCTCGAAGCGATCACCGTGACGGACGCGGGACACCTGGCCCGGATCCACGAGACGGCCGAGCTCGCCCAGTCCGCGAAGTCCTCGGACACCGTGGTCGACCACGTCCGCCGCGAGCTGACCGAACTCCTCGGCCTGCGCGGCTGCCGCTTCGAGTACGGCACCCTGATGGGGCAGCCGCCGCGCCTGGAACAGGACGGCAACCTGGCGGTCGGGCGGCGGCACCGGGATCTCGACGCGAGCGGCTGGCCGGACGGCGAGATCGAACTGCGTACCCACCGCAACGGCCGCTACCTGGGCCGCTTCATGCTCACCCCCGGCCCGGGCCCCGTACCGCCGCTCCAGGCACGCCTGGTCGCGGTCACCCTCGCCGACCAGACGGGCGCGGCTCTCGACACTGCGGGGCCGGTGAGGGACGGCTGATGGACGCATACGGGACGAAATGACAGACCTATACGGGCTCGGCGAAGTTAGTGGGGGGTCGGGCTGGCACAGCGCTCCACTTGGCCATTCGGAGACACGGCCGTCTCGGCCGGCCCACGGCTGGGTCAGCCCGGCTTGACCGCCAGCGTCGCAAAATAGTTCGACATGTATTGAGCGGATGCGTTGGATCGGTCCGGCGCTTCCGCGAAGCCGGTGAGGACGAACCCCGCGGCGAGTTGCCCGCCGATCTGGTCGGTGAGGGTGTGGCTGTATTCAAGAGGGGCGTCCGCGCCGAACTTCGTGGCGCGTTCCTCGGCGGAGTACTGCGTGACATCGCTGTAGGGCAGCTTGTGCACGACGATCAGCTCGCCGCGCTCGTCGAGCGCCTCGTGGTCGAACAAGTACGCATCAGGGTTGAGGAAGCCCACGAGCAGAGTTCCGCCCGGTCGCAGGACGCGGAAGCACTCACGCCACACCGCTGCCAAGTCTGGTACGAATAGGTTAGAGACCGGATGGAATACGACGTCGAATGTTGCGTCGCCGAAGGCGCTGAGGTCGCGCATGTCGCCTAGGACGGTGCGCAGCTCGAGTCCGTCGCGCGCCGCCACCATCTGGTCCTGGCCGAGCTGGCGGGGTGAGTTGTCGAATACGGTGACCCGCGCCCCTGCGGCGGCGAGGATCGGACCCTGCTGGCCACCGCCGGAGGCCAGGCACAACACGTCCTTGCCGGTCAGGTCCGTCGGCAGCCAGGAGCGGTCGACTGGCTCACGCCCGATGAGAACAATCGACCAGTCGCCCATGCGGGCGCGCTCGACATCCTCAGCACTCACCGGCCTCGACCACTCGTTGCCCTCTTGGGCGTACTTGTCCCAGGCTGCTCGATTGTGGGCAACGGGGTCGACAACAATGTCCTGCACGTTTAACTCCCTGCTACAGCCAAGCGGACACCTGCGGTACTGACAGTTCGGTGCCGCTAGCCAACACGATTGCAGGGTGCAAGCTCAACGAAATTAGCGGGCATCGAGGTGTCCACGGGCTCGACGGGTTGGTCGCGCAGCGGGTGCGTAAGCGCTGGTTGCCGGGGTTGCGGAAGCCGTAGGCGTCGCGGGCGATTGTCTTGATGACCCGGTTGGTGCCTTCGGGGCCGGCGTTGGTGATCCCGGTGTGCAGGAACGCAAGGATCTCTGGCCACCATGTCTCGACGGTTGTGGCTAGGCGCTGCAGTTCGGGAAGGTCGGCTTCGGCGCATCGGCGGTAGAACCGGTACAGCAGATCGCGCACCCTGCGCGCCTCCTACCCCGACGCGCCCACCCGCAGCCGCAGCGTTTCGGCGCTCGCGGCGCCCTCCTTCGCTGCCGCGATGATGGGCCGCCATGTGCTGGGAGTGATGCCGGTCGAGCGGGGCTCGCTGCTGTTCACGGTGGTCGACGTGGCCGGGCACCCCGAACTCGAGGGACGCTCGTTCATGAGGCGTTCCGCGAGCACGAGTGGCGGGTCCTCGCCGTCGGCTCAGCCACGGCGCACCCCGCCTCCTCGTCCGGGGACACTCTCGCGGGGGTCCGGTTCCGCCGGCCCGGCTTCGACTGGCGTCCACCCCACGGGCGGGTGCTTCGGGCGGCCGACCGAGTCGTGCTGGCGACGACGCGGCGCGGTCTGGACATCCTCATGACCGGGGTGCAGCCGCATCCGGTGGACAGACGGGGATGAGGGCGGCGCGGGCTCAGCCCAGCCCGGAGACCTTGAAGACGGTCAGGGCGGTCTCACGATCGATCCGCTCCGAGACCTGGCGCAGCGCGGTCGCCCCGCAGGTGAGCGATCCGGACACCGCCGACTTCTGGGCGTCCTCGTCCAGGCGGTGCCACAGTTCGGGGTTGTCCACCAGGACCCGGGGGTTGATCTCGACCCGCACACCGGACGCGTCCCGCAGGAGGAGCCGCTGCGAGACGCCGTCCAGACAGCGCACCGACACCAGCAGGTCGGTGCGAACCCGCCGCTTCCGCAGCAGTCCGCGTGAGGCCAGCCAGCCCTTTCCCACGCTGACCCTGGGCGGGTACAGCACCAGGAACAGGAGCACGCCGAGCCCGGCCCACAGCGCGCCGCGCAGGGGGGGGTGAACGTGCCCGCTCCCCAGTCGATCAGCAGGAGAGTGGTGAGCAGTACGGCCGCGCAGCGGATCGAGCTGCGCAGATCCCTTGCCCAGAGGCGGTCGTGCGCCACTTCCGCGGGCGGCTCTGGAGGAGTGCGGATCGCGTCGTGTCGCGCGTCGTAGCGGCGTTCCATGCTGCCGAAGGCAGAGGCCCGGGGAGGCCGGAACCGCATGCCTTGACGGGACTCTGATGGGCACCCTGCTCGTTCTTGACGCCAGGGTGTGGCATGGCCTGCCGGAAGGGGATTCCCGCACCTCGATGGCGCGGGCCGTCGACGTCTCAGGCGGATGGGGGATCGGTTCCGGTAGATGGATGAGTAGGCCGTAAGAGTTCCGTCAAAGGTGTCCGAGCCTCCGTATGGGAGCCGTCAACGGCGCTCGAATTCGGCCAGGGAGACGGTTTCCTCTAATCGTCCGTTCGATCCGCACCTCTTCTAGGAGCTCACGATGGCCGACCTGGCCTTCGTCGTCACCACGATCGCGGTGTTCGCGCTGGTGGCCCTCGTCGCCAAGGGGGTGACGAAGCTGTGACCGCCGAGAACGTCGTCGGCCTGATCGTGGCCGTCGCCCTGCTGGGCTATCTCGTCCTCGCCCTCGTCTTCCCGGAGAGGTTCTGAGCCTCGATATGAGTCCCGTTCTCGCCGGCGTGCTCCAGTTGCTGGCTCTGATAGCGGCGCTGGCCCTCGCCTACCGTCCCCTGGGCGACTACATGGCCCGGGTCTACTCCTCCGACAAGCACCTGCGCGTGGAGAAGTGGATCTACAAGGGCATCGGTGCCAACCCGAATGCGCAGATGCGCTGGCCCGCGTATCTGCGCGGTGTGCTGGCCTTCTCGGCCGTCAGTGTCCTGTTCCTCTATCTTCTGCAGCGCGTGCAGGGTCACCTGCCCGGCTCGCTGGGCTTCACGGCGATCGACCCCGACCAGGCGTTCAACACCGCCGCGTCGTTCGTGACGAACACCAACTGGCAGTCGTACTACGGCGAGCAGGCCATGGGCCATGTCGTGCAGACCGCCGGTCTGGCGGTGCAGAACTTCGTCTCCGCGGCCGTCGGCATGGCGGTGGCCGTGGCGCTGGTGCGTGGCTTCGCCCGCTCGCGGACCGGTGAGCTGGGCAACTTCTGGTCCGACCTGGTGCGCGGCACGGTCCGCATCCTGCTGCCGCTGTCGGTGGTCGCGGCGGTCGTGCTGGTGGCCTGTGGTGCGATCCAGAACTTCGCCGGTATCCACTCGGTGGGCCAGTTCTTCGGCGGCTCGCAGCAGTGGAACGGTGGCGCTGTCGCCTCGCAGGAGGCGATCAAGGAGGTGGGCACGAACGGTGGCGGTTACTTCAACGCCAACTCCGCGCATCCCTTCGAGAACCCGACGCCGTTCTCGAACCTGTTCGAGATCTTCCTGCTGCTGGTCATCCCGTTCGCGCTGACCCGCACCTTCGGTCAGATGGTGGGCAGTATCCGGCAGGGCTACGCGATCCTCGCCACCATGGTCACCATCTGGATCGGCTTCACCGCGCTGATGATGGCGACCGAGTTCCACCACCACGGTCCCGCGTTCGACATCGCGGGCGGGGCGATGGAGGGCAAGGAGACCCGGTTCGGCGTCGGCGCCTCGTCGATCTTCGCGGTGGCCACGACGCTGACGTCGACGGGTGCGGTGAACTCCTTCCATTCCTCGTTCACGGGTCTGGGCGGCGGGATCACGATGCTGGGCATGCAGCTGGGTGAGATCGCGCCCGGTGGTACCGGATCCGGCCTCTACGGCATGCTGATCATGGCGATCATCGCGGTGTTCATCGCCGGCCTGATGGTCGGCCGCACCCCCGAGTACCTCGGCAAGAAGATCGGCACCCGTGAGATCAAGTTCGCGGCCTGCTACATCCTCATCACCCCGGCACTGGTGCTCGTCTTCACCGCCGCCGCGATGGCCCTGTCCACCCCGGGCCATTCGATGACCAACTCCGGTGCGCACGGGTTCTCCGAGATCCTCTACGCCTACACCTCGGGTGCCAACAACAACGGCTCGGCCTTCGCCGGGCTGAACGCGGACACGCAGTGGTTCAACAGCACGATCGGGCTGGTCATGCTGCTGGGCCGGTTCGTGCCGATGGTGTTCGTGCTGGCGCTGGCGGGTTCGCTGGCGGAGCAGAAGCCGGTGCCGGCGACCGCGGGCACTTTGCGCACCGAGAAGCCGCTGTTCACCGGGCTGCTGGTGGGCGCGGTCCTGATCATCACCGGTCTGACCTACTTCCCGGCCCTCGCGCTGGGCCCGCTGGCCGAGGGGCTGGCGTCATGACCACACGCATAGACAACCAAGAGGACGCTGTGTCCACGACTACTCCCACTCGGGCGCCGCACAGCGATGTGCCGACCGGCCACAAGGACGAAGGAAAGGTCGGCGCGGGCCTGTTCGACCCCAAGCAGCTTCTCAAGTCGCTGCCGGACGCGTTCCGCAAGCTCGACCCGCGGGTGATGGTCAAGTCCCCCGTGATGTTCGTCGTCCTCGTCGGCTCCGTCCTGACGACGGTCTTCTCCTTCAAGGACCCGGGCGACTGGTTCGGCTGGGCGATCAGCGCCTGGCTGTGGCTCACCGTCGTCTTCGCCAACCTGGCGGAGGCGGTCGCCGAAGGCCGCGGCAAGGCGCAGGCGGACACCCTGCGCAAGGCCAAGACCGACACGGTCGCGCGCCGGCTCTCCGAGGACGGCACGTCCGAGGAGCAGGTGCCCGGAACCGAACTGCGCGTGGGTGACCTGGTCGTCTGTGAGGCGGGCGACATCGTCCCCGGCGACGGTGACGTCGTCGAGGGTGTCGCGTCCGTCGACGAGTCGGCCATCACCGGCGAGTCGGCCCCGGTCATCCGGGAGTCCGGCGGCGACCGTTCGGCCGTCACCGGCGGCACGAAGGTCCTCTCCGACCGGATCGTCATCAAGATCACGACGAAGCCCGGCGAGACCTTCATCGACCGGATGATCGCCCTGGTCGAGGGCGCGGCCCGGCAGAAGACGCCCAACGAGATCGCGCTGAACATCCTTCTCGCGTCCCTGACCATCGTCTTCCTGCTCGCGGTGGCCACCCTGCCGCCGTTCGCGAACTACGCGGGCACGCACCTGACGATGGTCGTCCTGGTGGCCCTCCTGGTCTGCCTGATCCCGACCACCATCGGGGCCCTGCTCTCCGCGATCGGCATCGCCGGCATGGACCGGCTGGTCCAGCGCAACGTACTCGCCATGTCCGGAAGGGCCGTCGAGGCGGCGGGCGACGTGTCGACGCTGCTGCTGGACAAGACCGGCACCATCACGCTGGGCAACCGGCAGGCCTCGGAGTTCGTCCCGGTGACGGGGACGACCGAGGCGGAGGTCGCCGACGCGGCCCAGCTCTCCTCGCTGGCCGACGAGACACCCGAGGGCCGTTCCATCGTCGTACTGGCGAAGGAGAAGTACGGGCTGCGCGAGCGGCACCAGGGCGAACTGGCGGGCGCCGAGTGGATCGCCTTCACCGCCCAGACCCGGATGTCGGGTGTGGACGTCGACGGCCGGAAGATCCGCAAGGGCGCGGCCGGTTCGGTCATCACCTGGGTCAAGGAACAGGGCGGCACCGTCTCGACGAACGCCGAGGCCCTGGCCAACCGCATCTCCGAGGCCGGCGGCACCCCGCTGCTGGTGGCCGTCCATGACGGCAGGGGCGCCCGGATCCTGGGCGTCATCCACCTCAAGGACGTCGTCAAGGACGGCATGCGGGAGCGGTTCGACGAGCTGCGCCGCATGGGCATCAAGACCATCATGATCACCGGTGACAACCCGCTGACCGCCAAGGCGATCGCCGAGGAGGCGGGTGTCGACGACTTCCTCGCGGAGGCGACCCCCGAGGACAAGATGGCGCTCATCAAGCGGGAGCAGGCGGGCGGCAAGCTCGTCGCGATGACCGGCGACGGCACCAACGACGCCCCCGCCCTCGCGCAGGCCGACGTGGGCGTGGCCATGAACACCGGCACCTCGGCCGCCAAGGAGGCCGGGAACATGGTGGACCTGGACTCCAACCCCACCAAGCTCATCGAGATCGTCGAGATCGGCAAGCAACTGCTTATCACCCGGGGCGCGTTGACGACGTTCTCCATCGCCAACGACGTCGCCAAGTACTTCGCGATCATCCCGGCGCTGTTCGCCGCGGTCTACCCGGGCCTGGACAAGCTCAACATCATGCACCTGTCCTCACCCGACTCCGCGATCCTCTCGGCCGTCATCTTCAACGCGCTGATCATCATCGCGCTCGTCCCGCTCGCCCTGCGGGGCGTGCAGTACCGGCCGGTCAGCGCCGACAAGCTGCTGCGGCGCAACCTCGGGATCTACGGCCTCGGCGGCCTGGTCGCCCCCTTCATCGGCATCAAGATCATCGACCTGCTCATCTCCCTCATCCCCGGAATCGGCTGATCGGCTATGAACAACTCGGTTACGAACACTGCCCGGTTGCTCTGGGCCGGCCTGCGCGCCCTGCTCGTCCTGACGGTTGTGTGCGGCGTGCTGTATCCGCTCGCCGTCACCGGTATCGCCCAGGGGATCTTCCCCGGCAGGGCGAACGGTTCGGAGATCAAGGCGGACGGCAAGGTCGTCGGCTCCTCGCTCATCGGGCAGGCGTACAACCTGCCCTTGAAGAAGGGCCAGGAGACCCCGGAGCCCGACCTGAAGTGGTTCCAGGGCCGTCCGCAGAACGGTCTGGGGACCAACAGCGTCAACACCCAGTACTCCCTGATCCTGTCCGGCGCCACCAACCGTTCCGGTGACAACGCCGACCTGATCAAGTGGGTCAAGGACGCCAAGGCCGCCGTCATCAAGGACAACTCGGTCCCCGGCTACACGGTCGAGCCCGCGGACGTGCCCGCCGAGGCGGTCACCTCCTCCGGCTCCGGCCTCGACCCGGACATCTCCCCGCAGTACGCGGACATCCAGGTGCACCGCATCGCCGAGAAGAACCGACTGCCCGTCGCCCAGGTGCAGAAGCTGGTCGACGAGCACACCGACGGCCGGACCCTCGGCTTCATCGGCGAACCCCGTGTCAACGTCCTCGAACTCAACATCGCACTCAAGGAACTCGTGGCAAAGAGTTGATGGCCTTACGCACACCGCGCGGGAGTTGGCGGACGGGGCAGTCACCCCGGCTCGTCGACTCCCGCGTTCACGAAGCCGGTTCCACAGGTTCCGGCCCTCCGTCCCACAGAGAAGGCGCACACCGATGACCCGGGTACTGGTGGTGGAGGACGACCCTCAGCTCGTCCGGGCCCTCGTGATCAACCTGCGGGCCCGCAAGTACGGAGTGGACGCGGCCCCCGACGGCACCACCGCCCTGCGGATCGCCGCCGCCCGGCAGCCCGACGTGGTCCTGCTCGACCTCGGACTGCCCGACATGGACGGCACGGACGTCATCAAAGCCCTCCGCGGCTGGACCCGCGTACCGATCGTGGTGCTGTCCGCGCGCCGGGCCTCCGACGAGAAGGTCGCCGCGCTCGACGCGGGTGCCGACGACTACATCACCAAACCGTTCAGCATGAACGAACTGCTGGCCCGGCTGCGGGCCGCCGTCCGCCGCACCGAGGACATCCCCTTGGCCCCCGAGACGACATTCGTCACGACGGAGGGTTTCACCATCGACCTGCTCGCCAAGAAGGCGACCCGCGACGGGCACGACGTGCGCCTCACACCGACAGAGTGGCATCTGATGGAGATCCTGGTCTGCAACCCCGGCCGGCTCATCACGCAGAAACAGCTGCTTCAGGAGGTGTGGGGGGCCAGCCAGAGCGACAAGACCAACTACCTGCGGGTCTACATGGCCCAACTCCGCCGCAAGTTGGAGGCGGACCCCGCCCACCCCCGTTACCTCATCACCGAACCCGGCATGGGTTACCGCTTCGAACGCTGAGTCCCTGGCTCAATTCCCGACCGGATCCCCGACCGGATCTCTTTCGAGACCACGGTCGGCACCCCACAGCCCCGCCCGTAGAGACGAAGAGACGAGAAGATGGCACGCGGCAAACTTCGGATCTACCTCGGTGCGGCACCGGGGGGGGCAAGACGTACGCGATGCTCTCCGAGGCGCACCGCCGGGTCGAGCGGGGCACCGACTGCGTGGTCGCGTTCGTCGAGCACCATCACCGGCCGCGCACCGAGGTGATGCTGCACGGTCTGGAGCAGGTTCCGCGCAAGGAACTGGAGTACCGCGGCACCGTTTTCACGGAGATGGACGTGGACGCGGTGCTGGCCCGGCGCCCCCAGGTGGCCCTGGTCGACGAACTGCCCCACACGAACATCCCCGGTTCGCGCAACACCAAGCGGTGGCAGGACGTCGAGGAACTCCTCGCCGCAGGTATCGACGTCATCTCCACCGTGAACATCCAGCACCTGGAATCGCTGGGCGACGTCGTCGAGTCCATCACCGGCATCCGGCAGCAGGAGACGGTCCCTGACGAAGTCGTACGCCGGGCGGACCAGATCGAGCTGGTCGACATGTCGCCGCCCGCGCTGCGCCGCCGGATGGCGCACGGCAACATCTACAAGTTCCAGCGGTTGCCCGTCGTCGGCCGCCTGGTGCTCGTCGTCGCGCTCGCCATGACACTTGTCCTCACGGGCGCCGCGGGCCTGGTCTACTGGCGCGTCGAAACGGCGCTGGACAGCCAACTCGACGAGGATCTCGCCGCCTACCAGCAGACCCTCGACCGGGCCGTCCGCAACGGCCAGGATCTGCCGGCCGGCCCGAACGGCAGTCTGCGCCAGGTCCTCGACACCGACGGCCGGGTGCTGCGCTCCAGCGCCGCCGTCCGCGATCAGCGACTGCTCACGCCGGCCGAACGCGTTGCCGCCGCGCACGGAGCCGTCGTCCGCCGTGACATAGGCGCCCTGCTGCCCATCACCGACGGCACCCTGCGTCTGCGGGCCGAGCGCGTCACCGCCGACGGACAGCCGCGCATCGTCATCGCGGCCGTCCAGCGAGGCCACCGCGACGAGGCACTGCGCGAGCTCCTCGCCCAGCTCGCCCTCGCCTCGGGGCTCACGCTGCTGGCAGCCTCGTACGTCGGCTACCGCGCCGCCCGCGCCGCCCTGCGTCCCGTCGAGCGCTACCGGGTGGGTGCCGCGGCCCTCGCCGACGGCGCCGACGCGTCACCGGGGCTGCGGCTGGAAGTGCCGACCGACCGCGACGACGAGATCACCCGGCTCGGGAACACCCTCAACCGGATGCTCGGCCGGCTGGCCGCCTCGGCCGCCCGCGAACACCAGTTCATCGCGGACGCCAGCCATGAGCTGCGCACCCCGCTCACTCTTATGCGCGCCGAACTCGACGTCGCCCTGCACCGGCCGCGTACCGCTGAGGAGTTGACCGAGACCCTGCGCGCCGTCGACGCCGAGACGCGCCGTCTGGTCACCCTCGCCAACGCCCTCCTCGACCTCGAACAGCTCGGCAGCGGCGAACGCATCCAACGCGTCCCGACCACTCTCGACCGCCTCCTCGACGACACCTGCGCGCAGTACCGGACAGCCGCCGAACGCGACGGCCGCACCCTGACCGTCACGTACGACCACGCCACCGTGCGGGTCGACCCCCGCTGGCTGGAACCGGCCGTGGGCACCCTCCTCGACAACGCCCTGCGCCACGGCCGCGGCGCCATCGTGGTGCGCGCCGAGACACGCGACGGCCGTCTGTCCCTGTCGGTCTCCGACGAAGGCCCCGGCTTCCCGCCGGACTTCCTGCCGCACGCCTTCGACCGCTTCAGCCGCGCCGAGGCGAGCCGCACCACGGCCGGCGCGGGACTGGGCCTCGCGCTGGTCGCCGCGGTCGCCGCCTCGCACGGCGGAACGGCCCGCGCCGAGAACATCCCGCCGGGAACCACGGGAGCCATGGGGGCTGCGGGAGTCAAGGGAGCAGCTGTCACGCTCGACGTGCCCTGCTGAGCCGGTCAGCGAGAGATACGCAGTCCGGCGACTCGGCGTACGAGAGCGGCCGCGGGGGCGATGGTGAGGAGCACGGCCAGAGTCGCGTAACCGTGGTCGAGGGTCGTGAGCGTGGCGACGGCGGCGACGAGCAACGGGCCGCCCGCGTCGCCGAGTTCGCGACCGAGTTCGGCGGCGCCCATGGTCTGGCCGAGCCGCTCGGCGGGAGTCGAGGCGGCCAGGGCCGCGAAGCCCAGCGGGGTGATCAGGCCGGTTCCGGTGCCGATCAGGGCCGCGCCGGACAGCACCCCCGGTACGCCCGGCAGGGTCGCGCAGCCCAAACCCGCGGCGGCGAGCAGCAGCCCGGCCATGATGCCGCCGCGCGCGGTGAGGCGTCCGGCGTCCAGAGCGCGTCCGGCCCGGGGCTGAACGACGGCGGCACAGGCCGCGAGCACCGACACGGCCGCCCCGGTGGCGACCGTGCCGAGGCCGGCCGCCCGGCCCGAGACGGGCAGGAAGCCCACGCCGACGGAGAGCGCGGCGGTCGCGGCGGCCAGTGCCGCGGTCGGGCGGAGGAAGTCCGGGTGTGTCAGCCGCCTGGCAAGGTCGAGCACCGTCTGCCGGGCCTTCGGTAGTGGTGGCACCACGGGAACGGCGAGCCCCGCCCATACGGCGACCGCCGCGCCCAGCACCGCAAGGACCGTGAACAGCAGCCGTAGCCCGCCGGCCCACACGAGCACTCCGCCGAGCAGCGGGCCGAGGGTGTAGCCGACGGACTTGTAGAAGCCGTAACTGCCGAAAGCCCTGCCTTGCTTCGCCGCCGGGTTCAGCCGGGAGACCAGCGCGGAGGCCGAGGGCGAGAAGGCGGACGCGGCGGCACCCTGACCGAGGCGCGCCGCCCACAGCAATCCGGGGCTGTCCGCCACCGCGTACACGGCGGAGGCGGCGGCGAACGCGACGAGCCCGCCGAGCAGGACCGGGCGCGCCCCGACACGGTCCGCGAGCGTTCCGAAGACCGGTTTGAGCAGCACCTCGGCGCCGTCGTACAGGGCGAGCAGACCGCCGAGCACCATCAGCGAGGTGACCGCGCCGCTCCCGTGGCCGCCCAGGTTCGCGGCGATGCCGTGGGCGCCGAACGCGGTGGTGAATCCGGCCGCGTACAACGGCCACATGTACCGGGCCGGGGCCACTCGGGTGACGGGGGTTTCGGTCATTTGCCGGCCTCCTGGAAGGGGAATCCGCTGCGGGCAGGTACGACACCCTTTCTGGGCTGGCGGGATCGTCCGCCATGCCTTCCATCTGGTCCCTTGCGGCCTCGTTTGAGGACGCGTTGGGGACGCCGGGCATCGGAACTGGCCCTCGGAGCCACCTTGTCGACGCTGCTCAAGTGCTGAGGGCGGAGTCGGCGCAGTGTGGCGGCAGGCGACCAGCCTGCGGCGCAATCTCTGGATCACTGAGCCGCCTCTGCAACTGGTCCCGGCGCGGAGGAAACAGCCCGTACTGGAAACGGCCCGGAGCAGTGCCTGCGGGCGATGCACTTCGGAGGCGGCGAGGATGTCTTCACCACCCTGTCGCCTCCACCATCCTGTCGCCTCCACCACCGACCCCGTACGATCCGTCCGCCTGGGCGTGAACGGCGCCTACGCCGTCCTGGCCGACCCGGTCACCCTCACCGTCGCCGGCGAACTCGTCATCGCCCACCCTCTCGGGCACGGCTCCGCAACCGTCGCCCCTCTCTTCTTCGGCGGCCCCGCCCTCTGCCTCGCCGCCACCGATTGGTTCTTCCATGCCGCAGTCCACGGCGCGTGGACCGAACGCCTTCTCGCCTGCGCCGCCTGCATCCTGGCCGGCATCGCCGCCATCTGGCTGTCCCGGCTCGCCATCCTCATCCTCACCGTCACCGCCACCGTCACCGCGCGCGCTCACCGACGTCTCTCTCCCGCACTCCAAGCCGCGACCGGTACCTGATCTCGCAGCATCCTCGCCTGCACCAGGAAGGAAGCGGGCACGGCCGAGACTGACGAGTCGATGGCCGGCGTCCTGTCGGTCGTGCACGCCGACGCCCTGGGGCACGTCCAAAGGCAGGCGGGGCCGACAGCCGCATCCAGGAGACAAGGCCATCCAGGCGGTCTGAAAGACGCCGACGGGGGCACTCGGCTCTTGCGGCGCCAGTGGGCGCCGCTCCCTCGAAGGAAAGAGAAACCCGTGTACATAGGCCTGGGTACCGTCGTCCTCATCATTGTGGTTGTCGCCGTCGTCATGATGCTGCGCCGCCGCTGATCCACGCCCCGTTCTCTGCGCGATCCACGATGAACGTCGGCCCGCCCCGAATGTCCTTCTCCGGGCGTGCATGGTCGCGACCGGCGGAGAACAGAGACGGCGCGGTGCGGGCATTGCGGAGAGAGGCTCTGGGCAGGGAGGGAACGCTCGTCCATGCTCCGCGTCAGGTCACTTGACACCTGAGCGTCCGAGCACGGTGCGGATCGCCGCCTGTACTGCGAGAACGCCGCTTGCTCGAAGATGACGTTCGCCGAGCAAGTGCCGGGGCTGACCGTGCGCCACCAGCGCCGCACCCCGCTGTTGCAGCACCTGGTAGAGGCCGGCGGTGTGGTGCCGGCCGGGGCGGGGCCCGGATGCTGCGGATCCCGAACGTGATGCTCTCGCGATGCGTCGGCCTGTCGCAGTTGATCGACGCCGACAACGCCGACGTTCTGAGCCGGCCTCTCCAGATGGATGACGACGGCCCGTCACGGCCGGTGCTTTGGCACAGCGACATTTTTTCCACCTGCCCCACAGGGCAGGCCAGCTCAAGATGTCACCCGTTCGTGCGGCAGCCCCCGTGACTCTCGGCTGATGTCCCCATCTGCCAGAAGTGGTCCGGTAGGCCGGTTGCCCGAGGACGAGATCCCCTCGGGCAACCCGGCCGAGGCGCGTGCGTGGTCAGGCGATCCGGCGGCGGCGCACCCACCACACGCAGAACGCGGCGAGGAGCAGTGCGGCCGTGCCGCAGAGCGCCAGTTCCTGCCATTGGAGAGCCCAGTAGCGGTTGCCCGGTTGGTAGGTCACGAGTTCGTGGTAGGTAGCGCCGACCTTGGAGATGCATGCCTGCATCTGCTGCTGTGCGGACTGCGAGACCGGGACATGGCCGGGAACGGCCGGCCCGCCGCCACCGGAGGCCATACCGGGGCAGTCCGCGTCGAGGACCTTGTCCGTCAGGTCGTGCCCGGCGTCGTCGACGACCCGGGTGGAGTAGATCCAGGCGTTCGGCAGGTTCGGTGTCGCGGGTTCCAGTGCGCTCGACGGACCGCCGTTGAACAGCGCGTTGAACATGCCGTCCGGTGAGATCGAGGAACCGAAGCCGGTCGAGGCCGGGTCGAGGGCCAGGGTCCGGTGCGCCGGGCTGATGAGGCGCGGCCGGATCCCGTAGGCGATGCCGACGCGCACGACCACGAACGTGAACAGTGTCAGTGCCATCGCCGGAACCGTGCGGCGGATCAGCATGCCCGCGGTGACACCGATCACGAACGCGAGTGCCGCGTATCCCATCGGTGCGAGGTCACGCTCGCCGAACGTGTCGTAGGCGGCGGCAGCGGCCTGGTCCAGCGGGTGGGCCCACCAGGTGACGACGAGGCTCAGAAGCCCTGCCACGAGGATGCCCGCCAGGCCGACGACCGCGAGCTTGACGGCGAGCCAGCGGGTGCGGGTGACGCTCTGTGTCCACACCAGTGGGATCGTTCCGCCCTCGATCTCGCGGGCGATCAGCGGAGCGCCCCAGAACATGCCGAGCAGAGCGGGCACGATGGTGACCAGGGTGCCGAGCGCCGTGCGCAGGACGCCGTCGGTGTGTGAGAAGTCCGCCATGGCCGACGTGCAGTCTCCCGCCTGGCGGCACGCGGTCGTGGTGGTGGAGTAGGCATGGGCGAGGCCGGGGCCGGTCAGGGCGGCGAGGAGGACCACCACCAGCAGTGCGCCGCACGCCACGGCCGCGGGAGTGCGGAACTGGCGCCAGGTGAGCCGGATCATGAGCGGTCCTCCGTGCCCATGTGGGCGAGGACGACGTCTTCGAGGCTGACCGGTTCGACGGTCCACGCCGGATCGTCGATCGGCTCCTCGGAGCGCACCAGCAAGGTGCTGTGCAGGTCGGTGTGGTGTGCCTCGACGACCTCGACGCCGGCCGTGGTGTGATGAGCCGGCCCGGTGAGGCGGTGGTGGGTGGCCAGCAGATCCTCGATCGTCCCGGCGACCCGTACCCGGGAGGCCACCAGCACGATCACGAAGTCGCAGACGCGCTCCAGGTCGGAGACGAGGTGCGAGGACAGGATGACGCTGACACCGTGCTCGGTGGCAACCTCGCTGATGCCTTGCAGGAACTCGCGGCGGGCGAGGGGGTCCAAGCTGGCCACGGGCTCGTCCAGGACCAGCAGTTCGGGCCGTTTCGCGACGGCCAGGGTGAGGGCGAGTTGGGCGCGCTGCCCGCCGGAGAGCCGGCCGGCCCGCTGCCGGGGGTCCAGGCCCGACTGCTGGATGCGGCGCTCCGCGAGGTCGCTGTCCCAGCGGGCGTTGAGCCAGCCGCCCAGGCGCAGATGGTCGGCCACGGTCAGGTTCGCGTAGGTCGGAGTCTCCTGCGCGACGAACCCGACGCGGCCGAGTTGGGCCGGGTTCTGCGCCGGTGGGTGACCGAGCACCTCGACGGTGCCCGACGTCGGGGTGAGCAGCCCGACCGTGAGGCGCATCAGCGTCGTCTTGCCGGCCCCGTTCGGGCCGACCAGGCCGACCACCCGCCCGGCCGGCACGGCGAGCGTGCAGTCGGACAGCGCCCAGCGCCGCCCGAATCGTCTGCCGAGGCCCCGGGCCACCAGCACAGTGTCGTGAGTCATGGAACCCGGTTGTACGCGCCCGGCGGTCACACCCCGGGCACAGCTTCTGTGACCGCGGTGTGACCGCCGGGCTGGCATTCTTGAGCACCATGAGGGTGCTCATTGTCGAAGATCACGAGGTGCTGGGGCGAACCCTGGGTACCGGGCTGCGCCGTGAGGGCATGGCGGTCGATGTCGTGCTGGACGGGGACGCCGCGCTCGAACATCTCTCGGTCACCCGTTACGACGTCGTCGTCCTCGACCGTGACCTGCCCCGGGTGCACGGCGACGACGTGTGCCGCCGCCTGGTCGCACAGCACTCGCCGACCCGGGTGCTGATGCTGACGGCCGCCAGCACCGTGAAGGACCGGGTCACCGGCCTGAACCTGGGCGCCGACGACTACCTGCCCAAGCCCTTCGACTTCTCCGAGCTGGTGGCCCGCGTCCGGGCACTGGGACGACGCGCCACCACCGCGCTGCCGCCCACACTGGAGTGCGGTGACGTGACGCTGGACCCCAGCACCCGGGCTGCCTTCCGGGCCGGCCGACGCCTCGCCCTCAGCCCGAAGGAGTTCGCGATGCTCGAGTGCCTGCTCAGCCGCGCCGGCGCCGTGATATCGACCGAGGAGTTGCTGGAACGCGTGTGGGACGAGAGGGCCAACCCGTTCACCAACACGGTCAAGACCACGGTCGGCCGGTTGCGGGCGAAGCTCGGCGAACCGCCGCTGATCGAGACCGTCCGCGAGGGCGGCTACCGGATCGCGCTCGCGTGATGCGCCGTACGCTGCGCGGGCGGCTGACCCTCCTGTACGGCAGCGTGTTCTTCGTCTCCGGCACGATTCTGCTCGCCTTCGTCTTCGGACTGTTCTGGACCGGACGCTCGACGCGCGAGTCGGTGCCTGTCATGGACGGCCGACAGGTGCCCGGCGGCGCGGCCATCGCCGACCGCCAGCACGGCAACGACCTCCACACGCTGCTGGTCTCCTCCGGGATCGCCCTTGCGGTGACGGGTGTGGCCTCGGTCGTCTTCGGGTGGATCATCGCCGGTCGGGCCTTGCGGCCACTGCGTACGATGACGACGACCGCCCAGGCGATCTCGGCCAGCAACCTGCACTCGAGGATCGGGCTGGACAGTCCCTACGAGGAGTTCAAGGAACTCGGCGCGACCCTCGACGATCTCTTCGAACGGCTCGACGCGGCGTTCCAGTCGCAGCGCCATTTCGTCGCCAACGCCTCCCACGAGCTGCGGACACCCTTGACCGTCGAGCGGGCGCTGCTGCAGGTGGCGCTCGCCGATCCGGACGCGAGCGCGGAGACGCTGAGGTCGACCTGCGAGGAACTCCTGATGCTCGGCGCGGCCCAGGAACGCCTGATCGAGTCGCTGCTGACGCTGGCCAGCAGCGAGCAGGGCATCGAGGAGTGGGAGCCGCTGGACCTCGGCGTGATCGCCGCGGAGGCGGTTCTGGTCCGGCGGCCCGAGGCCGAGCGACGAGGCGTCCGGATCGACACCGCACTCGCCCAGGCTCCGACGGCCGGCGACGGGCGGCTGGTCGAAAGCCTGGTCGTCAACCTGGTCGACAACGCCATCCGGCACAACCTCGCCGGCGGCCATGTGCGCGTGACGACATCGCCGTCCGAGCACGGCGCCCGCATCACCGTCACCAACACCGGCCCCGTGATCCCGGACGACGACATGGACCGGCTGTTCGTGCCGTTCCAGCGGCTGCACACCGAACGCACCCGGCATCCGGACGGACACGGACTCGGGCTGGCCATCGTGCGAGCGATCACGACGACACACCGCGCGGTCCTGACCGCGAAGGCGCTGGAATCGGGCGGACTCGATGTGCGGGTGACGTTCCCGCTCCACCCTCCGGCCGGCAACCCGACAAGACCGGTCGGGCCGGGCATCGCCACCACCTGACCGGGGGCCGCACCCGTCGCACCGGCAGACCGATGCCAGGCCTCCCCCCGAAGCCGCCGGACGTCCCGGTTGAGCCTTCACGGTGCTACACGTCTTTGCCGGCTTCCCGCGCCGTGCTCTCCAGCCGGCTCCTGTAGCTCTCCCACCATGCAGAGTCGCCCGGCGCCATGCTGTCGTCGCTCTCGTCCATCCCGGCAGCGCCGTCGATGAGTTCCCGCACGATGTCGGCATGCCCGGCGTGCCGCTGCGCATCGGCCATCACGCGCACCACCGCATGATGCAACGTCACCTCGTCCCTCCCCTTGGGCCACCACGGCACCCTGCCGGTCGTTTCCAGCGGCAGCGCGTCGATCGTCGCGTCCGCGTGTGCCCACGCCCGGCGGTAGAGCCCCACGATGTGCTCGCGTGACTCGTCGGCCGTGACCCACATGTCCGCGTTCGGCTCGGCACCGTCCTCGAGCCAGGGCAGCGGCTCACCGGACGGCCGTCCGAAGACGTCGCCGAGGTAGCCCAGCTCCATGGTGGCCACGTGCTTGACCAGGCCGAGGAGGTTGGTACCGGTCGGTGTGAGCGGGCGGCGGATGTCGTACTCCGAGAGGCCCTCGAGCTTCCACAGCAGGGCATCACGAGCCGACTGCAGGTAACGGTGAAGGTCGGCCTTGTGATCCGGTGACGTCATGGCGGCCAGTCTGCCGCCCACGTGATCCGGCCACCGCCCTTTCCACCACTCGCGGCGAACCAGACCTCCTACCCGGCGAGCGAACTCGGTTCGCCGGCTCAAGGGCCCACGGTGAACTCCAGCTCTGGGTAAGCCTGTTGGGCCACTTCGATGCTGGGCGGCCAGGTAACTGCCTCGTGTGCGGCTCAGCCCGAGAGCCGCACATTGTCGTGGTCGGTCGGATTGAGTAGGGTCACCGACGTGAACACCGGACCGGCGCTGCGCCACACACGGATTGGCCATCCGGTGGAGGGCTGATCACGCAGCGGGGGCGCAGAAGGCATCCCCTCGGTTCGGCACGCGGACCTCCCGGTGCAAGTGCACCGCGAGTCCTTCTTCCGTGCCGAACAATACCGAGGTAAGCCGAATGACCGTCACGTTCAACCACACCATCATCGCCTCCAAGGACCGCCATGAGTCGGCGCGCTTCTTCCGCGATCTGCTGGAGCTGCCGGAGGCGCCTTCCTGGGGCCCGTTCACCAACATCCAGCTGCCCGATGGTGTGTTGCTGCAGTTCGCCGAGCCGCCGGTGGAGATCCAGATGCAGCATTACGCGTTCCTGATCGACGACGAGCTGTTCGATCGGGCGTACCGGCGGCTCTGCGGCCATGGCATCGAGCACTGGGCCGATCCCCAGATGCGACGCTCGGGCGAGATCAACAACGAGCACGGAGGCCGGGGCGTGTACTTCAAGGACCCGGCCGGCCACGCGATCGAATTGATCACCCGCCCGTACCTGTAGCCGGACGGAGCCTGGCCGGGCACCCGAGATGCGGCGCCCGGCCAGGCAGTCGGCCAGACCGAAACCATGCTGAGCCGACTGCACCACGGCTGCTGTTTCCTGGCCCGTGTTGGCGCCGACACGACGAGCCCTTCGATTCGGTGGACCGGTGACGTGTTCGGCCGGCGTGGAAGGTGACGCGCGGGTCAGCGTCGGCTCTGCCGCTTCAGACGGGTCCGGGCGGTGTTGCGGATCCGCTCGGTGCGACCGCTGGCGGCGAGGATTTCGAGAGTGGTGGTGGGTGGAAGGGGCATGAGCGCCCCTTCGTCGGTCTGACGCGCGCCGAGCGCATGGGCGGCTGCCGGGGCGCAAGTAAGCCGGTGCAGACATGGCACGGTATGCCGGAGTGCGGCTGGTTCACCCCGAAGGGTTGTTTTGTGGCGGGTCGCGGTGAACGGGGTGTGGGTGCAGGTGCCTTGGGGAGAACCTGGATCGTACGCGAAACGCCGTCATCGAGGAGCGCCGCGTGTCCGATGTCGTTTTCACGGCGGATTTCGCCTCGACTCGTCAATGGGTCGCGGGCCACTCCTGGGCTTATCCCGACGGCGGGCCGGTCAATCCGGGCGACGGCAAACTCGACCATCTGGTGAGCGACCCCGCCTACTGCCGGGCGGGTCGCTTCCGGGCCACCCGGCGACCGGACGGTGACTGGAACGCGGGCCTCCTCACCACGGAGGGCAGCACGGACGGGTTCATGCTCCGCACGGGAGATGTGCTGGAGACACGGGTCAGGCTGCCCACGGTGACCGGCGCCTGGCCGGCCATCTGGACGTGGCGGGACGGCGGTCAGGAGATCGACGTCTTCGAATACCACCCCGACAACCCCGACCTGCTGGAACTCTCCAACCATGTACGCGTCGCCCACCACTACTACCGTGACCGGGCCGTTCAGCCGGGTGCCTGGGTCGACCTCGTGGTCGAGTTCGGCGCACGCCGCGTCGTGTGGTGGGTCAACGGAATCCGCGCCTTCGACGACCGGCGCGGGGTGGGCAGAGCCTGGCACGCCTATCTCATCGTCAACCTGTCCGTGTGCGCGGGGCGCTACCACCCGCCGCCGCCCCCCGAGGCCACCGAGATGGACTTCGAGGTGGCTCATCTGACCGTCCGCAGACCCCAGTTCGACGAGCCGTTCCCTGCGGTGGCCGAGGACGAGGTCGAAATCCTCGACTGACGCCGGTACAGGGAATCAGGGACTGGAGACCCGCGACTCGTGACCGGCAACGGGTGATTGCCATCCGGTGGCAGGCATCCAGCAGTGTGCTGCTCGTCTGATCACCAGATCGTCCGATCCTCCGGTGTGCGTCGACCGCGGGGAGCACGTCGCGACGGCAAGCGGGAATCGGTCCTCGGCCGGTGCATCCGCCGCTGCCCCCGGGCCGGAAGTACGGCATCAGAAGCGACGATGCGCTCGTGCACGTCGCGCCGACGGGTGCCGAGGGCCATGACGAATCCGCAACCGGGGCGGGACGCCCCCGAGGCCGCGTACGTCGGTCACGTCGGCAGTTGCCGCACGTGCCAACGGGAGTCGGGGCGCTGCCCGCGGGCCGCGCGCCTGTGGCGTCTCTACCAGGCGTGGCGCAACGGCCGCCCCGCGTGGCCCGAGGACTCGGAGTAGGGGCCGGTCATGACGTCCCGCCCGCTCCGTTCCGCTCCTCTGGCCGGCACCGCCACACCACCGCGAGGACGTGCAAGGTGCTACCGGGACAAATTGCGGTGCTCCGGCCTTTGGGCCGGGGGTGAAGCGATTCTGAGAAGTGCTCTGACGGGCAGGCTGGAGTGGACGGTTTGCTGTTCGGTGTACTGACGGACGATCGGCAGTGGGGTGCCGCCGACGGATCCGGCGAAGTAGGAACCGGACCACAGTTGTTGGCCCGGTAGTGGTGCCGCACGAGGTCGGGGAACTCCTGGCGCATCCTGCGGGAGCTGACGCCCTTGAGGCTGTGGACGAGCTTGGACAGGGCTACTTTGGGCGGGAGGTTCACGAGGGGGTGGACGTGACTGCTCTCGCCGTTGAGCTCGACCAGCTCCACCTCGAAGTCCTCGCACGCCGCGCGCATGGCCTCTTCGAGGCGGGTCAGGTGATGGTCGGTGAACACCTTGTGGCGGTATTTCGTCACGAAGACCAAGTGGGCGTGAAGGGCGAAAACGCAGTGTCTGCCCGTTCGGATGTCCTGCATTTCTGCCGCAGAACAACTTGGTACGGTCTGGGCTGTGCAGCTCAGGTATGCCTTCCGCATCGAGCCGGGCCCCGGTCAGCGCATCGCGCTGAGCCGGGCGTTCGGCTGCGCTCGGGTGGTCTACAACGACGCGCTGAGGGCCCGGGAGGACGCCCGCCGGGACGGTCTGCCGTTCCCGAAGTCGGGCGACCTGTCGAAGCAGCTCATCACTGCCGCGAAGCAGACGCCCGAGCGGGCCTGGCTGGGCGAGGTGTCCGCCGTCGTGTTGCAGCAGTCCCTTCGGGACCTGGATGCCGCGTACACGAACTTCTTCGACGGCCTGAAGGGCAAGCGCCCACGCATGGGCGCCCCGCGCTTCAAGTCGAGGCGGGACAGGCGGCAGGCGGTCCGTTTCACCGCGAACGCCCGTTGGTCGATCACGCCGGGCGGGAAGCTGCGCCTGCCGAAGATCGGCGACGTCACGGTGAAGTGGTCCCGCAGCCTTCCTTCGACGCCGTCCACGGTGACCGTGGTCAAAGACGCGGCCGGCCGGTATTTCGCGAGCTTCGTCGTCGAGACGGACACATCCAAGGTGCTGCCCCAGACCACGGGTGAGGTCGGTATCGATCTGGGGCTGACACACTTCGCGGTCCTCTCCGACGGCCGCAAGATCACCGCTCCGAAGTTCTTCCGCCGCGCGGAGAAGAAGCTCCGCAAGGCGCAGCAGAACCTGAGCCGCAAGACCAAGGGCTCGGCGAACCGCAGGAAGGCCGTCGTGAAGGTCGCACGGGCTCACGCCCGGGTCGCCGACGCGCGCAGGGACTTCCACCACAAGCTGTCCACGACGTTGATCCGCGAGAGCCAAGCGGTGCACGTCGAGGACCTGTCGGTGAAGGGCCTGGCCCGCACACGCCTGGCCAAGTCCGTGCACGATGCCGGATGGTCGGCATTCGTCGGGATGCTGGAGTACAAGGCCGCCCGGTACGGGCGCACCTTCACCCGCGTGGACCGGTTCTTCCCGTCCTCGCAGCTCTGCTCCGCCTGCGGCGTCAAGGACGGCCCCAAGCCCCTGGCGGTCCGGGAATGGACCTGCACCGGCTGTGGCACCGTCCACGACCGCGACGTCAATGCGGCCCGCAACATCCGCACCGAAGGATCGAAGGTCGCCGCTGGACAGGCGGAGACCGTAAACGCCCGTGGAGCGCAGGTAAGACCGGCACTCGTGCCGGCACAGCGCGCAACCCGCACCGCGGTGCGGAAGAAGCAGGAACCCACCCGAAGCTGCCAGCCGACCGGTTGGGTGCAGACGGGAATCCCCGGCCTTTAGGCCGGGGAGGATGTCAAGGATGTCCAGTGGTCGTGAAACGATCCCTCCTCTCGGTCGAGTGCGGGGCGTGGAGAAGAGCCCTGAAGGTGAAGAGGTGTCATGCGAGGCCCTGGGCGGATGTCCGCCGATGATGTGTCCCGGCCCGACGCGACCGGCGCACCCGCGGCGCTGATGCCGCGCCGCACGGCCGGTCCGGATTCGGTTCCGACGCGCGCTGCCGTCCTGATCCTGCACGGGGGCACCGCGGACAGCAAGGCCCCGTCGCGACGGTGGAATGTCGCAGGCGTGCGGATGCGGCCCTTCGTGCGTGCCGTGGCGCGGGCCCTGCCGGACGAGGACACGTTCGTCGGGCAGGTGCGTTACCGCCACCGAGGATGGAACGGTGCGGACGCCGACCCCCTCGCCGATGTTCTGCGGGCGCTCGCCGAACTCGCCGATCTGGTGGGGGAGGTGCCGGTCGTGCTCGTGGGCCACTCGATGGGCGGTCGCGCCGCCCTGCGTGCCGCGGCCGCGCCGCAGGTCCGGGCCGTGGTGGCCCTCGCGCCCTGGTGCCCGGAGGGCGAGCCGGTCGCCCACCTCCGGGACAAGCGCGTGATCGTGCTGCACGGCGACCGTGACCGGGTCACCGGCCCGGCGGAGTCGTTCGCCCTCGTCCGCCGGGCCGCGGAGGCGGGCTCCTCCGCGAGCGCCGTGCGGGTCGAGGGCGGTGACCACGCGATGCTCCGACGCGCGCGGACCTGGCATCGGGTGACGGGTGCGACGGTCGCCGACCTGGTGTCCCGGATCGACGCCGGGCCCGACCTGCTCTCCGTCGAACGGCCGGGCGGCGAACCCGACGTTCTCTGACGGCCGGTCGGGTCCAGCCGGTCGTCGATCTCCGGTCGACTCCCGCGGTCGTCCGTCGCCGGTCGGGTCCAGCCCGTCGTCAGTGGCCGGGTGAGTCCAGCCGGTCGTCCGGGTCGGGGCCGGTGGAGAAGGGGCGGCGGGCGCCGGACGCCAGTCGCGCGGCGGAAGCGGGAAGCGGGGCGCCCGTCGACGGATCCCAGCTGAGGATCCACTCGAAGTCGCGTTGCAGCCGACGGGCTTCGCTCCGTACGAGCGTCGGTATGTCGCCGCGTTCGGAAATCAGTTGGGCATAGATCGGCGCATCGTGCACGTGGGGATCCTCGACTCGCTCTCGTGGTCTGACGTGCCTCGAAGGTACGGCCGGGACGTGTCCCCATCGGTCATCCGGCCAGCTCGGCCAGAACCGGTCAGAGTGTGAACAACGGGCGCCGTCGATGTCGAACGAGATGTCGGGGAAAGCGGGTTCTGCGCGCACTTTCGACAAGTCCGAGACGGCCGGGCGTACGAGCGCGGGCCGGGGCCGTCGGTCTGCGCCCGGTCGGGCAGGGTTCTGGACCGAGTTGGTTCGGACTGCGGGACAGGCATCCGGGTTCGGGTCGGGGCGGCGGTGGGTTCCCTCGCCCCAACAGGCATGCTCAGCCGCCGTTTCGAGCACGGGGTGTGTCCTCACCGTTGCGCTGCGAGGTAATGCGATGAAGGTCACGAAAACGTATCGGACATCTGGGACCTGGATCTTCACATCGGGTGCACAACATGGCTAAGTTGGCGACCAGGCCGCCCGACTCCCTCCGGCGAAGCTCGCCGGGCGGTGCGGCCTCCGCCGAGTCCGGCCTGCCCTCGTGGCAGCTGGAGCCGGGGACCCACCGAACTTGGGGTGAATCGACCCAACTGCCTTACCAGGCAGGGGTCGTAGGGCATACCTTCCGGAACCGTCCGCCCGAACCCGACAGCTAACCCGGTAGGCGGACGACGGAAGGAGCACCACTCCATGGCGCCGGAACGCACCCCGCCCAGCGGCGAAGAAGTCCGCCGACGGCTCTCGTCCCTCTACGACCAGGCGGAGAACGCCACCGGTAACTTCAACGCGACCCGCGCCCTGGCGAACTCCACCCGCACGTCCGACCGGCGCGCCGTCGGCCAAGGACGTGCCGACCAAGGACGTGGCGATGTCGATCCCGCTCAGGAAGCCCTGATGCGGCAGTGGTTCGACGGAGCGCGCTCCCGTTTCGGGCCCTCGGCCCCGGCCGTATTGCCGGCCGACAGACAGCCGGACCGTGGCAGGGAAGACGGCCGTCCGACGGAGGGTGCGAGACGTCCGAAGGAGCTCCCCGCGGAGCTCCCGACGGTGTATCAACTGGAGCAAGCCGGCCGGCCCGTGGCCGAGTTGACGGCGGCACCGGTACGAGAGCTGACCGCGGGTCCGACTCCGGAACTGACCGCGCGCCCCGTCCTTGAACTGACCGCGGGACCGGTGGCCGAGATGACGGCCGGGCGTGCCCCGGCTGCACCGGCACCCGAGACTGCCGCCCGCGCGAGCCTTCCCGCGGCGCCCGCTCCGGCGGCCGCGTCGCAGAAGTCCTCGCTGCACCTCAAGAAG
The DNA here is from genome assembly GCF_025399795.1 of Streptomyces rhizosphaerihabitans. Lineage (GTDB taxonomy): Bacteria > Actinomycetota > Actinomycetes > Streptomycetales > Streptomycetaceae > Streptomyces > Streptomyces rhizosphaerihabitans. Next base: position 107,154 of record NZ_JAODTZ010000021.1, on the reverse strand, counting down.
GACACGGCGCGGCGCAAGCTGGCCGCCGCACAGGAGCTGCTGTCGCGACACACGGCGCGGCAGAGCATGCCGGCCGTACAGGCCCCGGCGGTCGAGTACCGGCCGGTGGAGGAACCCCGGCTCCCCTCGTTCCAGCCCGCGCCTCAGCCCGCGGTGTTCCAGTCGGCGCCCCAGCCCGCCGCGTTCCAGTCGGCCCCCCAGGCCACCTCGTACGCGTCGGCGCCCCAAGCCACCTCGTACGCGCCGGCGCCCCAGTCCGCCGCGTTCTGGACGGGGCCCATGCCCCCTGCCTTCGAGTCGGCCCCGGTGCCCCCTTCGTTCCAGCCGGCGCCCGTGCCTACTTCCTACGAGCCGACGCCTTCGCCCCCTGAGTACAGGTCGGTGCTTCTGCCGCTTGCCTACGAGTCGGCGCCGCTGCCCACCTCGTACGAGCCGGCGCCCCCGCCGCCCGAGTACAGTTCGGTGCTCCTGCCGCTCGCGTACGAGTCGGCCCCCCGGCCCACCGCGTACCAGTCGGCCCCCATGCCGCCCGCGTATGAGTCGGCCCCCATGCCGCCCGCGTACGAGCCCGCGCCTCCGGCCTCCGCGTACGAGCCCGCGCCCCCGCCGGTCGACGACGCCTGGCGGCAGTCGTTGCGGACCGGTAAAGAGCAGGTGTGGCCCGCCGCTCCCGGGACCGTCGACACGAATCCGGGGTTCAGCATCGACAGCCTCGTCGCTGCCGCAGCCCCGCCGGTCGCCGCAGCCCCGCCGGTCGTCGGATACGACAGCAGGGCCGGGGAGGCGGTCGCCTTCGCCCGCGCGCAGGTCGGCAGGCCGTGCGTGTGGGGGGCGTCCGGACCCGGTTCCTACGACCCCTCCGGTCTCACCCAGGCGGCGTGGAAGAGTGCCGGGGTCATGCTCCCCCGCGCGACGCCCGACCAGGCGGGGGTCGGCCCGGCGGTCTCCCTCACCGGCATCCAGCCGGGTGACCTGGTCTTCTTCCACGCCAACGTGAGCCACGTCGGTATCTACGTCGGTGACGGCAAGATGATCCATGCCCCGAGTCCCGGAGCGCGGATCACCGAGGAGTCGATCAACTACGTCGGACAGGCAGCCATCCACAGCGTCGTACGACCGGGCTGAGCCCGGCCCGGCCGTCCAAGGGTGCGCTTGCCCGAGCCGAGAGTGCGGTCGGGTCGTCCGGGGAGCGCGGGCGTCCCCGGGAACGCCGCAGCGGCGCGCCGTCAGAATTCCCGGTCGATCCCCGTGACGGCGGCCGGTCCCAGCGGGGCGTCGTCCTCGGAGAGGCCGCTGTCGCGGAGCGCGCCGGAGACGAGCCGTACAGCCTCGGCTTCCGCGCTTCTCCGGTCCGCCGCCTCGATTTCGAGCCGGACGGAGAACGTGTTGTTCTCGTCGACGGTCAGCAGGCTCAGTTCCTCGCTCTCGCCCAGGTCCGTGTTCTGCGGGTCCTGAGGGCGAAGCCTGCGCTCCACGTCGGCACGGGAGACGTCCGAGAGGCCGTGGACGAACGTCCCGGGAACGGTGATGACGAAGGTGGTCACAGGAACTCCTAGTGCGGGTGCTCCGCGGGCCTGAAGTGCGGTCGGCTGTGTGATCGCCCGTGTACCCCGCATTGTGCCGGGCACCCGGATCTTCTTCCCGTCGGGCGGAGCCTGCCGGGTGGTGGCCGGACCTGACGGTGCCTGCCACCCGGTGATCGCGTGGCGATACGGTCGCCCCATGGCTGACGCTCGGTTGACCACCGCCTCGTATCTCGTCCTCGGCACCATCGACAAGCTGGGCGAGGCCAGCGCGTACGACGTCAAGGTGGAGGCGGCGCGTACGGTCGCGCCCTTCTGGTCGGTCCCGCACGCGCAGGTGTACGCGCAGTGCGACCGTCTCCTCGAAGCCGGGCTCCTGTCGCAGGTGCGACAGGAGAGCGGCCGTAACCGCAGGGTGCTCACGCTGACGGACCAGGGCAGGGCGGCTCTGCGGGGCTGGCTGGAGGACCCCGCCTTCGTCCCGGTCGAGGCGCGGGAACGCGGCATCCTCAAACTGTGGTTCGGCGGCCGGCCCGAACTGCTCGGCCCCGTACAGCTCGACGAGCACCACCGGACCCTGGACGGCTACGAGGAACTCGCCGAAAGCGTCGGAGAGCTGCTGACGCGCGGGCAGCGGGACGCGCTGGAGTTCGGTATCCGGTACGAGCGGATGATGATCGATTTCTGGCAATGGGTGCAGCGCCGGGGTGAGGACACGGACGGGGACGGGGACACGACAGACCGTTGACCCGGGTGGTGGACGGCCCCTACCGTCTCGATAGTCCAAACGAGACTATCGATGGTCGGGTCGTGACCACGGGCAAGGAGTTGTCGTGCGTCGTTCAACCGGGAACGCCTGGCGTCGCGTCGCCCTGATAGCCGTATCGGTCGTGTGCGTGGGCTACGCGCCGATCGCGATGACCGAGCTGTGGCCGTACGCGCGTCCCGGCGCGCCGGCGTTCGGCGAGTGGATCCTGGCGCACGTGGTCTCGCCGCGCTACGTTGCCGACGCGCTGGCCACCCGGATCGGGCCGTACCGCCACAGCCTCGTGCCGATGATCGTGCACTCCGTACTCGGCGGTGTGCTGATGCTGCTGGGCCCCGCGCAGGTGCTCACCGCCGTACGACGCCGCACGCGGCTGCACCGGGTTCTCGGGACAGTCTTCGCGGTCACCGTGTACGCCTCGATGGCGGGCGCCGCGCTGTATCTCGCGCGCACGGCTCCCGAGGACGCCTTCAGCGGCGCCGCCTTCTGGATCGTGCTCGCGACCATCCTGGTGGGCACCGTGATGAGCGTGACGTTCGGTGTGCTCGCCGCCGTCGGCGGGTTTCCCGACCTGCACCAGCGCTGGATGCTGCTGTGCTACGGGTTCCTGCTGACCGCCCCGCTGCTCAGGTTCGAGTGGGGCGGCCTGCCTCTGATCCTGCCCGGCCTGTCCATGGCCGAGATCAACCAGGTGGCCACCATGCACCTGGGCTCGATCGTCGCGTTCGGCGCGCTGATCGCCTCGCGCTCCCTCGACCGGCGCACGACGGTCGCCGGCGTGTCGCGGTCCTGGGCCCCTGTGCCCGCCCTGGCCGTCGCGCACCTGGCCGGAGCTGCCGCGCTGACCTGGATCGCGCGCGCCTCGCTGGACCACGGCACGCAGGGGCGACGGCTCCTGCTCGCCTATCTCCTGCCGTACGCGGGCACGTACGCCGTGATGGCCGTGTGCGCCCGGCGTGCAGGCCGGGAAGGCCGCCTCTGGGCGCGGGAGGAGTGGCGTCTGCACTGGGCGGCCCTGTGCCTGGCGCCGGTGCTGTCGGCCGGGGCCGCTCCGATCCTCGAACGATCACTGGGGCTCGACGGGCTCACGGCGCTGGCCGCCGGGGCGGCGATCGGCTGTGGTGCGATGGCGGTCACGGCGACCCTGATGGTGAGCGTGCGCGTCATGTACGCACGCGAGGTCCTCAAGCGGGCCGTACCCGCACCCGGTTCGGCTTCCCGCCTCTCGACGCCGGTCTCGTAACCCCCCGTCCCCTCTCGTCTCCCTCATTTCTCTCAGCCACCTCGTCCACCTCGTCGTGGTCCCCGTCCGGAAACGGAGTCCCCATGCCGAACGCATCAGACCTGCCCCGGCACGACGACCCCACGGGACACCCGCGGCAGCCTCCGCGAAACGCACCAGAGCGGCAGGAGCGGCAGGAGCGGCAGGAACAACAGGCGCGGCAAGAGGGGCAAGAGTCGCAGGAGGCGCAGGACGCGGCGCTGAGCGCCACCGGACGCGCTGGGGGACCCCTAGCCGTCGGCGGGCGGCCGCTGACTCCGGGGGTGGCGATGCTGGCCACCGCCGTCGGCGTGGTCAGCGTTCTCGTCGGCGGGCTGCTGGCGGCGGTGGCCCTCACAGGGCACGTCTTCGGCGCGTGGCGCTCCCCGGAGTCGCTGACTCCGGGGCTGATCGGGGCGGCCATGCTCGGCACCGCGCCGGGACTGTTCGCGGTGAGCCGGGCCCGCGGCTGGCACGAGGCCCGCGCGCTCGTCCACCCGCTGGCCGTGGTCCTGGTCGGCCTCTTCACGGTGAGCCTGCTCAACGCCGGGCACCTGTACATCGCACGGGGCGGCTCGGTCGTCCCGGTGCTGTTCAGTCTCGGCTGGCTGTTCACGCTCGGCGTGCTGTGCGTGTGCGCCCTGATCGCGCTGGCCTGGCAGTACCTCACCCCCGCCCAGCCGCTCGGCCCACGCGGCGCGCCCCTTCCCGGCTGGTCGAAACCCGCGTTGGCCGTGCTCGGTTCGGCCTGGCTCGGTATCGGTACGGGACTGCTGGCCCGGCCCGGCTTCTGGGCCGACTTCGTGCCGTGGAGCGTCAACCGCCCGGACGCGCAGGCGCTCGGTGTGTGGGCACTGGCCCTCGGCGTCGGCGTCCTCGGCGCGCTCGCCGAGGACGACCTCGGACGCACCGGCCCGGCCCTGATCGCCCTGCCCGGCACGGCCGTCACCGTGACCGTCGTGCTGGCCTGTCGCGCCCCGGCCGTCAACTGGTCCTCGGGCCCGGCCCTCTGTCTCGTCTCCATGGTGGCCGGGCTCCTGCTGGCCGGCGCGAGCGGACGCCTGCTGCTGGCGAAGTCCTTGGCGCAGCGACCCCGGAACTGAGGACGCGCGGAGGCCAACACCGTTCTCAGCCAACATATGTGACGTACCGTCACTTCGATGTGGGGGTGGCCATCGGCTCTCGGAGAGTGCGGACGGGAGGCTTCGCTGCCGACTCCCGGAAACGTTGCCCACTCCATCTGTTCCGGACGGAGGCAGAGCCCCGGCCCGCGCGCGAACGGCAGGATACGAGGCGCTGACCGACGAGGAACGACGCTGGGGGTGGGACGGTATGCGCGGGTGGCTTCGTCCTCCGCTCGCCCCGGAGCCGGACCTGACAGCGCACCTGCGGAGCACGGTGTGGGGGCCTGCCGAGTTCGTCGGATGGCCGCCCCGGTGGCTGGTGGGGGAGGGGGTCCTCGCCGGGGTTCTGGGGGCCGGGTCGATCGTCGGCGTCGGGGTCGTCGGCGATCGGACCGGGGTGCCCGTACTGGCCAGTGGTGAGGCGGGGCTCGTGTGCGCCGGAGCCCTCGTCCTTCACCTCGTTCGTGTGCGGGCGGGGCGGGCACTGGTCGGCATCGTCGCGGTGCTCGGCGTGTGTCTCGCCCTCCAGGCCCCGCAGGCCGCGGCGGGCCTGGTGCGGGCGGACGGGGAGCGAGTGGCGCCCATGGTGGTCACCTCCGTCGAGGGCGACGGGCGGACGGGCGCGGGCAGCACGCGCTATCTGTGCTCGGTGGTCGCCCGGGACGGTGTACCGATCAAGGTCCGCATCCGGCAGGGCTGCGGGCGGACCACTCGGCCGGGTGACGTGCTCGCCGTCGTCTACGACCCCGAGGGGCGGGTACCGCCCCGCGCCCTGGCGGCCGGACCGGCGGCGACCGTGCCGCTCTGCGATCTGGCCGCCCTGGCAGCCGCACTCCTCGCCGGGTGCGTGCTCGCGGTGGTCCGCTCGCACCGCCTCACCCATGCGGCCACCGCGTGACGCCGTTCGCCGGCCGCCGATGACCGACAGCCCCCCCGACAACCGGCTGCCGCCGGTAGCCGCAGTCCGTCGGCAGCCACCGCCGTCCGCCGCCGGTGCCGCTCAGAGCGGGAGGATCACCAGGGCCGTGTCGTCGGTGGCGCCACCGGGCGGGATCAGGCCCGACAGGAGGGCGTCGGCGAGCGCCTCGGGTTCGGCGTCCCGGTTATGGGTCAGAGCGGCGGCGAGGCGTCCGAGGCCGACGTCGATGTCTTCGACACGGCGTTCGATCAGCCCGTCGGTGTACAGGACCAGGGTGTCGCCCGCCGCGAAGTCCGTGGTGGCCTCGGGGCGCGCCACGTGTTCCGGCCGGGCTCCGAGCGGCGGGTCGGTCGCCCGGTCCAGGAAATCCACCCTCCCGTCGTCACGCAGGAGGGCCGGCGGGAGGTGTCCGGCACTGCTGTACGTGATGGTGTGGGCCTCCCAGTCGATACAGGCCGTCACCGCTGTCGTGGATTCGGCGCCCTCGACGGAACGCGCGTACAGCCCGAGTACGTCAAGTGCTCGGGCGGGACCTCTGGAGGCACGGGACGCGGCACTGAGGGCACTGCGCAACTGCCCCATGACACAGGCGGCGGACAGCCCGTGCCCCACGACGTCACCCACCGCGACCGCCATACGGTCGCCGGTCAGCGCCACCAAGTCGTACCAGTCGCCGCACACGTTCAGCGCACTCGTGGCCGGCCGGTAGCGCACGGCCGCATGGTGGAGCCCCACCTGGTGCGGTGAGGGCAGCAGCGCGTCCTGGAGGGCGACGGCGACCTCCCGTTCGCGGGCGTGCGCCCGGCGCAGGCGGTCGTTGACCTCTTGCAGCTCCCGGGCCCGGGTGTACAACTCGGCCTCCATGACAGGGGTCCGGTCGCCGGTCGCCGGCTCGCCGCGGGCACGGATGAGCTCGGTGACCTCCTCCACCCGGTGGACCACCAGCACCACGGTGCCGTCCTCACCGAGCACGGGGGCGTTGACCGGGCTCCAGTACCGCTCCTGCCAGACGCCCGGCCGGTCCAGGGACTCCACGTCGTAGCGCTGCAGGGCCATGGCGTCGCGCTCCCCGGATTCCACCACCCGGCGCAGGGACGCCTCCAGGTTCCGCATCCCGTTGGCGGCCGGATCGTCAGGGCGGTCGGGGAACACGTCGAACAGGTACCGGCCGACCAACTGCTCGCGGGAGCGGCCGGAGTTGGTCAGGTAGTCCTCGTTCGCGTCCACGAAGACCAGCTGCGGGGTGAGCAGCGCGACCATGCCGGGCAGGGCGTGGAAGACACCGCTGTAGTCGATCCCTGCTCCCGCCACCTGTTCACCCGCCTCACACCGCGGCCCTGGTCGTGCCCACGGTGGAAGCGGCGGAGCACCTGACCCTGCCCCACCTGCCCGGGGCATGGCAGGGGCCGCGTCCAGGGCGTACGCGTGGTGCAGTGTTCCCATCAGGCCACCGCTCCGTGTCCGGTGCAACCGCGGAGGTGCCGCGGGCCGCCCTTGCTCTGCCCGGTCCGCGCGGGACGGGCCGGTCTTCCGACGCTTGCCGAACCGTCCTCGGGCCGTTGCTCCGTACGGGGTTACTGTGAATGCGAGGGACGGTTGAACACAACGAAACCTGCGCGCGTATAGGGCTGGGGGATTTCCATGCCGAGCCGACCACGACGCGTAGGAGCACCACCTTGGGACGCAACACGCGCAGACGCCCCACGGGCGCAAGACGCGCGACTTCTGCAGCTTTCGCACTGATATTGGGCGGAGGCGGACTGGTAGCAGTCAACGTCTACGCATCGGCGACCGAGACCGGGGCGGGCGGCGACCCGCTGGGCGTGCACGTCCTGGCCGCCGGATCCGCCACCATCGACTGCCCTGACGTCGGTGACCAGTTGAAGACGGTCCCGGACGCCGCGAAGGGGGATGTCGACAAGGAACTCGCGGTCATGGACCAGCAGATCGCCGAGGCCTACCAGCAACTCCAGGCAAAAGCCGATCAGATGCAGCAGAACGGCGACAGCGGCGCCGACGCCATCATGAATCCGCTCAAGGAGAAGCGGGCCGAGTCGATCGGCCGCATCGTGGCCGCCATCGACGCCGCGGGGGATCCGCCGAGCGGTCTCGACGGTCTCGCGGCCTGCATACTGCGTCCCTCCGGCATTCAGCCCGGCAGCGGGGAGAGCGCCGCTCCGAGCAGCGCGCCGTCGGACCAGAGCGGCGCACCGCAGGATCAGAGCAGCCCGCCCCAGAATCAGGGCGGCCAGCAGGGCGGCGGCGCCGCTCCGGTCGGCAACGGCCCCGTGGTCGCCGACTTCGCGGACATCAAGTCCGTCCAGCCCAACGTGCAGACCCCGCAGCCCCAGGGAGACGCCTCGCAGGGCGAGTTCGCCACGAGTTGCGGGGTGAACGCCAACGGACTGTTCAACTCCGACAACGTGATCGTCGCTCCCGGCGTCACCAACGGCGCCCACCACTTCCACGACTACGTCGGCAACCAGTCGAACACCGCCTTCGCCAGTGACGACGACCTGGCCAAGGCCGACACGTCCTGCCAGGACAAGGGCGACAAGTCCTCGTACTACTGGCCCGTGGTGCGGCTCCAGAACGGCACCCGCGAACGGGACGCCGACGCCGCCGGCGGCGGGACCGAGGGCAACGCCGGTCAGATCGTCACGCCCAAGCAGGTCACGCTGACCTTCGTCGGCAGCCCGCGCAGCAAGGTCACGGCCATGCCGCGTCTGCTGCGCATCATCACCGGCGACGCCAAGGCGTTCGTCAACGGCACCAAGAACGCCAACGCCTCCTGGAGCTGCACCGGTTTCGAGGACCGGCAGTTGAAGGACAAGTACCCGGTCTGCCCGCAGGGCAGCGACGTGGTCCGCACCTTCAAGTTCCAGAGCTGCTGGGACGGCGCGAACATCGACAGCGCCAACCACCGCACCCACGTGGCCTTCGCGGACGCCGAGGGCAACTGCCCCGGCGGCTTCAAGGCCATTCCGCAGCTGGTCCAGCGCATCGTCTACGCCATTGGTGCGCCGAGTCTGCAGGACGGCGGCCGTACGTCACCGTTGTTCGCGGTGGACTCCTTCCCCGAGCAGCTGCACAAGCCGGTCACGGACCACGGCGACTTCATCAACGTCTTCGACGAAGGCCTCATGAAGGACATGGTCGACTGCATCAACAGCGGCCGGAAGTGCGGCGCGGGTGCGGGAGCCGAGCAGCCGCAGGACCCCGGTACCGGTGAGCCGCAGCCGTCACAGAGCGCCGAGCCGAACCCCTCGGAGGCGGCCCCGAACCCGTCGGAGGCGGATCCGAACCCCTCCGAGGCGGATCCGAACCCCTCCGAGGCGGTCCCGAACCCGTCCGAGGCGGTCCCGAACCCGTCCGAGGCGGATCCGAACCCCTCCGAGAACCCCTCGGAGCAGCCGGCGCCCACCGCGGACGACCCGTCCAAGGGTGCGGGGGGAGCGGCCCCCGGTGACAATGGCGGCGGACAGACCGCGGAGCCCACGGCCGGAGCGCCTGGCACCGAGCCGGCGGGCGACGACGCACCGCCCGTCAGCGTGGAGCCCAAGTCCGATGTGACGACCCCGGGCAACGATCAGGACGGCGAGGTCGGTACGCCCGCGCAGACGGAACCCGCGGCCGGATCGTATCCGTCGGCCGTATCGGGGGCCGAGCAGCCGCAGGCGGTCGGTAGCGGCGGGCTCGCCGAAACCGGGGCGAACCTGTGGCCGGCCGCGATCGGCGGGATCTGCGTGATCGGGGGCCTCGTGGTGCTTCTCCGCATCCGCCGCATCTATAGGTGACACGGACCGGCCGGGACGGACGAGTCCTGACGGATGAGTTCTGAGGGGGCTCGTGGCCTGTGCTGACAGGGCACGGGCCCCCTCGGCCGCGTCCGGGGCGGCAATCTCGACCGGCGGTGTGCGCCGATTCACAGCATGCTGGTGGGAGACGCGATCATGTCGTCCACATTGGGGAAGGCGAAGCTCCATGGACGCATCAGAACAGGCACCGGATGACCGGCCCCTCGACCTGTACCTCGAAATGCTCCGCCTGCGTATGGATCCGGCGGACTACGCGCTCTTGCTGCGCATGGTCGAGCCCGTGCTCGAGGCGATCAGGGAACAGAGGGCGGGAGCGATCGAACTGTGTTTGGACGGCGCGGAACCCGACAGCGTCCCGCAGGAGGTCCGTGACGAGGCGTCCCTCGTGGTCGCCGTAGCCGTCACGGGACGACTGGACAACCGGATCGTCGAGCTGGAGACCGAGGAGATCGGTGTCGTCCGGGTCGTCACGGATTCGGGTACCGCCGATGATCCGGAGCGGTGCAGGGAGATCGCCGACTTCATCGGAGAGCGCCACCGTCAGGACGAGGAACTGCGCGGAATCGCCGAGGCCAGCGGTCTGCCCACCGACGTGTGACACTGTCCGTCCCGTTCCGTCCCGTTCCGTCCCGTTCCGTTCCGTTCCGCACAACCGTAAACCGGCTGGTCGGAGCGGAGCGGAGCGGACGCGAGCCGCTGTGGGCCGAAGCGGGGCCCGGCCCCGGCCTGTCCCGCGCGGGGCGCATCGGGCCTGTCGGGGTCCCTGGCCGGCCGGTCGCCGGGGCCGGAGACGCGCTCCGGCGCCCGTGCTCGGGTGATCATGGTCTTCGGTCCGCAAAAGATGACGTAGAGTTGAGTTCAACGACGCGGGGTGGAGCAGCTCGGTAGCTCGCTGGGCTCATAACCCAGAGGTCGCAGGTTCAAATCCTGTCCCCGCTACTCGAAGATCGAGGGGCCGACATTACGATGTCGGCCCCTCGGTCGTTTTCTGCGGTACATGGCCTCAAGCCTCAGGCCAGGGCCGAGCCCGGCCGGTGGGGTGACCAGGCGCCGCCGGGACGGCCTCGCTCGCCCGTGGCGCGTATGTGGGGGAGACGGAGCCGGGGGAGCAGGCCGGCGCGCAGCGGATCCGTGTCGGCGAGGCCCAGCTGGTCGGCGATGGCCAGAGCCCGCGCCCACGCGCCGTGCGCGGCGCGTGGGGCGGAGCAGGCGTGGTGGATGTCGCCGAGGCAGACGAGACCCGCGGCCTCGCTGTGGAAGTCGCCGGTCCGGTGGAACAGGGCGACGGCCTGCTGGTAGCAGGCGACGGCCTGGGCGTACTGGGCAAGACGGTGGTGGATGTAGCCGAGGCTGTCCCAGGTGTGCGCCTGGCCGTTCAGATCACCCGTCTCCTCGGCCAGGGCCAGTGCCTGCCGGCAGTGGACCAGCGCCTTCTCCTGGTAGCCGAGCTGGGCGTGCATCCATCCGATGTGGTTGAGGGCGGCGGACTGCCCGGCCCGGTCGTCGGCCGCCCGGTAGTGCGTGAGGCTGTGATGGGCGTGCGCGAGGGCCTGCTGGTGGAGCTGCTGCGCGGCGCTCATCCGGGCGAGGTGCTGGTGGGTGCGGGCCTGTCCGGCGTGGTGGCCGAGCGCGCCGAACAACTGGAGGGCGAGCAGGTAGTGGGTGCGCGCCTCGTCGCGCCGGGTCAGCCGGTCGTGAGCCAGGCCGAGTCCGCGGTGCGCGTCCGCCTGGCCCGCCGTGTCGCCCTGCCGCCGGGCGGCGTCCAGGGCGGCGGTCTGCACGGTGGCGAGCGCCCGCCAGTGTCCGTGCCGGTCGAGGAAGGTGGTGAGGGCCGAGGCGAGTCTCGAGGTGTGCGCGTCGAAGCCCTCGGCCGCGGCCCGGTGCACGGCGGCGAGGAGCACGGGAAACTCGCTGGTGAACCATTCCTGGGCCTGCTGATGGTCCATCAACTCCAGCGGTTCGGATCCTGGTTGAGGCGGTGGGAGCGGTGCCGGACGGGGCTGGGGGGTCAGCAGTACGTCCGCTCGGTGCGCAGTGTGCGCATAGTGGTCCAGCATCCGGAGCGTGGCGTCGTGCCGGACGGTCGCACTGTCGTGCGTGGCGACCAGCTCGGCGGCGTAGGCGCGCAGCAGGTCGTGGAAGGAGTACCGGCTTGCGGCGGTCTTGGTCAGAAGGTGCCCGCGCACCAGTTCCGTGAGCAGCGGACGTATCTCCGCCGGTCGCGCCCCGGCCAGCGCGGCGGCCACCGGGAGCGCCGTGTCGGGCCCGGGATGCAGCCCGATGAGGCGGAACACCCGGGCGGCCTCGGGGCTCAGGGCGTGGTACGACCAGGAGAAAACGGCCCGTATCTGGCTGGTCGGCTCCCCGCCGTCGAGGGCGTCGAGCCGGCTGTCGGCCAGGCGTACCTCCTGGGCGAGCCGGGCGAGCGGCAGCCGGGGATCAGCGGCGGCCCGCGCGGCCACGACGGCGAGCGCGAGAGGCAGTCCGGCACACCGGTCGACGATCTCCCGCACGGCTGACGGTTCGGCCTCGGTGCGGTCGGCGCTCAGCCGGGTGGTCAGCAGGTCCCGTGCCTCGTCGGGGGTGAGCAGTCCGAGGGCGAGGAGGTGGGCGCCCTCGGCGGCGGCCAGTCCGGTGAGCAGGTTGCGGCTGGTCACGAGTGCCATGCAGCCGGGTGAGCCGGGCAGCAGGGGGCGGATCTGCTCGGCGTCGCGGGCGTTGTCGAGCACGACGAGGACACGCCGCCCGGTGAGCAGGCTGCGGTAGAGGCCCGCCTGCGCGTCGAGGCCGACCGGAATGCGGCTCGGCGGCACACCGAAGGCGTCGAGGAAGCCCCGCACGGCCTCCGCCGGGCCCATGACCGGCCCGCCCGGGGCGAATCCGCGCAGGTTCACGTACAACTGCCCGTCGGGGAAGGCGCCTTGTGCGGTGCGTGCCCAGTGAACGGCCAGTGCCGTCTTCCCCACGCCCGCGGTGCCGGACACGGCGCAGATCACCACGGCCCGTGGTTGGCCGACTGTCGCCGCGAGGAGTCCGTCGAGATGCGCGAGTTCGTCCTGGCGGCCGGTGAAGCCCCTTACACCCATGGGTAGTTGGGCCGGTAACTCGCCCAACCGGGCTGCCGCGGTGGGCAGCGGTGGCGGTGCCGGAGGTGTCGGTGGTTCGGGGGGCGTCGCGACGGCGGTGTCGTCCGCCGCGCCGGTGGCTGTCGGCCAGGCCGGAGGCGCGGACAGACTGCCGCGCAGGATGGCCTGGTGGACATCCTGGAGTCCGGGAGAGGGATCGGAGCCGAGCTCCTCGGCCAGCCGTCGGCGCAGAGCGGCGTAGCAGTCGAGGGCCTCCGCGCCGCGTCCCGCGGCGTGCAGCGCCCGTATCAGGGCCTCGCTGAGCGGTTCCACCAGCGGATACTCGCCGAGCAGGTCGCCGAGCGGGCCGATCACGGAGACCGGGTCACCGGCCCGCAGCGTCAGCCGGGCCCATCCGACGGCGGCGTCCACATGCTGCCGTCGCCATGCCTCGCGCACCCGTGCCGCCCACTGGCCGCTCAGCCCGGCGAGCGGTTCACCGCGCCAGAGTCCGAGGGCCTCCCGCAGCAGGGACGCCCGGGCTTCGTCCGACCGCCTCGTTTCCCGGGCCCGGCCGACGAGGTGCCTGAAGCGCAGGATGTCCACCTGGTCCGGGCCCGCCTCCAGGACGTATCCGCCGGAGCGCCGCACCAGCCGGAACCGTACGTCGTCCACCTCGCCCAACTGCTCGCAGAGCCGCCGGATCCGGGCGATGTGAGCGTGCAGGGCACGCCGCGCGCCGTCCGGGGGTTCCGTGCCCCAGACCCTTGTGATCAGTACGTCGGTCGCCACGGGCAGTGCGGTGTCGACGGCCAGTGCCGCCAGCACGGCACGTCGTTGCGGTGGACCCACTTCCCTCGCGTGTCCGTGCTCCGCGAATTCCACCGGGCCCAGCAGCCGTAATTCCACCACGATGTCCGCACCCCCGTGCAGATCGCCCTTCACCGTCGCGCATCCGCAAGTGCTGGGCGACAAGCTATCGACAACGTTGCGACCCACGCTCGGAGGCCACGCTGGTGGCGCGGCGGAATCGCATATGCCCGCGACCGCCGTGGTGCGGAAGAGGCGAGATCGGCAGTGAAGTGCCGCGCAGGACGGGAGAGCCGGGCCCGTGTCCACGTGCCCGGCCCCGGCCCGCGGCCATGACCGCGGACCGGGACCGTCGGACGGACCGCTCCGGGCATGACCGGCCCGGGGCGGCCGGGTGCGTGTGTCGCACGGACGGCCGGCCTCCGGACCGCACACGGGGAAGTGATCGGGGGAGTGTGACGAGTCGATGGACACGCATGAGAGGCGACGCACGGAGACAGCCGGTACGAGGGGTTCGGACAGGTACCCGCCACGGCCCGCGGACCGTTCGGCCGTGCCGGTCGCCGTGCCGTCCGCGGACACCGGCGGACGGAGCGTACTGGAGGGCGCCTTCGCGTTGTTGGGAGCGTTGGAGCGGGTTCAGGTGGCGGGTCTGACCCGGCTGGGGGCGGACTGCGGCCTGCCCAAGACCACCGCCTACCGGCTGTTGGAGCAACTGGTGGACCTGGGAGCGGTGGAGCGGTGTGCCGGCGGTTACCGGATGGGGCCGAGGCTCTTCCGGCTCGGTCAGCGGTGGCAGCCGCACCCCGGGCTCAGGGCGGCCACCTGGGAGTCGGCCCGCCGACTGGCGCAGATGACCGGCGCGATGGTCGGGGTCAACGTGCTGCGGGAGGGGCAGACGCTGGTCCTGGACTGGACCGCCGGCGCCCCTGACGCCGTACGCGATCAGCTGCGCCTCGACGTGGTGTGGCCGTGGTTCACCGCGGCGGGCAAGGTTCTGGTCGCCGGGGCCCCTCCCCGGCTGCCGCTGGGCCCGCAGCCCGCCACCTGGCACCGCGAGGCGGCCGTCATCCGGGAGGAGGGCGTCGCCTTCGACCGCGAGGAGCTGGTGACGGGCGTGTGCTGTGTGGCCGTGCCGCTGAAGGGTCCGGGCGGTGCCACGGTGGCGGCACTGTCCGCCGTCACCGATGCCGGGCACCGGCTGGACCGCCTCGCCGATGTGGTCCAGCGCGCGGGAAGGACGATCAGCGCGGGGCTGCGGGGGCGCTGACGGTGAACGCCCGGCTTTCGGGCCACAAAAAAGCACCGCCTCCGGTATGACCGGAGGCGGTGCTTGTGGAGCGCCGGGCAGGCCTTGCACCTGCATTTCCCCGCAGGAAGCGGGGCGTCTTTCCTTGGACCACCAACGCCGGGCTCGTCACCGAGTGATCGGTGCGGGCTCGAAAATGAGCTTATCAGCTCTTCAGGGTGTCTTGCGCCGACCCCGCCGGCCGACCGGCCCCCGCACGCCTTGCGCGTGCGGCGGAGGGTTCGAGGGAGCCTTCCTCGGCTGGTCCGTCGGCTCGGCGGGGTGGTGCTTGCGGTGGTGGCGGGCGGCGCGGCAGGGTGCGGGGTGTGCCTACTCTGCTGATCGTGCATCACACGCCCTCGCCCAACTGCCAGGCCCTGTTCGAAGCCGTGGTCTCCGGCGCGACGGCGCCCGAGATCGAGGGCGTCCGGGTGGTGAGGCGGGCCGCGCTGGAGGCGACCGCTTCGGATGTGCTCGCCGCCGACGGCTATGTGCTCGGCACCCCGGCGAACCTCGGCTACATGGCGGGCGCGCTGAAGCATTTCTTCGACCAGGTCTACTACCCGTGCCTGGACTCGACGGCCGCGCGCCCCTTCGGCTACT
This sequence comes from Streptomyces rhizosphaerihabitans, assembly GCF_025399795.1. GTDB lineage: Bacteria > Actinomycetota > Actinomycetes > Streptomycetales > Streptomycetaceae > Streptomyces > Streptomyces rhizosphaerihabitans. The sequence goes on along the minus strand of NZ_JAODTZ010000021.1, from coordinate 91,977 downwards.
ACGTGCACGGCGGGAACGACGTCACCGGGGCGGTGCGCGGCATCGAGTCGATCACGACGGGCCTCGGCTGGCGCCGTGCGGCCGAGGCGGTGAAGGTGACCGGCGAGCCGGGCAAGGCCGACATCGAGGCGTGCTGGGAACTCGGCGCGACCCTCGCGGCCCAGCTGATGGACTGATCCTGTCGAGGTGGGGCGGCCCTGTCGCGGCCGCCGGGCGGGGGCCGCTACGTCCCGGCGTTCGGGGCGAACGTGCGGGCGAGGTGGGCCGTCAGCCGCGCCGCCGTCGGTGGGGAGAGGCGGGCACCGATGTACCCGTCCGGGCGGACCAGGAAGGCCGTCACTCCGTCGGAGACCTCGTAGAGACGGGCGAATTCGCCGAGTGTGTCGACGTACACCGGTGGGCCGGAGGTCTCGGTCGAGGTGCCGGCGGGCCGGATCACGCACGTGTCCACGCGTCCCCCGGAGATCTCCCCCGCCGCGTCGGCGAGTCGCGTGCCCCGCTCGCCGTCCCCGTACAGCAGCAGGACGTGCCCTCGGTCGCGCAGGAGGTCGTACAGGCGCAGGGGAAAGGCGGCGATGTGCGCCGAGAGTCCGCCGCAGTCCGGTGCCCGGTCGCCCGGCTGGAGGCCCGGTTTCCCGGACGCCGGGTCCACGAGCGGGCTGCCGCGGTAGCCGACGAGGAGTTGGGCCTCGCGCAGCATCATGGTCCCCGGGTCGGTCCGGTCGGCCTGAACACCCTGAGTGGCGTGCCGGACCGTGCGCTCGACGACCTCCTCACCGACGGGCCGCCGCTCGGCGTCGTAACTCGCCGCCAGGTCGCGGTGCGTGCCGCCTCCGACGGCGAGGGCGAGCTTCCAGGCCAGGTTCCAGGCGTCCTGGATACCGGTGTTCATGCCCTGGGCGCCGGTCGGGGGGTGGATGTGCGCCGCGTCCCCGGCGACGAAGACACGGCCCTCGCCGTAGCGGTCGACGATCCGGTGGCTGATGCGGAACACGGAGGACCAGCGCAGGGACGAGGCGGTCGTGGGCTGCGGGGAGAGCCGGTCCAGCACCGCCTGGATGTCGGAGAGCGCGGGGGCGTGTCCGTTCTCCAGACCGTGGACGATACCGTCGGCCGGCCCGGCCGGCCCGTCCCGCCGTCCCGCCGCGGAGAGTTCGGGCGGGACCATCATCGACATCCGGTACCGTCCCCGGCCGGGGAGCGGGATGCACACCAGCAGGTCGTCCACCTCGCCGTCGGCGTCCCGGTGCATGGCGCGTACCCCGTACCCCGACGGCAGGTCCCAGTCCACCTCCACGTCACCGAGCATGTACTCCTCCGGGAACGCGCTGCCCTCGAAGGTGAGACCCAACTGCTTGCGCACCGTGCTGTGTGCGCCGTCGCAGCCCACCAGGTAGCGTGCCCTGAGCTCCTCCTCGGCCCCGGCCGCCGACCGCAGCGCGACGGTCACGCCGTCGTCGTCCTGGGTGAACGTGACCAGTTCCGTGCCCCGTTCGATCCCGGTCCCGAACCGCGTGAGGAATCCGTCGAGGACGCGCTCGGTCTCGTACTGCGGCAACGCGGCGAAGCCGTACGGCACTTCGGGCGGCAGGACGAGGTCGATCCGGGCCTGTTCGACGCCGTTGACGTACGCCAGCTGCCCGTACATCGGCACCGCCGCCTCCAGGGCCGTGCGGGCGAGCCCCATGTGGTCCCAGATCTCCAGCGTGCGCGGCTGGATGCCCACCGCCTTGGCGTAGGGCAGCCGTGCCGGAAGCCGGTCGACGATACGGCAGCGCACCCCTCGCCTGCGCAGCTCCGCGGCGGCTGTGAGACCCACCGGGCCCGCGCCCGCGACGACCACGTCGGTTCCGAAGGTGCGCGCCACGGGAGCCTCCCTGCGTACGCCCCCTGCGTCGAGTCGATCACTTCCATCGTGGCCCCGGGGCGACAGGCCTCGCTACTCGAGCACCGGCGCGGGAATCCCGTGCGCCTGCGGGCGCGACGGCTCATCGGATGCGAACGGAGCAGGTCGAAGCCACGATGGTCGAGAGTGGAGGGGCATCGAGCCCCACCCCGTACCGCCCCCACGGGAGACGCGCAGTGGCAGGTACCGAACCGGGCGGACGAACGGGCAACATCTTCTTCGCGTTCGCGCCGTGGATCATCTTCGATGTCGTGGCGAGCCCCAGTACCTGGAAGTACGCGGCGCTGGCCGCCCTGCTGGCATCGGTCGTCCTGAACCTCGGTGACATCCGCCGCGGCCGGCCGAAGATCCTCGAGGTCACGGGCATCGTCTTCTTCGCCGTCCTCAGCGTGCTCGCGCTCGCCGTGGACCGGCACGACCTCATCTGGCTGGAGACCTACGCGCAGGTGGTGGCGAACGGTGTGATCGCCGTGGTGGCCCTCGTCTCCCTCGCGTTCGATCCGTTCACGGCTCAGTACGCTCGTGAGTCGACGCCGCGCGAGTACTGGGACTCGCCCGCGTTCCGGCACATCAACCGCGTCCTCACGGCGGTCTGGGGCGGCGTCTTCGTGGTGATCGCCGTACTCGGTCTCGTCGCCGTCCACACCGAGGGCTCCTCGGACTGGCTGAACTGGGTCATCCCGGTGGCCCTTCTGGTCCTCGCCGTCCGGTTCACCGAGCGCTACCCGGACGAGTACGCCGCACGGCACGGCCGCGAGCGGGCCGCTGCCTGACTGCCACATAGGCCTGACGGTCACGGAGGCCTGAACGGGCCCCTCTCCCCTTCGCCGGGTGCGAAGTCGCTTCGGCGCTGCCGCCTCGGTGTCGCGCTGCTTCGCGGTTGTGCCACTTCGCGGCTGTGCCACTTTGCGGCTGTGCCACTTTGCGGCTGTGCCACTTCGAGGCTGTGCCACTTCGAGGCTGTGCCGCTTCAGCGTTGCGCGGGGGGCGGCGATCCGTCGGCGCGGAGCCTGTGGTGGCCGTCCAGCGGACGGTGGGGGAGGTGGAGGTGGTGGGAGGCGGTGCGCTCGATGACCAGGAAGGCGGCGTCGTCACCGGGTTGGTCGCCGATATGACGTACGAGGTCGTCGTGGATCAGGCGCAGCAGGGTGTCGGGGCTGGAGGCGGGAAAGGTGGCGACCCGCTCGGCCAGGGGGTAGAAGGTTCCTTCCGGGGAGCGGGCCTCGATCACGCCGTCGGTGTACAGCAGCAGGAAGTCGCCGGCCTCGAAGGCGAACGGATCGGTGCGGTGGCTGGCCGCGGGCAGCTCGCACATGCCCAGCGGGGGCACGGGGTGCCGCGCGTGCAGGACGGTGACCAACCGATCGCGCAGGAGCAGGGGCGGCGGGTGGCCGCAGTTGATCATCTCGACCTGCGTGCCGTCGTCGGGGATGTCGAGGACGAGCGCGGTGATGAAGTGCTCGCCCGGGTCGTGCTCGGTGTCGGCCACCTCGTCCAGGTCCCGGCACACGCTCACCTCCAGGGCCGCGGTCAGTTCCGGCAGGGTGGCGTACCGGTGGGCCCCCTCCCGGAAGGCGCCGAGCACCACCGATGCCTCACCGATGGCGGCCAGTCCCTTGCCCCGGACGTCGCCGATGATGACGCGGGTGGACGAGTCGGCGGCGCGGGTGACCGCGAACAGGTCGCCACCGATCTGGGTGTCGTCCTCGGCGGCCAGATACAGCCAGGCCACACGCAGCGGGCCGATCCGGCGTGGCGGGGGCCGCAGCAGAACCCGCTGCGCGGTCTCGGCGACCGAGCGTGCCCGCACCAGCTCCCGGGCGCGCCGCTCCCGTACATGGCAGACGAACACCACCAGCGCGGAGAGCACCACCAGGGCGATGAGCTGCGCGATGTGATTGGTGGTGCCGATGCCGCCGTGCAGGACGGCGATGACCACCTGGGCGGCCACGGCCAGTGCGCCGACCAGGGCCGTCAGCATGGGGCCCGCGAGCGAGGCGGTGAGGGTCGGCGCGATGACCAGCAGCGGGCCCAGGTGGACGTCGGTGGGGGAGCGGATGTCCACCAAGGTGATCACGACGATCAACGCGAGCGGGATCGCCACCAGACCGCGGCCCGACGGTTGCTCCACGAGACGGTCCATTGACATGCGCCGGTTACCCACATGCCCCATTTTGTACCTGTTTCTACGGCCGTGGGCTCCACCGTGACGTCCACCGTCGACGAGTCCGGCGCGAGCGTCGGTTCGCGGTGACCCCGGAGCGGCCTCGGGCCGGCTCCGTCAGCGCACTGTGCCCGGTCCGCCGTGGGCGGGCCTCAGTTCCACAGCGGATAGGTGACCGTGTGCGCGTACCCGACCGGCCGGTCGTGGGTGTACACCAGCGTCATCTGCGAGTAGTGCTGCAGCTGCGGCTTCTTCTTCCACTGCTGCGGGTGGTCCAGGAGGACGACGACCGGGTACGAGTGGAACTTGCCCGCCGCGCAGTACGGCTTGCAGTCGTTCACCATGTTGACGCCCTCGGCGATCGCGGAGTTCTGGTTCCAGTGCGACCAGTGCAGTGAGACGAGGCGGCTGTTGCCGTCGCCGCAGGCCAGGATGAAGTCGGCGGGGCGCACATCCGGGTGCCAGAAGCAGTCCACGAGCACCGGGGTCGTCTGCCGCTGCTTCGCGGCGTGCGAGGCCGCGGGGGCGGCGGACGCGGTCCCCATCACTGCTGTCAGCGACGCGGCCGCGCAGACGGTGATCGCGGTCCGGATTGAGTTTCTGCGCATATCAGCTCCGTGCGGGACGCTCTGTCATGTGGCCGTCAGCGTGTCGGCTCTGTCTCGACGCTACGGCTTTGGCGTGTGATGTACCACTCATACGGATTAACGACACCATTTCGTGAGAAGTGCCCGGCGTCGGATCGGACCGGAACGGACCGGAACGCACTGGTCCACCCCGTCTCGCGGGGGCTCCCGTACGCGCCGCCGCTCTAGAATTCGTCCGTGATGAATAAATCCGGACCGCGGCGCGGACGCCGGCCGGGAGGTCCGGACACCCGGGTCGCGATCCTGGACGTCGCACGGCGCCGTTTTCTCGAAGACGGCTATCACGCGGTGACCCTGCGGTCCATCGCAGGTGAGGCCGAGGTCGATCTCGCTCTGATCAGCTACTACTTCGGGTCCAAGAAGGGGCTGTTCGGCGCCGCTCTGGCGCTGGGCGCGAACCCGGCCGAAGTCCTCGCGCGAGTCGTGGCGGAAGGGGACCTCAGCACGTTCCCCGAACGCGTCATCCGGCAGGTCCTCGCCGTCTGGGACGATCCCGTGACGGGCCCGCCCCTGCTCGCGATGCTGAAGAGCGCGATCGACGACGACTCGCTCGGCGGGCTGGTCAAAGAGGCGGTCGAGCGCGAGATCGTGGACCGGATCGCGGGCCTCGTGCAGGGCCGGGAGGCCCGGCAGCGCGCCGCCTCGTTCACCACCGTGGTCGCCGGGCTGATCGCCACCCGCTATCTGCTGCGCCTGGAGCCGATCGTTTCCATGACGGCCGATGAAGTGGTCCGCTTCGTGAGCCCGCAGCTGCGGCAGGCACTGCGCGGCCCCGGACGCCCGGCGCCGAACGCTCGACCGGCGGGACGACCTGCGCCGAGCCGCTGACCGGCGGGACGACCTGCGGCGCGCCGCTGTCCGGCGGGGCGACCTGCGCCGAGCCGCTGACCGGCGGGACGACCTGCGGCGCGCCGCTGTCCGGCGGGGCGACCTGTGTCGTGCCGCCGACCGGCAGGACGGCCTGTGTCGCGCCGCTGACCGCTGGGGGTGACCTGCGCGTGCTCCTGACTGCTGGGCGACTGTGCCGCGCCCCCCGACTAGGCGACTGTGCCGCGCCCCCGACTAATGGGGCGACCTGTGCCGCGCCCCTGACCGGTGGGGCGATCTGCACCGCGCCGCCGACCGGTGGGACGGCCCGCGCCGCGCCCCCGACCGCTGGGCGACCTGCGTCGTACTTCTTACCGTTGGGACGACCGCCGCCGCACTCCTGACCAGCAGGGCGACCGACGCCGAACTCCTGACCGGCAGGGCGACCGACACCGAACTCCCTTATCTGCCGCCCGGGTTCCGTCGTACACGGCGTGGCCCGCGGCCCGCGACGCGCCGAAGGCCGGTGCCTCGCACCGTGCGAGGCACCGGCCCGGAGGCTCAGAGGTACGAAGGCTGCTCCTTCGCGCCGACGGCCCGCGGTACCTCGAGGTCGTCGGCGGGTACCTCCGGCCGCGGAGCGGAACGCAGCAGCAGCGCGACGGCGACGGCGGCGAGTACGGCGGCCCCGGCGGCGCCCAGGAGCGCGAGGTGCATACCGTCGATGAAGGCCGTCGTGGCCCGGCCGGAGACCGGGCCTCCGACGGCGTGGGCGGCGGCCAGCGAGGAGCGCGCCGCGTCCGCCACCTCGTGCGGCAGACCGGGCAGGCTCAGATGATCGCGGTAGGCGGCACTGAGCAGGCTGCCGAGGACGGCGATCCCCAGGGCGCCGCCGAGCTCCCGCGCCAGGTCGTTCATGGCGGAACCGACGTTCTGCAGCGAGCGCGGCAGGGCGTCCGTGATGGATGTCGTCGCCGGTGTCATGGCCAGGCCCATCCCCGCGCCCAGCGGCACGAGACCGGTGGCGATGAGCCAGTACGGGCTGGACGCGTCGAGCCGTGAGAGGACCCCCATGCCCGCCGCTACACCGGCCAGGCCGGCCACCCAGGGGCCCCGGAAACCGAACCGGCCGACCAGCAGAGGGGCGGCACGGGAGACCGGCACCATGGTCGCGGCCATGGGCAGCATGGAGGTGGCCGCCATCAGGGCGCTGTCGCCCCGCACCAGTTGCAGGTACTGCATCATCACGAAGATGAACCCGAAGAACACGAAGAACTGAAGCATGATCGACAGCGAGCCCGCCGCGAAGTGCCGGTTGCGGAACAGCCGGGGGTCAAGGAGCGGGTTCTCGCGGCGCAGTTCGAAGAGGACGAATCCCGTCAGCACGGCCAGGCCCAGCACGATTCCCGCGAGCGTGACCGGGTCGGCCCATCCGCGGGTCGGCGCCTCGATGACCGAGTAGACCAGCGCGACCAGGCCCACCACGGCGAGGAGAGCGCCCCCGATGTCGAGCCGCGGCTGCTGCGGTTCCGCGGACTCGGGCACGAACAGCAGCGTCCCGACCAGGGCGACCAGGGCCAGGGCGACGTTCAGCAGGAACACCGAGCGCCACGACCAGCCCTCCAGCAGGGCTCCCGTGGCGAACAGGCCCACCAGGGCACTGGCCCCGGCGACCGCGGCCCAGACGCTGACCGCCCGCGCCCGCTGAGCGCGCGGGAACGTGCTGGTGATCGTCGACAGGGTGGCGGGCATGACCAGCGCCGCACCGACGCCGAGGACGCCCCGCAGGGCGATGAGTGTCGAGGGTTCGGTCGTCAGCGCGGCGGCGGCCGAACCGGCGCCGAAGATCGCCAGTCCCGCGAGCAGCGCCCGCCTGCGGCCGAAACGGTCACCCAGGGCGCCGGCCGGCAGCAGCAGCGACGCGAAGACGAGGCTGTACGAGTCGATGATCCAGGACAGCTGTGTCTGGGTCGCGTGCGTCTCGCGGGCGAGATCGGGCAGCGCCACATTGAGCGACGCCATGGCCGCGACCACCGCGCCGAGGGCGACGCAGGTGACCACCAGGATCAGGTTGTGACGTGCGGCCGGTGCGGAACCGGCGGCAGGGGCGCGCGTGGAGGGCATGAAGCCTGTCCTTCGTCCGAGCGGTCCGGGGGGATCCCGGTGCCTGGTCCCAGAGTCGGGAGTCCATCCCACGATTTCCACGTTGATGAATTAGGGGTGCGCTCCGGTGGCCGGTGCCGAGGGTGCGCGTTCGTACGCCGCCCCTCAGTACCGAGCCACGCGGAAGTGCCGGTCAGCGAACCGGAGAGCCCGGTACGGCGGCCCGCCGGGGGCGAGCGCGTCGGCGCCCCCGCCACCGGATCGGTACAACTGATCGGCCCCTGTTGAATTTCCCGTCCCCCTGCTCGAAGAGCTCGCGGGAGTGCGTTCCGGACCTCACGTCCACGGCGTGGTCCGGAACGAGTGCCTCTGGCTAGACATCGGCCGGTCGCGCCAGGAGATCTGTCACCTGTCGGCCGACGAGCTCCCATGCTGCGGCCGGAAGACGGCCGAAGGAGCCGTTGCGCAGTGTGCGCAGATCCTCTTCGATGCCGCCGTGGCACACGGTGCTCTCGCTGAACACCTCGTCATCGTCGCGGACGGCGACGCGGAGGCGGGTCTGTCCGCCCTCGGCGGAGTGCAGGGCGGCGGCGACGACGAGGGGCGACGGCCCACCTGCCTCGCCCGCGGCCTTGTGGTAGCTGCTGGCGATCGGTGCGCGCCAGCGCAGACTGAGCAGCAGATGGCGTTTGGCCAGCACCTCGGCCAGGTCGGTCTCGGAGACGCCTTCGGGCTCCAGGATCACCGCTCGGGCGTCCAGGACGAGTGCCGCGGGCAGCAGGCAACGCAGCGTGCTGCCGACGATGTTGCCGCCCACCGTGGCCGTCCGGCGTACCGCTCCGGTCCCCACGGTGGCGGCCGCCCGGCGCAGCACCTCCGGTACGCGCTCGTCGATACGGTTCAGTACCACGGCCGCTCCCAGGGCCTCGCGTTCGATCGTGTTGGCCTCCGGGAGGTCGCGCAGCGACATGGCGCGGTCGGGGAAGCCGTCCCGTTGCCAGGTGGCCCACACCAGCGTGGCGCCGCCTATCGGCACCGCCCCTTCGGTCATGCACTCCTGTGCTTCGGACACGGACGTGGGGAGACGCAGCAGCACGGCAGCCGACCTGCTTTCCTGGTGACTTGGCGGCGGGGTACTCGGTGTCTGGGTCAAATGACCGTCGACAGGCTCATTTTCGCCGTGTGGACGGGGGCGCGTACAGGGCACACTCCATCAACTGGTGCGCCCCGCCTGGCGAATGTGTTCACGCTGAGGGTCTTCGCCTGGGCCCGCACCTGTCCGCACTCACCGAGCGGCAGCCGCCCGCCACTTCCCTTCCCCGCGCGACGACTTGCTTCGTACCGCTGTCAACTACCCTGCCGACGGCCGGAGTAGGCAGCCCATCGGCCCTCGTGCCGGACCACGGTGATACGGCGCCCGAAACAGCTGGTCATCCAGGAATCGGTCAGGGTGTCGGCGACCGGACCGCGCGCGAGGACGCGGCCCTCGCGCAGGAGCAGGGTGTGGCTGATGGCCGGGGACAGCTCCTCCAGGTGGTGGGTGACCGTCACGGTGGCCAGTTCCGGGCGGCTCTCGGCCAGCCGCTGCATGGCCTCGACGAGGTCCTCGCGGGAGGGCAGGTCCAGGGCGTTGAACGGCTCGTCGAGCAGCAGCAGGGCCGGCTCGGCCATCAGTGCCCTGGCGATCAGGACGCGGGCCCGCTGCCCGCCCGAGCAGACTCCGTACGGCCGGTCGGCCAGCTCCTTGATGTCCAGTTCGGCGAGCAGTTCGTGGCCGCGCCGGCGCACCTCGCCGTCGTACTTCCGCCACAGCGGTTGCACGGTGCCGGTATGGCCCGTCAGGACGACGGTGTGGGCGTCGATGTCCTGCGGTACGCGCTGGGCCGTGCTCACATGGCCGATGCAGGCGCGCAGTTCGCGCACGTCGACCCGGCCGAGCCGGGAACCGAGCACCTCGACGCTTCCGGTCGTGGGGTGCATCAGCGCGCCCAGCAGCCGCAGCAGGATCGTCTTGCCCGCGCCGTTGGCCCCGAGCAGGGCCCAGTGCTCACCGGCCCGGACCGTCCAGTCGATCTCCGAGAGGATCACCTGGCCGCTCGTGTGACGGTGGACGTTCACACCGTGGAGTGCGACCACCGCCTCCCGGTCACTCACGTCTTCCCCGGTCCGCGCCTCGGCCATGTCCGGGCTCCCCTCGATCGGTCGGCACGCCCTGCACGTTAGATGTAGTGGGCATCTTGCTGCCCGGGTGTCCGCTTCGTGGACGGCGGTGCGGGCTCGCGCGCCTCGGGCGGGACGGCCGGTTCCGGCCGCGGGTGTGTGATGGTCACTACGGGAAGAGATTGACGGCACGGGCCACCACCAGCACCACGGTCACCAGGGAGACCGTGGACTGGAGCATCATCAGCATCTTGGCCCAGCGGGTCAGTGGCATCACGTCGGTCGGGCTGAACGCGGTGGAGTTGGTGAAGGAGAGGTAGAGGTAGTCCAGGAACGCCGGTTCCCAGTCCGGCGGCGCGGTTTCGGGGCTCTGCATCTGTACGAAGAGGAAGTCGGCGTACTGGTGATGGCCCATCATCCGGTCGGCCGGTCCACCGCGGTCCCACTCCCAGTACCACAGGGCGAACACGATGACGTTCGTCAGCCAGATGTTGCCGCCGGTCAGCAGCAATGTCGTGGCGTCCAATTCCTTGGCTCCGTGAATCAGGTTCTCCACCAGCCGGGCCGCCGCCCAGCCGTTGGCCAGACTGATCAGGCAGATCAGAGCCAGGCCCAGCCACCGCAGCCGCTTGTTCCGGGGCTCGACCCGCCGGGGGTTCGCGACGATGAGACCCGTCAGCAGGACCAGTTCCAGGACCGGCAGTGCCCAGGAGGGCAACAAGGTCAGCCGCTCCGGCAGTTTCAGCTGGAGGGTGACCGCCACCAGGATCGCGGCGGTCACCGCCCAGCGCGGCTCACCGTGCGTCACCCTCCGCCAGGCGGGTGCCACTTCGCGCTCGCCGGACTCCAGGAGCCGCTCGATCCTGACGAGCCGGCTCTCGGTGTCGTTCGATCTGTCGTTCATGGAGGTGATTGTGGCGCGTCACATGTTGATCATGTGACCGGCCAGCCCGTGAACGGCCTCCTTGACCGCCTCTCCGAGGGTCGGGTGCCCGTGCACATTGCGCGCGACCTCGTGGACCGTCAGGTCCCACTGCTGGGCGAGCGTCAACTCCGGCAGCAGCTCGGTGACTTCGGGGCCGATCAGATGGGCGCCGAGCAGTTCGCCGTGGCGGGCGTCGCTGAGGATCTTGACGAAGCCCGCGGTCTCACCGAGGCCGTGCGCCTTGCCGTTGGCGGTGAACGGGAACTTCGCCACCTGGACGTCGAAGCCCTTCTCCCGGGCCTGCGCCTCGGTCCAGCCGAAGCTGGCGATCTGCGGCTGGCAGTAGGTCGCCCGCGGGATCATGACGTAGTCGAGTTCCATCGTCTCCGCGTCGGCGATCGTCTCGGCCGCCACGATGCCCATCGACTCGGCCGCGTGGGCCAGCATGAGCTTCGCCGTCACATCGCCGATGGCGTAGATGTGCGGCACGCTCGTACGGCAGCGGCCGTCGATGTCGATCGCCCCGCGGTCGGTGAGCTTCACCCCGGTGTTCTCCAGGCCGTAGCCCTGTACGCGCGGCTGGAACCCGATGGCCTGCAGTACCTTGCCGGCCTCCAGCGTCTGCCGCTGGCCGCCCGTGGTCACCATGACCTTGACCGTGTCCCCGGAGTCGTCGATCGCCTCGACGCGGGTCGACGTCAGCACATTGACGCCGAGCCGCTTGTAGCGGCGGGCCAGCTCAGCGGAGACCTCCTCGTCCTCCAACGGGACGATCCGGTCGAGGAATTCGACGAGGGTGACCTCGACGCCGTAGTTGTGGAGCACATAGGCGAACTCGACGCCGATGGCACCGGCGCCCGCGATGATGATGCTGTCCGGGAGGGTGTCCGACAGGATCTGCTCCTCGTACGTCACCACGCGCTCGCTCAGCGAGGTTCCGGGGAGCAGCTTGGTGGTGGCGCCCGCGGCGATGATGCAGTGGCCGAAGGTGACCGATTCCGTGCCGCCGTCGGACAGGGCGACCCGGAGGGTGCGATCGTCGTCGAAGGTGCCGCGACCGGTGTACTTGGTGATCTTGTTCTTCTTCATCAGGTAGTGGACGCCCTTGACCCGTCCGTCCGCCACCTTGCGACTGCGGGTGAAGGCGGCGCCGTAGTCGAAGCTCACCTCACCGTTCACCTGGATGCCGAAGGTCTTGGCCTCCTGGGTGAAGATGTGGGCGAGCTCCGCGTTGCGCAGCAGTGCCTTCGACGGGATGCACCCCACGTTCAGGCACACGCCGCCCCAGTACTTCTCCTCGACGATCGCCGTGCTGAGTCCGAGCTGGGCTGCTCGGATCGCCGCGACATATCCTCCCGGGCCGGCGCCCAGGACCACCACGTCAAAGTGTGCGCTCATGGTGGCCAGCCTAGAACGCCATGCCACCGGATCGCCGATCCTGCAGGTCCGCCGGGCCGTGGCCCACGGATCCCGAGGGCCGGTTCCGGCCGAAGGCGTCCGGGCCGGCCCCGGTCGGGGCCGGCCCGGACACCGGATGTCAGACGAGGTCGAACCGGTCGAGGTTCATGACCTTGTCCCAGGCGGCCACGAAGTCGGTGACGAACTTCGCCCGGGCGTCGTCGCTCGCGTAGACCTCCGCGAGCGCGCGCAGCTCGGAGTTCGAGCCGAAGACGAGGTCGGCACGCGTGCCGGTCCACTTGATCTCGCCGGTGGCGTCGTCGCGGCCCTCGAAGGTGGTCGCGTCCTCGGACGTCGCCGTCCACGTCGTGCCCAGGTCGAGCAGGTTGACGAAGAAGTCGTTCGTCAGCGTCCCGGGGGTCCCGGTGAGGACACCGTGCGAGGAACCCTGGTGGGTCGCGCCCAGGGCGCGCAGACCGCCGACGAGGACGGTGAGCTCCGGCGCGCTCAGGGTCAGCAGGTTCGCCCGGTCGAGCAGCAGGTACTCGGCCGGCAGCCGGTTGCCCTTGCCGAGGTAGTTGCGGAAGCCGTCCGCGCGCGGCTCCAGCGCGGCGAAGGACTCCGCGTCGGTGTGCTCGTCCGTCGCGTCGACGCGGCCCGGGGTGAAGGGCACCTGGACGTCGTGACCGGCGTCCTTGGCGGCCTTCTCGACGGCGGCCACGCCGCCGAGGACGATCAGGTCGGCCAGCGAGACGTTCTTGCCACCGGCGTTGAAGTCACGCTGGACGCCCTCCAGCGTGCGCAGCACCGCCGCCAGCTGGTCGGGGTCGTTGGCCTCCCAGCCGCGCTGCGGCTCCAGACGGATGCGCGCGCCGTTGGCGCCGCCGCGCTTGTCGCTGCCGCGGAACGTCGAGGCCGACGCCCACGCGGTGGAGACCAGCTGCGAGACCGTCAGGTCCGAGTCGAGGATCTTCGCCTTGAGGGCGGTGATGTCCCCGGCGCCGATGACCTCGCCCTCCGCCTCCGGCAGCGGGTCCTGCCACAGCAGGGTCTCCTCGGGGACCTCCGGGCCGAGGTAGAGGGACTTCGGGCCCATGTCACGGTGGGTCAGCTTGTACCAGGCCCGCGCGAAGGCGTCCGCGAACTCGGCGGGGTTCTCGTGGAAGCGGCGGGAGATCGGCCCGTAGATCGGGTCGAGGCGCAGCGACAGGTCCGTCGTGAGCATCGAGGGGGCGATCTTCTTCGAGGGGTCGTGCGCGGCCGGGACGGTGCCATCGCCGGCGCCGTCCTTCGGCTTCCACTGGTTGGCGCCCGCGGGGCTCTGGGTCAGCTCCCACTCGTAGCCGAAGAGGATGTCGAAGAAGCCGTTGTCCCACTGGGTGGGTGCGGTGGTCCAGGTGACCTCCAGGCCGGAGGTGATGGCGTCGGCGCCCTTGCCGGTGCCGTACGTGCTCTTCCAGCCCAGGCCCAGCGCCTCGATCGGGGCGGCCTCGGGGTCGTCGCCGACGCTCTCCGCCGGGCCGGCGCCGTGGGTCTTGCCGAAGGTGTGACCGCCCGCGATCAGGGCGACCGTCTCCTCGTCGTTCATCGCCATGCGGCGGAACGTCTCACGGATGTCGCGGGCCGCGGCGATCGGGTCCGGGTTGCCGTTCGGGCCCTCGGGGTTGACGTAGATGAGGCCCATCTGGACGGCGCCGAGCGGGTTCTCCAGCTCACGGTCGCCCGTGTAGCGCTCGTCGTCGAGCCAGGTGGTCTCCGGGCCCCAGTAGACGTCCTCCTCGGACTCCCACACGTCCTCACGGCCACCGGCGAAGCCGAAGGTGTCGAAGCCCATCTGCTCCAGGGCCACATTGCCGGTGAGGATCATGAGGTCGGCCCAGGAGAGGCTCTGGCCGTACTTCTTCTTGACGGGCCACAGCAGTCGGCGGGCCTTGTCCAGGTTGCCGTTGTCCGGCCAGCTGTTGAGGGGGGCGAAGCGCTGCTGACCGGCACCGGCGCCGCCGCGGCCGTCGCTGATGCGGTAGGTGCCCGCGCTGTGCCACGCCATGCGGATCATGAAGGGGCCGTAGTTGCCGAAGTCGGCGGGCCACCAGTCCTGCGAGGTCGTGAGCACCTCGGCGATGTCCTGCTTCACGGCCGCGAGGTCGAGGGACTCGAAGGCCGCGGTGTAGTCGAAGTCCTCGCCGAGCGGGTTGGCCACGGCGGGGTTCTTGGCGAGGATCTTCAGGTTGAGCCGCTCCGGCCACCACTGGCGGTTTCCGCCGCCCTGGGTCGGGTGCGGGGCGCGCCCGTGCGCGACGGGGCAGCCGCCACCGGCCTCCGTTTTCGCGTCGGTGACGATCGCATCGTGGTTCTCAGACATGGGAATCCTTCCGGACGGGGCGGATCTCGGTACTCAGAGACTGCGAGTGGGGGAACAGCCGGGGCGGGGGCCCCGGTGGCCGGCCCCGGAACCATCGACGGAGCCGACGGGGAGGCCGTGGTCTTCGGACGGGAACAGGCAGCGTGCGCATTCGCCCGCACGGCCGGAGGCGGGGACGCGGTACACCGCTCGCAGCGGATCGGCTGGACCGGTCCGATGCGGGGTACGAGTCCCGCCACGGTGAGCGGACGGAGGGCCGTGCGCGGCGTGAGGGGAGGTGCGGCGCCGGGGCGGCACACCACGGCAGCGAGCGCGTCGTCGCCGAGGTGCCCCAGGGCTCCGGGAGGGTCCCGAGAAGCGTGTCACGGGCGGCCGTCACGCGCAGGCCGGCGCCGCGTGGCTCCACGGCGGTGGTCCCGACATCTCTGTCTCTCCTGCCCGTACTGAAGTCTTCCTGTCCCTTGCCAGTGCCAAAACCGATCCTACAATGGACAGAGTCCAAGTCAAGAAGGACGCCAAACCCGTATCCGATCGGACCCCTGGATGCGCACCGATAAACTGCGGATTCCCACTGATCCTGAAAAGGTGAACCGATATGAGTGACCTGCTGGAGCGACTGCGAGAGCGTGGCTGGCGGATGACCTCCCAGCGGCGTGTCGTTGCGGAGGTCCTCGACGGCGAGCATGTGCACCTCACGGCCGACGAGGTGCACGCCCGCGCGGCGGCACGGCTGCCCGAGATCTCCCGGGCGACCGTCTACAACGCGCTGGGGGAGCTGGTCTCCCTCGGCGAGGTCATCGAGGTCTCCACCGACGGCCGAGCCAAGCGCTACGACCCCAACGCCCACCACCCGCACCAGCACCTGGTGTGCTCCAGCTGTGGCACCGTCCGTGACGTCCACCCGACCGGCAACCCGCTGGCCGACCTTCCGGCGACGGAACGATTCGGGTTCACGGTGGCGGCTGTCGAGGTCACCTACCGGGGGCTGTGCCCTTCGTGCGCCTAAGCTCCGGGTCAGGATCCCGTCCGGCGGGCGACGGACTCGTCCGTGATCCGTCAGGCGGCGCCCGGTTCTGTGGCGGCGCGCTCCGCAATGCTGGCAGGAAGGGCGCGATGCCACGCTCGACGCGGCCTCGCGGGCCGGCTCCGGGCACGACCAGCGGGACGGCGGCGCGTCGGCCTCGGCCGGAAGCCTGCAGGCCGGCGCCTTGACCTGCGCAGCTTGCAGCGCGGTGGAAGCGGCGGCTGCCCGGGGCGCTTGCGGTCGGCCAGGCCCGGCGGGCCCAGGTCGGCGAACCGGCCCCGCCACGTACGCGCGGTGTCCACGTGCACTCCCACCTCAACGGCGATCCGCGCGTTGCACCTATCCCGAGCCGCCCGGAGCGCGATCTGCGCCCGCAGCCTGGCCCGGTACTCGGTCTTGTGGCCCCAGGCCGCACTGCTCCAACTCCCGTCCGGTCAAGCGTTCTTCCGGGCGCTTCTTCAACCGGTGGCGCTCGGCGGCGGTCATGTGCAGTCGGAGCCGCTCGCTGAAGGTGTCGTAGGGGTCGGCAACTGCTGCCCTTTGGCTGCGTGTGAGGGTGTTTGGGCGTGCATGGGTGAGTGTCGGTGACGTTTGTCTGTTTTGGGGTGCGGGCGGGAACGGGAGTTCTTGTCTCGAAGGGGTGACCTTTGCGGGTGGTGGTCGTTGGGTGGGGTGAGGGGATGTTCGCGGGGTGTTCGGGTCGGGGGTGAGCGGGTTGGGCGGTGCGGGTGGGTTGCGGGTGGTGGGGGCGTCGTTCGTGGTGCCCGGCCCGTCGGGTGTCGCGGTCCGGGACCGGCTCAGGGGTCTGACCGCCCAGGACGAGACGGTGCTGCGGCTCGTCGGTGACCATCTGGGCACGTTGGCGTCGGGGGATCTGAAGGTGCGGTGCGCGGCCGGTCTGGAGCACGACAACAAGGCATGGGCGTCCCGCAAGCGGGAGCTGACCGGGCTGTCCTCGTCGCGGTGGGCGGGATCGCTGACGAAGGCCACGCATGATCAGTGGGCGCTGGCCCGGCGCGGCCAGGCCGCACACATCCGGCAGCTCGAAGCCGCGGTGCGGACGATCCGGCACCGGCTGTCGTTGCCTCTCGGCGAGAAGGGCAGCAAGCGGGCGGCGGGTGGTTACCGGAGTCGGCGGGAGTGGCATGCCAAGACGCGTCGCCTGCACGTGTTGGAGGATCGGCTGGCTGCTGCCAGGGCCGACTGGGCGGCCGGCCGGGTGCGGGTGGTGCGGGGCGGAAAACAGCTGCTGAACACTCGCCACCACCTGGAACAGGCGCAGCTCACCGAGGAGCGGTGGCGTGCCCGGTGGGAGGCGTCGCGCCGGTTCCTGCAGGCGGACGGCGAGTCCGGGAAGCGGTACGGCAACGAGACCATCCGCATCGGCCCCGACGGCGAGGTCAGCATCAAACTCCCGGCCCCGCTCGCCCACCTGGCCAACACGGCGCACGGCCGCTACGTCCTCACCGCGCGGGTGTCGTTCGCGCACCGGGGCGAGACATGGCGCGACCGCGTCGGGGCGAACCGGGCGGTGGCCTATCGCATCCACGAGGACGCCGGTGGTCGGCGCTGGTACCTGACCGCCTCCTGGACCATCCCACCCGCCCAGACCGTGCCCCTGACCGCCGTCCGGGCAGGCGGCCTGATCGGCGTCGACACCAACGCCGACCACCTCGCGGCCTGGCGGCTGGACCAGTATGGCAACCCGGTCGGCACCCCGCGCCGCTTCGACTACACCCTGTCCGGCACCGCCGACCACCGCGACGCCCAGGTACGCCACGCCCTGACCCGCCTGCTCCACTGGGCCACACGCCACCGCCTGGCGATCGCCGTCGAGGACCTCGACTTCACCGCGGAAACGACGCGGGAGAAACACGGCCGACGCAAGAAGTTCCGCCAGCTGATCTCCGGCATGCCCGTCGCCCGGCTGCGCGCCCGCCTGGTGTCGATGGCCACCGAGCTCGGCATCCCGCTGGTCGCGGTCGACCCCGCCTACACCTCCCGCTGGGGCGCCCAGCACTGGCAGAAACCCCTCACCAGCACCACCAGGAACACCACCCGCCACGACGCTGCCGCCGTGGCCATCGGAAGGCGCGCCCTGGGGCATCCGGTCAGGCGTCGGACGGCACCGCCCCGTACCCACCAGAGCGATGGGTACGGGCATCGGACCGTCCAGGCCGGACCGGGCTCCCCGGGGCGTGAGGAAACCCGCCCCCGCATTCCCGGACCACGGACACGATCCGTGCCGCCCGGACGCGGAGCGAACGCGGGCAACCAGAACGCCCAACACCGTCCGGGGCGTTCGACTGAGCACGGATCCTGGCAACAGGACCCACTCCCGCTCAGTCTCTAGGAACGGTTGACCAGCGTCACTCGCAGGTTTCTGCGTTTCCTGGTGCGGGCCGCGAGCTGGATCGCGGCGGAGAGCCCGGCGTAGCCGGCGCCCAGGACCAGGACCTCGTGCTGTTGCGCTGCTGTCGCGTTCATCGCTCTGCTGTCTCTTTCGTGTCGGTCGTTCCCGCTGTGCGGACCACCACCAGACGCAAGCTTCCCTTCCGTTCGTGACATGGGGTCGATGTGGGCCACGTCACATCGAGAGCGGAGAGCGTGCGCGGCATCAGCACTCCGAGCACGACCGGCTCCGGAGTCAACCCTCGAAGGACTCCGGAGCCGACCTCTAAGCTTCCGCCGTGAACGACACCACACAGGGCACAGCACAGGACATCACGCGGGAGATACGGATCAGGCCGGGCGGCCCGGCCGACGCGCAGGCCATGCTGGACATGCTCGACGCGGCGGTGGTCTGGATGAACGGCCGCGGCAACACCGAGCAGTGGGGCACTACCCCGTACTCGCGGACGTCGGGCGGCGCGGAGCGGGTCCATCGGTACATGACCGAGTGCGCCCCCTACATCGCGGAGTCGGACGGAACACCCGTCGGAGCCATGGTGCTGGACTCCGGGCCCAGCCCGCAGATGCCGATCGAGCCCGCGGGGGAACCCGAGCGGTACGTCCGGCTCCTGGTGTCCGACCGGCGCTACGCCGGCCGGGGCATCGGGGCGGCGCTGCTGGCCCACGCCGCCGAGGAGACCCGGCGGGCCGGCGTCGAATTGCTGCGGGTCGACTGCTGGGCGGGCGGCGGGGGCGAACTGGTCGCGTTCTACGAGCGCCAGGGATTCACCCCCACCGACCCCTTCCTGTCCGGGACCTGGCCGGGCCAGGTACTGGCCCGGCGGATCGGCCCACCGCACGGCCGGAGCGATCAGGTGAGGTAGTCGGCGACCAGGGTGGCGAACTCCTCCGGTGCCGCGAGTCTGATCCCGAGGGTCTCGGCCTTGGCGCGCTTGGATCCCGCGCCCTCGCCGGCGACGACCAGGGTGGTCTTCTTCGACACGCTGGAGGAGGAACGCCCACCGGCGCGCTCGATGAGCTCGTTCATCTGGTTGCGGCTGAGCTGCTCCAGCGCTCCGGTCATCGCACCGGTGACCACCACCGTCATCCCGGCCAGCGGCCCGCCCGCGGCTTCGCCGCCCTCCGTGTTCGGGTCGTCCTCGCCGGCCGGGGCGGGCGGGGTGGCGCCGGGCTCGGTCATGTTGACCCCTGCGGCGACGAGCTTGTCGATGAGCGGGGCGAGTTCGGCCAGCTCGGCGACGATCGACGGGGCCTTCTCGGTGCCGATGCCCTCGACCCGCTGCATCGTTTCCGCATCCGCCGCGCGCACCAACTCCATGGTGGCGAAGTACCGGGCGATGCGCCGGGACATGGAACGGCCGGTGCCGCGCACACCGAGCGCGCACAGCACCCGCGACAGAGGCTGGCCCTTGGCCGCCTCGATCGCCGCGAGGAGGTTGTCGGTGCTGGTCTCGCCCATGCGCTCCAGACCGAGGAGCTGGTCCCGGGTCAGGCTGAACAGATCCGCGAGATCGGCGGCCAGACCGGCCTCGACGAGCTGGACGACCCGCGTGTGGCCGAGGCCCTCGATGTCGAGCTGGTCGCGGCCGGCGGCGTACGAGAGCGCGGCGACCAGATGGCAGTTGCGGCCCTGCTCGCAGCGCCAGCGCTGCTCGCTCGTGTCGATGGCGGATCCGCAGTTCGGGCACGTCTCGGGGAAGACGATGGACTGTTCCTCGCCCGTGCGCAGATGGGCCACGGGCGCCTCGATGCGCGGGATGACGTCTCCGGCACGGTGGACCATCACATGGTCGCCCAGCCGCAGATCGCGACGGGTGATGTCCGCCGGGTTGTGGAGGGTGGCGTACGTGATGGTCGAACCGTCGATCTCGACCGGCTCCAGCACGGCGCGCGGGGCGATGATGCCCGTACGGCCGACGTTCCACTCCACCGCCAGCAGCCGGGTGATCTTCTCGACGGCCGGGAGTTTGTAGGCGATCGCCCAGCGCGGCGCGCGTGAGCCGGACCCGGCGGACCGCTGGTCGGCGGCCAGGTCGGCCTTGACGACGATCCCGTCGATCCCGAACGGCAGCTCGGCGCGCAGTGCCCCGATCTCCTGGACGCGGGCGAGGACCTGCTCGGCGGTCGCCGCCGTGATGCCGGGGACGGCGGTGCCGGCGGTGGTGTTCACGCCCAACTCGGCGGCCCGTGCCATGAGTTCGCTGTGCGCGAGCTCGCCCAGCCGGGCGGCCTCATCGGCCTCGGTGCCGGACACCGGCAGCAGGCCGTAGCCGAAGAAGGTCATCGGAACGGTGTAGGCGCGCTCCTTGGCGCGCAGGGTGCCCGCCGCGGCGTTGCGCGGGTTCGCGAACGGCTGCCCGCCGTGCGCGGTGCGCACCTCGTTGGCGTGCTCGAACTGGGCCGTCGTCATGAGGACTTCGCCGCGCGCCTCCAGCGTGAGAGGCTCGGTGAGCTCGCCGGGGAGGCCCTCGATCGTTCCGATCGCGTGCGAGACGTCCTCACCGGCCGTCCCGTCCCCGCGCGTGACCAGCTGCGTGAGCCTGCCCTGGCTGTAACGCGCGGCGATGGCCAGGCCGTCGAGCTTCGGCTCGACGCTGAAGTGCTCCACCTCGTGACCGATCCGCCGGGCCAGCGACACCGTCCAGGCGGTGAACTCCTCGGGCGAGAACACATTGTCCAGGCTCAGCATCGCCACCGTGTGCGGGACATCTCCCTCGACGGCGCCGCCCGCGACCTTCCCGGTCGGCGAGTCGGGCAGCACCTGATCGGGATGTCCGGCCTCCCACGCGGCGATGCCACGCACGAGCCGGTCGTACGCGTCGTCGTCCAGCACCGACGTGCCGCCCTCGTAATAGGCGGCCGACGCCTTCAACGCGTCCTCGACCGCCTGCGCGTAGGCGACGGCATCCACGATCACTGCGACTGGTGTTGTCATACCCGTCATCCTGCCTGCCACCACTGACAATGCCCTCCCGCCGACCCGCTCGCCCCGGCAGGGTCCCGCTGGCACATGTGAGACGTGGCGCTTTGGTGCCAGCCGCCGGGCGTTCCCCCCGCCCGGCGCGGCCCGGTAGGACCTAGGCCATGATTTCCCTCATACCGCGCCGCCCACGAGGCAGGCGGGCCCTCGCGGCAGCGGCGGCCGTCGCCGCCGTCGTCACCACCCTCACCGGCCAGGCGGGCGCCGCGAACAGCGCGCCCACGGCTCCCGTCGCCCCGTCCCGCACCGGCGCCGACCGCACCGTCACGCTGATCACGGGGGACGTGGTCAAGGTGATGGACCTCGGCGCGGGCAAGCACGCGGTCGACGTACGACGGCCGCGCGGCGCCACCGGCGGAGTCCGCACCGAGACGGTCGGCAGCGACCTCTACGTCTACCCGGACGAGGCGCTGCCCTACCTCGCCGCGAACCGTCTCGACCGCCGCCTCTTCGACGTCACCGCGCTCATCGAGCAGGGTTACGACGACCAGCACAGCGCCGGACTTCCGCTGATCCTCGGCTACCGCGACAAGGTGGCCGCGACGCCCACCGGCACCACTAAGGTGCGGTCGCTGAAGAGCGTCAACGGCACCTCCGTCCGGGCGTCCAAGAAGCAGGCCAGGAAGCTGTGGAGAGCGGTCGCCACGGACACCCCCGCGCAGCGGCCCTCGCTGAAGGGCGGTCTGTCCAAGATCTGGCTGGACGGCCGTGTCAAGGCCCAACTCCACGACAGCACCGCGCAGATCGGCGCGCCGGCCGCCTGGAAGGCCGGTCTCGACGGCAAGGGCGTCAAGGTCGCCGTGCTCGACACCGGTGCCGACAGCCATCACCCGGACCTGGCCGGCCGGATCAGCAGCGCGGTCAGTTTCGTACCCGGCGAATCCGCCGAGGACGGGCACGGACACGGGACCCACACCGCGTCCACCGTGGGCGGCAGCGGAGCCGCCTCCGACGGAGCCGAGAAGGGGGTGGCGCCCGGCGCCGACCTGCTGGTCGGCAAGGTCCTCGCCAATGAGGGCTACGGAGACGACTCCTGGGTCATCGCAGGTATGGAATGGGCGGTGGACCAGGGCGCCAAGGTGGTGAGCATGAGTCTGGGCGGCTCCGAGCCCACGGACGGCACCGACCCGATGAGCGAGGCCCTGGACCGGCTCAGCGAGAAGAGCGGGGCGCTGTTCGTCGTCGCCGCGGGCAACACGGGCATGGAAGCGTCCATGAGCGCCCCGGGCGCCGCCGACGACGCGCTGACCGTGGCCGCGGTGGACTCCGGCGACCAGCTCGCGGACTTCTCGACACGAGGCCCGCGCTACGGCGACTACGCCCTCAAGCCGGACATCGCAGCACCCGGCGTCGACATCCTCGCCGCGAAGGCCGGCGGCAGCGCCGACAGCGGCTGGTACCAGACCATGAGCGGCACCTCGATGGCCACGCCGCACGTGGCGGGCGCGGCCGCGATCCTCGCCGAGGAACACCCGGACTGGACCGCGCCCCGGCTGAAGGACGCGCTGATGAGCACCTCCAAGGAGCTCACCGGCCTGAGCGCCTACCAGGTCGGCGCGGGCCGGGCCGATGTGGCGGCCTCCGTCGACGCCACCGTGACCGCCACCGGTTCGGCGTACTTCGGCTTCGACGCCTGGCCGCACAGCGGCCCGGAGACCGTCGACCGCACGCTCACCTACCGCAACACCGGTGACACCGCCGTCACCCTGAAGCTCGCCCTCGCCGCCTCCGTGGCCGGCGGCCCCTACGACGTCGACCCGGGCGCGGACGCCGGAAACCCCGCCCCCGACGGGATGTTCTCGCTCTCCGCCGACTCCGTGACCGTCCCCGCGCACGGCACCGCCACCGTCACCGCCAGCGCGCGGCCCGGCCTCGGCGCGAACGGCCGCCGCTACCTCGGACAGGTGTCCGCGAGCGACGCGTCGGACGAGGTGCGCGCCCGCACCCAGGTCGGGCTCTACCGGGAGGAGGAGCGCTACTCCCTCGACGTCCAGCTCAAGGACCGCTCCGGCGAACCGGCCTCCGGATACGTCCAGTTGCAGCGCTTCGGCACCGACGCCGAACCGCAGTTCGTCCCCGTCGGTGCGACCGGCGAGGCGACCGTACGCCTCCAGGCGGGCACCTACAGCGCCCTGAGCTACCTCGACGTGACCGGCAGCCACGGCCCCGACTCGCTCGGCATGGCGCTGCTCGGCGATCCGGAGATCGTCCTCGACCACGACCGGAAGCTGGTCCTCGACGGCAGCAGGACCCGTGAGGTCACCGCGGAGGTGCCGCGCAGGACCGAGGACCGGATGCTCTACATGAACTGGTACCGCTCGGACGGCGGAATCAGCACCGTGGACTCCGAGTACCTGCTTCCGCCCACCTACGACAGCATGTTCGTGCTGCCCACGCGGAAGGTGACACAGGGCACCTTCGAGTACGAGACGCGCTGGCGCAAGGCGTACCCGCTGCTCTCGCTGAGCCACGAGGGCAAGGCTCTCACCCCCCTCGGGCAGGCCGGATCCGCCTTCTACGACGGCCACAAGCGGCTGGACGTGGTGTACGCCGGATCCGGCACCCCAGCCGACTACGCGGGGCTGCGCGCCAAGGGCAAGGCGGTGCTGGTGACCCGTTCCGACGACGTCACCGGTGCGCAGCGAGCGCAGGCGGCGGCCGACAACGGAGCCGCCCTCCTGCTCGTCGTGAACGACCAGCCCGGCAAGCTCCTCGAATGGGTCGGTACCGACGAGGGCGGCTACAGCGCCGTCCCGGTCGCCTCGCTGACCGCGCGTGAGGGCGCCCCCCTCGTCAAGCAGGCCCAGCGCGGCACCCTGCGCCTGAACGTCGAGGGTGCGCCCAACTCGCCGTACGTGTACGACCTCGTCGACCCGCACCCGGGCCGGATTCCCGACACGGGCCTCACCTACCGGCCGCACGCGTCCGAGCTGGCCGTCGTGGACATGCGCTTCCACGGCACCACCAAGTACCCCAGCGGTGAATACCGTTGGGACTACCGCCCCTACCGCAGCTACGCCGTGGGCTTCCCGCTGCGCACGGACATGCCCACCACACGCACCGACTACCTCTCGGCACAGCCGGGCACCTCGTGGGCCGAGGACTCGATCACCGGGCCGAACCTGGCCATGGAGTCACGCGGTGGAATGATCACCTACAAGGCCGGCAAGCGGGTCACCAGCGACTGGTTCGCCCCGATCGCGCATCCGCGCAACGGCAGCGGCTTCTGGTGGTCGGAGCGGCAGCAGGGGTTCCTGTCCTTCAACATCCAGCCCTGGACGGACAACGGTCTCGACCACGGCGGTTACATGCAGGACGGCAACGACAGTCTGGACTTCAAGGTGTACCAGGACGGTGAACTGGTGAAGACCTCCGCCTGGGCATCGGCGACGCTGTACCCGGTGCCGACCGTGTCCAGCACCTACACCCTGGACCTGCGCGCCGAACGCGACGCGGGCGCCTACCGGTTGTCGCCCCGCACCCACACCGTGTGGAAGGTGAGATCGGCGCCGGTGACCGATCCGATGGAGATCGACCGGATGGCGCTGATGCAGCTGGACTACGGCGTCGTCACCGACCTCGCGGGCGACGCGCGGGGCGGCCGGCAGACCCTCGGCCTGACCGGCGGACATCTGCCGGACGCGGCGGGGGCCGGACGGGTCGCGGGCGCGGCACTGTCCGTCTCCTACGACGACGGCCGCCACTGGCGTCCGGTCCACCTGGACCGTACGGCCACGGGCCACTGGACCGCCCGATTCGATGCCCCGCACCACGGATTCGTGTCTCTCAAGGCCCGCACTTGGGACGATGCGGGCAACAGCGTCACGCAGGAGGTGACACGGGCCTACGGCTTGAAGTAGACCTTGGCGGAACCGTGAGATCGGGCAGGCCCCGGGCGTTCGCAGCCCGGGGCCCGTCCGGCTTCACCCGCCGACTTCAAGGAGTGGCCCATGCTCGCCGCGCTCGGTCTCGGCCCGGCCGAGGAGGAGATCTACCGCCTCCTGGTGGCCCGTGGACGGGCCACCGTCCATGAGCTGGCGGCCGACGGCGGCCGCCCCGAGTCCGAGGTGCGTGAAATCCTCACGGCCATGGCCGGGCGCGGCCTTGTCGTCCCCCAGGCGATCGAGGGCGCGGCCACCCTGTTCGCGGCGGCGCCCCCCGCGGTCGCGCTGGGTGGTGAACTGCGGAGGCGCCGCGACGAGTTGAGCGCGGCGGAGCACGCGGTGCTCGCCCTCGCGGAGCAGCACCGCACGGGTGCCGAGGGCGGCGCCGTGGAGGTGATCAGCGAGATCGACGCGGTACGGCACCGGTTCAGACAGCTCCAGGAGTCCGCCCGGTACGAGGTGCGGTCGATGATGGTGCCCGAACTCTCCGTCGTCCCGAGCAGTGCCAACGCCGCGGAGCGGGCCGGCGTCCGCCGTGGCGTGCAGTACCGGACGATCGTGCATCGGGAGGCGCTGACCGAGCCCGGCATGGTCGCCCAGGCGCTCGCCGACCTGGCGGCCGGACAGCGGATCGGGGTCGCCGACGCCGTTCCGGTCAAACTCATCATCGCGGACCGTGAACTGGCGATGCTTCCCCTGTACAGAGGCCGCAATACTGCGGCGGCCTCTGTGCTGGTGCACGCCGGAGGGCTGCTGGAGGCGCTGGTCGCCTACTTCGAGCTGGCCTGGGAGCAGGCCTATCCGCTGTCGCCGCATACGACGGGCGACGGCCTCGCCGAGCAACGCCCGGACGCCATAGACGAGTTCGACGCCCGGATGCTCGCCCTGGTCCTCGCGGGACTCACCGACCAGGCGGTCGGCGCGCGCCTCGGCGTCTCCCGTCGCACGGTGCAGCGGCGCATCGGTGAACTCATGGCGCGGGCAGGCGCGGAGAGCCGCATCCAGCTCGGCTGGCACGCCGCGCGCAAGGGCTGGGCCTGACGGGCCGCCCGGCGGTCGCTCTGGGCGTCAGTGTCCCCGGACGGCGGGTGAGGGGCGCGCGGATCGGGTGACGACGAGGTCCGGGTCGCGCGGACCCGGGGGCAGGCCCGTGTCGAGGTCGGCCTGGCGCAGTTCGGCCAGCAACTCGGTCTGCCCGGAGAGCAGTTCGGTGAGGATGCGACGGGCGGCGCGCAGGAGTTCGGCGACATCGCCGCCGGCCAGCGCGTAACTGACGGTGGAGCCCTCGCGGATGGACACCACGATTCCCGAGCGGCGCAGTACGGCCAGTTGCTGCGAGAGGTTGGAGGGTTCGATCTCGATCTCGTTGAGCAGGTCGCGCACCGAGACGGGGCCGCTCTGCAGCAGTTCCAGGACCCGGATGCGCACAGGGTGTCCGAGCATGCGGAAGAACTCGGCCTTGGCCTGATAGAGGGGGACCTGCCTGGTCAAATCGTTCGCTCCCTGCCGCCTGGGACGGGCTGTTTCTCCGGCTGGTGCGGTGGCTGTCTGCGCGCCTGCCGCGAGCGGTGCCGTAAGGACCGATCCTCTCGGCTCCACCTCCGCACGCCCACGGGATTGACTTGATCTGGATGTACCTAAATGAAGAAGTCTTCAAGTCGTGGGCATGCGAAGGCGCGGAGAAGGTGGCTGTCTATACCTCTAGTTCGGCCTCGATGCGTGCGAGTTGGTGACGCGCCATGGCCAGGTTGGAGGTCGCCTTGTTGAGCACCAGGTACAGGAACAGCCCGTTGCCGTCACGGCTCTTGAGCGGCCGGAGGAGGTGGTACTGGTCCGCGAGCGTGATCAGTACGTCTTCGATCTTGCTCTTGAGGCCGAGGTGCTCCATGGTGCGCACCTTGGCCCGGATCACGTCGGTGTTGCCCGCCGCCGCGACAGACAGGTTGAGTTCCTTGCTGCCCCCCAGCGTGCCCAGTGCCATGCCGCTCGTGTAGTCGACGAGAGCGACGCCCATCGCGCCCTCGATGGACGTCATGGTCTCCTTGAGGGAGATCTCCACATTTGCCATACCGATGTCTCCTCCTGGTCACTGCGCGGGCGGAGGAGTTCCCGCCCGGTCAGTGACCAGGACCCTACGTACCGTCCGCGGTGGGCAGCCGAGTTGTTTCGGGACTGGCGGAAGGAGCATCGAAATGCCCGCCGACGCATGCTCTATTGATCACTGTTGTGCGGTCGGTGACCATGGATGCCGGACCTGGGGGAGGGTCGGTGGCCGTGCGGTCGGCGGGCAGGGCTCACCCGTCGGCCAAGGGCCGTGACGCTGCCGTGCGCGTCGCGAAGTCCGCGAACCAGGTCAGCATTTCGGGGTGGGTGATGGATCCTTCGCTGCTGACGTCGGAGCTTCGGGCACCCTGGAGGATGCGCTTGACCGGGACCTCGAGCTTCTTGCCGGTGAGGGTGCGCGGGACGGCGGGGACCGGCACGATCGCGTCGGGCACATGGCGCGGGGACAGCCGGCTCCTGATGGCCGTGGCGATCCGCCGGCGCAGGCCGTCGTCGAGCGTGCTGCCCTCGGCGGGCACGACGAACAGCGGCATGAAGTAGTCGCCGTCCGGCTTCTCCATACCGATGACGAGACTGTCGGCGATCTCCGGGAGCTGGTCGACCACGGCGTAGATGTCGGCGGAGCCCATGCGGACGCCCGAGCGGTTCAGGGTGGAGTCGGAGCGGCCCGCGACGACGACCGACAGGTCGGTGTCGATCGTGACCCAGTCGCCGTGCCGCCAGATTCCGGGGTAGGTGTCGAAGTAACTGGCCCGGTAGCGGGCGCCGTCGGAGTCGCCGACGAAGCGGAGCGGCATGGACGGCAGCGGCGCGGTCACCACCAACTCGCCCTGTTCGCCCGTCAGGGGGTGTCCCTGAGCGTCCCAGGAGGCCAGGGCGACGCCGAGTGCGGGCGCCTGGATGCGGCCCACGCGGACCGGCAGCAGCGGGGTGCTTCCCGCGAGGACCGAGCAGACGTCCGTACCGCCGCAGATGGACTGGAGCCGCGCTCCGGGCGTCAGCCGGTCGTGGACCCAGCGCCAGGTGCTGGGCGGCAGGGTCGACCCGGTCTGCAGGACGGTGCGCAGTCTGTCGAGTCCGAACATGTCCGCGGGACGTGAGTCCGCCTTCTCCCCGGCGGTGAGATACGCGGCGCCCAGGCCGACCACGGTGGCGCCGGTCCACTCGGCGATCCTCCAGGCGCCGTCGATGTCGGGATAGGTCGGGCTGCCGTCGTACAGGATGACGGTGCTGCCGTGCAGCAGCCCGCCGACCAGGAAGTTCCACACCATCCAGCTGGTGGAGGTGATGAAGAGATAGCGGTCGTCGGCGCGCAGATCGACGCCCAGACCCAGCGCCTTGAGCAGTTCGACGACGATGCCGCCGTGCCCCTGGACGATCCCCTTCGGTATGCCCGTGGTTCCCGACGACCACAGGATCCACAACGGGTGGTCGAAGGGCACGTCGGCGAATTCCAGCGGCTCGTCGGCCGTCGGCAGCGTCGCCCAGGCGTGCTGTTCGACGTCGGGCCGCGCCGACCACGGGTCGGTGGGGGCAGGGAAGAGGCTGTCGACGGCCAGGATGTGGCGGACGGTGGGCAGGCCGTCCGCGAGCTCGGCGACCTCCGGGCGCTTGTCGTAGGTCTTGCCGCCGTAGCGGTATCCGTCCGCGGCCACGAGGACCGTCGGCTGCGCCTGTTGGAGCCGGGCGAGCACGCTGGGCGTGCCGAAGTCCGGGGAGCAGGCCGTCCATACGGCACCGACGGCGGCCGAGGCCAGCAGCGCCACGACGGTCTGCCGGAGGTTGGGGAGGTAGCCGGCCACGCAGTCGCCGGGCCGCACGCCCATGCGGCGCAGGGCCGCGGCGACGTCGGCGACCTGCCGGCGCAGTTCGTGCCAGGAGGTGTCCTCGGGAGTGCCGCCCTCGGTCAGGCAGACGAGCGCGGGGCGCGCGTCCGTGGCCTGGGCGAAGCAGCGTTCGGCGAAGTTCAGCCGGGCGCCTGGGAACCAGACGGCGCCGGGCATCGACGCCTCGCCCAGTACCTCGTCGTAGTCGGTGACCGCGTCCAGCCCGTAGAACTCCCACACCGCCGACCAGAATCCGGCGAGGTCGGTGGAGCTCCACCGCCACAGCTCGGCGTAGTCGGAGAAGTGGAGCCCCCGTTCCTCGCTCACCCACTCCATGAAGCAGGCGACGTTGGAGTCCTCCAACTCACGGCGACCGGGGGACCACAGCAGGTCGGTGTCGGTGTTCATCGGTTGCCTTCCTGGGCTGGACGCGGCGTTCAGCCGGTTTTCTCTACTTCACGGAGCAGGTCTTCCGCGCGCGGCCAAGGACCGTAGCCGGACGCGGGGTTGAGATGGCCGACCTCGCCGAGGTCCACCAGAGCGCTGCCCCAGTCGCGGGCCAGTTCCGTGACCCGCTCGGCCGTGCCGAGGGGGTCGTTCGAGCTGGCCGCGACGACGCTGGGGAAGGGCAGCGGCTTCCGGGGCACCGGTGTCCAGCCGTTCTCGCCGAGCACCTCGGGGGCCGGATAGCCCTCGGGCAGCGGGGTGTCGAAGTCAGGCGGTGTCGCGAGCAGCGCTCCGCGCACCTGTGCCGTGCTTCCCTGGGCCCAGTGGACCGTGGTGATCACACCGGCGCTGTGCGCGACGAGGACGACGGGGCCCTCGATCTCCGAGACCACCTTGTCGAGCGCCGCCACGCGGGCCTCGCGGCTCAGGGCGTCCTCGGTGAGCGGCGGGACGGTGCGGACGGTGCGCCCGGCCTCGGCCAGCCGGTCCGCCAGGAGGGTCTGCCAGTGCTCCGCGACATGATCGCGCAGTCCGGGGACGATCACGATCACCGGTTCGGTGGTGGCGCTCATGCGGACACCACCGCGTCCTCCGGTTCCGCCGCCGGGACGGGGCTGCTCGTCAGACGGCTCAGATCACGCTCGTAGAAGTGGCGGCCGATCAGGAAGGCGACGGTGGCGGCGACCGCCGTGAGCGGGATGACCCGCAGGGCGCCGAGCAGTCCCATGTGGTCGGCGAGCGCGCCGGTCACGGCGGGCCCGGGAGCCAGCCCGAGCAGGCTGTTGGCGAGCGTCAGGGTGGCGAAGGCCGTCGCGGAGATGGACGCGGGGGTCAGGTTGGCCACCATGGCGGTCGCGGGACCGGCCGTGCCGGCCGACAGCAGGGCTCCGGCCGCCAGCGCCGCGAGCTGGAGGGGGCCGGTCGGCAGCTGGAACGCGCTCATGAGCAGGACGAGGGAGCCGATGCTGCACGCGATGGCGACAGCCCATTTGCGGATGGGGAAAGCCCGGCATATGCGGTCCGAGACGATGCCGCCGCCGATCATGCCGATGCCGATGACGAGGACGAAGATCCCGGCCGTCGCGCCCGCCTTGGCGGTGGGCATGTCGTAGTAGCGGTTGAAGAAGCTGGGCAGCCAGGCCATGAGGGAGGCGGCGATGAAGAGCTGGAGACCACTGCCGATGTACGCGCTGATCACCGAGACCGAGGAGAACAGCCGGGGCAGCAGCACGCGCAGTCTGCCGCGTGGTCCGGGATCGGTTTCGGCGTCGGTGGAACCGGCCTCCGGCGTCAGCTTCTTCTCGGTGACCACGAAGCCGTAGACCGCGGCCAGAACCAGGCCGAAGATGCCCATGACGCCGAACGCCCAGCGCCAGCCGAGGTGTTGGGCGACGGCGCCGCCGATCGATATGCCCAGGACCGATCCGAAGGCGCCGCCCGCGATGAAGGCACCGGAGAGGGTGGCGCGCAGGCCGATCGGGAAGATGCTCAGGACGACGGCGATGCCGACACTTCCGTACGCCGCCTCACCGATGCCGACGAAGAGCCGGCCGACGAACATCTGGTCGTAGCTCGCGGACACCGCGCAGCCGAGGGTCGCCACGCTCCACATCGACGCGGCGAGCAGCAGGCTCTTCACCCGGCCCCACCGGTCGGCCATCAGCGACATGGGGAAGGTGAGCACACCGACCATGAGAGCGACGACGCCGCTGAGCGAACCGAGCTTGGCGTCCGTGAGGAGCCACTCGCTCTTGAGCATGGGGAAGACGGCGTTGAGGACCTGCCGGGACATGTAGTCGGACAGCAGCAGGCCGAAACTGAGGGCGAAGACCACCCAGGCATAACGTCGGGTCACGGGCCATTCGGACGAGGCGGTCGTGTTCGTCTCGGGAATGGACCCAGCAGTGGTGTGCAACTCCATTGTCATCACCTCACGCGCTTGGAGGAACGGGGTTAGAACGGTCTGTCGCCGATGATTCCGGCGCGCTCCATCCGGCGGACGGCGGGCCAGTAGTCCTGTACGGCGTAGTGCTGGGTGGAGCGGTTGTCCCAGATGGCGACACTGTTCGGGGTCCAGCGCCAGCGCACCTGGTACTCCGGGATCGCGGCCTGGCCGATGAGGTAGTTGAGCAGGAGACTCGCGCCGGGGGCGAAGTCCTGTCCGAACCGCACGTTCGCGGGCGTGTGGTAGTTGACGAAGTGGGTGGTGAACGCGTTGACGAAGAGGATCTCCTCGCCGGTCTCCGGGTGGACGCGCACCACCGGGTGCTCCGCGTCCGGGAACCGCTCCTTGAGGGCGTGCCGCTTCTCCTGCGGCATGGCGGCGCCGAACGTGGCCTCGATGCTGTGCCGGGCCCGCAGGCCACGGATCTTGGTGCGGATCTCCTCGGGCAGCCGGCGGTACGCCTCGGCCATGTTGACCCAGATCGTGTCCCCGCCGACGGGGGGCCCTTCGATGCAGCGCAGTACGGCGCCCATGGGTGGGCGCTCGCGCCACGTGGCATCGGTGTGCAGGGCTCCCTCGTACGACTCCGCCGGGCTGTCCAGGTCCTTGTAGATCCGCACCAGGCCCGGGTTCTCGGGGTCGCTGCCGGCCACCGGGTGGTCCTCCAGCGCGCCGAAACGCTCGGCGAAGGCGACGTGTTCGGCGCGCGTGATGTCCTGGTCCCGCAGGAACAGCACCTTGTACTGGAGCAGCAACGCCCTGATCTCGTCGAAGAGGTCGTCGTCGCGTGCGGCGTCGCCGAGGTTCACGCCGGACAGTTCCGCGCCGATGGTACAGGTCAGCGGTTCGACCCTGATCGAGCCGCGGTTGTGGGCGCGGACCGGGGCGCCCTCGGGGGGAGCGAGCGTGTGTTCCATGGTGCTTCCTCCTGGAGAGAGTGGAGTTGAACCGCGGGGGAGGGGTGGGGCTCAGAGGACGAAGACGGACGATCCGGTGGTCTGCCCGGCCTCCAGGTCGCGGTGCGCCTGGGCGGCGTCCTCGAGGGCGTACCGCTGGTTGACCTCGATGGTGATGCGGCCGGAGGTGACGTGGTCGAAGAGTTCGCCCGCGAGTTCCGCGCGTTCCGCGGGGTCCGCGATGTAGTCGGCGAGTGCGGGCCGGGTGACGAACAGGGAGCCCTGGACGGCGAGTTGCATGGCGTCGATGGGCGGGACGGGGCCGGAGGCGGTGCCGAAGCAGACGAGCAGGCCGCGGCGGCGCAGCGACGCGAGCGAGGAGGCGTAGGTGGTCCTGCCGACGCTGTCGAAGGCCACCGGGACCCCGGCGCCGTCGGTGAGTTCGCGCACCCGCTCGGCCACGTTCTCGTGCTTGTAGTGGATGATGTGGTCGCAGCCGTGCGCTCTCGCCAGTTCGGCCTTCTCCTCGGTGGAGACGGTGCCGATGACGTTCAGACCGAGCAGCTTGGCCCACTGGCAGACGATGAGGCCGACGCCGCCCGCCGCCGCGGTCAGCAGGATCGTGTCACCCGCCTTGAGAGGGTGGATCCTGCGGAGCAGGTACGCGGAGGTCAGACCGCGCATGGTCATCGCGGCGGCGGTCTCGAAGCCGATGCCGTCCGGCAGCCGGATCAGGGAGCCGACAGGCATGACTCGTTCGGTGCTGTAGGCGCCGAGCGGACTACCGGTGTACGTGACCCGGTCGCCCTCGGTGAACTGGGTGACGCCCTCGCCCACCGCCTCGATCACGCCGGCCGCCTCCACGCCCAGCCCGGCGGGCAGCGGCGCGGGGTAGAGCCCGGTGCGGAAGTAGGTGTCGGCGAAGTTGAGTCCGACCGCGTGGTGGCGGATCCGGACCTCACCGGGGCCGGGGTCGCCGACGACGACCTCCTCCCAGCGCAGGACCTCGGGACCGCCGGTCTCCTTGAATCGAATGGCGTGGGCCACGGGAGCACTCCGTTGTTGGGTGTCTGGTGTCGGGTGAAGAGGAGAGGGGAAGGGGCCGCCGGAGCCGGGGGGTCTGGCCCCGGCGGCCGCGTGGCGTGGCGAGGAGCCGAGCGGCGCCACGGTGGGTCCGGCCGCGACCGGCCTGTCGTGCGGTGGCCGACGGTCGGTCGGGCCGGTGGTGCGGGGACGCGCGCGACGGTCGCTCGGGCCGGCACGGCGGCCGGTGCCCGGCCGAGCGGCCGGCACAGGGCCGTGTCACGGCCACCGGTCGACAGGGTGACCGGCGCATGGACCTGTGCTGTGGCCGGACGGCTGGGACGGTGGTCCTTGCCGTGGCCCGGCGGGCCAGGATGGTGGTCCTGGTCGTGGCCGGGTGGCCGGGATGGTGATTCTTGCCGTGGCCGGGTGGCCGGGACTGTGGGTCCTTGCCGTGGCCGGGTGGACGAGGACGGTGGTCCCTGCCCTGGCCCGGCGGGCCGCAATGCTGGGCCGCGCGGCAGCCGGGCGGACCGCACCGGCGGTCTGTGCCCGGCCGGCGGTCCGGCACGGAGGTCCGCCGTGGGGTCAGGCGTCGCGCAGCATGAAGCCGCGCTGGCCGGGACGCCGGTTCGGCACCATGCCGAGGCGGGCCAGCGTCTCGTCGGTGCTCGAGTAGGTCTCGCCGAGCTTGTAGATCTTCCTGGCCTCGGCGCCGGTCGCGATGTCACGGCCGAGCGCCTCGGAGATCTGCACCATCTGCTCGACCTGCTCGACGCTGGACATGCGCTCGCCCTTGCGCCGCCACAGGTTGTCCTCGTTGCCCACCCGGACGTGCACGCCGAGCGCGATGCCGATCGCGTTCATGGGCGCCACGGCGCGCATGGAGGCCTCGATGGTGAGGACGGCGCCGTCAGGGGCGCGACGGACGAACTCGACGAGGTCGGCCGGGTGACGGCCCGAGAAACCGCCGCCGATCGCCACGTAGTTGAGGATCAGCGGGCCCGTGTGGACACCGGCTCGGATGAGCCGCTCCACGGTTTCGAGCTGGGCCAGCGTCGCGAGCTGGAAGTGCGGCTGGATGCCGCTCGCGGCCAGACGCTTCAGGTGCTCCAGGTAGAAGTCCGGACCGGCCTCCAGGTACATGTCCCGGTACGCCTTGTAGTAGTCCGGCTTGGCGATCGAGGTGCCTTCCAGATCGTCGTCGGTCATGATCTCGACGATGTTCATCTGGCTGGTGTTGATCGCGATGGTGACCTGGTCCGGCTTCGGGTCCAGGTCGGCGAGCATGTGGCGGCTGTCGAAGTCGAGCCACTTGGCGTCCGCGCCCTCGCCCTCCGGGGCGAACGAGATGGACCCGCCGATCTGCAGGACCATGTCCGGCACGGCCTCGCGCAGGCGGCCGATCAGCTCGTTGAACATGGAGAGCCGCTTGGAGCCCTTGCCGTCGAGCTCCCGCACGTGGATGTGGAGCACGGTGGCGCCGGCGTTGTAGCAGTCGACGGCCGCCTGTACGTGCTCGTCCATCGTCAGGGGAAGGTCGTCGGCGTCTCCGGGGAGCCACTCGGGCCCGTAGGGAGCGGCCTGGATGACGAGCTTTTCCTGGTTCTCGGGGAACAGTGAGTCGTCGTGGAAGTGCACGGTCCGTCTCCTTCGTCGGATCGGTGATCACTCGCCGGGGGCATCGCCGCGCGCTGTGCGGGCCTGGGATGTCCGGCGGGGATCGATGCGGGTCACCGGGTGTCAGCGGGCGCGAGGTGGCCCGCTGCGGGCGGCCGTTCCGGAGGGAGTGCCGGGGGAGTGGCACGGCTCCCTCCGGAGGCCGACCGCGTCTTCTGTGCGGTGGTGCAAAGGTAGGGCGGAGTCCATGGGCGTGCTTGCCGTCAGGGGACAGATGATTTGTCATTTGGGGACATCCGTGTGTGGCGCATCGCAAAGGGCGGCGCATGGCCGGACGCCCGTCCCACCCGTCTCGGCAGTCCCCGTGGGGGAGTTGGGGCGGAGGGGCTGGAGCCGCTACGGAGCGTTGCTGCCCCGCCACGCTCTCGGACTGCATCCGAACTGCTCACGGAACCAGCGCGAGAACCCGCTCAGGGAAGAGAACCCCAGCAGGTCGGAGATCTCCGTCAGTGAGCGCCGCGGGTTCGCGACGAACTGCTCCGCGAGTTGGCGGCGGGTGACATTGAGGAGCGAGGAGAATGTCTCGCCCGAGGCGGCCAGATGCCGGTGGACGGTGCGCCGGTCGACACCGAGGCTGCGCGCGACCTGCTCGATCGAGCAGCGCCCGGTCGGCAGCAGGACCTCGATCAGTTCGCGCACCCGGTCCGCGGCGGTGGTGTCCTTGGGGACGGCGATCGCGTCGAAGTACTGGCGGGCGTACTCGCGCAGCAGCGGATCGGCCATGGCGTTGGGCGCGTCGAGGTCGTCGGCGTAGAAGACGATGCCGTCGATCTCGCGGTCGAACTCCACGCTGGGCCCGAACGTGCGCCAGTGCTCCGTGGTGTCCGTCGGCGCGGAATGCCGGAACCACACGGAGAGAGGCTGCCAGCCGGTGTGCAGGAAGTCGCTCAGGATGCGGTGGTAGGCGGCGACAGCCAGCTCCGTGGCCTGCCGGGACTCCATCACCTCACCGAGCCGCAGATCCACCTTCAGCGTGGCCAGCCCGTCCCCCTCGGACAGCCGGGTGTGCAGCACCTCGTTGTACATGTACTGATGGCGGATGAGCAGTTCCAGCGCGCTGCGTACGTCGGGTTCCTCGCGGACGACCAGGCTGATGGGGCCGAGATTGGAGAAGCGCCGGAACTCCGCGAGGAGGACCCCGAAGTCCTCGTGACCGGACTCGGCCGCCGACAGTTCCAGCACCTGGACGGCGGCCGTGCCGGAGATCCACCGGTCCTGGACGGTGAGGGCGGCGGTGTCCAGACCCACCCGCTTCAGCAGCGCCTGCGGATCGATGCCGAGAGAGCGGCACAGCTCGACGTAGCCGCTCAGGGCGGCGGTGCGGACCAGAGGTCTCATGGGCACACTCCAGGGATGTCCCGAAAAGCCTAGTCTCCTGTCCCGTCAGGACAAGCGCGGCGGTGGTCGAGGAACCTAGCATGACGCCACTCACCGGCCGGGCCCGCTCAGGGGACCACTCGCGGACAGGTGAACACGCGACGGATCGGAGGCGAACATGACAGGTACGACGGACGCGGACCGGACACCGCCCACGCCCCGCTCGGGCCCCTCGGTGTGGAAGGGCAGGGACCTGGCACACCCCGAGGAATGGCAGCTGCACCTGTCGGCGCCCCGGCTCGCCGAGATCGACTCCGCCCTGCACGCGGCCCGCAGACGGGATCTCACCCTGCTGAGGCTGACAGCCGCCGACTTCCCGCTCCCCACCCTCGCCGCCGACCTGGCGCACCTCGCCGGGATCCTCGAAGACGGACGGGGGTTCGCGATCGTCCGCGGCATCCCCGTCGAGCGACTCGGCGAGAGTGCCGCGAGCACCGTCTTCTGGGGCCTCGGCCGGCACCTGGGGCATCCCGTCCCGCAGAACGCCGACGGACTCGTCCTCGGCCACGTCCGGGACACCGGGCGCAGTCTGAGCGACCCCGCCGTACGCGGCTACCAGACCCGGGAGGCCCTGCCGTTCCACACCGGCGGCGCCGATCTCCTCGCCCTTCTGCCGTTGCGCACGCCCCGTACCGGCGGACGGATCTCCCTCGTCAGTTCGGCCGCGGTCCACAACGCCGTACTGGACCTGCGCCCCGATCTCGCCGGGCGCCTCTACCGCACGTACCACTTCGACCGCCGCGACGAACACGCTCCCGGCGAGCCGCCCTACACGGCCGCCCCGCTGGTCTCCCGCCCCGACGGCGCCCTCGGGGCACCGAGCATGCGGTACAACCGCTGCTATCTCGAGTCCGCCCAGCGCTTCCCCGAGGTGCCCCGGCTGGAGGCGGCGGACCGGGAACTCTTCGATCTCATCGACTCCGTGGCCGGCTCCCCGGAGTACCGGCTCGACCTCGACCTCCAGGTCGGGGACCTGCTTCTGCTCAACACACACCGGGTGATGCACGCCCGCTCGGCGTTCGAGGACCATCGATCGCCGGAAGACGAGCGCCACTTGCTGCGCCTGTGGCTGGCCTTCCCGCAGGGACCCGGTAGCCAGGACGCACGCCACTGGGTCACTCTTCGCGATGTGATCCGACCGCGCAGTACCGCCGCGCCCGCCGCGACGAATTCAAGGAGACATCCGGCATGACCAACCTCGTCACCCTCCTGGCCGCCACCGTCGCGGCCCACGGCGAGCGCGTCGCCGTCCGTCATGACGACAGCACGCTCACCTACGCCGAACTCGACGACGCCAGCGCACGGGTGGCCGCGCTGCTGCGGGACCGCGGCGTCCTGCCGGGCGACCGCGTCGCGATGACCATGCCCAACGTCCCGCTGTTCCCGGTCCTCTACTACGGCATCATGCGGGCCGGCGGTGTCGTCGTCCCGATGAATCCGCTGCTCAAGGCCCGTGAGGTCGCCTTCACCCTGCGCGACTGCGGGGCGCGGATCGCGCTGGTCTTCCCGCTGTTCGCCGACGAGGTCACGAAGGCGGCGGCGGAGACCGGAACCGACTGTCTGGTGACCGAGCCCGAGGCCTTCGACGCGCTGCTGCGCGGCCACGAACCGATGCGCGACACGCCGGCCCGCACCGACGACGATCCCGCCCTGATCCTCTACACCTCGGGCACCACCGGAACGCCCAAGGGTGCCGAACTGTCCCACCGGAACCTGGCCAGCAACACCCTGACCACCTCCGAGACCCTCCTCCAGGTCGGACCGGACGACGTACTCTTCGGCGGCCTGCCCCTCTTCCACGCCTTCGGTCAGACCTGCGGGCTCAACACGGCCGTCGCCGCCGGCGCCACGCTGACCCTGCTGCCCCGGTTCGACCCGCGGAGCGCCCTGGAGATCATCGCCCGGGACGAGGTCACCGTGTTCCTGGGCGTGCCGACGATGTACGCGGCGCTGCTGCACGCCGAACTTCCCGAGGACTTCGACACCGGCCGGCTGCGCCTGGCCGTCTCGGGCGGGTCCGCGCTCCCGGTCGAGGTGCTGCACGGCTTCGAGCGACGCTTCGGTGCCGCCGTGCTGGAGGGGTACGGACTGTCCGAGACCTCGCCGGTCGCCGCCTTCAACCACCCGGACCGCCCGCGCAAGCCGGGGTCGATCGGGCTGCCCATCCGCGGGGTCGAGATGCGGCTCGTCGCCGAGGGCGGCGGTGAGGTCGAGCCCGGCGGGATCGGCGAGATCGCCATCCGCGGCGAGAACATCATGACCGGATACTGGAACCGCCCGGACGCCACCGCGGAGGCGATCCGTGACGGATGGTTCCACAGCGGTGATCTGGCCCGCGTCGACGAGGACGGCTTCTACTTCATCGTCGACCGCAAGAAGGACATGATCATCCGCGGCGGCTACAACGTCTATCCCCGTGAGATCGAGGAGGTGCTGTACGAGCACCCCGCGGTCGCCGAGGCCGCCGTCGTGGGGGTGCCGCACCCGCTGCACGGTGAGGAGGTCGCGGCGGTCGTCACGCTCCGGCCCGGTGCCGAGGCCACGGCCGAGGAGATCCGCGCCCACACCAAGGAGCGGGTCGCGGCGTACAAGTACCCGCGCATCGTCACGATCGCGGCCGAGTTGCCCAAGGGCCCCACGGGCAAGATCCTCAAGCGCGAGATCGTGGTCAGCGGCCCGTGAACCGCTGAGAGCGGACGGCCGTGCGACGGTGGCGGAAACCCCGCCACCGTCACCGCTCCCTCGGTCGCGGCCCCGCGAGGATCAGGCTCTCGACGCCCTCGTACACCCCGCGTTCCCGGTCCGCCGCACGGCGGCCGGACAGCAGGCTGCCGAGCCAGCCGAAGGCGAAACCCAGCGGAATGGACACCAGCCCCGTCGTGGTGAACGGGAACCAGTTGAAGTCGGCCGCGGGAAAGGCGGACGTCGGGGACCCGGACACCAGTCTGGTGCCCGGCATCAGGATCAGGACGGCGAGGGTGCCGCCGATGAGCGTGCTCATCAGCCCGGTCCGCGTGTAGCGGCGCCAGAAGAGGCTGTAGACCAGAGCGGGGGCGATCGCCGAGGCCCCCACGCAGAAGGACAGGGTGGCGAGCGGTTGCAGGCTGCGGTGCTGGACGAGCACCGCGAGGGCGATCACGGGCGCGCCGACGACCAGGGCCGAGCCGCGGGCGAAGGCCGTCTCACGCTGCGGTGACATGGCGGCGTTCCGGCCCGCGAAGACGTCATGGGCCAGCGAGTTGGCGCAGGCGAGCGTCATGCCGGCGACCGAGGCGAGCAGGGTCAGGAAGATCGCCGTGGTGACCGTGGTGAACACGAGGGTCTCCGCCCGGGACATCACCGGGCCGAACGCGGCCAGGGAGCCCAGCAGATAGGCCGTGTGCCCGTGAGGGTCGGCTGCGGTGATGCGGGTCCGGCCGATCATCGCCGTGGCTCCTATGGCGACAACGCCCGCCACCAGCATGAACAGTGCCACCGAGGACACCGCCCAGGACATCGAACGCCGCACCTGGCGGGCACTGTTGGCGGTGAACATGCGCATGGTCACGTGCGGCAGACAGGCACCGCCCAGCACGATGGCGAACTGCGTACTGATCATGTCGAGCCGGGGATGCGGGCCACCGGCGAACTGGAGCCCGCCGTGCAGGTACGCGGCCGGTGAGCCACTGCGCTTCGCTGCCGCGGTGAACAGGACCCCGGGGTTCCACTGGAACTTGCTCAATATCAGCAGCGCGACGACGATTCCGGAGCCGAGGAGCACCACCATCTTCAGGAGCTGGATCAACGCGGTGCCGCGCATGCCGCCGATGGCCGCGTAGATGATCATCAGGGTGCCGACTCCCACGATGCAGCCGGTCTGCATGGAGTTGTCGGAGAAGCCGAGGATGAAGGCCAACAGCTGCCCGGTGCTGGCGAGTTGGACGAGCATCATCGGCACGAGCGCGGCGATCGTGACGCCGCACGCGGTGATCCGTACGGCCCGCCCCGGCATCCTGCGGGCCAGCACGTCGCCCATGGTGAACTTGCCCGTGTTCCGCAGGGGTTCGGCCAGCAGGAACATCAGCACCAGCAGAGAGAGCAGCGTGCTCAGAGCCAGCACGACGCCGTCGAAACCGCAGAGGGCCATCACGCCGCCGATGGTCAGCACGGTCGCGGCGGAGATGTAGTCGCCCGCGATGGCGAGTCCGTTGCGCAGCGGGGAGAGCGAGCGGTAGCCGGTGTAGAACTCGGCGAGATCGTCGCTGTCCGGGCCGGTCAGCACACACAGCAGCAGGGTCACCGTGACGGCGACGGAGAACGCGACGAGGGACCAGGACTGGGTGGAGCCGCCGAAGGCGCTCACCGCTCCCGCTCCTGCTCGCCGCTCGCCCAGGGAGTGCTCCGGTTCACGCGGCGTGCGAGGGGATCGACATAGCGGCGGGCGGTGCGCTCGTAGACGAGCACGGCGAGCCAGGTGGCGGGGATCTGGGAGAGGGCGAGCACCAGGCCCGTCGACAGGCCTCCGGTGACGGGACGGTCCATGAAACCGGGGCAGCCGGCACAGAGACCGAGGAAGAGGGTGAAGCAGCCGAGTACCGCGAACGTGGTCACGCGCCGTTGCCGGCGGTAGGCGCGGCGCAGGATGCGCAGATCGCGATGGTGCCCGGTCCAGGTGCGGGGTGATGCCCCGCCGCGTAATGGTTCCCCGGCTGGGTCCGGGACATGGCGGGCGGGGGAGTCGTGCTGTCCGTGCGGCGGTCGCGCGGGACGCGGTGCGGAGCTGTCGTACGACATGCCGGTCTCCTGGTGGGGGTGCGGGCCCGGCGTACATGGACCGCGGGACGGTGGGGGACGGCTCGGGTCCTCGCACGCTATTCGGCCCTTCGGCCCATGCGAAGGTGTTTCCTTCAAGTACCTGGTCGGAACGTGTTCACGCCGCTGACCTCGCCTGTTGTCGGTGAAACCGCTGTTGCGCCGCACGTTCCGAGTGAGGGGTGTGGCGAGGGTGACCGGGACGTTCGGTGCGCGCGGATTCGTCGTTCGCCCCACCGCGAGGCGGGGCGACGAGGGCGTACGCGTCGGTCGACGAGGAGGTCCGGGAGGCGGTTCGGCGCGGTGCCCGCGGCACGGGTCGCGGGCGGGTCGGCGGTCATGCCCGTGCCGGCTCAGGAGGAGTCGCTCAGCTCGTTCAGCGGTGTCCCGTGCGCCCATCGCCTGAGGCAGGAACCGTCGATCAGACGTACACCGCCCTGCCGTCGCGCCCACTGGACGTCACGCCGGGTGAAGGCCCCGCGGTGCACCACGAGACGGAGCGGCGGGCCGGGGCCGCCCGGACGTCCCGAACGGGAGGGCGCGTCCTCGTCGGGCAGCGGTTCGGCCACGGGCCGGAAGGCGACCTCCAGACGCTGCCCGCGACCGTCCCGGGCGCGTACCCGGACGCGGTCCTCGGCTCTCCGCGGAGGGAGCACCCGCCAGCCGTCCCGGCGCAGCATCCGGGACACGGCCAGGGCCAGCCCCGCCGTGTCCAGTTCCGCCAGTTCCTCCGGCGTGTAGAAGCCCAGGCGCCGACGAGCCGGCGGACGGTGCCGCCGTACCGCGGCCGGGATGGCGACGGCAAGCACGACCAGCGCGCCGAGGAGTACGCCGACGCCGGCCACGCGGTAGCCGACGGCGAGGCCGGCGGCGATCGCGCACAGGGTGACGACGACCGCGGCAAGGGCCGGCAGCACCTCACGAAGCAAGGGCCCGTACTGCCCTTCCGCGCGCAGCCGGCGGACGGCTCGCTGCCGCTGCGCGCGTCCTGACAAGCGTTTCCCTGGTGTCCGCCCCCTCGGTGTCACTCGGGCCAGCTCCCCCCCAACCCCCGCGCGCTTCGGCGTGTGCGGGAAGGGGCTACCCCTCACGGGCGGGCCGGTCCCCTGGAGTACGGGATTCGGCCATGAATCCGGCTGAACTCTGCCGTGGTCCCGCGACGCGTGGGGCACGATCGGTTCCGGTGGCCGCGGGGTCCTGTGCGGCGGACCGCGCAGTGGGCGCGGCAGGGGGGTCGGTGCGACCACCGGGCGGTGGCGGTCTCATTCCTCGACGACGCGGATGGCCTGCTGATCGGAGGAGGGCAGGCTGCTGGTACGTGAGTGGGGGGTGCCGACCCCGGACTGCCGACCCCGGATTTCGCCCGCCGGAGCGGAGCGCTGCCCGACAGAGGCGGCGGGTGGTACACCGCCGCCTCCGTCAGTAATCGTCCGTGGGGTGGACCCAGGCCGTCGGACCGCTCAGACGGTGCCGGAGTCGGAGATGACGATCTTCTTCGAGGTGGTGCCGGAACGGCTGCCGAGAGCCTCGATCGCCTTCACGACGTCCATGCCCTGGACGACCTCGCCGAAGACGACGTGCTTGTTGTCCAGCCAGTCGGTGACGATGGTGGTGATGAAGAACTGCGAGCCGTTGGTGTTCCGGCCCGCGTTGGCCATGGACAGCAGACCCGGCTTGGTGTGCTTGAGCGTGAAGTTCTCGTCGGCGAACTTCTCGCCGTAGATGCTCTTGCCGCCCGTGCCGTCCTGCCGCGTGAAGTCGCCGCCCTGGAGCATGAAGTCCGGGATGACCCGATGGAACGGCGAACCCTTGTAACCGAAACCGTGTGCGCCCGTGGCGAGCTCACGGAAGTTCTGCGCGGTCTTCGGGACGACGTCGTCGTAGAGTTTGAACTCGATGCGGCCCAGCGGCTCGCCGTTGGCGGTGACCTCGAAGTAGACGTTCTCGCTCATTGCTCTGCTCCTCATGGATGCGAATGTTCGCCCCCGAGCATAGAGAGGCTGAGGCGGTGGGCGCGTGACCGGGGGTGATCATTCGGCGTGTGGCCCGGGATGACGGAGCGATGAGCCGCGGGTGAAACGCGCCTCGGGCTTCACCGGGATACCGCGATCTCCGGCGCGTGGCATCCGCCCGCGCCCACTGGTGCGACTCGAGCTGCATCTACGGGCCCGGAAGTTCACCGAAAGTCACCGCTCCGGCGGGGCGGAGAGCGGTCGGATGCGCGTCGGCAGCCGGCCCGTGTCCCATGGATGGAGTGACCCGGCAC
The DNA here is from genome assembly GCF_025399795.1 of Streptomyces rhizosphaerihabitans. Taxonomy (GTDB): domain Bacteria; phylum Actinomycetota; class Actinomycetes; order Streptomycetales; family Streptomycetaceae; genus Streptomyces; species Streptomyces rhizosphaerihabitans. Next base: position 48,890 of record NZ_JAODTZ010000021.1, on the reverse strand, counting down.
GCTACCGGGAAGCGGGGGACGGACCTGCCTTCGAGACTGATGTGCCGTGCGCGCCGAGCGAGTTCTGCGTACGCCCCTGACGCCCGATCTTTCGACAGGAGTAGTCGGTAAGCGGTTCTCTTGCGCTCATGCCCGGTCACCGGATGTCAGCCTCGGAGATACTCCGCTGGTGACTCGGGCGTGCGCATACGGTGCGGTCACGCGGCAGGCACGGACAATTGCCGGTCCTGCCGCGTGACCGACAACCAAGGGGAGACGCTATGGCGAGTGTGGAAGTGTCGCTGAAGGAAATGATGACCGAGGCCGAGGGAGCTTTGGGGGCGGCCGTCGTCGACTACACCAGTGGCATGGCACTGGGCACGCTGGGAGGGGGCAAGGATCTGGACATGACGGTCGCCGCTGCCGGCAATACGGATGTCGTCCGCGCGAAGGTGCGCGCCATGGAGCAGCTGGATCTCAAGAGCCGGATCGAGGACATCCTGATCACCCTCGGAAACCAGTACCACCTCATTCGGCCGGTTGCCGGGCGCAGCGGCAACGGCCTGTTCCTGTATCTCGTGCTCGACAGGGCGCGTTCGAACCTGGCGATGGCCCGCCACCACCTCAAGCGCGTCGAGGGGCAGCTGGAGATCTAGACCGGCCGGAGCCCTGGGCCGACGTGTGCCCACGATATGAAGACTTCTTCAAGTCGCCATATCAGCATGATCTCAACAGCGGATGCGCGTGGCCACGGGCGAGAAGGACCGGTACACGTGGGAAAACCCTGCGGCGGCGCCCTTCCGGGCGTCGCCGCGCTGCGGCGAGGCCGGCGTGCCGAGCTGCCCTTCGGCGGCTGGGCCGAGGACCCTGATTCGGATCAGGCGGCGGCTGACGGATTCGACAGGGAAGGGCGGAGGGGACGGGGGACAGTCAACTGGGCGGCACAGTCCAGCAGCGGGACCGTTTCGAATGGCGGCCGACCGGGGTGAGTCGCCTTGTCGCCGTGGAGCGTTTCGTCCGAAGGGGGCAGCCGTCTCCAGGTACGCGGAGCGCTGTCCAATCCCCAGGAGGCGGCCGCCGATCGGGGGCCGCCGCTAGGAGGACGCTTTCATCTCCTGCTGAGCGGCCTTCAGATCGGCGAGCAGCTCGGCCTGCCCGGCCAGCACCCCGGACAGGATCGTCCGCGCGACCCTGAGCAGCTCCGCCACATGCGGGCTGGTCAGGGAGTAGTACACCGTCGAGCCCTCCTTGCGCGTCACCACCAGGTTCGCCCGGCGCAGTACAGCCAGCTGCTGGGACAGATGTGCGGCTTCGATGCCCACCTCGGGCAGCATCTCCGCGACGGCGTGTTCACGCTCGCTGAGCAGTTCTAGGACGCGGATGCGGGCAGGGTGCCCAAGGGTTTTGAAGAACTCGGCCTTCAGCTGGTACAGCGGCGTGCTCATCGTGCTGTCGCCTCCCCGGAACAGTTGTCCGGCCGAGCTGGCCAGTCCTCGGTATATCGCATCCACTTACTCGTCAACAACATGGCACCCATCTTCGCCCGCAGAGTCGGCCGGACCGAATCCGCGTGCGAGGACCCGTCCACCCGTTCAAGCAGTGAAGGCCTCATGACTTGCCAAGATTAGAAATTCAATATATCGCGTAAGGGATGGCTGGGTGAGAAGCACCCCACTGCGCGGCCTGGGCGCCGTCTGGCTCAAACACCCCGCATGCCGCCTCAAGTACTGCCCCGGCGCCATCCGCCCGGACGGACAGCGGCCGCGATGCGGTGAGGCCCGCGTGCTGGAGCTGTCCTTCGGCGGCCGGGCCCAGGGCACCCTTCTTGATGTTCCGTCTTCTCCGGGTCGAGCGTGCCGGGCGAGGACAGCGGCCAACAATCAGGTTGGCCGGCCGCTGGTACGCCACTGTTGTTGACCGTCACCGCCCTGGCTGTCCGCGTCATGTCCCGCGACGTCCGCCGCAAGGCGGTGTGGATGGTGATGGGTGGGCAGTCGCTGTCAGGCATGAGGGAGCCGTCGGCGGGGATCGAGGCCAGTTCCAGGCTGCGTCCGTGTGTGCTGAGCCGGCGCGCTGCCTCGATGACGGCGAGCCGGCCGTTGACGGACCAGCTGCGCAGCCCGTTCATGTCGACGACGACCGGACCGGCGCCGCGGGCCAGGACCCAGCCGACGGCACCGGTGAAGCGATGCGCACCCTCGGGTCCGAGGCGCCCGGAGAGGGAGAGGACACTGAAATCCTCTCCGGCGGTGTAGTGCCATTCGATCGTCATGATGATGAACCTTCTTGTGGGTGGTGCCTGTTCAGCTCTCCTCCTGGACCGGCTCGGGTCACAGGGGCAGGGTGATCCAGATGCTTTTGCCGTTTCCGTCGGCGTCGCCGCGGACGACGGCGGTGCCGCCCAGGCCGAGAGTGAGTTCCATGACGGTGCTCAGACCGCCGGCCCCCATGTCGATCGCGGCCCCGTACAGCGGTGGTTGGTGGGGGTGGCGGTCGTGGACGGCGAAAGCCAGGCAGTCGGAGCCGGCCGCATAGATGACGGTGAGCTGGGGAGAGAGCGTCACAGCATGCCGGACACTATTGGTGACCAGTTCGCCGAGGATCAGCAGCGCCGGGTCGACGGTGGGGTGGCGCAGGCTGATCCCCCATTCAGTCAGGGCCTGCTCGGCGGTCTGGCGGGACAGGCGGACAGCGGACGGCTCGTTGGGCAGGGTGACGACGTGCCGGTAGGGCAGGGCTTCGAACAGCGTGGACATCAGCCCTCAGTCCCCCGGGGCAGCCGGGAGCCGGATGCCGTCGGGGGATGGATGCGGACGATCGCATCGTGCGGGCCGTGGCTCCAGCACGCGAGCGCACGGCGGTAGTGGGCGGCCTCGTTCGGGTCGGTGATCACCTCGGCGGGCCCGGCGACGGTCACCGTCCAGCCGGTGCCGGTCGCGGACCGGACCTCGTCGACGTGGTCCGTCACGGACGAACGAACCGCAGCAGCCTGGAGCGGAGTGCGCATCACCAGCCGCCCGAACTCACTCATCGGGGTGTCTCCTCTTTCATCTCTGTGGCGTTGCGAGCGGACTTCCGGGCAGCGAGAAGGACCCCGGTCCTCTCCAGGTGGTCGCGGGCCCCGTGGATCGCTTCGGGGGTAGTGGTGTACTCGCGGCCCTCCAGCTGCAGGAGGTCCAACACGCCGACTGAGTCGAGGACTTGGCGTTGCCCCGGCCTGATTCCGGAGGTCAGGACGACGATTCCGCGCCGGTTCAGCTTCTGGACCGCGTCCTTGAGCACCAGCGCCCCGGTCGCGTCCATGGTCGACACCCGCGACATGCGAAGGATCACCACACGTACGTCGGCCACTTCTGTCATCTCCAGCAGGAAGCGGTGCGCGGCGGCGAAGAACAAAGGCCCGTCGACGCGGTAGGCAATGATGTGCTCGGCGAGCAGGGCATGTTCCTCGGCGGTGTGGTCTCCGCGGTCGAGAGGCACCTGGTCGAAGCGGGCCTGCTTGGCAACGGCGCGCAACGCGAGGGCTCCGGCGACGACCAGGCCGATGATGACGGCGTACACGAGATCGAGGGCCAGCGTCGCTACGGCGGTCAGGACGAGGATCAGCGCGTCCGAGCGGGTGGCCTTCAGCATCGCCCGCAGCGAACCGACCTCGACCATGCGGATCGCGGTGGCCAGGAGGACACCGGCGAGGGCCGCCAGCGGGATCTTCGAGACGAGAGGCGCGGCCGCGAAGACGATCACCGCGAGGATCGCGGCGTGAGTGAGGGCGGCGAGCCGGGAGCTCGCACCGGTGCGCACATTGACCGCGGTGCGTGCGATCGCCCCGGTCGCCGGCACGCCACCGAACAAAGGGGCGGCGATGTTGGCAAGGCCTTGGCCGAACAGCTCCCGATCCGGGTCGTGCTGCTGGCCGACGGTCATGCCGTCGGCGACCGAGGCCGAGAGCAGCGACTCCAGCGCGGCCAGCGCCGCGACTGCCACCGCGGGGGCCAGCAAGGAGCCCAGTGAGCCCAGGTCGAGGAAGGACAGCGAGGGCGCGGGCGCAGCCCCGATGGCAGTTCACCGATCGGTTTCGCCCCGGTCAGCCCGGCGGCCTGTGCCACGACTGTGGCGGCGATCACCGCGACGATGGAGAACGGCACGGTCGGACGCCACCGGGCTCCCATGAGCATGACCGCAGCCACCGCGACGGCGACGGCGACGGCCGTCCAGTTCGGGTGCCGCACGAACTCCTCGATGGCCCGCCAGGTCACCGCCAATACCCGGTCGCCCTCCGGTTTGGGCACACCGAGCACGCCCGGAATCTGCTGCAGTCCGATCACGCACGCGATGCCCAGCGTGAAGCCCTCGACGACCGGCGCGGGCACATACTGCATGTATCGTCCGGCCTTCAGCACGGCGAGGCCGACGAGCATCACTCCAGCCATGACACCGACCGTGAGGACGCCCGTCGGACCGTACTGGCCCACGATCGGTACCAGCACCACCGTCATGGCGCCCGTCGGCCCCGACACCTGCAGATTCGATCCGCCGAACAATGCGGCGAGGGTGCCCGCAATGACGGCGGTGGCCAGGCCCGCCTCGGCGCCGAGCCCGGAGGAGACGCCGAAGCCGAGGGCGAGCGGCAGCGCGACGATGGCCACGGTCAGCCCGGCGAGCAGGTCCCGGCGGGGGTTGCGTCCCATCTCCGCCAGGTCGCCGCGGGTGGGCAGCAGTGAGGCGATCCGGGCCCGGACCCGGCTGATCCCCGAGGTCATCGCGCGGCAACCTCGGTCTCCAGCAGCTCAGTCAGCAGTTCGTTGCGCCCGGACAGCATCTGGGTCAGGATCCGGCGCGCGGCCTTCATCAGGTCTGCCACGTCCGCGCCGGCCAGTGCATAGACGACCGTCGAGCCGTCCCGCGTGGCGGTGACGATCCCGGACCGACGCAGTACCGCCAGCTGCTGAGACAGGCTGGACGGCTCCACCTCGATCTCCCCGAGCAGTTCCCGTACCGGCCGCGGGCCGTCCTGGAGCAGCTCCAGCACCCGTATCCGTACGGGATGCCCGAGCATCCGGAAGAGCTCGGCCTTGGCCTGGTACAGCGGAACGGACACGGCCCCTCGACTTCCCCGGACGGCACCCCACCCGGGGCGGACAAGGGCTGTGCCCGAGACTACCTGCAGGAACAGCGAATACAGCATCTAACCAATTGCTAAATTTTGCAATTCAGCAATACACTGCCGCCTCGGTCACCCGTGAGTCACGGATCAGGCCTTCTTGACCACGCTGGACTTGAGCTGCATCGCCCCGAAACCGTCGACCTTGCAGTCGATGTCATGGCCGTCGACGCCGTCGACCAACCGGATACTGCGCACCTTGGTGCCGGCCTTGATCCCCGAAGGGCTCCCCTTGACCTTGAGCGCCTTGACGACAACCACGCTGTCGCCGTCCTGCAGCACGTTGCCGACAGCGTCCTTGACGACCCGTTCCCCGGTGGTGGCCCCATCCTCGGCACCGCTTTCGGCGGGAACCCATTCGTGGCCGCACTCCGGGCACACCACAAGGGCGTTCATCTCGTAGGTGTATTCACATGAGCACGTCGGACAGGGAGGAAGATTTTCGTTCATTCCGTCAGCGTATCCGGCCCTGGCCCTCGGGCGGCCCGTAGCTCCCGCCTGCGGGATTCCGGCCACGCCGACGAACCGAGTGGCCTCGCGGCACTCGGCGCAGTGCTCGGCCGGCCGCATCGCGTGGCCCTGGCCGCGGTGTCCAAGTGCCGGGACGAGATGTGTACAGGGGGCCCGGGGCCGCGTTCAGCCCCTGACGCGATACGCGCCAGGGGCTGAACGGAGTGTCCTTCGGTCACCAGCGTGATCGACCCTCGGTCGCCCGCGTGATCGACGGGCCGGTCTATTCCACTTTCGCCCAGTCGAGTGTGCGCTCCACCGCCCTCTTCCAGTCCGCGTACCCCTGTTGACGCCGGTCCTCGGACCACTGGGGCTCCCAGCGCTTGGACTCCTGCCAGTGGGTGCGCAGTTCGTCGGTGTCCTTCCAGAAGCCGGTGGCCAGACCCGCCGCGTAACAGGCGCCGAGCGCGGTGGTCTCGGCGACGACGGGACGGCTGACCGGTACGCCGAGGACGTCGGCCTGGATCTGCATGCACAGGTCGTTGGCGGTCACGCCGCCGTCGACCTTGAGCACGTCGAGATGGACTCCGGAGTCCTGCTCCATGGCCTCGACGACATCACGGCTCTGGTAGCAGATCGCCTCCAGGGTCGCCCGGGCCAGGTGGGCGTTGCTGTTGTACCGGGCGAGGCCGACGATCGCGCCGCGGGCGTCGGAGCGCCAGTACGGGGCGAACAGACCCGAGAACGCCGGAACGAAGTACATCCCGCCGTTGTCCTCCACGCTGCGGGCCAGCGTCTCGCTCTCGGCCGCGTTGATGATGATCTTCATCTGGTCACGCAGCCACTGCACCGCGGATCCGGTGACCGCGATGGAGCCTTCCAGCGCGTAGACGGCGGGGCTGTCACCGAACCGGTAGGCGAGGGTGGTCAGCAGGCCGTGCTGCGAACGGACCAGCTCCGTACCGGTGTTGAGGACCAGGAAGTTGCCCGTGCCGTAGGTGTTCTTGGCCTCGCCGGGCGCGTAGCAGACCTGTCCGACGGTGGCCGCCTGCTGGTCGCCGAGCACACCGGTGATGGGGATGGGGGCGCGCAGCGGCCGGGAGGTGCGCGTCGTACCGAACGCCTCGCGGTCCGACGAGGAGTTGATGCTGGGCAGCATGGCTCGCGGTACACCGAAGAAGCCCAGCAGTTCGTCGTCCCAGTCGAGGGTTTCGAGGTTCATCAGCATGGTGCGGCTGGCGTTGGTCACGTCGGTGGCGTGGATGCCGCCGTCGGGGCCGCCGGTCAGGTTCCACAGGACCCAGGCGTCGGTGTTGCCGAAGAGGGCGTGGCCCGCTTCCGCCGCTGCGCGGACCCCGTCGACGTTCTCCAGGATCCACTGGATCTTGCCGCCGGAGAAGTAGGTCGCCGGCGGCAGACCCGCCTTGCGGCGGATGACGTCGCCCTGGCCCGAACGTTCCAGGGCCGCGGCGATGGAGTCCGTCCGGGTGTCCTGCCAGACGATGGCGTTGTAGTACGGCCGGCCGTTGCGCGGGTCCCACACGACGGTGGTCTCGCGCTGGTTGGTGATGCCGATCGCCGCCAGGTCCTCGGCGGTCAGGTTGCCGTGCCGCAGGGCGTTCTGGATCACCGAGTTCGTGCGTTCCCAGATCTCCACCGGGTCGTGCTCGACCCACCCGGAGCGCGGAAGGATCTGGGCGTGTTCCAGTTGATGCTTCGCCACCTCGTTGCCGGCGTGGTCGAAGATCATGAATCGGGTGCTGGTGGTCCCTTGGTCCACCGCGCCCACGAAGTCAGCCATGGGTTGCCGCCTCTGCTGGGGGTGTCAGTCCTCGGGAACCGGGACGCGTCCCGCGGGTTCGGGCTCAGCCGTCGGCAGGAACCGGCCGATGAAGAGCTTGTAGATGCCTGCGCCGAGCACACCACCGATCAGGGGGCCGATGATCGGCACCCAGAAGTAGAAGTTCCCGTACTGATCTCGCCATGCCCCTCCGTATCCCGTGAGGAAGCTCGCCAGCCGGGGACCGAAGTCACGGGCCGGGTTGATCGCGTAGCCCGCGAGGGTGCCCCAGGCCATTCCGATGCCCACGACGACCAGGCCGATGATGAACGGGGCCAGGTTCGCGCCCGGCGGGGTGTTGAGCAGGTCCGTGATGGCCATGATCAGCAGCAGCAGGATGGCGGTGCCGATGATCTGGTCGCGGAACGCGCCCCACTCGTGGACCGGCAGGTTCGGGTTGCCGTTGGCGGGCAGTGTGGAGAACACGCCCTGGGTTTTGATGGTGTGGCCGGGGTCGGCCTTCGCCAGCGCGTCCGTGTAGTTCCAGCGCACGATCAGCGCCGCCACGAAGGCTCCGAGGGTCTGGGCCACCACGTAGGGAGCCACCTTGCGCCACGGGAATCCCTTGAACGTGGCCAGGGCGACCGTCACCGCGGGGTTGAGGTGCGCGCCGCTCAGCCGTGCCGCGACGTAGACGCCCATGATGACGCCGATACCCCAAGCCCACGCGATGCTGTCGTGGTTTCCCAGACCGCCCGGTGGCGTCGTGAGGGCGCCGCCGGCGACCACCTGGGCCACCACGCCGCACCCGAAGAGGATGAGAATCATTGTGCCGAGGAATTCGGCGGACATTTCGCCGATCAGCCCCGACTTAAGCCGCCCAACCATGGAAGCCCGCTTCCCGCCGGTCCAGGACCGGCCGTTGACCGCCGCCCGAGCCCTCCCTCACATCAGCATAGAATGATCAAGAGTGAAGCGCATCAAAAAGATAAATATCCTGTTTTGATGCTCCTTGTGATGGATGGGGTCGGTCGAGCGAGCGGTGGATCGGTTCTCCCCCTCGGCGTCGTCGGCACGGACACGGTTGGCATGGGCACGGTCGGCGCGGACGCGGGAGGTGTCAGGCCGGCACCGTGACGATGCCGAGAGGCTCGCTGGTCGGCTGTCGCGACCCGCCCGCCGGCTCGGCCGTGATTCCCACGGCGCTGACGTCGTCCAGGGAATCGCGGAGCACCCGCGCTTGCCCGCCGCCGGAGCCGGGGAGAAGACCCGCCGGGCGAAGGCCGCCGGTCTTCGCGGCGTACCAGAGTTCGTAGACCTGGTCGTCGCCGAGCCGTGGAAGGTCCGACGCGATGAAGGCGCACCGGTCCTGCGCGCGCGAGGCGACCACGCTGATCTCGGATCCGTCGCGCAGCTTCTGCGTGCTGATCGTGGCGTCCCGGGCGGTGAGGATGTCGGTCAGGGCGGAAGCCTGTGCCTGCGTGCGGGTGGTTTCGGTGCGGGCCTCGTCCGCCTGGATGTGCTGCCACGCGGCGAGGCCGCCGAACGTGGCCGCGAGGACGAGGCACGCGGCCAGGGCCAGGCGCAGCGCCCGCTGACGGACCGGAAGGCCGTGCGGACGGTCGCGGGGGAGGCGCTCCTGACGCGTGTGGGCGATCCGGTCGAGGACGCGTCGGCGCAGCTCGGGGGAGGGGTCCGCTTCCTCGGCCGAGGCGAGTCGCAGCGTGACCTCGGACAGCTCCGCCACCTCGGCCCGGCACGCCGCGCAGCCGGCCAGATGGTTTTCGAAGGAGACTTCCTCGGCCGCCGGCAGGGCGTGCAGTACGTATGCGCCCACGAGCTGGTGCGGGTCTTCGTCGGCGGTCATCACCTGGCCTCCAGACATCTGCGGAGCAGGCGCAGCCCTGAGCGCATCCTGGACTTCACGGTGCCCGCCGGAGTGGCCAGACAAGCGGCCACCTCCAGATAGGTCATGCCCTGGTAGTAGGCGAGCACCAGCGGTACGCGTTGATGCCGCTCCAGGGCGGCAAGGCAGCTCCGGACGCGATGGTGATCCTCGTGCCGCTCCACGGTCTCGGCCACCTCGTCGAAGGGCCGGTCCTCCGCGAGCAGCGCGCTGTGCCGTTCGCGCGCGGCACTGGCCTGGACGTACCGGACCCGGTCGACGGCCCGCCGGTGCGCGAGCGTGAGGACCCATCCCCGGGCGGTTCCGAGTTCGGGTCGATAGCGGTCCGCGGTCCGCCAGATCTCCACCATCACGTCCTGCGTCACCTCCTCGGCCTGCGCCTCGTCCCGCAGCACGCGGCAGATCAGGCCTTTGACCGGCCGCGCGAGGGCGTCGTACACGTCGGCGAACGCGTCATGGTCGCCCTCCGCCGCGCGCTTGAGCCGGGCGTCCAGCCACGCCTCCGCCGAGGAGTGCCGCCGGGAACCGTGTCCGTCCTGGCCGGTCTTGGACATCGCTCACAGAATCCGTCCGTTGCTTCCTTCTCGCCTTGCCTGTTCGGCTCGACTCTCCGTCGTAGCGGCCTCCTCCGCAGCGCGACGGGGCCGTTCGCCGACGGGGTGCGCGCAGGTGATGACGCCGAAAAGGCCGCGTCGTCCGGAGCCGCCGGCGTCCGGAGCCGTTGAGGCAATGGGCGTCGACACCGTGTATCCGTAGCCACCACGCCCCGCGTATGAGCCGCGGGCGCCGCGAAGTCCTCACGCCGGGCGCCGTGGGCCCGGCGCACCCGGAGCACCGGCCCTGTCCACTGTCCTCCCGAAAACTCGTACCAAAAACTTACGGAGGTCTATCCTCATACGTACCTTTCGTAGCTCCGAATGCCTTATGTCCCGCACATCGAGGGCCTTGGACCGTTCCGACAGCTTCGGCGCGAACTCCCGTGACACCGGCTCCCGTTGCGCACGTCCATCACATTTCGAGGGAGGTGAGTCCGATGACCACACACATCAGCACCCGGCGCCTGCTCGCGGGTGCGGCCGCGACAGGCCTGCTGGCGGGCGGGGCCGCGCTGGGCCTGTCCGGTTCCGCCGCCGCGACCACGGCACCTTCGCCCACGCCTTCGGCGACCGCTGACCATCATGGTCACCACGACCGCTGCGAGTGGAAGAAGGGCCACTGGCAGAACAAGTGGGTGCCCGGACACTGGGTCAAGAAGTGGGTCCACCAGGACACCTGGCACCACGGCCATCACAGCCACGGCTGGATGCAGAAGTGGGTCTACGTCCCCGGCCACTGGGACCACGTTTGGGTCAAGGGCCACTGGGACTGCAAGCACCATCACAACCACTGAGTGCTCCGGTCGAGGTGTGAGGACCGGGCGCGGCCACTCCGCTCCCGGTCCGCCCTCGCCGGTTCCGGCGTTGTGCGCGCCGACGGCGGGCGCACCGGAAACGTGGTGGAACGGGGCCGACCCCGTTGGTTAGGCTCGCCCGATGACCACACGCACTTTCCGTATCACCGTTCGCGGTGTCTTCGACGGGCTCAGCACTGACCAGCGCGCCGAACTTCTGTCCCGCGCGTCGGAGCATGACGTCCTGCAGGCGGCCTTCACCCCCGAGGGGCACCTCAGCTACGACGTGGCCGCCCGGCCGGCCTTCACCTTCCGCTTCCTGGACTCAGGGGAGGCGGAGGAGGACATCCTGGACGCGGTCGAACGGGCGGAAACCGCCGCGACGGCCTGGCTGACCGGGCGCGGCTACGGTTTCAAGAGGCTCAAGTCCCAGGGTGAGGACCTGTCCCAGGCCCCCCTCGGCAAACGACAGCGGCGGGCCATCGCCCAGAGCACCCCCTGATCCCTCGTACTTCAGGGGGTCTTACGCTCGAGATATGCTTGAGTAGTCAAGGAGGTGTCAATGAGTAGGGGACTGGACGCGGCACTGCGCCTGGTGAGGGCACAGGCCGCCCTGATGAAGCGGTTCGATGCGGGCCTGGGCGGACTGCACGGGGTGAGCCTGGCCGACTTCACGATGCTGCTGCGCCTGTCCGAGGCCCCGGGCGACCGTATGCGCCGGGTGGATCTGGCCGAGGCGCTGGGGCTGACAGCCTCCGGTGTCACCCGGGGTCTCGTGCCCCTGGAGCGCATCGGCCTGGTCCGGCGGGACGCGGACGCACGTGACGCGCGGGTGGCCTATGCGGCGCTGACGGAGACCGGCCGGGAGCGGCTGGCCGACATGCTCGTCACCGCCGAACACGTCGCCGAGGACATCTTCGCCGAGCCGCCGTGGACCAAGGAGGAGGCGGCACAGCTCGCCGGCCTCCTCAGCCGCCTCGGCGGCACCGGGTTCACCCGGCGCGAGCCCGGCGGCGCCTGAAACGTGCCGCTGCCGGTCTCGGACAGACCGTCCAACGGGTGGTCTGTCCGAGACCGGCAGCCGGCGAGACCGGCAGCCCGCGATGCGGATGCGGCGATGGTGTGACCGCGGCGGTTGCGGGGTGAGGGGCCACTCCGGGTCCGTTACTCCGAGGTGCTGCCCCGGAACACCGTGCCGCAGCCGGGGGCGCCGTTGGGGTTGCGGGTCCTGTGACGCCTTGCCTGTCTCGTGACCTCGGCGCACGCTGGTGGCATGGGAGCTCGCGACGGGCCGACGCTCATCACCTCCGTTCAGCGGGCCTTCCGCTTGCTGGAGGCGGTGAGCGCGCACGAGAACGGCGCGCCCGCCAAACAGCTGGCGCGCGAGACCGAGCTGCCTCTGGCCACCGCGTATCACCTGTTGCGGACCCTCGTCCACGACGGATACATACGCAAACTTGACGACGGCGGATTCATCCTGGGTGACAAGATGCAGACGTTGCAGACCCAGGGCCGCGGGCAGGCGCTGCTCAGCCGTGTCCGTCCCACGCTCGCCGCACTGCGTGACGAGCTCGCGTCCGCCGCCTACCTCACCTTCTACGAGGAAGGCGAGATCAGGGTCGCCGAGATCGTCGACGGGCCCCGGGCGCCCCGGGTCGACCTCTGGGTCGGATTCGAGGACGCGGGGCACGCGACCGCGCTGGGCAAGTCCGTCCTGCGCGAACTGGACGAGGAATCCCGCAACGACTACCTCGCCCGGCACGCCCTCGCCGACCTGACACCGCGGACCATCACCAGCCGACCGGAACTGTTGCGGCGCCTGGCCTCGTCGCCCGTGGCCCCGGCCGTGACCGACCTGGAGGAGTACGCCCTCGGCACGGTCTGCGTCGCCGTACCCGTTTACTGCGGGGACACGCTCGGCTCGCTCGGCGTCTCGCTCCCCGCCGAACGTCTGCCCCGGCTCGAGGCGGTCCTGTCGCGGCTGATCCCGACCGCAAACCGGGTGACGAGGAGCCTGTCGCTCACTATCTGAAATCTCTGTGCTTGTGGCGCACGCCTCGAACGTCTTTCCTGTATTAATCGGACATTTCAGGGATGAACCCAGGTGAGGACTGCGGACGAACATGAGTCAGGCCCGAGAGCACCGTAGCGAGCACTGGCCGAAACGGACGTTCAGGAACCGAGGCGTCGGTTCCTGGGCGGCGGTCCGCAAGCGCGCCGCCCACCTCGCCTTCGGCACGCCGGTGCTGCCCTTCCTGATCGTCGGCGCCATCGTGCTCGTCGACCTGGCCGGCGGAGCAGGAATGATCTGGCTGCCGTTGCTGGCCGCCGGACCCGCGCTGGCGGTCACCACCAGCCGACCGTACGGAGTTCTCTGCGTCGGTCTTCTGGCCGCGGTGCTGAGCGTGATCCTCGGCATCCGGGACGGTGTCCCGGGCGGCGAGCTCGCGGCCGTCCTGTCCGCCCTGGCGGCCGTCACCCTGGCGAGCGCTCTGGCCAGTGCCCTGCGCTGGCGCCGGGAGCGGGTCCTCGCGGCCGTCCGCTCGGTCGCGGAGGCCGCACAGCACGCCCTGCTCGCACCCATACCGTCGAGCGTCGGACCGTTCCAGGTGGCCGTCCGCTACAGCGCCGCCGCGGCGGAGGCACGGATCGGTGGCGATCTCTACGCGCTGGTGCCCACGCCGTACGGAGTCAGGATGATCATCGGCGATGTCCGCGGCAAGGGGCTGCCTGCCGTGGGCACGGCCGCACTCGTGCTCGGTGTCTTTCGCGAGGCCGCCTACGACGAGCCCGATCTCCTCGCCGTCGTCGGCAGGATCGAGCGCAGTCTGGCGCGGAACCTGGGATACGACGACTTCGTGACCGCCGTGGTCGCCGGGTACCCGGAGCCGGGCCGGCTGGAGGTGGTCAACTGCGGACACGCGCCTCCGCTGCATGTCCGCGCGTCCGGGAGCGTTTCGTCGGTCGACCCCGTCAACCCCACACCGCCCCTCGGTCTGCGGGCCCTGACGGGTGAGGCCCCGAGCCTCCAGGTGCTGCCGCTGGCCGACGGTGATCAGCTTCTGCTCTACACCGACGGGGTCACCGAGGCCCGCGACCACGGCCGCGAGTTCTACGCCCTCGCCGAAGGGCTGGCACGGCATGTGTCCGACGAGCCGGCGTCCACTCTGGCCGCGCTCGACGCCGAGCTGCAGGCCCATGTGGGCGGCCGCCTGCACGACGACGCGGCCCTGCTCCTGCTCCGCAAGCCGGCCGTTCCCGAGCCGGCATCCGCGGTCGTCACAGGAGGTGGCTCCGTAACCCTCCCCTCCCCGCCCCGGCCGCCTGCTCCGGGCGCGGGTGTGAGCTGCGGCAGGAGCGCGGAGTAGCCCTTTGGAGGTGTCACCTTCACATGGAGGTGACACCTCCACCTCGGCTGTGCCCCTGCGCGCGACTGCCGGCAAGCCCTTCGGAACGGGTCAGTGCCGGGCGAACTGGACCCGCGTCGGTTGCACGGTGCCGGGTCGCAGCGCGATTCCGTCGACGGCCAGGCGCTCACCGTAGATGTCGGTGATCCTGATCGCGCCGCCGCATCCGCCGCCGTTGTCGGCGAGGAAGTAGTTGTAGTCGGTACGGGGCAGCTGCCGCCATCCGCCGGTGGTGCGGAGTTCGAGCCGGGCCACCGGATTCCGGTGGCCGATCACCTGGACCGCGCACCACCAGCGGCTGGATCCGGTCTTGTACCGGACCGCGATCGTGTCGGAGGCGCTGGGGCTCAGCAGCTTCCACGTGATCGGGATCCGCCCGGCCGCGGGATTCGCGAGACGGGCGAACGCCTGTGCGCTGAGGTCGAGCTGCCCCGGGGCGCAGCCCACCGGGCATTCATTGGTGATCCGGACGGTGACGGCCGCACCGCCGGCCGCGCGGACGACGACGTACGCTCCGCACGCCTTGGACGTCTCGTAGTCGGTGTGGTTCATCGCGGCGGTCATGAGGTCGTCGGTCGGGCCGTAGGAACAGGCACCGTCGCCCGATCCGGCGTCGTAGGCGGTGGCCACTCCCCGGTAGCCGACCCCGGGGCGGATCCGTCCCGCCAGCGAAGCCGTCGTGGACACGGTCCGGGAGGTGTTCGAGGCCGACGGCCGCACCGGTGCGGTGGTGGCACCGGCCGCCGCGGTCGGGGAGGTCTTCGAGCTCGGCGACCGCGGTGCCGTGGGGGACGCCGATCCGGCCGGAGCCCTCTGGTCGGGCGTCGCGGTCCTCTGGGAACCGGCGCCGGCCGAGGCCGCGGCGTGCCCGGCACCGGCTGGGTGATCGGGGCGGAACGCCAGGACAAGACTGACGAGAGCGCCCACCGCGATCAGCGCGATCGGGGTGACGGTCGACAGCCTGAGCCGGTGCCCGCGCCGCCGCGCGGCCTGCCTCGTTGCCTTCATGCGCATCCGTTCCGAGGATCGAGCCGATGGTGTGTCCCACAGTGGCCGCGGGAAGCCAGAAGGTTGCCGCCCGATTCCGGGCCCGCGCTCGACCGGGGAAGATTCACCGAAGGCTCCGCCCGCCCCGTACGCCGACCGCCCCTGTGCGTTGCGGGCGGGTCATGTCTACTACGGAGGACATGTTGACGGGGTCACGTCGACCGTATGCGGCCGGCCCGCTGCTGGACCCGGACCCACCGTTGGCCCCAGGCCCGGCCCGGCACCTCGACGCGACGATGGGTCAGCACCGAGAGCGGCAGCGGCACGGCGAAGAACGCCGCTTCGAGTACGAGATCGTCCTGCCGGTACCGTCCGATCACGCTGTCGCTCACCGCGAGCAGGACCGCATGCACCAGGCAGACCGAGTAGCTGATCGTTCCCGGCCCGGTCAGCACGCTCGGGAACCTCCGGCGGCGCAGCGCAAGCCCGGCACCGGAGGTCGGCACGGCCAGCAGGAAGGCCGTGATCCAGCCGCGCCCGAGGAGCGCCGTAACTGCCTTTCCGCATGGCCGGTTCGGTATCCGGGCCGAGGGAATCAGCCGCCGTCGCGTGCCCGGGTGCCCACCGTGCTGCGGGCACTGACGGCGGTTCCGGGAAGGAGGACCGCGGCAGTGAGTCCGAGGAGGCCGAGGACGGCGAGCGTGACCATGGCCGCGGCGTAGGAACGGGTGGTGAATCCGGCTACGAGGATGGTGCCGGCGACGGCGGTGCCCAGCGAGGAGCCGAGGTTGGACACACTACGGGACAGGCCGGAGATCTCGCCCTGCCGGTCCTCGGGGAAACTCGACTGGACGATGTTGACCGACGGGGTCAGCATCACGCCCAGGCCCAGTCCGACCAGGAGGAGCCCCGGAGCGAACGCCCAGGGGCTCGAGAAGCTGTTGACCATGGCGATCAGGACGACGACGCCCGCGATCGTGACGACGAACCCCGCGATGATCAGGGTGCGTCGGGGCGGCGCCGGGCGAGGCGTTCGGCGGCCAGGGAGGTGGCGAGCAGACCGAGGGTGGCGGCGGTGAAGATGACGCCGGTCGCGATGGTGTCGTAGCCGCGCACCACTTGGAGGTAGGCGGCCACGGTGAACGACGACCCCATGAGCAGCAGCCATTGGATGTTCTGGGTGATGAGGCCGAGGTTGGACGTGCGGTTGCGGAACAGGCTGGTGGACAGCAGCGGTTCCTTGCCCGCCGCCTCGCGGGCGCGCACGGAGCGGAAGAACCACAGCAGCGTCAGCGCACCGAGGGCGAGCAGGCCGGTCATCAGCCAGACGTTGTTGTCGGCGGCCAGGATGCCCATGACGATGAGGACGAGGCCGGTGGCCGAGAGGACGGCTCCGACGGTGTCGAAGGCGCGGGTCGGATCCGGCGGGAGCGGGTCCTCGATGTGCCGGCTCAGCATGATGATCAGCGCGATGACCAGGGCCTGGAACACGAAGGCGGCCCGCCAGCTGATCCACGAGGTGATGAGCCCGCCGATGAGCGGGCCGGCCGCCGCGCCGATGCCGCCCAGCGCCATGACGACTCCGAAGGCCCGGGCGCGGGAGGTCATGTCCTGGAAGAGGAGCGTCGTGAGGATGTAGACGGGCGGGATGAGCAGAGCTGTTCCGACGCCTTCGAGAATCGAGTTGCCGAGGATGAGGACGCCCAGGCCGGGGGAGGCGGCACTCAGCAGGGCGCCGAACCCGTACACCGTCAGGCCGGCCAGGAAGCAGCGCTTCCGGCCGTAGCGGTCCGTCAGCTTGCCGCCGGGAATCATCAGGGCGGCCATGACGAGCAGGAAGATCGTGATCGCGATCTGCACACCCTGCACGGTGGTGTCGAGCTCCTGCGCTCATAGGCTGCGCCGAACGTCGGCGGATCGCACGTGGACGGGGGCGGACCGGTGGACGGTCCCGGCACGTGCTGCGTGTTCTGTGCGGTGGGCATGCGTTGGTTCCGGGGATGGGACAGAGTGTGGTCATGGGGCGCCTGTGGATGACGTGGTCGATCGAGGGAGTCGGATCGGCCGGCCAGAACGTCGCTGACGTGGAGGCGGCCTGCCGTGCTCTGGTCGGCTCCGTCGAGCGGTCCCGGCGTGCCTTCGATGTGCCGGAGCCGTGGGAGGAGCTCCGTGAGTCGGCGCTGATCCTCCAGGACCAGATCCTGGGCTCGGGGCGCGAGGTCCTTGACCAGGGCCGGCAGTGGACCTCGACTCTGAGGGGCGTGAGCATCATCCTGATTCCGCGCGACTGAACGGACCGGACGCCGGGCCCGGCGTCCGGTCCGTTCAGCCATCCGTGCGAGGCGCGCGGTCACCTGCCCGGCCGGGCGCTCGGCAGGGTGGAACCTCCCCCTCGATCCCGCCGGGAGTGTCAGGCGCCGGCCGTGACGGGCACCGCTTCGCTGCCGCCCCGGAAGGCGGGCTGGTCGCCCAGACGGCGTACGTAGTCCTGGAGCCGGGGATGCGTGCCGAGGATGTCGGACGGGTCCAGTCGAGTGAGCGCCACCCACACGTCCACGTCCGCCGCCGTCAGGTCTTCGCCCAACACATAAGGCATCGCGGCGAGTTGGCAGTCCAGGAGCTCCAGGGCGGCCGAGAGCCCAGAGGGCTCGGCGGCCGGGGTGACGTCGCGGTCCAGCAGGTCGCGCAGGGCCTCGATGTCCGCGGTGAGGGCCGGCGGGCACAGTGTGGAGGGGCGGCCCGCGGTGTGGCCGGAGAGCAGCCCGGCGAGATCGCGGAGGATGTCCGGCGTGTGGTTGCTGACGATGCGTCCGCTCCATCGGTCGCACAGCGCGGGTGCCGTCAGCGGTCCGTCGTAGTGGTGCTCGGTGGCTTCATAGGCACGGCGCAGTGAGGCGAAGGCGTCGGGTGTGCCGGCGGGGTGCGCCAGGACTGTGGTGGCGACCGAGTCCTTCAGGCCGAGCAGTTCGAGGGTGATCGCGATGCGCTGCGAGAGCGAACAACTCTCCGACAGATACAGCTCGTAGCGGTGCGGTGCCGGGTAGAAGCCGCCGGCCAGACCGACGCCGATACGGCTGTGGGCGCGGTGGGGGAGGGCGGACGTCGTCGTGGCCGCCGTGAGGCGCAGGCTCGAAGGGAACGAAATCTGGTCACAGGGGCGCGAGTTGGCCGTACCGGAAGTCCGCGAAGCTGTCTCGGGCATGACTCTCCCTTGGGGAACGAGGAAGCCACCGCCGCCTTGTGGGCATCGGCGGCCTACTGCGGATTGACTGCGCTGGTCGCACCGGTCCGGATCTAACGGACCGGCTACGGATCAGTAAGCGCTGGAGACACGCAACAGATCGATGTGCAGGCGCCTCGTCAAGCCGCTTTTGGGCATTCCCACCGGTCCCGACTCCGGGGCTCGCGAGACGCGAGACCACGCTTGCCCCACCGCACCGGCGGGACCCGGTCGTCACCCGGGGCACCCCGTCGCGGTGGAAGGGTTGCCTGTCAGCGAGCCGGGGCCGATGACCACATGAGCGGGCGAACCCGCAGCGTGGGCGCTGACAATCGTGACTGTCCAGGCCAGTCTCGGTGTGTGCTGAGGTGCCGTCAAGAAGGCCGGGAGCACGGTCTCACCTGGTGGTCACCCTCATTGACATTCTTTTCGGGGCAGGCCTAACGTGCGGCCCACAACGAGATGCCTCCGGGCCGGAGAAGTGATGGTGACGGCGATGTACGCAGCTGACGGGACGGCCGCATGGCGGCGCCTCGGCCGCGACGTGCTGTGCGCCGACCGCTCCGTCGACCTGCTGCGTGTCAGCAGCGCACTGTGTACGGGCGCGTGTCGCCCCCTCTGCCAAGGCTGACGGCTCTTCTTCCGAGTCTCTGACGAACACCGCTGTCGCGGTGTGCCCCTTCTCTCCGTCCAGCCCCCGTTCCACGTGCACCCGTGCGTCGGTTCGCGCTGAGCCGTTCCGGCTCCGCGTCGTGCTGCCGCTCGCCGTGGTCCGGGGTGTCCGCATCCGCTGGAGCTCTCCATGAGTCAATCTCCCGGCGCAGCTGTGTCCTCCGGATCAGCACCGCCCGCCGAGGCGATCCCCCGTCCCGACGTCCCCGCCGCGCCGAAGCCCCTGGCCGCTCAGCGGGTCCTTCCGCTCCGGCGTCCCGGCCGCTGGATCATCACGGCCGTCGTGCTCGTGCTGGTCGCCCAGATCGCCCACGGCCTGGTGACCAACCCCTTCTACCAGTGGGACCGCTTCCAGTACTGGTTCCTGCGCCCGACGATCCTCGACGGCCTGCTCATCACTCTCGAAGTCGCCTTCTACAGCGCGGTGCTGGGATTGCTGGGCGGCATCCTGCTGGCGCTGGCCCGGCTCTCCCCGAGCCCGGTGCTCCGCGCGGTGAGCTGGGTCTACACCTGGCTGTTCCGGTCCGTCCCGCTCATCGTGGTCCTGCTGTTCCTCTACAACTTCAGTGCCCTGTACCGGACGTTGAGCGTGGGGGTGCCGTTCGGACCGGCCTTCTTCACCTTCGACGAGTCCCGCATCGCCACCGACATGGCCATCGCCGTCATCGGACTCAGCCTCAACGAAGCGGCGTACGCCTCGGAGGTGGTGCGCGGCGGCATCCTCTCGGTCGACCAGGGTCAGCACGAGGCGGCTTCCGCGCTGGGTCTGCCCAAGCGGTACCAGTTCGCGAAGATTGTTTTCCCGCAGGCGCTGCGCTCCATCACCCCCAACTATGTGAACCAGCTGATCGGCCTGATCAAGGGCACCTCACTGGTCTTCTACGTGTCCCTGCTGGACCTGTTCGGCTCCGTGCAGAGCATGGGCAGCACGTACCCCGGCGACATCGTGCCGCTGCTCCTGGTCGCCACGGCCTGGTACCTGATCCTGACCAGCGTCGTGTCCGTCATCCAGTTCTACGTCGAGCGGTACTACTCGCGGGGTGCGCTGCGCACCCTCCCGCCGACCCCGTTGCAGAAGGTACGGAACGGTCTGCGCGAAGTGCGGGCCCGGGTCCGGAGGGAGACGGCGATATGAGCGGCGAAGCGCGTCGGACGACGGTGAAGACCAGGACGGATCCGCAGGAGCAGGAGCAGGAGCAGGAGCAGGAGCAGGAGCAGGTGACGGGGACGGGGACGGCTCCGGCGGCCGAGGTCATCGGAGCGCTCGGGATCCAGCCGGCCGCGGTCGAGGTGCACGACGTGCACAAGTGGTACGGCGCCCACCATGTCCTGGACGGAGTGGAGTTGACCGTCCGGCCCGGGGAGGTCACGGTCGTCCTCGGACCCTCCGGATCCGGGAAGTCCACCCTCCTGCGGGTCATCAACCATCTGGAGAAGCCCGAGATCGGCCATGTCAGCCTGAACGGCGAACTCATCGGCGTCCGCAGGCACGGCGAGCGTCTGAAGGAACTGGGTGAGCGCGTCATCCTGGGCCAGCGCAGCCGCATCGGCTTCGTCTTCCAGAACTTCAACCTCTTCCCGCACCTGACCGTGCTGGACAACGTGGCCGCGGCTCCGGTGGCGACCGGAAAACTGTCCAGGCCCGAAGCCCGGCAACTGGCCCGCGATCTGCTCGCCCGTGTGGGGCTGGCGGACAAGTCCAGTGCCTATCCTCGGCAGTTGTCGGGCGGGCAGCAGCAGCGGGTCGCCATCGCCCGCGCCCTCGCCCTGCGGCCGGGGGTCATCCTCTTCGACGAGCCGACCTCGGCACTCGACCCCGAACTGGTCGGCGAGGTGCTCGCGGTCATCAAGGATCTGGCCAGAAGCGGCACCACCCTCGTCATCGTCACCCACGAGATCGGCTTCGCCCGTGAGATCGCCGACCGGGTCGTGTTCATGGACGGTGGCCGCATCGTCGAACAAGGCCCGCCCGCACAGGTGTTGGACCATCCGCAGCAGGAACGCACCAGGGACTTCCTGAGCAAGGTCCTCTGACCCGCACGCCGACGGCGGACAGCGAGGCACCTGTCGGCACCGACCTCGGTCCCCTCCGCGGGCACGCGTTCGGCGTAGCACCTCCCAGCACGAGCTCCGGAACTCGCCATCCGCCGTGAGCCGTTACGCACCACCACCCGATTTCGCGGCCCGCCGGGACCGCGCCCCCACACCCGCACCGCACACACCCGACAAGGACAGCCATGCGCACGCTCCCCCTGAACAGCAGAATTCTTCGCGGCGTCACCGCCACCGCGGCCGTCGCCTCCCTCGCCGCCGGGCTCGCCGCGTGCGGGGGTGACAGCGACGCCGCCACCACGACCGAGGCCGCCGGCACGGTCACCGTGGGACAGCTGTCCAACGGGGCCGCCAAGCCGACCGCGCTCAAGGTCTCGGAGGTGAAGTCGATCAGCGCCGAGCTTCCCGCGTCGGTCAGCAAGAGCGGCAAGCTGGAGATCGGCGTAGGCGCCCTGCCCGAAGGCTTCCCGCCGCTGGCGTACGTCGGCGAGGACCAGAAGACCCTCACCGGCGCCGAGCCCGACTTCGGCCGCTTGATCGCCGCCGTCCTCGGCCTCAAGCCCGAGCTTCGGAACTCCACTTGGGAGAACATGTTCGTCGGTGTCGACAGCGGCAAGGTCGACGTGGCCTTCGCCAACATCACCGACACCGAGGAGCGCAAGAAGAAGTACGACTTCGCCTCCTACCGCAAGGACAACGTCGGCTTCGAGGTGCTCAAGAAGAGCACCTGGAACTTCGACGGCAACTACGAGAACCTCGCCGGGAAGACCGTCGCCGTCGACAACGGCACCAACCAGGAGAAGATCCTCCTGGAGTGGCAGACGAAGCTGAAGAAGGAGGGCAAGACCCTCACCGTCAAGAGCTACGCCAGCAAGAACGCCGTCAGCCTGGCGCTGACGGGCGGCAAGATCGACGTCTACTTCGCCGCCAACCCGGGCGTCGCTTATCACATCACGCAGACTGCCAAGTCGCCCAACCCGACCCGCAGCGCGGGCACGTTCTCCGGTGCCGGTGCCACGATCCAGGGCCTGATCGCGGCGACCACCAAGAAGGACAGCGGGCTCGCCAAGCCCATCGCCGACGCGATCAACCATCTGATCAAGAACGGTCAGTACGCCAAGTGGCTCGCCGCCTACAACCTCTCCAACGAGGCCGTCGACACCTCCCAGGTCAACCCGCCCGGCCTGCCGCTCGACAACTCCTGAACCAGCGTCCACCTCAAGGGACTCCGCGGCACCGCGGCGGAGTCCCGGGGCGCCTCCGGCCGCGTTCCAGATACGGAGAACCCGCACCGCCATGTCCACCAGTCTCCACCCCGTCCTCTCCCCGAGCCCGGCCGCACCGCACATCCTCGACAACGCGGCGTGGGCCGCGCTGACCGGTCCGCACGCCCACCTCGCCGAGCGCGTCGGCCGGGCCGCCCGCTATCCCACGGACGTGGCCCCGTTCACCGCCCTCGACGCCCCCGACGACCCCCGCTCGTGGGCCGACCTGGCCGAACTCGCCGGTCCGGGCGCGGTCGTCGCGGTCACCGCGGTCGAGGCGGTGCCCGAGGGCTGGGCGGTCGAACAGAGCGGCGACGGAGTCCAGTTGCTCGCCACCGCGCTGCACTCCGAGCCCGCGCCCGAAGCGGTACGGCTCGGCCCCGCCGACGTGCCCGAGATCCTCGACCTGATCGCCCTCACCCGGCCGGGCCCCTTCCTGCCCCGTACCGTCGAACTCGGCACGTACCTGGGCATCCGGGAGGACGGTCGCCTGATCGCCCTGGCCGGCGAACGCCTGCGCCCGCCGGGCTGGACCGAGATCAGCGCGGTGTGCACCCATCCCGGTCACCGCGGCCGGGGCCTGGCCACACGCCTGGTCCGCGCGGTCGCGGCGGGCATCAGGGAACGCGGCGACATCCCCTTCCTGCACGCCGCCGCCGACAACACGAACGCGATCCGGCTCTACGAGTCGATCGGGTTCACCCTGCGCCGCCGGACGCGGTTCGTGCTCGTCCGCACGCCCGGCGGAGAGCAGGGCGCGTACGAGAGGCGAAAAGAATCCGGGATGCCGGAAGAAAGGGCATAGCCGTGCGGTTGTGCTTGTCCAAGGCCGTGTGGCGCCCCGTCGGGTACCCGCGAGGGCCGGGCGGACCAGGAACCCCGGAGCACCGGGCCGAAAGGGCGGAGGTGAGGCACATGCGTCGCGTGTCCCGCCGCCGCGCGCCGAGGCCGCTCTCGCCCCGCCGCCTCCACCTGTACGGCCGGCCGCACATCGATCTGCTGCGGGTCGCCGGCGCGCTCTGTCGCCCCTGACCCGATCCCACGCAGCCCCGCCCCGTTCGCCGGGGGCGGGCTTCCTCGTACGGTCGATCAGGAAGGCACCTCCGTGTCCTCGTCACCAACACCCCTGCACCTCGCCGTCGCGCTGGACGGCGCGGGCTGGCACCCGGCCGCCTGGCGCGAGCCCGTGGCCCGCCCCCGCGAACTGCTGACCGCCGCCTACTGGACCGGCCTGGTCGCCGAGGCCGAGCGAGGTCTCCTCGACTTCGTGACGATCGAGGACGGACTCGGCCTCCAGTCCTCCTCGCTCCACGGACCGGACGGGCGCACCGACCAGGTCCGGGGCCGCCTGGACGCCGTCCTCATCGCGTCGCGGATCGCGCCGCTGACCCGCCACATAGGCGTGGTTCCGACCGTGGTGGCCACACACACTGAGCCGTTCCACATATCCAAGGCGATCGCCACTCTCGACTATGTGAGTTCCGGCCGCGCGGGCCTGCGTGTGCAGATCAGCGCACGCCAGAACGAGGCCGCGCACTTCGGGCGCCGTACGATCCCGCCCTTCCGGTTCGAGGACTACGACACCCCCGCGGTGCAGGAGGTGGTGACCGACCTCTTCGACGAGGCCGCCGACCACGTCGAGGCCGTGCGCAGGCTCTGGGACAGCTGGGAGGACGACGCCGAGATCCGGGACGTCGCGACCGGCCGTTTCATCGACCGCGACAAGCTGCACTACATCGACTTCGAGGGCGGGCGCTTCAGCGTCAAGGGCCCCTCCATCACTCCCCGGCCGCCGCAGGGCCAGCCCGTCGTCACAGCCCTGGCCCACGCGACGATCCCGTACCGGCTGGTGGCGAGGGCCGCCGACGTCGGCTACGTCACGCCGCACGACGCCGACCAGGCCCGCGCCATCGTCCAGGAGATCCGCGCCGAACAGGACGCGGCCGGCCGGGCCGGCGACACCGTGCATGTCTTCGGGGACCTGGTGGTCTTCCTGGACGACGACCCGGGGGCCGCCGAGGCCCGCCGGGAGCGGCTGGACGCGCTGGCGGGCGAGCCGTACACCAGCGACGCGCGCATCTTCGCCGGAACACCGGTCCAGCTCGCCGATCTCCTCCAGGAACTGTCCGCCGCGGGGCTCTCCGGCTTCCGGCTGCGGCCCGCCGTCGTAGGACACGACCTTCCCGCGATCACGCGCGGCCTCGTGCCCGAACTCCAGCGCCGGAACGTCTTCCGGAACGCCTACGAGGCCGACACTCTGCGCGGCCTGCTCGGGCTCGCCCGCCCCGCGAACCGCTACTCCCCCGAGCTCGCCGAGCAGGGGGCGTCCCCAGCCGCCACGACCGCCTGAGCCGGAAGGACCCCCGACCATGAGCAAGCCGCTCAAGCAGATCCACCTCGCGGCGCACTTCCCCGGTGTCAACAACACCACCGTGTGGAGCGACCCCGACGCCGGCAGTCACATCGAGTTCAGCTCGTTCGCGCACTTCGCGCGGACCGCCGAGCGCGCCAAGTTCGACTTCCTGTTCCTCGCCGAGGGCCTGCGCCTGCGTGAACAGGGCGGCAAAATATATGACTTGGACGTCGTGGGACGGCCCGACACCTTCGCCGTCCTGACCGCGCTCGCCGCCGTCACCGAACACCTCGGCCTGACCGGCACCATCAACTCCACCTTCAACGAGCCCTACGAGGTGGCCCGTCAGTTCGCCAGCCTCGACCACCTCTCCGACGGCAGGGCAGCCTGGAACGTCGTCACCTCCTGGGACGCCTTCACCGGCGAGAACTTCCGCCGCGGCGGCTTCCTGCCCCAGGAGGAGCGCTACTCCCGGGCCAAGGAGTTCCTGGCCACGGCGAACGAGCTCTTCGACTCCTGGCACGGCGACGAGATCATCGCCGACCAGGAGACCGGCACCTTCCTCAGCGACGCCAAGGCCGGAGCCTTCGTCCACCAGGGACAACACTTCGACATCGAGGGCCAGTTCAACGTCCCGCGCTCCCCGCAGGGCCGCCCGGTGATCTTCCAGGCCGGAGACTCCGAGGAGGGCCGCGAGTTCGCCGCCGCCGGCGCCGACGCCATCTTCAGCCGGTACGCCACCCGCACAGAGGGCCAGGCTTTCTACACCGACGTCAAGGGACGCCTCGCCCGGTACGGCCGACGCCACGACCAGCTGCTGATCCTGCCCGCCGCGACGTTCGTCCTCGGGGACACCGACGCCGAGGCCGAGGAACACGCCCGTGAGGTACGGCGCGCCCAGGTCAGCGGCGCCACCGCCATCAAGCACCTGGAGTTCGTCTGGAACCGTGACCTGTCCTCGTACGACCCGGACGGTCCGCTGCCCGACATCGACCCGGACCTCGGCGAACACACCATCGCCCGGGGCCGCGCCCAGGTCCGGATGTACCGCGACCCGCTGGCCACCGCCCGCGAGTGGCGGGAGCGGGCGGCCGCCAACAACTGGTCCATCCGCGACCTCGTCATCGAGACCGGGAACCGGCAGGCCTTCGTCGGCAGCGCGGCCACGGTCGCCGAGACCATCAACGACTTCGTCCAGGCCGACGCCTCCGACGGCTTCATCCTCGTCCCGCACATCACGCCGGGCGGCCTGGACTCCTTCGCGGACACCGTCGTCCCGCTCCTCCAGGAACGCGGCGTCTACCGCACGGACTACGAGGGCAGCACCCTGCGCGACCACCTCGGCCTGGCCCACCCCGACGCCGAGGCGCCGGCCGGCCGAGTGGCGTCATGAAGTTCCTGGCGATCACCCTGATCGTGCACGCCCCGCATCCGGTCACCGGGATCCAGAAGCCGACGAACGACCGCTTCCGTGAAGTGGTCGACAACGCGCTGCTCGCCGAGGAACTGGGCTTCGACGGCTTCGGCGTGGGGGAGCGGCACGAGCGTCCGTTCATCTCGTCCTCGCCGCCCGTGGTCCTCAGCCACATCGCCGCGCTCACCTCGAGAATCCGGCTGTTCACCGCGGTCACCACGCTCAGTCTTCTCGACCCGGTGCGAGCCTACGAGGACTACGCGACGCTCGACCATCTGTCCGGCGGACGACTGGAGTTGATCGTCGGCAAGGGGAACGGCGGCGCACAACGGGAGCTGTTCCAGGTCACCACCGAGGACCAGTGGGACCGCAACGCCGAGAGCTACGAGGTGTTCCGCCGGATCTGGCGGCAGGACAAGGTCACCGCGGCGACCCGCTTCCGCCCGGAACTCAAGGACGCCGAGGTGTGGCCCCGCCCCCTCCAGCAGCCCGTCCGGGTCTGGCACGGCAGCGCCACCAGCAAGGAGTCGGTCGATCTGGCCGCCCGCCACGGCGACCCGCTCTTCTCCGCCAACGTCACCAACCCCATAGAGCCGTACGCCGAGTTGATCCGCCACTACCGCGAACGCTGGGAGTACTACGGCCACGATCCGGCCGGCATCGCGGTCGGCGCCGGGACGGCGGGCTTCTACGCGGCGCGGACCTCCCAAGAGGCGCTCAACGCCTACCGGCCCGTCTTCGAGGGAAACCTGGCGTTCCAGAAGCGGCTCGGTCTGGAGCCGGTGTTCACCTCGCTGGAGGACTTCGTGGAGCGCAGCTCGGCACTGATCGGCAGTCCCCAGCAGATCATCGACAAAGTGCACCGGTATCACGCGGAGTTCGGGCACAGCGTGCTGCATCTGCACGCGGACGCCGGAGGGCTGACCGACCGTCAGCACCGTGACTCGCTCGAACTGTTCCAGTCCGCCGTCGCGCCCGTGCTGCGCCGCGAGATTCCCGATCCGCCGTTCCCGTGGGAGCCGGTCCTCGGGTCGTCCGAGCCCGCGCCGGAAGCCGTACCCGCTCTCGAACCCGTCCGCACATCCGCCGAGCGCTGAGGAGGCCTCCGCACATGTCCGACATCCCTCTCGGCGTCCTTGATCTCGTTCCGATCTCCTCCGGCTCCACCGCCGGCGACGCCCTGCGCAACTCCATCGATCTGGCCCGGCGGGCCGAGAGCCTCGGGTACGCCCGCTACTGGTTCGCCGAACACCATCTCAACCCGGGCGTGGCCGGAACCTCGCCCGCCGTCGTCCTCGCCCTGACCGCCTCCGCGACCTCGACCATCCGCCTCGGCTCCGGTGCCGTGCAACTCGGCCACCGCACCGCCCTGTCCACGGTCGAGGAGTTCGGCCTGATCGACGCGCTGCACCCCGGGCGCCTCGACCTGGGCCTCGGGCGCTCCGGTGGCAAACCGTCCGGCCCGCCCTCCGTCCCGCCCGTGACCGCGACTCCCGTGGTCGACGGCCGCGCCCCGAACGGACTCCGCATTCCACCCCGCTTCTCCTTCGAACACCTTCTGGGCTCACCGCGGGTCGCCGTCCAGCGCGCCCTCCTCCAGCAGCCCAACGCCCAGTCGCAGGACTACGGCGAGCAGATCGACGACATCCTCGCGCTGCTCGCGGGCACCTACCGCTCGGCGGACGGCACGCAGGCGCGCGCCGTACCCGGTGAGGGCGCGGACCTGCAACTGTGGATCCTGGGCAGCAGCGGTGGGACCAGCGCCGAGGTCGCGGGCCGGGGCGGGCTCAGGTTCGCGGCGAACTACCACGTCAGTCCGGCCACCGTGCTGGAGGCGGTGGACGGCTACCGCGCGGCGTTCCAGCCCTCCGACGTCCTCGACAAGCCGTACGTCAGCGTGTCCGCGGACGTCGTGGTCGCCGAGGACGACGAGAGGGCCCGTGAACTCGCCACGGGATACGGCCTCTGGGTCCGCAGCATCCGTACGGCCGAGGGTGCCATCGAGTTCCCCACGCCGGACGAGGCGCGCGCCCACGTCTGGTCGGACGCCGACCGGGCACTCGTCCAGGACCGTCTCGACACCCAGTTCGTCGGCTCACCGCGCCGCGTCGCCGACCAGCTGGAGCAGCTCCAAGAAGCCACCGGAGCCGACGAGTTGCTGATCACGACCATCACCCACGGGCACACGGACCGGGTGCGGTCGTACGAGCTGCTGGCCGAGGAGTGGCGCGTGCGGTGAGCCGGCATCGGCCGAGAGACGGCCGGAGCAGCGAGCCGTGAACCCCGTGCCCGGGACTCCGGGCACGGGGCCGTCACATGAGCACCCGCGCGCACCCCTCGCGGAGGACAGGCGATAGCGTGCGCCCATGACTTGGCGGGGACCGACCTATCGGATGGTGGACGGAGAGAGGATCGACGGGGCCTGGTGCCACGTCTGGCGGCGGTATCGAGCAGATGGTGATTACTACGTCGCCGACCTGATCGTCTTCGCGGACGGGGCGATCACCTGCGGAGAACGCACAGACCTGGCCGGCCTCGGGAGAATGCTGGCGACGGGCCGACTGGCGGTGACCAGGCCTGAGACTCCGCCGCTTCCAGACGAGCCCTCGAAGTGGGCCTCCCGTCGCGGCGAACCGCTCACACCAGAGGGATTTCTTCTGGAAGTCTCCGACCGCATCGAAGAGCTCAACGAGCGGCCGACTGCCGGGCAACGTTGCCGCGATGCGATTCGACGCTTTCAGCAGGAGCCGGCCGAGTCCAGCCGGGCACTTCTCCGAGCGGCATATCTGGCGGTGCCACCGCATCTTCGGATCTATGTCCTCGGAGACATGGACCGTCAGGACCGGCCCTTGCGGATCCTGCTCACGGACATCGGTGAGCCCGTCGACGGCGATGGCCCGGTCGTGACAGCGGAGATGCATCAGGACGTCCTGGACTACTTCAACGCCGGAGATGAGAGAGTCCAGAGCGAGGGAGAGCGGCGAGCCGCCCAGCATTCCGACGATCCTTCAGAACCTGGCCGACCGGCTCTCATCTCCCACGAGACCGTCTACCCCCAGGGCTGGCCCGAGGAACCGGGTCTGTTCATGCTCCGCAACGACTTCCCGGCGCAGATCGTGTTCGCCGGCGAATGCTACGCGTCCGTTCTGCACGGGTATTGGGCATGGGCAGCGGCGGACGACGCCGACAGAAGGAGAATCCGGGACGCGGCCTCCGGCCGGGAGGCACATGACCTGGGCGGTCAGGTGAAGCACAGGACCGACTGGCCGGAGGTTCGCCTCGCGGTCATGGCAGGTCTCCTTTGCGCGAAGTTCACGCAGCACCCCGCACTCGCCCAGGTCCTCGTGTCCACAGAGGATGCCAGGATCAGCTACACCGGTTTCTCGGACTCACCTTTCTGGCGGGACGTGCCCGACGGCCGAGGGCGAAACTGGATCGGACGACTGCTCGAACTGACCCGTTCCGAGCTCGCTGCCCAGCGATTGCTCCGGTTCGAGGAACCCGGCGTTCGAAGCGTGTGATCAGACGTCTCCCATGCCGAACACGTCGTGGATCGGCCGCACCTCGACCGCCACCACGTGGAAGTCGAGTACGCGCTCGGCGACGGCGCGCGCGTACTCGGGGGTCGCGCACTCGATCACGTAGTAGGCGGTGAGGTGTTCGGCGGCTTCCACGAACGGCCCGGCGGCCGCGGCCGGTCCTTCCTCGCTCCATCGCAGAGTCGTGGTGTCCCGCGTATGGGCCGGCCCCGCTCCGTTCAGCAACTCGCCCGAGCCCTCCAGATCCTTGTGGAGGGCTTCATGCCGACGGAACACCTCGGCCCGCTGCTCCGCTGTCATCGCTTCGGTCGCCGCGGGATCGGAGTACATCAGCACCATGTATTTCATGGCTCCATGCCGGCATCGGGGACTGACATCCACGGTGCGGGGCGATGCCGGCGGTCCCGTTCAGCCGGTCGAGGCGAGGGCGGCCGTGCGGCCTCCCAGCGCGGCGGAGAAGTGGTCCGTCACCTGCTCCAGCGCCTGGGCCGCGGCGGGCGCGATCACGGCCGTGCCGTCCTCGCCGGCGGTGACATCCTTGTCGAGGGTGAACCAGCCGGGCACGATGTGCGACGCGCCCATGGAAGTGAGCACCGGACGCAACGCGTAGTCGATGGCGAGGACATGGGCCGTGCTGCCGCCGGTGGCGAGGGGCAGTACGGTCTTGCCGGCCAGCGCGTACTGCGGGAGCAGGTCGAGCAGCGACTTCAACAGGCCCGAGTAGGCGGCCTTGTACACGGGTGTGCCGATCACCACTCCGTCCGCCCCCTCGATCAGGGCGGCGGCCTCGACGATCGCGGGGTGCTGGAAGTCGGCCCCGAGCAGCGCGTGGGCGGGAAGTGCACGTACCTCCAGCGGAATCACCTCATGGCCCTGGAGGCGGAGCCGGTCGTCCAGGTGACGCAGGAGACGCGTGGTGCGGGAGGTGGGGGAGGGGCTTCCGGAGACGGACACGATCGTGGCCATGGCGGACCTTCCGGGTCGGGATTCGGTTACGTGAAGCGGGTGTGCGGCGAGCGGCGGTGCGGGCTCGGCGGGAGAGTTCACCCGCCGAGCCCGCACCGCGAGCCCTCACCAGGCGCTCGAGCGCACGGTGATCAGCGGCCGCGGGTCACCACCCCGCAGCGCTTCGAGGAAGGTGATGATCTCGGCCGCCGCCGAGCGGTGCTGGAGGTCGTTGAGGACGTCGTGGTGGGCGCCGCGCACGACCGAAAGGCGGGCCAGGGGCAGCGACTTGGCCAGGCGGGCGAGCGCCTCGTCGTCGGCGAGCGGATCGGAGTCGCCGACGAGCAGCAGGGTCGGGACGGGTGTCTCGCTGTCGTAGGCCGCGCCGAGCACGAATTCCGGTATCGCGTCGTTGAGTGACCCTCGCCGTACCTGGGGGTCCTGGGTGAGGTTGCCCCGATGAGTGGGGCACGAGGTGCGGACGTCGAGCTCGTCGTCCCACGTCTCGACGTCCTCGCCGGTCTCCGCGGACGGGCCGGGAAGGCCGGCGAGGACGAGGGCGTCCGGCCACCAGGCGGTCGGAGCCTGGGCCCCGCCGAGGAGCGCGGCGAGCGCGACGGCCCCCGAGTCCGCCCCGACGAGGACGACAGGCCGCACGCCACCGTCCTTCGAGGAGGTGCCCTCCACGGCCTCGGCGAGCCGGGCCGCCAGATCGGTCAGGGACGCGGTCGGGTCCTCGGCGTCGAGGGCCGGGGGGTCGATCACCCGGACGCGGTAGGCGTCGGCGGCGAGCCGTCCGCCGAAGCGCGCGTAGGTCGCCCGGGTCTCGCCGCGACCGGGCACCACGAGAACCGTGCCGCGGACGAGGAGCCCTTCGGGCCCGTGGTGGTCGCTGTACTGGGTCATCTCATACTCCTGCGGATGCGGGCTCGTCCGTGTGCGCGGGCCTCCAGCCCAGAGCTGGTGCCACCTCGGTCGCGATGAGTTCAAGGGCACGGACGGAGGCGTCGTGGTCGGGGACGGCGGGGTTGAACTGGGTGATCAGGTCGGTCGCGACGGGCAGGACCTTCTCGCGGCCCAGGGCTGCGACGATGTCGTCGGGATGGCCGTAGAAGGCGTGGAAGCGGCGCAGCGCCTCGTCCGGGCCGAGGCCCTTCGGAAACGCTCCGCTCTCGGCCATGCGCAGTGCCGCCCGGTGCACGTCGTCGCCGATCGCGCGGAGCGCCGTGCGCCGGTCCTTGGCCGGGAAGACGAAGCGGGACAGGCCGATGCGCGGGCGGTGCGGCCGGTCCCAGGCGGCGAGGAAGGCGTCGGCCCAGGGGCGCTGCACCTCGTCGGTGGGGGCGTCGTAGCCGTAGGCGGCCCGGTTGAGCAGGAGATGCGAACCGCGTTTCGCGGCGTACGCGGCCCCTTCCGCGCTGAACACGCCCTGCCAGACGCGCTGGGTGAAGTCGCCGGACCGCGGCTGGATGCGGAAGCCGGGCGCGCCCACCTCGGCCTGGGCGAGCGCCCGGCGCAGGACGTCGAGGTTCTCGCTGGTCAGTTCCCTCTTGCGGGCGGCGTCCTTGCCGAACGCGGCGTACTCCAGACCGCTCGTTCCGCTGCCCACGCCGATCTCGACGCGGCCGCCGCTGAGCGCGTCGACGGTGGCGACGTCCTCGGCGAGGCGGACCGGGTCCTCCAGCGGCAGGACGGTGACGGCGGTGCCGAGCCGGATCCGCTTGGTCCGCGCCGCCGCGTGGGCGAGGAAGGTCCACGGCGAGGAGAGTCCGCCGCCTCCGAGGGCGACATGGTGCTGGGCGACCCAGCCGACGTCGAAGCCGAGTTCGTCCGCGACGACGAACAGCTCCTGCGCGTTGCGGTAGGTGCGGGCGATGTCCTGGTCACGTCCCTGGACATGGGTGAGGAAGCCGAGCCTGAAGCGCGGTCGCTCGCTCGTCATGAGGTGAAGGCCTTTCGGTGTCGGGCCGCCGGGCCGGCCGGCATCGGTGCCGGGCCGGCCGGCGTGCGGGGCCTGAGGGTGCGAAGGCGTGCTCGGACGGTCGCGGCGATGGACTCAGTCGTTCACGAGCTGGGGTTCGCGGGTGTGGCGATTGGCCGGGAGGGGCAGGCCGAGGTTGCCGCGCAGGGTGTCGGCCGTGTACTCGGTGCGGAACAGCCCGCGCTTCTGGAGGATCGGGACGACGCCGTCGACGAAGAGGTTCAGCTCGTCCTCGGTACGGAAGGCCAGGTTGATGCCGTCGAAGGTGCCGGCGTCGAACCACTTCTCGATGGTGTCGGCGACGGTCCGAGGTGCCCCGACGAAGGGTGAACTGCGGAACTGATTGACGGACTCCGCGACTTGACGCAGCGTCAGGTTCTCCGTCCGGGCCCGCTCGATGAGGGCCGCCGCGCCGGTGCGGCCGCCCTTCTCGGCGAGGTGCGCGACGTCGGGGAACGGCGCGTCCAGGTCGTGCACGCTGAAGTCGTAGGCGCCGAAGGAACGGCCGAGCAGGGCGAGGTTGCGGTCGAAGTCGTTGTCCTCCTCGAAGATCTCCCGCTCGCGCCGCCGAGCCGCCTCGTCGGTGGCGGCGACGACCGGACTCCCGTGGATGAAGATCTTGATGTGCTCGGGGTTCCGGCCGTAGGAAGCGGTGCGCTTCTTGATGTCCGTGTAGTACTCCTGCGCCTGCTGCAGGGTGCCGCCCGGCGCGTAGATGCCCTCGGCGACCTGCGCGGCCAGGTCGCGTCCCTCCTCGGAGACCCCGGCCTGGAAGATCACCGGCTGGCCCTGCGGGGAACGGGAGAGGTTGAGCGGTCCCGCCACCTTGAAGTGCTCGCCCTCGTGGTCGAGCGCGTGCAGCTTGGCCGGGTCGAGGAAGACGCCCCGGGCCACGTCGGCCGGGAAGGCGTCGTCCTCGTAGGAGTCCCACAGGCCCCGGGCGACCCGGACGAACTCCAGGGCGCGGCCGTACCGGGCGGTGTAGTCGAGGTGCTCGTCGAGCCCGAAGTTCCGGGAGGTGCCGGTGTCGAAGCTGGTGACGACGTTCCAGCCGGCCCGGCCGCCGCTGATGTGGTCCAGGGAGGCGAACCGGCGGGCCAGGTTGAACGGCGAGTTGTAGGTCGAACTCGCCGTGCCGACCAGGCCGATGTGCTTGGTGTGGGTGGCGACCGCGGACAACAGGGTCAGTGGTTCGAGGCGGTTGAGGTAGTGCGCCGGGTAGGTGGCGTTGATGAACTGGCTGTCGACGATGAACAGCGCGTCGAAGAGGGCGTGTTCGGCTGCCTTGGCCAGTCGGATGTAGTAGTCGATGTCGATGCTCGCGTTCTTCGCTACGCGCGGGTCCTTCCACAGACCGTGCTGGCCGGGACCGCCGACGCCGTAGGGGTGCAGGGCGAGATGGATCGTGCGGGGCATGGCTTTTCTTCCTGTCTCTCGTGGGGGTCGGGCGTTCAGGCGTTCAAGAGGGCCCGCAGAGCCGCGCGTTCGGCCCGGTCGGCCGGGGCGGAGTGCAGCGTGGGCGCGGAACGGACCAGCAGGCGGGTGTACGGGTGCCGGGGCCGGCCGATGACATCGCCTGCGGCGCCGACCTCGACCAGTTCGCCCTGGTACAGCACGGCGATGCGGTCGGCGATCCCGGCGACGGAACCGAGGTCGTGGGAGATGAAGACGAGCGCCACACCGTCGTCGCGGAGTTCCTCCAGAATCCGCAGGATCTGGACGCGGTTGGCGGAGTCCAGGGCGCTGACCGGCTCGTCGAGGATGACCAGCCGGGGTTCGGTGACCAACGCCCGTGCCACCGCGACGCGTTGGCGCTGCCCGCCGGAGAGCTCACCGGGCAGCCGGTCGAGCAGGTCCTCGGACAGGTGGACCCGGGCGAGGAACGCACGGACCCGGCGCGCCGCCTCCTCACGGGAATCGCCCCGGACGAGCAGCGGTTCGGCCAGGGAAGCCTCGATGGTGAGGTCCGGGTCGAGACTGCGCAGCGGGTCCTGGAAGACGTACTGGATCACACCGCGGCGGCGTAGAGCGCGCCACTGGCGTGCCCCGTACGCGCTGACGTCCTCACCGTCGACGACGACGGATCCCGCCGAAGCGCGCACCAGGCCGAGCGCGGCCCGAGCGAAGGTGGACTTGCCCGAACCCGTCTCGCCGATGATGCCGACGGTTTCGCCCGGCGCGACGCTGAGGGAGACGCCGCGCAGGGCGGGTCGGCGTCGCCGAGGCGTTCCGTAGTGCACTTGGAGGTCCTTGACCTCCAGGACGGGTTTTGCCGGTTCCCCGGGGGTGGTGGCCTTGGGCGCCGGACCGGTGCTCATGCGTCCTCCTCGGGCGCGGGTGCGAGGAACTTCTCCAGGCCGTACTGCTCGTGTTCGGCGATCAGCAGCCGGGTGTACTCGTGCCGCGGATGGTGGAGTACGTCCCTGGTCGGGCCCTGTTCGACCACCTCGCCCCGGCGCATGACCAGGACCTCGTCGCACAGCTGGGCGACGACGGCCAGGTCGTGGGAGACCACGACGAGGGCCAGTCCGGTCCGCTCGCGCAGGTCGGCCAGCAGGTCGAGGATCTCGGCCTGGACGGTGACGTCGAGCGCGGTGGTGGCCTCGTCGGCGATGAGGATCCGCGGGCCCGCGGCGATGGCCACGGCGATGAGGACCCGTTGGAGCATGCCGCCGGACAGCTCGTGGGGGTACTGGGCGTGGACGAGTTCCGGGTCCCGCAGGTGGACCACCCGCAGCAGTTCGATCGCGCGGCGGTGTGCAGCGCGCCGCTTCAGTCCCTTCTTGACCCGGAGTACTTCGGCGATCTGGGCCCCCACCCGGATCGAGG
Organism: Streptomyces rhizosphaerihabitans; assembly: GCF_025399795.1. GTDB lineage: Bacteria > Actinomycetota > Actinomycetes > Streptomycetales > Streptomycetaceae > Streptomyces > Streptomyces rhizosphaerihabitans. The sequence goes on along the minus strand of NZ_JAODTZ010000021.1, from coordinate 13,560 downwards.
GGTTGAGATAGGACGCCGGATCCTGGAAGACCGCGCTGATCGTGGCGCCCCGCAGGTCCGTCCACCGCGTGGGGGACAGGCCGGCGATGTCGTTGCCGTCGATCTCGACCGAGCCGCCGGTGATCTCGAAGTGGGCGGGCAGGATGCCCAGCGCGGCACGGCAGGTGAGGGTCTTTCCGCTGCCGGATTCGCCGACGATGCCGACGGCGCTGCCGGGTGTGAGCGTGAAACTCACGCCGTGGACGATCTCCCGGTCACCGGCCCGGTCACTGATGCGCACATCGCGCACGGCCAGTACCGGGGACGGCTGTTCGGCCGGGTGCCCGGGACCGGGCTCGGTGCTCTCCTCGATCTCGGCCTGGGACTCGGCCTCGGACTCGATCTCGGACTCGGCCTCGGTGAGGATCTTCTCGGACAGGGTGGTCATCGCACACCTCCAGCGGGAGCAGGAGCGGGGTCGGCCTCGCGGCGGCGGTTGGCACGGGCCTTGCGGGTGTTGACCAGCGCGCGACCCGCCTCGCCGGAGACATCGCGTATCGCGTCGGCGAGGAGGTTGCAGGCCCAGACGGTGACCATGATCAGCAGGGCGGGGGCGAGCGGTGCCCACGGCTGGTGGCTGAGGTAACCGAGATCCGAGGCGAGCAGACCGCCCCAGGTGGGTGCGGGAGGCTGGACGCCGATCCCGAGGAAGGTCAGGCTCGACACGATCACGAAGCCGACGCCGACGGTCTGGGCGAGCGCGACCGCGATCGGCGGGAGCACCTTGGCCCAGACGTGACGGCGTACGACCCAGCCGATGGAGGCGCCCGAGACGATGGCGGCCTCCACGTACGGCGAGCGGGCCACGGCCAGGGTGGCCGCGCGGGCCACGCGGTAGAACAGCGGAGACACCAACGCGCCGGTGACCAGCATCGCCTGGGAGAGGCCGTTGCCGAGCAGCGCGATGACGGCGACGGCGAACAGCAGGAACGGCAGGGCGACCAGTGTGTCGGCGAGCCGGAGGGTGACCCATTCGAAGACCCGGCCGAGGTGGACGGACAGGATGCCGGGGACGGCGCCGATGGCCAGGGCCGTGAACGCGACCTCCAGCGAGCCGAGGACGCTGACACGGGAGCCGTCGAGGAGCCGGCTCAGCACATCGCGGCCGAGATAGTCGGTCCCCAGCCAGTGGGCGCCGGAGGCGGCGGCGAGCGGGTGGTCGCCGGTGGCCAGGGGATTCTGCGGAGCGAGCAGCGGCCCGAACAGGGCGAGCACGGCGATGACGGTGAGGACGGCCAGGGCGATCCGCCCGGTGGCGAGGGAGAGGACGCGGCGCACCATGGTCACACCCCCCGCTGCGCGGTCGGCGTGACGCGCGCCAGCACCAGGTTGACCAGCAGGTTGAAGGCGACGACCAGGACGATCGACACCACGAGGACGCCCTGCACGGCCGGTACGTCGCCGGCCTGGGCGGAGTCGTTGGCGAACCGTCCGAAGCCCTGGAGCCCGAAGATCCATTCCGTGACGACGGAGGCACCGACCAGCGCGGGGAACTTCAGGCCGAGTGTGGCGAGCGCGGGCCCGAGGCCGTTGCGCAGTACATGGCCGAAGAAGATCCTGCGCGGACTCAGCCCGCGGACCACGGCGCCCGTCACGTAGTTCTCGCGGTAGGCCCCGATGAGGCTGCCGCGCAGTTGCCGGGCGACATCGGCGACGACGTCGAAGCTCAGCGCGACGGCGGGCAGGGTGATGTGGGCGAGCCACGGACCGAACCCCTGCTCCGCCGGAACGTACCCGGCGGACGGGAACAGGTGCAGTCCCACCGCGAAGACCGCGACCAGGACGATGCCGACGACGAAGGCCGGCATGACCGAGATCACCGTGACGAAGCCCGTGATCGCGCGGTCGGCCCAGGTGGTGCGCCGCAGGGCCGCCACCGTGCCGAGGGCGAAGCCCGCGACCACCCCGATGAGCAGCGCGAAGGTCGCCACCGACAGGCTCACGCCCAGGCCGAGGCCGATGAGGGTGGAGATGTCGGCGCCGTTGGTCCAGCTCGCGCCGAGCTGTCCGTGCAGGACACCGCCGAACCAGTCCGCGTACTGCACGAGGAACGGCCGGTTCAGGCCCCAGTGGGCCTCGACGCGGGCGACCGCTTCGGGAGTCGCTTCCTCGCCCAGCTGGATGCGCGCCGGGCTGAGCCCGCTCAGGGACCGCAGCGCGAACGTCACGAACGTCGCGACCAGGAAGACGGGTACGAAGATCGCGACCGACCGGGCGAGAGTGGCCAGGACGCGGCCCAGGGTGTGCCGTGTCCTGGCCGTGGTGGCCGGGACACGGACGTCGGGCGGGGCCGGTGCCTCCGTCGTCGTCATGGGTTGCCCCCTCTCTGTGATGGACGGAGTGTCAGTTGGAGCCGTCGATGGTCACGCCGGTCCAGTCGATGTGGGCCGGGTTCTTCGGCAGCGCGGAGATGGACTTGCTCTTGGCGATGAGGTTGGGCGAGGAGTACGTGAACACCAGCGCCTTGCTCTTCAGTCCGGCCCGGGTCGCCGCCTGGAGGACCTTCGGGTAGTCGGGCGAGTCCAGCGGGGTCTGCCGGACCTTGGCGATGGCGGCCTCGAAACCGGTCGGCTCATAGGGCGAGCTGAGGTTGAGCGGGCCGTTCGGGCCGAAGTGCGCCGTGAGGGTCTGCGCCGCGGAGTCACGCCCTGTGGTGCCGTACAGCGAGAACGTCAGGTTCTTGGCGAAGAACGGCGTGGCCCAGTTCTTGTCGATCTTGATGGTGACGGTGATGCCGACCTTCGCCAACTGCGCCTGGACGATCTCGGCCTGGGGATCCTCGGCCGGGATGACGAGACTGAGTTTGAGCGCGCCCGGCTTGTAACCGGCCTCGCCCAGCAGCTTCTTCGCCTTCGCCGGGTCGTAGGGGTAGGCGTCGGCCGACTGCGGGTCGAAGGCGACGTAGCCCTTGGGGAAGGGCTGGTTGGTCACCGAGCCGTAGCCGAAGGTCAGTTTGTCGACGAACTCCTGACGGTTGATCGCGTAGCGGAACGCGTCGACGACCTTGTCGTTGTCGAAGGGCGCCTTGTTGGTGTTGAGACTGAGGTTGGAGGCGTTGAAGCCGGGCTGCACGAAGACGTCGAGTCCGGCCTTCTTGGCGGCGTCGGCCTGACTGGGGGTTATGTCGGCGAAGTTGTAGACGCCGGTCTGCAGGCCGGAGACGACGGTGGACGCGTCGGGGGCGGAGGTCAGTTCGACGGTGTCGATGTGGATGTTCTTGGCGTCCCAGTAGTCCGGGTTCTTCTTCAGGACCGCCTTGGTGCCCGGGACGAGCTGGGTGACGGTGAACGGACCGGCGCCGACCGGACTCTGGTCCAGCTTCTCGGGGGAGGCCGCCGCCTTGGGGCTGGCGATCTGCAGGACGCGCTCGCCCAGCAGTTGGGGGATCTGGTAGTCGACCTGGCTGAGGTGGATCACCGCGTCCAGGCCCTGGGCGTCCACCGACTTGATGGAGGTCAGGTCGCCGAAAAGGGCGGAGTTCTTCTGCTTCTGGGCCCGTTCGATGGCGGCCTTCACGGCGGCGGCGTCGACCGGCGCACCGTCGCTGAACTTCAGATGCGGGCGCAGGTGGAAGGTGATCACATCACCCCTGGTGTTGTACTCCCAGCTCTTGGCCAGGTCCGGGACGGCCTTTCCGTCCTCGTCCGTGCGCGTCAACGAGGCGTACACCAGGGCGAGTTCACGGAACTGGGCGCCGCTGCCGCCGACCACCGGGTCCCAGTGGGCGGGGAAGTAGGAGGAGGTCCACTTGAGTGCGGCGGCACTGCCGGCGGCCGACGCCGCCTGGCCGCCGCAGGCGCTGAGCCCGGGGACCAGCACGGTGGCAAGTGCGGTCCCCAGGGCGGCGGCGCGCAGTCGGCCGGACCGCCGGCCGGAACGGAAGGTGGCTGCGGGGTTGCGGAGAGTGAGGCGTCCGGGCATCGGTTTTTCTTTCTGCGAAGGCTCCCGCCCGCGCCGGGGCAGCGGAAGGGGAGCAAGGGCGGCACGCCCCGCCGACGGACGCCGCGCAACCCGGGAACAGGCATGCGTGCGTGGGCTTCGGTGCGCACGTGGGCATGCCGCGCTCAGGGCAGGAGGCGTCGGCGGATCGCGGGGAGAGCCAGGAGGAGAGGGGAGCGGAGGCGACGAAACGCCGAGAGGGCGGCGCGTGACGACGGGGGCCGGGCGGCGAAGCGGCGCGTGGCCGGTGCCGGCGGGACGGGCGTCAGGCGCCTGGTGGCCGCGGTGTGCGGGCGGTCAGCGACAGAGAGCGCTGCAGGTGCGCCGCAGGTCCACGTAGCGGCACACCACGCCGGGGTGCGTCGTGAGCATGGTGCACATCCTGGGGCCGGTTCTCGGCGGCTGTCAATGGACACCAATTGGTGTCTCATTGGGCGGGACGGAACCTGACCACTGATCAGAGCATGGGCAGGGGACGGCAGGGAGCATCGCGGCCACCGGCCGTTGCCCTGTTGCCGATCAGTCGCCTGTCACGGAAGGTTCCTCACGGAAGGTTCCCGGGCTCGCGGCACCCGCCCGCCCGCGCCCTGACCACTGATCAGAAGCCCGTCAGGGTGCGGCAGGAGCGCCGCGGCCGCGGGCCGGGTGCGTGGCGGCCTCCTCCGGGTGCAGCCACACGGGGCCGTTGCCGGTCTCGACGCGCACGGCACCCGAGGGAGGCCACGGACCGTCGGTCAGAAGCTCGCGCTCCGGGTCGGTCAGGCTCCGGTAGCGCGCGAGGGCGTCCGAGGGGGCCGGCCTCAGGGGTTCCGTGAGCAGTCCGGGGCTCAACTCCTCGATCGCCGACGCGTACTCCTCGTACGGCCGCCAGCCGGGCACCACGCGAGACCCCGCGGGAGTGCGGACCAGCAGGGTCGGCAGCGCATAGCGGTACCCGCCGTCGGCGGTCTCCTTGGCTGCGCCGGGATGCGGCGACCCGCCGCGCACCGACAGCACCCCGGGGACCGGCCGGCGCGCCTCGGCACGGTCGGCGCGCACCGCCTCCAGCACGGACGCCGAGGCCGCGTCGGCGGCCAGCAGTTCACCGTCCAGGCCGGGCACGCCCCGTACCGCCGCCTCCGCCAGCGCACGTGTGTCCGCCGGTTCACCGAGCACGAACACGCTCTCCCGCAGCCGCCGCAGTACGCGCCCGGACACCTCGTCGCCCTGCCGCTCGGCGGCCTTGGCTACCAGCGAGGACGGCCAGGAACTCGCCGCGACCCGGCTCAGCCGTAGCGCCCGGGGCGCCCGTGTGTGGCCGCTGATGTCCTCGACGTAGCGTGCGTACCAGGCGGTCTCCGCCGCCGGGTCGGGCGGCGGGTCGTCGTCGTGGTCGAAGAGAACGCAGTACGCGCGGCGCCAGGTGACCCGGCCCGCCAGCGCGGCCCGGAGCCGGCGGAACACCGGCTCCGATCCCCAGGCCCAGGGACACAGCGGGTCGGTGTACTCCACCACCTCCACCTCCGCCTCCACCGCAGGCCGGTCCGGCGGGCGTGTCACGCGGCTCCCTTGCGGTTCAGCGGCTCGCCCACCTCGGCGGGCAGCAGCGTGGCCAGGGTCGTCCCGCCCAGAACGGCCGCCGCGTCCGCCTCGATACGGCGCCACACCCCCGGCAGTCCGGACGCGGGACCCGGGTAGTCGAGCCCGGATAGCGACTCGCCCCGCAAGGTGATCAATTCGCCGTCCACGGCGCGTACGACGTCCAGCAGGGTGATCTCGTCGGCGGGCCTTCCGAGCCAGTACCCGCCCTCGCAGCCTCGCTGGCTGCGCACCAGGCCGGATCGGCGCAACTCGCCCACCACGGACTTCAGGAACCGGAACGGGACCTGCTGCGACGAGGCCATGGCCTCGCACGTGAGCGGGCGGGCAGGTTCGCGGGCGAGCTCCAGAAGGGCCCGGGTGGCGTAGTCCGCCTTCGCGGAGATATGCATGCGCCCATGATGCCCGACACGGTGTGCGCCGACAGGGCTTCCACGGGTTCCCCACTTACATTGCGGGAACATTGCCGCAGGTGAAGCGCAATGGACACCTCTTGACATCCTTTTCCGGGCCGCTCTAGCGTCCCCGTCCATGAGCGAGCCGTTGACGACCCCCGGCGAAGGTTTCCACCCCCATCTCCCGGACGGCGCAGGGGAGTCCGTACGACCCCTGCGTACCCGCCTGCACCACGTCCGCGCCGACGCCCTCGACGGCGACACGGCGCAGACCGGAGGCATGCGCAGATTCGCCGCTGTCAGCGGCACCACCGTCGGCTCCGAGAAGCTGTGGATGGGCCAGACCCACGTCGCCCCCTCCACCGCCTCCTCGGACCACCATCACGGAGCGTCCGAGACCGCGATCTATGTGGTGAGCGGACACCCGGAGTTCGTCTTCCTGGACGACACGGGGGCGCAGCCCGAGGAAGTACGCCTGCGCACCTCACCCGGTGACTACATCTTCGTACCCCCGTTCGTGCCGCACCGCGAGGAGAACCCGGACCCCGCCGAAGAGGCCGTCGTCGTGATCGCCCGCAGCACCCAGGAGGCGATCGTGGTCAACCTGCCTCAGCTGTACGTGTTGCGGCCGGGGGAAGAAGGACCAGCAGAGGAAGTCTGACGGGACAGGCCGTTCGGCCGAGCGTCCCGATGAAGCGGCTCGCCGCCGATCCGGGGTATCCGGTGGCGTACCGCACTCCGCACCCGTACAGGGGCCACGGTCCTCGGTGAGTACGGTATCGGGAAGATCGTCGTGACCGGCGAATCCGAAAGACCCCCGGAAGGAACGAACGAGATCATGCGCGTCACCGTGGCCCGCGGCCTGACGGAGGCTCTCGGATGAACGGCACCGAGGCACCCGGAGCCGAGGAATCCGTCCTGCTGCACACCGACGGACGGGCCGCTCATCTCACTCTGAACCGGCCGAGGGCGCTGAACGCCCTGAACCACGAAATGGTGCGCCGGATCGACCGGGCGCTCACCGCCTGGGAACACGACCCGGCCGTCGAGACCGTCGTCATCACCGGCGCCGGCGAACGCGGACTGTGCGCGGGTGGCGACATCCGCGTCGTCCACGACGACGCGCGCGACGGGGACGGCACCGCGTCCGCCGCTTTCTGGCGCGACGAGTACCACCTCAACGCCCGTATCGCCCGCTACCCCAAGCCGTACGTCGCGGTCATGGACGGCATCGTCATGGGCGGCGGCGTCGGTATTTCCGCGCACGGCAGCGTCCGGGTCGTCACCGAGCGCTCACGCGTCGCCATGCCCGAGACCGGCATCGGCTTCGTCCCCGACATCGGCGGCACCCATCTGCTCGCCCTCGCCCCGGGCGAACTGGGTACGCACCTCGCCCTGACGGGTGCCTCGGTCGGTGCCGGCGACGCTCTGCTGTGCGGACTCGCCGACCACTACCTGCCGTCCCCGTCGCTCCGGCAGTTCGTTTCGGACCTCGCGGACCTTCCCGTGCGAGAGGCTCTGGCCCGCCATGCGCAGCCGGCGCCCCGGGGTGAGCTGGCGGAGCGGCGGGAGTGGATCGACGCCTGCTACACGGCCGACACGGTCGAGGAGATCGTCCAGCGACTGCTCGCGGTCGGCGACCCGGCGGCGAAGGAGACGGCGGAGATCCTCCTCGGCAACTCGCCCACCGCGGTGAAGGTCACGCTGGCCGCCCTGCGCCGCGCCCGGCGGCTCGGTTCGCTGGAGCGCGTTCTGGACCAGGAGTACCGCGTCTCCTGCGCGGCGCTGTCCGCCCCCGACCTGGTGGAGGGTGTCCGGGCCCAGATCATCGACAAGGACCGCGACCCGCACTGGTCCCCGGCAACCCTCGCCGAGGTCACCGACGCCGACGTCGAGCGCTTCTTCGCCTCCCTGGGCGAGCGTGAACTCGGGCTCGCTTGTCATGGCGAGTGGCGATCGCCCTGAACTGTTTCAGGCGATTGATCGCTCGTTCGATGGTGTTGCGCTTCTTGTAGCGATCTTCGTCGAACCCGGGTGGCCGTCCGCCGCGCGAACCTTTGCGCAGGCGGGCAGCCTGGCTGTCGGTCTTCTCCGGGATGGTGTGGCGAATGCCCCTCCTGCGCAGGTACTCCCGGATGGGGCCGTTGCTGTAGGCCTAATAGGCACTGTGGGTTGGTTGTTGAGCCGACCCTGGCAGGGGCTGGGTACTCGGATCTTCTCCAGGACCACCTTGAACTGGGTGCAGTCCGCCCGCTGACCTGGCGTGACGACCAGGGACAGCAGGCGGCAGCGGCCGTCCGGTGGTTGTTCGACGTCCGGTCGGAGCGGCTGGCCGGGTAAGCGGCGACCGGTTGCGGTCGGGGGCAGCGCCTGCACGACCTGTGACCAGGAGGGCCGATTGTCAGTCCGCGGGGCCCGGCCCGGGAGGACTGGCGGGCGGCGCGGAGGGCGGCTCCAGTTGTCTGCGAAACCGGTCCACGGCGACGGCGGGGTCGTCGTAGGGGATGCGGGTGAACTTCGAGACCATCGTCCACATGGCCCGTTCGTCGGCGAGGCCCTTGGGGAGAGCGAAGCCGAGGGAGTGGGCGAGAGGGCCGCGGCCGACGTTCACCAGGGCACGGACGGCGGTCGCCCATTCGTCGGTGGCCACGACCGCAGAGCGGTACCAGACCGGGATCAGCACGGTGACGGCCGCCGCCGTCGGCAGGAGCCGGATGGGGGCGGCATCGGGAGCGGTCAGCGCGGCCAACGCGAGGACGACGAGGACCGCGTGCCCGTACAGCAGGGCTACGAAGAAGTCCACGCTGGTGCGGGCGGCATCAACCTGGCGGCAGGCCTGGTCCGGGGCGGTCGCCTGTAGCTCGTTCCACAACAGTTGGGTGTCGAGGCGGTAGCGGTCGTGGCCGTACTCCTCGAACCGGCGGATGGCGTTGCCCAGCCGGGTGGGGGCGATCTGGTCCGTGTCGACGGGATAGCGGGCCAGCTGCTCCTGAAGGAGAGCGCGCTGGGTCAGGCTGCGCCGCCGGTCGGCCTCGCGCCAACGGGTCAGGTGCGGGCTGCCGCTCAACCGCGCCAGAGTCCGTGCTTCCGGTTCGCGCAACGTTCCGGCGCGAGACTGCCGTTCGAGGCGCAGCAGCGTCAGCCGGTCGTCGAGGGCGGTACGCGCCTTCTGATGGTGCCTGCATCGCCGGCCGTAAGCCGCAGGGGGCCACAGGAGGTAGCCCTCCAGGATGCGGTAGAGGGGGTTCTGCAGCGCGTACAGGATCAGCCCGAACAGCACGGCCAGGACCAGCAGCAGTGTGGCCCCGTGGGGTGTGGCGGGCCGCAGCCGGGCTACGCCGAACTCGTCGTCGACGCTGGGGAAGACGGTGAAACCCAGGATGGCGAGGTTGATCGTCGTCGGCAGGATCCAGCCGACGAGAAGACCCCATGCCCCTACCAGAACTCCCTTGGCGATGTCTCCCATGGGCTCAGTCGCTCTCCCAGCTGTCGTCGTCGGGATTCGTCGTCGGGCCGGGGGAGCGGGGGCCGGCTGCCAGCGGAGTCGCGGTGCTCCCTGCACCGGTGGCCATGGCTTGGCCGGTCATCGGACCGCCGAGGAAGACCGCTCCGCGGGCGAGGTTGCCCAGCGCGTCTTGGAACTCGTCCGTCTCGTAACCCTGTTCACGCAGAGCCTGGGTCACACCACCCAGCACGCGGTCTCGGATGGCCGCCAGCGAGCCCTCGACGTCGATCTCCTGGAACAGCGACGCGCTCTCGCCGCTGCCCAGCTCCCGTACCGAAACGTGCGGTCCGTCAGCCGGTGCCGAACCGTGGCCTGCGGTCCACTCCCGGAACGCGGCCGCGGTCCGGCGGACCAGATCGACCACCGATCGTGCCGCGAAAGCCGGCGTCTGCCCCATCGCCCGGAGCGCCTTGACGACCGCGGCTTCACCCCGCCGCGTGCTGGTGATCCGGTCCACCTCGCGAAACGCCGACCGGACAGGGGGCAGCACGCACGGCACGCATTCGAGCGTCAGCACACCGCGCTGCGCATACGCGCGGACGAACACGGTGAGGACGCTCTCGCCGCCCCCTGAGTCCAGTTGGACACGCAGGTAGTGCCGCCTTCGGGTGCCACTCTCGGCGAGGGCGGCGTCCCGGTGCACTGGGAAGTCCTGCCAGGCGTACGGTGCGGCGGTGCGGTGCGGCAACCCGGTCACGGGCAGAAACACGCAGTCGTCGACCGCCAGTCTCCGCAGGACGTTCCGTTTCGTTCCCGCACGGCCCCCGTCCGGCTCACGCAGCTGCTCGACCTGCGCGCGGACCTGGTCCATGACCATCCGGTCGTCGAACTCGTCCTCGGCATACGGCCGGCCCGGACGCCTGCGGACCAGTCCGACTGCCACGACCCAGGGCCGATGGGGGGCGCCGAAGCCGAGGAAGGGAGAATCCGGGTGGTAGACGATCAGCGGCGAGTGCTGTTCACGCCGGATGTCTCGTCCCGGCACCTGCATCCACGGGTGCCCCTCCAGCCCGCTGACGCCGACTGGACGAAACGAAGCAGGCCCCAGATCCTCACCGATGATCCGGGACACCTGCGCCTGGTACCCCGCGGCGCAAACGGCCATGGCGATCGGGACGGCGAGGGCGAACCAGGCGGGAACGCCGTTGCCTCCTGGGTCGACGGCAACTTTCGCCAGCGCCACTGCGGCGTAACCGGCGAACAGCAGGCCGCCGACGACGTTCATCGCCGTAGCGAGGACCCGTCGTATCCGGCCGGTCCGGCGGGCTGGGCTCCCGAGACGGCCACGGTCCTTCCCGGGTGCCGGCCCGGCGAGAGCCGATGCGAGGAGGAGCACGGCGGCGGGGACGGTGAAAAGCGCGAAGAAGACGCCGCCCAGCAGAAGGCCGGCCACCCACAGGACCGCGGTTGCCGCCGCCCAGAGGGTCTGCAGGCGTCGTGCGCGCAACGCGTGCCACAGGACCGTGACGGCGTCAAAGCCGACGGACGGGGCGATGACGCGCTCCTGATGTACGTGGAGCTCCTGGACGACCGCGTCCCGGAAGCCGGGATCGACGTACGTGCCCGCGCTCAGCAGCCGGGTGGCGTCGGTGACCTCGTCGGCCACCGCGGACCAGTTGCGGCCGGACGAGTCCGGCGGACGTAACGGTGGCGGAAACGGACCGGAGAGGCGCTCGTCACGGCCTTGGCCAGGCGGATGGTCACTGCTGCCTGCTGACGTCACTCCACCCCCACGCTGAGGCCCCCGACGAGGTGGTTGCTCCAGGGCCGCGATCGGATCCCACATCATATTGGGCACCCGGACCGAAACAACCACCTCGTTTCCTTGCAGGGTGCCCCGGCCTTCGGGCCGGGGGTGAATGCGAGCCCCTGCGGAGCGGGGCAGGGGTAGAGGAATCGCCGTCGGGGCGATTCGTCGTCGCCCTGACGGGGTGGAGGGCGATCTCGGGCAGGTGCAGGATCTCGGCGTTGAGGGGCCGCCGGTCGGCGGCCGCTTGAGCGGTGAGCCGGGCGTGGAGTTCTTTGGGGATGCGAAGCGTGAATTTGAGCATTCCGCTGTTATGGCGTTATTGAGCCATTACCGTGACGGAATGTCACGTTTCCGTATGTACCCGACGCCGCGGCAGGAGCGGCAGATGCTGCTGCACTGCGCGCACGCCCGGTACGTGTGGAACCTGGCGGTCGAGCAGCATGCGCACTGGTATCCGGGCCGCAGGCCGGCGCCGGGTTTCGCTGAGCAGTGCCGGCAGCTCACTGAGGCCCGGCGCGCCAATGAGTGGCTCGGCAGCGGGAATGCGGATGTTCAGCAGCAGGCGCTGAAGGATTTCGCTAAGGCCAAGAACGCCCGCTTCACGTCCGGGTTCGGTGAGCCGACCTGGCGTAAGAAGTACCGGCACGAGGGATTCCGCGTCATCGGCACCGACCGGGTGGCGGAGTTGGCCGAGGACGGCTCGCCGAAGCTCAACGCGAAGACCGGCAGGCAGGTCATGGGCCGGTCCGTGGTGGTGCACCAGCTCAACCGCCGGTGGGCTCAGGTCAAGGTGCCCGGCTGCGGCTGGGTCCGCTTCCGGCTCACCCGGCCCGAACTACCCGCCGCGAAGACGTTCCGCGTCACCTTGCGCAACGGCCGCTGGCACATCGCCTTCGCGGTCGTCCCCGCACCGGTCGCCGCACCCGGCAGGGGCGAGGTCATCGGTATCGACCGGGGCGTGACCATCACGGCCGCCCTGTCCGACGGGCAAAAGCTGAACTGCCCGCAGCTCACCGTGAAGGAACGCGCGCAGGTCCGTAAACACCAGCGGCGTGCCGCACGCGCCCCCAAAAGTGAGCGGAAGACTGCCGCGTACGCCAAGGTGGCCAGGCTCAAAGCGCGTGAAGCCGACCGGCGCAAGGACTGGTGCGAGAAGACCAGCACGATGCTGGCCCGCACCTACCGCCTGGTGCGGTTCGAGAAGCTGAACATCAAGAACATGACCCGCTCGGCCGGCGGAAACACCGAGCAGCCCGGCAAGCAGGTCAGGCAGAAAGCCGGCCTGAACCGGGCCATCCTCGCCCAGGGCTGGGGCCTGCTGCGCCAGCGCACCGAACACAAGGCCCCCGGCCGGGTCGAAGACGTCCCCGCCCCCTACACCAGCCTGCGATGCAGCGCCTGCGGATGGATCGACAAGAACTCGCGCAAGAGCCAAGCCGAGTTCGTCTGCTCCCTGTGCGGCTTCACCTGCAACGCGGACACCAACGCAGCAACCAACATCGCGGCAGGACAGGGCGGGATACCCCGCCCCCGGCAATCAGCCGGTGCCGGAGGGACGACACCGCCCAAACAACGGTCGAGCGTCCGTGAACCCCAACCCACCTCGGTTGGAATCCCCCTCATTTAAGAGGGGGAGGATGTCAATAATCCCCTGAGCCGGCTTGGGCGCTCCGCGACAGATCGGGCCAAGGAAGGACCCCGTCCTCAACCGGCTCGAACGCTTCCAGCAACGGCCCGGCGTCCTCGGCGGCTTCATGGCGGGCACCGGGCCCGGCCCCCGACAATCCGTGTCGGCAAGGGCACCTTCGGCGCCCGCCGAGTCGTGCACGCAGCCCTTACTGCTGCTGCTGAGGTGCGCACCAGGGCGAGCGCCGAGGCCTTGCGCCCCGGCAAGGAGAGCGACAGCCGCCGATGACGTCAGCAGTCGTGCGGTAGTCGGGCGGCGGTGCGGCGGCAGGCATGGGTGCCGCCGTCGTGCTGGACAGGCGGCGCAGATGTTCAGCAGGGTCCGCGTCATGCTGCCGGTCGTCGGCTCGTCCCCGGTTCTGAGAGGGCGAGATGTGAGCTTTTATCCGGTTCGTCGTTGAGTTTGGATGAGGCGCAGTGATCAGTGGTTCGGGGCGTCGATACCAGGTGCCGGGCGATGGGATTCAGCGGGCGGGAGCCGGCTCGGACGACGGCCGCCACTCCCGCCTGAGCAGCCCGTAGACCCACGAGTCAGAGACCTCGCCGTTGACAACACAGTCTTCCCGCAACGTCCCCTCACGCACGAAGCCGAGCTTCTCCAGCACGCGGGCAGAAGCCGCGTTGCGCGTATCGGCCTCAGCCTGGACGCGATTCAGGTCCAGCGTGTT
>NZ_JAODTZ010000020.1 GCF_025399795.1 Streptomyces rhizosphaerihabitans | reverse complement strand
GCGGAGAGCGAGGCCGCGGTAGAGGCGGAGATCTCCGCCTCTACCGCGGCCGAAGCCGTCGGTGGAGCCGGCGGGCCACCCGGGCCGGGGGAGTGAGCCTCGCCGGGAAGACGCGGATGGGCTCCTTTGCCTGCCCCCGGTTATCCTGCCTCGTCCTGAACAGGCCAGAGAGGTTCCGCACCATGAACAGCACCATGTCGCCCTTTCCCGAGCGGATCGAGCTCTCGGGGGAGGGGCTCGTCCTCCGTGACTGGACGGAGGCGGACCTGACAGTGATGCCGGAGCTGTTCGACCACCCCGACATCGCGTACTGGACTCCGCTCGTCTCCCCGTTCGACGAAGCGGCCGCCCGCACACGCCTGGACCGGGACCGTCAGCTGCGGGCGCAGGGCACGGCCGTCCTCCTCGCCATCACTGTCGACGGCGGCGCACCGCTCGGGGAGGTCATGCTGCGGCGCGCCCCCGAGGGCACGGAGCTCGGCTACGCGGTCGGTCCGGCGCACCGCGGCCAGGGGCTCGCGGCGCGGGCGGTACGGGTGATGGCCGCGTACGCCTTCGAGCAGTTGGGCGCGGGCCAGGTGATCCTGGAGCTGGAGGCCGAGAACGCCGCCAGCGTCGCCGTGGCCACCAAGGCGGGATTCGGACCGCTCGACGTGCCGCTGATCACAGGTGAGGAGAAGGGGCGGCCCTACGCCCTGCAGACGTGGGGTCTGAACCGCCCCTGACCTTCAGCCTCCTCATTGGGGGCCTTCCTGGGCGCAGTCGCACGACGACCGTCGAGGCCCGCCCGGCGGGTTACTGCAGGAGGCCGAGTCGCCGAGACCGGTTCCTTGCCCAACGCCACCACGGCGTCACAGTGTCATGGCCTGCGAACCGATCGGCGCCGTGAAACGTCTATGCGTCGGCGCCACGGTGCAGGGTCGGCGACGCCCGGACGCCCAATTCCCCGGCCGCCGCTTCGCCTCGTAAGGAGTTCCCGCGGGGCGGGCGGTTCGGCCGGTCGGGGGTGCGCATGCGACTGCCGAGGGCCACCCCCAGCTGGAAACGGTTGTCTACGCCGAGCCTGTCCATGAGCGAGCGCAGGATGTTCGTCACCGTCCGTGGACTGACGCCGAGCCTGCCGGCGGCACTCGCGTCCGTGTGCCCCGCGAGCAGCAACGCGACGAGTTTCCGCTGACGTTCGTCCAGCGGCATGACGGCGGCGAGCCGGTCCTCGAGGCTCGGCCGCAGGGGGACGGGCCGCTGATCGTTCCCGGGCATCCGGAGGCTGCCGCGGCGCAGAGGTGTGGGGTTCGGTGAGGTACGCACGGGACTCCCCTGGTCGGTGTGATCTGGCGTGTTGCGTGGTGGCCGGGTGTGCCTCACGGGGGTCGTGGCCGACCCCGTTCGGCGTGATGGCGACACCGAGAGAGCTAAGGACGTGCTCGGGCCTCTCGGATCAGAACCGAGGCCCGGAAACGGTCATTCATGCCTTTTCGAGTGCTCGATGGTTGACAGCTGGAGTGACTACGGTCAATAACCCGTCCCCGCTCGCACCAAAAGTGCCGAAAGCGGAATCGAAACCCGGCGAGGGGTACCGCTCCCATGAGCCTGATGGCGTCCTCGACGAGCGTGTCCAGCTGCGGTGATGGCCTCGGTGGCAGTTGCGGGTACGGGAGGAATGGCCGTTCGGCGGATGCATGACTTACGAACACGGTTCACCGCTGGGCAATCGTTTGGGCTAAACTTGACTCATTGGTAATGCCCGTCAAGTCGGCCGAGGAGCAGGTGTGAAGATGTCGGGTGAAGTCGGTACGCGTATCCGACGCCTGCGCCGATCCGCCGGAATGTCCCAGGCCGATCTTGCGGGCGGCGATCTGTCCGCGAGTTACATCTCGCTGCTGGAAGCCGGCAAGCGGACGCCGTCGACGGAGGTGCTCGCACAGCTGGCCCGGCGGTTGGACTGCGACCTGTCCGACCTGACGGGCGCTCCCGCGGAGATCCCGGTCAATGAGCTCGAAGTGGAACTGAACTACGCCGAGATGGCCCTGAACAACGGGGACCCGAACGCGGCGTTCGAGGCGTACCGCACCGTCCAGGAAAAGGTGACGGTCTCCGCCCAGCCCGAGGTCTGGTACAAGGCGGAGCACGGAATGGCCCGCTCCCTGGAGCACGGAGGCCGCCTCGAGGAGGCGGTCGCCCGCCTCGAGGCACTGCATTCCGCGTCCCTGGAGCGTCCCGACCTGGTGCCCCGGCTCACCACCGTGATCGCGTTGTGCCGGTGCTACCGGGAACTGGGCGACCTCTCCCATGCCATCGAGGTGGCCGAGGCCACCCTCGCGGAGCTGGAGAAGCTCCAGCTCGGGCCGACGGTCATCGGAGTCGAGCTGCTGTCCACCCTGGTGGGTGTGTACATGGAGCGCGGCGACATGCACCGCGCGTCGTACCTGGCCACCAAGGCGATCGAGCAGGCGGGCACGATCACGGACTCCCGCGCGCTGGGTGCCGCGTACTGGAACGCCAGCGTGGTCATGCACCGCAACGGCAACACCGCGGACGCGCTGACGCTGATCGAGAAGGCGCTGGCCATCTACGCGGAGGGCGACGACCAGCGAGCCCTGGCGCGGTTGCGCAACGCCTACGCCATGGTGCTTCTGCAGTCGGAGACGGCACAGCCGGAGGTGGCCCGCGACGTCCTCAGCCAGAGCCTCACGAGCCTGCGCGACGTCGGCAGCAGCGTGGACGTCGCGTACTGCCTTTCGGCCCTGGCCCAGGCCGAGTTGCGTCTCGGGAACGGGGCGGCCGCCATCGATCACGCCGAACACGCACTGGAGCTGCTGGGTCCCGACCATCGTCTGCAGAGCGCCCGCAACCATCTGGTGCTGGCTGCGGCCCGCCTGGCCCGCGGGGAGAAGAAGTCCGCCCAGGACGCCTATGAGCGGGGTGCCCTGATGCTGGAGGCGTCGGAGGCCAACCGCCAAGCGGCGTTCGCCTGGGCCGAGCTCGCCGAGATTCTGAAGCTCTGCGGCGAGGACGAGCGTGCGGTGTGGGCGTACCGGCAGAGCATGCGGTGCATGGGGCACCGGGAGACCTTCCTGACGGGGCAGAGGCTGACATCGCGCACCTAGGGACACCTAGGGGCGCCTAGGACAGTGCTGGGCCGAAGGTGATCGCCATGAGGGCGGCAGGGGGACGTCACTGCCGCCCTCACGTGTTGCCGACCGGACGGTCAGCAGCAGAGGGGGACGTCCGGCCCCCCTTTGTCGACCGGAGGATCGAAGGGCGAGGGCGCCGCGATCACGGTGGTCGTGCCGGTCGGTGCCCCGGGGTGATCCGGCTGCCCGCCCTGAGCGGCGACCGCCCCCAGGGTGGCGACACACAGCAGCGGCACGACGGCTATGGAAAAGCGCCTTGAGCGAATCATTTCTACTTCTCTCCCCGATGTATCTCTCATGAGCGGCTGACGCACCTGGTTTCAGTCAGTGACTCATTTTGATGACTCACTTGACTGTCCCGGTGGAAAGATGCTGACACGGCATGACTGGGATGGTCAACACGGGAATTAAGTGAAGCGAAATATGCGTGTCGCGCCACATGTGACTCTTTGCGGCTTTTTTGTGATGGCGCAAAAGGTATTTATTCGACACGAAACGAGCGCCGAGAAAACCCGGATGCGTGGAATCGCGCGGCATGACTAAGATTTGTGACTTAGAGTCAAGTTCTGCTGTGGTGAAAGCGGGGGGTGATGTGAGTGCGCGAGAGCGCGCCGCAGGGGTGGCCGACCGGGACCGGTGCCCATGCCGCGTCGGCGTTCGCCGAATGCCTGGTAAGGCTCGGTTACCGTCGACGACCACCCGGGCCCCTGCTCGCCGAGGACGGCGGCGCCACTCTCTTCACCTCCGTCGCGGCACCGGCCTGGCGGAGGTCCCTGACCGGCCATCCGAGGCCCGAGCCGGGAGGCGCCGTAGTTCTCCAGTGGGTGCTGAACACCAGTCGGCTGGTGGCGCTGCCTCCCGCCTCGCCACCCAGCGCCGGACGCACGGTGGGAGCCGTCTGGACGGGCACCCGTGCTTACGAGGAGGCGCTTCGCGACGTCCTGGAGGCCCTGCTGGAGGCCGGCACCGGACCTGCTGACCTCACGTTCCTGCTCCGTGCGGAACCACACGACGCCGTCCCCGTGACAACTGCCCTGCGGGGCCTGGGCGTCGAGCCGGAGCGCATGGCGTACGGCACCCGACTGCCGGAGACTCCGATGCGCATGGACCCCGAACTCGGGCCGTGCCTCACGCTGCGACGCCTCTCCTGGGCGCCTGTGTTCGCCCACTGCGACGGCCGGTGCACGTGTGGCTGTCGCGTCTCCGTCGCGCACATCCAGTTCGTGGAACGCCGACGGACGGCGGGACGCGTGGCGCCGCTGCGCCACCCGCTGTTCGAGATGATCGTCTCCGAACACGCACTGACGCACGGCCCCCGCGCGGGGGCGCTGACGCCGGACCGGCCGAGGCCGCCCGTGTCTCCGCTGCTGGGGCCGCTGATCGCCGGCATCTCCGATCTGCTGGCCGGGGTGACCGGAGCGGAAGGCCCGAGTCCCGTCTTCCTGGCGGACGCGTCGAGCGCCGCTTCACTGCTCCTCGGAGAGGGGATGGCACCGGGGCCCCGCGGCGGTCCGTACGTCCTGCGCCGGCTCCTGCGCATGATCGGCACCGAACTGGCTGTGCACGGTCTCCCGCCGGCGCTGCTGACCTCGGTCATGGCCACCGCGGAAGTCGCCTATCGGGCCCCCCTTGGATTTCCCCGGCTGTCCGCACGCTCCTGGGCGCACCTGACGCACGAGCGGGACGCCTTCCTCAAGGTGCTGAGCAGGGGGCGCAGCCAGGTGATGCGCCCCGGCGTCCTCTCGGACCGGCCGTGGGAGACGGCGAGGCAGTTGATGCGGCTCCGGTCGGAGCGGGGGGTGCCGCTCGCGCTGTCGCTGCGCTGGTGCCGGGAAGCGGGGATGGAACTGCCCCTCGTGCACCTGGCACTCGCGGACCTCTGGGACACCACGATGCCCGCAGGGCCGCCCGGCACCCGGGTGTGACGTGACACCAGGGCGGTCCGCGGCAGGAGAAATGCGGCCGCCCTCGGCCGACGGGACGTGCCCCGGCCGAGGGCGGCCCGTCTTCTGCGGTGTGGCGGGTTGCCACGGGCGGGGCGGAGCGCGCGCAGGGCGGGCAGCGTGCGGGGGCGGGCGCTCGCCCGGTCAGGGCGTGTGGTGCGGACTGGTGGTGAGGGCCGGGTCCGTGAGTGCCACCGGGGCGAGGACGGCGTCCATGGCAGCCCTGAGGTCGTCGTCCAGGACCACATCGCAGGCCGCCGTGTTGGCGGTGATCTGCTCGGGTCTGCTGGCTCCGATGACCGCGCTCGCCACATTCGGTTCGTGCAGGACCCAGGACAGGGCCAGGACGGGCAGGGAGATGCCGGCCGCCTCGGCCAGGGGCAGCAGCCGCTGCACACGACCGAGGATCTCGTCGCGGAGCACCTTCTCCATGAAGTGCCCCCCGAACCCCTTGGTGTCGGTCGCGCGCGACGCGGGCGGGGGCGGTCGGCCGGGCACGTACTTTCCGGTGAGGACGCCCTGTGCCAGCGGGGAGAAGGCGAGCTGGCTCAGGCCCAGTTCCCGGCAGGCGGGCATCACCTCGGCCTCGATCACGCGGTGCAGGGCCGAATAGCGGGACTGGTTGGACACCAGCGGCACCCGCAGTTCGCGGGCGAGGGCCTGCGCGGCGCGTATCTCCTCCGCCCGCCACTCCGATACACCGATGTAGAGGGCTTTGCCCGAGCGGACGACGTCGGCGAAGGCGGTCATCGTCTCCTCCAGCGGGGTGCCGTGGTCGAAACGGTGGGCCTGGTAGAGGTCCACGTAGTCGGTGCCGAGCCGCCGCAGCGAGACCTCGATCGTCTCCATGATGTGCTTGCGGGACAGACCCCGGTCGTTCGGCCCCGGGCCGACCGGCCAGTACACCTTGGTGAAGATCTCGACGCTCGACCGGCGCTCGCCCGCCAGCGCGCGGCCGAGGATCTCCTCGCCGGCACCGAACGCGTAGCCGTCGGCCGTGTCGAAACTGGTGACACCGCAGTCCAGCGCGGCCCGTACGCAGGAGAGCGCCGCGTCCGAGTCGATCTGCCCGCCATGGGTGATCCAGTTCCCGTACGCGATCTCGCTGACGTACAGACCGCTGCGGCCGAGCCGACGGTGCTTCACCGGGTGATTCCCCTCATGCCGCGCCGTCCTCTGCCGGGTCGGTCCAGAAATGGACGGTGACGGTCCTGCGTGTGACGGGCGCCGGGGCGTGCACGGCGGACACTCCGTGCAGCGAGCGTGCCGTCGTCTCGATGAGGACACTGCGGCCGAACGAGGGCAGGATCCTCACCGGGGACCGCCCGTGCACCGGCTCGCCCAGCTCCAGCCACCCGCCGTCCTCCGGTCGCCAGCCCTCGCTGAGGTAGGTGAACAACGAGTACCGGCGCAGCCGGCCGGTCTCCGGGTGGCGGTTGGAGCCGACATGCGCGTGATGGACGGCGCCATGGCCGGCGAGCCGGTAACTGCCCCAGTCCCCGTCCGGTTCCGTGCGCAGGCCCTCCACGCCCGTCACCTTCCCGAGGAACGCGGCGAGGTCGTCCCCGAGCAGCGCCTCGCACAGCTCCCGCAGGGCCGGTCCGGCCAGGCCGCGGTCCTGGGAGTGCCAGCGGGGAATGCCCGGTTTCGCCGTCATCGCGGAGGTGTCCGGGAAGGCCTGCGCGGCCGCGCGCAGGGTCTCGGCGGGGAGGATCCCGTCCCACACGTAGTGAGGGAAGGGATCAGGGCGGAAGCAGGGCTCGTCCGCCGCGTTCAGCCGGCGTTCCACGGCCGCGTAGTCGATCACTTCTGTTCCTGCCTTTCTTCAGGACGCCGGGGGGCGTCCGACGGGATGTCCGTGGCCGGGTCTGCCGCCGGGCCCGCCGGGGAGACGCCGAGCCGTGCGCGGCCGTTGGAGCAGGCACCGTCCGGCAGGGCGAAGCGCCAGCCGTGCTGGGGGCAGACCACGGACCCGAGCGCCGGGTCGTAGTCCTGTGGGCCGAGTCGCGCGCCCAGGTGGGGGCAGGTGTCGGACACCAGATAGGCCCCCGTGGCCGTCTCCAGCCGGAACGCGCCGGGCTCGCGTTCGCGGTCGGGGGCCGTGCGGAGGAGGTACTCGGCCAGGTCGTCGGGCGCGCTGCAGCGCAGCACCGACATGAGCTCCTCGTTGTAGGCCCCGATGCCCGGACGCCAGGCCCGGAAGCGGAAGGAGAAGAAGAACTCCTCCCAGCTCATTTCGCCTTCGAGGATGTCCGGGAGGAACCGTGACGGCAGGGTGAACCGGTAGTCGTGGGCGTCCGCCTCGGGCCCGGATCCCTCCCGGACCTCCAGGGAACGGAAGTCGACGAGCCAGAACCCGCCGCCGGAGCCGCCGATGTCGAAGGCGACGACGGCGTCGACGGCGCGGCACAGGCTCTCGCCCGCCGCGAACAAGGCAGCGAAGTGGGCCGCGAAGTCGCCGTAGAGGCTGCGCTGCGGCTCCGGGTGACGGGCGAGAACGTCGGCGATGGCGGGAGCCCGTCTGCGGGCGTAGTCCTCCACGTAGGCCGGCAGGTCCGCCCAGTCGAACTCCTCGCGGATCTTCGGATCGGGGTTCAAGTGGCCGGTGGTCACGTCGAGTTCGTCGCCCGGCAGCGGAGCCACGGTGCGTTCCGCCAGCTCCGGGTGCTCCTGCCCCAGCCACGCCAGCAGTTCGGGCGGGGTGGTGAACACCGAGGACTCCGCGAAGAAGTGCGGGGCGAGCTCCGGGTCGAGCAGAGCCGGCGGCCCGGCGAACGCGACGGCGCTGCGCGGGTCGAGGGCGTGCATGTAACGGGTCCACCGGCGCATGGAGTTGACCTTCTTGCGCTCCGCCGCGTCCACCTGCTCCTCGGCGGCGAAGGAATAGGCGAACGGGAACCAGGTGGCACCGGAGAACTGGGCCATCACGACGTCGATACGCGGATGCAGCCGGCGGATGGCGCGCAGTTGGTCGCGGTCGACCTGGCAGTCGTTGAGGTTGACCACGACCTGACCGGTGGTGGTGTCCTCGATGACCAGGGCCGAGTCCTGGTGCCGCGGAGTGGGGGAGTGGATCAGGCGCAGACGGAGCGGACCGGCGCGGAAGACCTCCTGGTCACCGAGCAGGACGGGGGCCGGGCCGCGCAGCGAGCCGATGAGCCGTTTCCAGCTCGGCAGCGGGTAGTCGGGCATCAGCAGGGTGACGGACGGGTCGAGTGCGTTCAGTACTCCGGCGTCGAAGTGGTCCTGGTGGTCGTGCGAGACGTACACGTGCGTCGCGTCGTACGTGAGCGGTGAGTACGGGCTGTTGTCGGGGAGCTGGTGCCAGCCCGACACGAAGGCGCCGCCCTGGGAGAACCACGGATCGCAGACCAGCTTCACGCCGTCGGCCTCCACGAGGGCACCGGCGTGCCCCAGGAACGTAATCTTCATGGCTGCCTCCAGGGAGCTGGGCGGTGGGTGGTGTGCGGCTTGCGAGCCGCGACGAGATGCCGCGCCAGGTTCGGATCGGCGGAGCCGGCGAAGGGCCGTCCCCGGACGCACACTTCGAGTCCGGCCGAGGCGAGATGGGCGGTGATCTGTTCGGCGGTCGGCACGTGCAGGACGGAGTGGAAGACCTCGGGCGGGCCGCCGCCGCTGCCGTCGCCCACCGCGATGATCCGGTGGCCGAGCAGCGCACCGCCCGCGGCGACGAATCCCTCGCTGAGCAGCAGGTGCGGGCCGTCCCGGAACACCGATCCGGCACGGCGCCGGTGCACTTGGCGTCCTTCGTCGAAGCCGGCGGCGCCGTCCTCGACGAGCCGCAGATCGAGGACGGCGGTGCCGCCCCTGCGCAGATTCCGCACGAGCGAGCCGAGCAGCTCCCGCAGGGCGTGCGGGGCGAAGAAGTTGGCCGCGTCATAGGTGAGCAGCAGGGTGTCGTAGGTGTCGTGATCCGCCGTCAGAAACGTTGTGTCCGCCGCGTCTTCGAGCAGGAAGCGGGTGTCGTCCCGGCCGGCGAACCGGCGCCGGGCGTGGTCGACGACGGCGGGCCCGGCGTCGACGCCGACGTAGGAGGTCATGCCGTGCTCGCGCAGGGCGGCCGTGTAGTGCCCCGGACCGCACAGCGGGTGGAGCACCCGGCCCGCCCGCCAGTCGGGCATCACCCCGCGCAGCCAGGCGAGTTGACGCGCCACGACGCTCGGCGGGCGGGAGGAGTCCGTCGTCGTGATGTCGGTCTGCTCCCGTAGCAGACGGCCGCTGAACGCGAGGTCGCCGTAGGGCAGGGACGGCAGTTCGGCGATACGGTCCGGGGCCATGCCGGCGATATCGGGCAGGTCCGGCCGGAGGGACTGAGCGCCGTGCTCGAGGAATTCCGCGGCGATTTCCCGCGGTGTTCTGTCGACGAGTTCCATACTGACTCCGTAGCTTGCGGAACGTGCCCGCCCCGCGCTCCATTTCACGTTCAGGTTCTGTGCGCGGGATCGCCGTGGTCAACGGATTTGCGGATACCCGCTAATTCTTGGACTCCGCCGGTCGGCCCGGGCATGATGCGCGGCATGTTCGCCAATTCATGCACCGTTGTGTTGGATCTGGTCCCTCATTGCGCTTCCTCGCCGCGTGCGGAGTGGAGCGGTGACGACGACCTGCGACCGCTGAGTGAGGAGGGAATGCGGCAGGCGGCCGTCCTCGGCGAGGTTTTCGAACTGGGAGTCGACGCCGTGTACAGCAGCCCCTCGCTGCGCTGTCGCCAGTCGGTCGCCCCGCTGGCGGCGGCCGGCGGGGTTCCGGTCGTGTCCGAGGACCGGTTGCGCGAGGCGCGGGGGTTCGCCGAACCGGCGGCCTGGACCCAGGGCGTGTTCGAGCCCATCGGCCCGTCGCTCGGCGGCGCGTGGGCCGCCGGCCGTGCTCTGGGCGCCCTGGCGGAGATCGCCGCCCGTCACCAGGGCGGCCACGCGGTCGCCTGCTCCCACGGCGACGCCATCCCCGCCGTGCTGGTGTACCTGGCGGCGGCGTACGGCTGTGAGCTGCCGCAGATCGTGGGGCGGGGCAGCTGGTTCCGGCTGCGGCTGGAGCGCGGCCGGCTGTCCATGACCGGTATGCGCCCCGACGGATCTCGTCCGACCCGTCTCGTCTGACGGATCTTGCCCGGCCGAACCCCGTGCGGCCGACCTCGCGCGACGGACCCGTCCGACGGAGCCGTCCGACGGAGCCGTCCGACGGAGCCGGCGCGACGGAGCTGGTCCGACGAGGTCGGTCAGAGGGCGGGCCCGTACGCCATCGCCCGGGCGGACGGGCCCGCCCCGTGCCGGGGTCCAGGCGGACGCCTTCACCCGCGTGCGGGGGTCCGCAGATCCGGTTGCGCCTGTTCCACCAGGGCCGTCATGACGGCGACGCGCCGCCGGATGTCCGGGTCGTCGGCCGCCTCGCTCCGGGCCGCGGCGTCCCCGGCGAGCAGCCGGTCCGCGACCCGTACCAGAGGGAGCCCGAAGTGGTAGGCGGCCACGAGCCGGAACGCGAGCGCCACGGCCTCCGGATCGCACGGACCGCCCGCCGCCGCCGTCCCCGCATGATGGCGCGCGGCGGCCTCGGCACCGAGGGCGAGCGTGGCGCCGGGCTCCAGGTTCGCGGCCACCGCCGATGACAGGGTGAGGGTGGCCAGGTCTTCGCCGGCCGGTCCCAGGCCCACCTGGCCCCAGTCGATCGCGACCGTGCGACCAGCGGTCCGGAACAGGTTGCGGGGGGTCAGGTCCCGGTGCACCAGCCCGGCCGGCAGCGACCGCAGCATCCGTACGGCCTCGTCGTGACGGCGCGACAGCATCCGCAGGGCCGTGACGGTCTCCTGGGGGAACAGCCGGCGCAACGCGGGGTCCGCGCTGGTGGCGGCGTCCGCGACCCGGTCGATCAGCGCGAACCGGGCGTGCAGCGCGGCCTGTTCCACGAACGGCCTGCACCACCACGCCCGGTGCGGGGGCTGTTGCCGCAGTGAGCGGGCGTGGAAGCCACCGAGGCACTCGGCCGTGTCGAGCAGTTCGCGGGCCGTCCACGCGTCGCCGGGCGTTCCGTCGACCCGCTCCAGCCACAGGCGGAGCCGCTCCCCGGGCAGTGGCACGACACCCAGACACCGGACGGCGGCGAAACCGCCGTCGGCGGCGGCGTCCAGCAGCGGCGAGGCCAGGGCCAGTGCCTCGCGCCGCCAGTACGCCCAGTCCGCCGGGCCGTCGCCCCCGTCGTCGATCTGACGGGCCAGATCCCGTCGGCCGGGCTGCCAGCGGCGGTACCGGACCTGCTTGAGCACGACCTCCCAGGCGCGGTCGCCGCCGTCGGACGAAGCCGTGCCGCGCACCACGTAGAGCCCGTCGCTCGCCCTGCTCCAGCTCTCGTAGCCGACCGGTTCGCCCGTGAAGGCACGTACCCGGGCCGTGGGGTCGGCCAGCAGCGCCCGCACGGGCTCCCGCAGGTCCTCGGCAGTGAGGCCGGGCAAGGTGCCCAGGTGACGGTAGGGCGGTCCTGACACAGCTGCCGCCCCTCAGACCGCGCGCCGCGCGTCGGCCACGGCGGCCCGCAGATAGGTGCGCAGCCGGTCGCTGTGCACCTGGTCGAAGCACGCGAGGGCCGACGCGTGACCGATCTCCAGCGACTCCAGCTCGACCTCCAGGCGTCGGCGCAGGACGGCGGCCAGCTGCGAGCCGTCGCCGCCCGCCGGCTGGATGCGTGAGAGGTACTGGATGACGTTCGCGAAGGCGAGAGCGGCGTGCACGATGCCGAACACCGGACGGTCCTCGTTCTTCCACGGCGAGTGGAAGAGGTCACCACCGTCCTCGAAGGCCACCCCTTCGGATTCCAAGGACTCGTTCAGCCAGGAGTGCGTGGCCTCGTGCACGAGGGTCTCTCCCAGGCGCAGCGGTTCGTCGGTCCAGTTCAGGACGACGGTGCCCGGCAGGAAGTCGAACGTGTAGCTGCGGCAGGTCGCGCCGAGCGGCACGGCCTCGGTCCAGATGACGACGGCGGTGGACGAGCGCAGCACCTCGCTGCCGACGGCGAGAGCGGCGTCCACGGCCGCGTTCAGGGTTCGCGCGATGCGCTCCCGCTCCGCCGCGTCCCGCTCGGGCGACGCGCCGAGCAGGTACATCTGGCTGCCGAGGCGGTCGTCGTCCACGGCCTCGCAGTCCGCGGCCCGCACCACCATGACCGGCCCGACGGCAGTGTGCACCGCCTCGGCGCGCAGCGCCGCCCGGTTCTGCCACAGCTCCACGGCCCGCCGGGCCCGATCGGCGTCCCGGGTTCGCGCGGCGATCTGCGCCTGCTGGAAGGCGTGGTGCAGGACGGCGTGGTCGAAGGCGTCCGGGGTTCCGTCCAGGTCGCCGAGGTCCGTACCCGGTGCGAGCCTTCGCAGCGTGGCGAGGATGGTGCGCGCGCGCTCGGAGCGGCGTGCCACCAGCCGCGCGGTGAGGTCGGCCTGCAGCGGCGCGGCGGGCGTGGCCGTCTCGACGGTCTCGGTCTCGGTCATGGTGGTTCCCGTCCTTTCAGGGCGGCGGCGGTCAGCGTACGGCGCTCGGGGTGGCCCACCGGTCGAGGTGTTCCGCCTTCTCGGCGTCCGTCAGCGGCCTGATCTCACGGATGTAGTCGAAGGGGGACTTCACGGCGAACTGCCGCCGGTTCCAGCAGGGATAGGTGGTGGCGATGAGCTCGGCGACGATCCCCATGCCGACCGTCTCACCCACCCTGCCCGGCAGTTCGGCACGCAGGGCGCGGAGCTGGTCGTGGATCTCCCGGTGGCGCCGGGCGACGGGCCCCGCCGTGCCCCGCGGCTGCCGCAGGGCGAGCCGGTCGTAGAACTGGAAGGCGAGGGAGTCGGCGAAGACGCCGGTCAGCCATGCCCGGCCGGTCACGGACAGCGGGCCGGTGCGCGCGCCGACGGCCTCCTCCGTGCGCAGCCACTGGCCCATCCAGGACCGGGCACCCTCGCGCAGCAGCGCCTCCGCGAACGACAGCGGGTCGGGCCCGGGCCGGCCGGGCAGGGCCACGTCGCACACGTCGGCGAGCGACGCGGTTCCGGGATCGTCACCGAGGACGACGGCGCCGACGGCGAGGTCGACGACATGGCGCAGGCCCACGTCGTTCAGTACCTGTGCGGCGTCGGCGACCGCCTCGCGGTCGTGCGCTCCGGCCGGCCGGAGCCCGAGGAGGCCGCCGTCCGTCGCGCCGTCGAGGACCGCGATCCGGGGGCCGTTCGGCAGGGCCACGAGGGCGGTGGTCACTTCGGCGGGGTCGAAGGCGACGGCCGGACTGCGGGTGAGGCCGACGAGGGCACGGCCGACCGCGTGGAGTGGGGCGGGCGCGGCCTCGGCCGTGACGGCCGGCGCCACGACACCGGCCGCGGCGGCGCGGCGGGCCCAGGCGTTGCTGTGCGGCTCGACCCACAGCAGGAAGGAGTGGATGGCGCGGCCGTCGAGCGAGGCGTTCCAATAGCGGTTCTGCGTCTCGTCGTCGTCGATGACGGGGAGAAGGAACATCGGGCTTTCCCTTTCAGGCCGCTGCCGGCAGGGCCGCGGCCACGTGGTCGATGACCTTGCGGCGGTAGTCGCAGTAGTCCTCCTCGAAGCCGGTTCCCTCGAAGCGGAGTCGGTCGGGGAGGGCGCCGCCACGGCACGACGCCTCGTGCGAGCAGCCCGCGCACTTGCTGAGCAGGGCGGACAGATCGGTGCGGAGCTTGGGATTGCTGTCCAGCGTGAGCAGCTCGTCCATGCCGGTGGCCGCGTCCACGGAGCCCAGCAGCGCGCCGGGCATGCTCAGTTCGTCGGAACTGCCGATGCGTCCGTCGGGGTAGAGCGTCACGACGAAGGGTTCCTTGCGGTCGCTGAAGCTCGTGTAACTCGTGGGCAGCCCGGACAGCGACCGGATGACGCTGAAGAACGGTTCCAGCACGTACGAACCGTAGGAGCGGGTCGACGACCAGTGCTCGAAGGCCTCGATCAGGAAGTCCGCGTACTCGTCGGGAGTCGTCGCCCACCCCGGCATGCCGACTCCGTCCGGGTTGAGCAGTTGCAGCGACTGCCGGTTGGGCGTCCGGTAGTCCTTGCTCTTCACGTTGAAGTCCAGGCACCCCGAGAGCTTCACGACCTTCACGGCCTCGAACTTGGCGAGCGAGTCCAGTACGTCCGCGGCGCGGCCGAGGATGCGGCGGGTGACCACGACGATCACACCGACGTTGCGCCCCCGGGCCGCCATCATCTCGAGTGCCTTGGTGACCTTGCGGTAGGTGGGGCGGTCCCTGAAGTCGACGCGGTGTGCGTTGCCCTCCTCGTCGCCGTCCAGGCTGATGCCGATCTCGATGTCCGGCCATTCACTGTCGAAGAAGTCGAGCCACGCCTTGTCGAGGAGGATGCCGTTGGTCTGCATCGAGACCGTCACCGGCCCCTCGTACCGCCGCAGTTCCGCGAACAGGTCGCCCATCCTGCGTCGGCCGATCAGCAGCGGCTCACCACCGTGGAGTTCGACCGCCAGCGGCCGCCCGCCGCACAGGGCGAGGAATTTCCGCAGCACCTCCGGCTTCAGCATGAGGGCATTGGGGTACGGCTTCCGTCGTTCGTAGCAGTAATGGCAGTTGATGTTGCACATTTCTCCGGGGAGTTTGAGCATGGCCAATATGGTTTCCCCGGGAGCCGGCAACTGAAGTTCCATGGTGCAGCTCCTCACATCGAATGGCTGAGAAAAGATTCTCGTGGCCGTGGAAATGCGTCAACGAAATGCCGTTCTTCTTGCGCGAACCCGCATGTCACCGCCCGGCGGCGACCGCACCGCCCTGCTGCGCCTGTGCCGTCTTGCGTACGAGCGCGGCGGCCGACAGCCAGTCGGTCTCGCCGACGGCCGAGGTCAGCCGGTCCAGGCGGGGCACGCGGCCGGTCACGTCGGTGCGGCCGGGGAAGACCGACTCGTAGGGCACGTGGACGACCCCGGCCGTGCTGCCGGTGGCGTCGAGGACCAGACGGGCCAGGTCACCGATCGCGGTCTCCGTGGTGGAGCCGATGTTGAACACATTGCCGTCCGGTCGCCAGGCGGCGTCGGACGCGGCGAGGTCGAGCAGACGGCGGGTGAACTGGTCGATGTCGGTGAAGCAGCGTCGCTGGGTGCCGTCCCCGTGGACGGTCAGCGGCACATCGGCCCCGGCCTGCCGGAAGAAGGTTGGCAGGACCATGCCGTAGCGGCCCGACTGGCCCGGTCCGACGACGTTGAAGGGGCGCACCACGAGCACCGGCCGTTGATGCGCGGCCTGCTGACCCAGTCGTTCCATCTCCCATTTTCCGGTGGCGTACCCCGGGGCGCCGCCGTCGTACGCGAGCGGGACGGCCCGGTCCAGGGGCAGGTCCTCGCGCAGAACGGCGGCGCTGTCGCTGAGCCCGTAGACGGCGGAGCTGGACACCAGGACGACGGGTGTGTCGCCGGAACGGGCAAGGACGTTCGCGGTCCCGTCGTGTCCCACTGCGTAGGCGTACGCGGACTGCTGCGCCGCGAGGCGCATGCCGACGACGCCCGCGAGGTGCAGGACGAGTCCCGTACCGCGCGCGGCCTCGGCCACCGCGTCCGGGTCCAGCACGCTGCCGCGGACGAGGGTGACTCCGGGGATCGCGTCGACGGACTCCGGCCGGCCTGTCGTCAGGTCGTCCAGGACCCGGACGTGGTGACCCGCGGAGGCGAGGGAGCGTACGAGGCGGCTGCCGATGAAGCCGGCGCCGCCGGTGACGAGGACGGGCTGGGACGTTGCGGTGGAGGACCACATGTCGGTGTCTCCTTCGTGATGGAACGGGGATGGCCGCCAGGGGCGCCAGAGTTGCCAGAGGCTGATGGGGTGAATGGGGCGGCTCGGGGACAGCAGTGGGGATGACGGCGGTGGACTGAGGGACGGGAGGCCGGGTGGTATGTCGGCCGCGATCCGGCGGCCCGTGCGCCTCGGTCATCCGCGGACGGCGTCGTCGACCGTCCGCGGCAGTCGCCGTGCCCACCACAGCAGCCGTGGTGCCCAGCCCGGTCGCTCGTCCGGTTCCGCCGCGTCGAGGAAGTGCATGTAGGTGACGATCTGGTTGAACACGGCGATCGGTTCGGCGAGCCGCCACACGGCCCGGCACTGTGCGGGCGACATCAGCGCCGACCAGCTCGCGAAGTACCGGTCGAGGGCGCGGGCCCGCGCCCCGGGTTCCGGACAGCTTCTGAGGGCTGCCACGGCGTCCAGGAACGGGTGGCCGATGGCGGCTTCCGCCCAGTCCAGGAGCACGATCCGGCCCGATGCGCGCGCCACGCCCCAGTTGCCCGGGTGGAGGTCGCCGTGCACGAGGGTTTCGCCGGGCGGTGCCGCGGCGAGCGCGGCGCACAGCTCGGGCAACCGGGCGCACGCGTCGGACAGTCGGCGCTGCTCCTGTGCGGACAGCGCGCCCGGCAGACCCGAGGCAGGGCCGAACAGGTCGCTCCGTCCGGCCGCCGGGACCATATCGGCCAGCGCGCGCGCAGTGCGCACCCAGCAACCCGTGGCGGCGAGTTCGGCCGTCCGGCCCAGCCATGCCCGCTGTACGCCGCCGAGGACGGCCAGGGCCCGGCCCCGCGCGTCGTGCGGCAGTTCCGAGCCGGGCCGCAGGTGGACCTCCCGGGTGCACCATCCGTCGTTCGGCGGTGCGTCGGGGGCGACGACTGCGGGCACGAGCCCGGGCCGGCGGGCCGCCAGCAGGGACAGCACCCGGCCCTCGTGCGCCAGGGACGGGAGGGACTGTTTGTAGAACACGGCGCCCCCGCTGGTCGGGCAGCGCAGTACGACCGAGAGCGACCATCGTTTGACGTCCTCGACGGGTCCCGTGCGCCGCAGGCCCGCCAAGGCCAGCTGGGCGTCGACGACGGCGACCGCCCGGTCCCGCCAGCCGGGCAGGAGCCAGGGCCGGGCGACGGGTCCTGTGTCAGTGCCGGAAGAAGCGTTCACCGGTCACGACCCAGCTCATGCCGTGTGCGGCGCACGCCTCGCGCAGCGCGTCGGCATCGGTCGAACCGCTGGGCGTGACCAGCTGGGTGACGCCCAGGCGGGCCGCGAGTTCGACGACCTCGACGAACGGGAAGTGGTTGTCGGCCGCCAGGGTCACCCCGGACAGCGGTGGCGTCGCGCTCCAGTCCGGTTCCCGGTCGGCGTCCTCCGGGTGGACCAGCACCCGGGTGAACTCGGCGCGGACCGAGGGCGTCAGGTCGCCCTCGGCGAGGCGCGCCCGCCACACCGCGCGCCCCGCGGGCCCGACGCCGTCACGGAACCGGAGGCCCAGGACGTCCGGGTGGCGGCGGCGCTGCCAGGTGCGGGCGCGGGCGGCCGCCAGCCGGGTGCAGTCCAGGCGGTTCTGCTGCCCCATGCCGATGCCGATCGTGGCGCCGTCCACGACGAAGGCCATGGCGTTCGACTGGGCGTGCCGGACCGCCGTGACCGCCACGGCGAGGTCGTCCGCGCGACCGGGTGTGCCGCACTCGGTCCGCACACCGCCGGCGAACTCGGGCAGCGGCGCCGCGGAGCGTGTCAGCCGAAGGCCCGCCGTCTCCACGGTCTCCCGCGCGTCCGCGCTCCCTGCCCGTGGTTGCCCGGCCGGGTTCCCGCGCAGCACGATGAACCGGCCGTGGTGGAACCGGGAGAGTTCCGCGAGCGCTTCGGGGGCGAAATCCGGCGCGATGACGCCGATGGCGTTGGCGAAGAGGGGTACCTCGGCCGGCGAGATCGGCTCCGACACCGCGACGAAGTCGCCGTAGGAGCATTTCGGCGCTGTGGACCGGGCCCGTAGGACGGCCCGGCCCAAGGCGCCGGCCGGCAATGGTCCCCCGTCGTGGAATGCCTCGTCGCCCGGCGCGAAGGGCACGCCGATGGCGATGCCCGCCGGTGAGGTGTGCTTGAACGAGGCGCAGGCGGCGGCACCGGTGTGACCGCGCAGGACACACACCGCCTCCCAGGCGCCGAGCGCGTCCAGCACATTGATGTACGACGGGCTGCCGCGCAGCAGTTCGAAAGGAGGCTCGCCCGGGACGACCGGTTCCGCCAGGGCGGTCTCGTGCGGGTTCAGCCCCCGGGACAGTTCGATCACGGTGTCTCCGGACTCGGAAGGGGGGAGGGGACGGGCACTTGGGACCGGAGCGCGCCCAGTACCCCGGCCTGCCAGCCGAGCTCCCACATCAGGGCGGACAGGCCGGCCGGGGCTCCCGCGCGGGCCGTCGTGGCCGGCAGACGCAGCCAGTCCGTCAGGTGCGCGCGCCAGGTCACCGGAGGGACGCCGTGCGGGACGTACTTCCTGCGCAGGGCCACGATGTCGCGGCCCTGGAACCGGCCCCGGCGGAATCTGCCGCGGTGCGTGCCGCGGACGCTGACCGACACGACGGTGTCCGCGACGCCGATGGTGTGCCCGGCCAGCTGGGCCCGCCAGGAGATGTCGATGTCGGCGAGGGCGGGCAACTGCTCGTCGAAGCCGCCGAGTTCGTCGAACAGGGCCCGGGACATGCCCATGAGCCCGCCCAGGACATGCGGTTTGAACAGGCTGGCGGTCAGGATGTCGCAGAGCTGGTCGGGGGGCGTGCCGCGCAGCACAGCGGGCGGGTTGAGGCGCCGGTAGTCGATTCCGGCGGTGACCAGTTCGGCCTTGTCGAGCGCCGCCGCCATCGCGTCGATGTGGTCCTCGGCTATCTCGTCGTCGGCGTCCAGGAACAGCAGACGGTCGCCGCGGGCCGCCCGTGCGCCGGTGTTGCGCGCGACCCCGGTGCCACCGCGCCCGGAACGGGTGACGACGCGGACGTCGGCGGGCAGCTCGTGCCGGTGGCTGTCCACGACCCCGGCCAGGTCGTCGGTGGAACCGTCGTCCACGACCACGAGACCCCAGTCGGCGTCGGTGCGCTGGCGCCCGAGGGCGGCGAGCTGGCGGCCGACGCAGTGCGCGCTGTTGTAGCAGGGGAGGACGACGTCGAGCCGGCTCACGTGGTCTCCAGCAGCTGACGCGCGGGCGCCGGGCGGGCGTCGTCGACGGCGTGGAACAGGTCCACCAGGCGGCTGTCCTCGTGCGCGCCGGTGGTGTTGCGAAAGACGTGCACCGGCGGGAGGTACGGCGGCGGGTCGTCGAGGAGCAGCGAGCGGTACACCTTGCTGACCTTGTCGAGGGTGTAGCTGTTCTCGTAGTGCCGCATGCTCTTGCCCCGGGCGACGACACGGTCCGCGGCGAGACCGACGGGGACGTCGAGGTAGACGACGAGGTCGGGCAGCAGCGTGCCGTGGGCGTGGTGGCGGTCCAGCGTCTCGCGCGCCGGGATGCCGTAGAGCACCTCCAAGTAGGCCGCGTCGCTGAAGATGTAGCGGTCCGACAGGACGGTGCGGTCGCGCAGCAGGTCACCGATCGCGCCGGCCTGGAGCTGCTTGTCGCGGAAGTACGCCTCCGTGATCTGCCGGTGGCTGTGCCGGTGCGGCCGGTCCTCCCGGACGTCGATGATGACGCGGGCGGCCTGCGGGTCGAGCCAGGAGTGCTGGCCGATGCGGGACAGGGGACGCCCCTGGGCCCGTACGTGTTCGGCGATCAGCCGGGCGGTCGTGGTCTTCCCGGATCCGTCGACGCCTTCCAGCGCGAGGAATCCGTGGTTCGTGGTGCTGGGCAAGGGGATCTCCCTGTCTGCTGTCCGGGTCATGTCGTCGGCAGAGCCGAGCGCTCCGCCCCCCAGGCGAAGGCCTCCTCCATGACCTGGGACATGGAGGAATAGGTCCATGTGCCGTAGCGCCCGAGCGGGGTGACGCCACGGGAGGCGAGGAACCGGGTGGCTTCGGCGGCGGTGTCCCGGGCGGTGTCGGTGAACACGACGTATCCGGGGTCGGAGGTGAACACCCGCGATCCGACGATCCGGCTGCCGGGACCGAGCAGGCCCACCTCCTCGACGCCGCGCAGTACCTCGGCCACCAGCGAGTCGTCCGGAGCTCGCGGCCCCTCGGACGGTTCCAGCACCTCGGCGAGGACGCCCCAGCCGTCGGCGGGCGCCGTGTCCGGGTCGAACTCCGTCATGAAGACGAGGCGCGTGAACGGAACGTCCTCCCGGGTGTAGTAGCGCCAGTGCCCGGTGTCGCGCGGCCGGGGGCCGTGCACGGCGAGGGCCACCGACCGGACCCGGTTGCGCGGCAGGTCGCGGCACCGTTCGACGAGCGCGGTGGGTGCCTGACGGCACAGCGACACCGTGGTGGGCAGGGGGAGCGTGGAGACGCAGTCGTGCGTGTAGTGGAAGTCGGTGATGCCCTCGGGCGAGCGGGTCCGCACGGTGCGGGCGTCCGGGTCCAGGGCGGTGACGACGTGCCGCAGCCGCAGGTCGGCGACACGGCCGGCCAGCGCCTGGGAGAGCACCTCCATGCCGCGCCGCCCGTCGCCCGTGGGGCGTGGGTACCAGCCGCGGGAGTTGTAACCGGACGCCGGGCGTGCGGAGTTCGCGCCGCGTTCGATCTCAGCGACGCTGGGCCGGGTCAGGTTCCAGTGGAAGCCGGAGGCCGACAGACTGCTGAGCGGACGCTGCCAGAGCTTGCGGTTGTACGGGAAGAAGAACAGCTCGCACAGGGTGCGGCCGAAGGCGCCCAGGAGCAGTTCCTCGTAGTCGCGCGGTGGCGTGGTCTTCTCGTGCGCGGCGCGCAGGTCGGCCAGGCAGGCGGCGCGCACGTCGGGCGGGAGACCGAAGAGGTTCAGCTGGACGGGGAAGCGGGTGGCGCCCCGGCCGGTCTCGACCCGGGCGTCCGGGGGACAGGGGCGCAGGACGTCGCCGAGGAGCGATCTGACGCGGTCCTCGACGTCGGGGTGGCTGAAGTAGAGCAGATGGATGACGTGGTCGAACCAGTACTCCCCGATGCGCTCGGTGCGCACCAGGCCACCGGGGCGGTCCTCGGCCTCCAGGACGACAGTACGGTCGTCGAGCAGCGAACCGGCGGCCAGGCCGGCCAGCCCTGCGCCGAGGATCAGTACCTCGGTCTCCACTTCACGGTCGGCGGGGTCCGCCCACGGGGACGGGTTGTGCATGACGAGCCACCTCGCAGTGCCGGCGGGGACGAACGCCGAGCCGCTGGTGCGCGGCGGGCGCGGGGACCGGCGGGCGGCTGCGAACAGCCGCCCGCCGGTTCTGGTGACGCAGGTCAGACGGCGTCCGAGGTCTGCTCGGTGATGTGCTCCCACGGCTTCACCGAGACCGCGGAGGAGTGAGCCGTGTCCTTGGCGCTGACGGATTCCAAGTCGTACGACTTGACGGCGTCGACGAACGCGTCGAAGGAGATCTCGTTCTTCTCGGACATGATGAACCTCTTCCTCTGGAGACGGGGAAATTTGATTCCCGGGAAAGAAATTAGCAGCGCCTCGACGGTTGGATCAATGAAATGCCGAACCGTTGATTTCCGATATCCGCAGTTATTCGCAGTGCCGGTTCTTGGGAATGCGAATGTCCCGGCGGGCATCCCTTTTCGTGCTCGGATGCCGGCCGGGTGATTCCGTGTGATTCCGTGTGTGGGGGTCAGAGATGCACCACGTGCGCGCCGACGGTACGGCCACTGGTGTCGAACAGCAGGGGTGCGATGTCGGCGATGGCGGCCAGGTCGTAGTCGAGGTGCGGCTGCAGCAGGACGACGAGATCGGCCTCCGCGACCGCGTCCTCCAGCGAACCTGCCGCCGCGACGAGGTGTCCGTTCAGGCGCAGCGCGCTGAGGTGGGGATCGTGGAACCGTACGTGGGCGCCGAGGTCCAGCAGCAGCTCGGCCACGGGAACCGCCGGTGAGTTGCGGCCGTCCGCGATGTCCGGCTTGTAGGTCGCCCCGAGCAGGAGCACCCGCGTGCCGCGGACGCTGCGCCGGCGGTCGTTGAGGAGGCGGACGATGCGGTCGACGACGTAGGCCGGCATCCGGTCGTTCACCTCCTGTGCCATTTCGGGAAGTCTCAGCGGGTGGCCGGAGACCCGGCCGCTGAAGGCCAGATAGCCGGGGTCGACGGGAATGCAGTGGCCGCCCACCCCCGGGCCCGGTGAGAACGTCTGGAAGCCGAAGGGCTTGGTGCCGGCCGCGGCCACCACCTCCCACACGTCCACGCCGAGCCCGTCGCAGTACACGGCCAGCTCGTTGACCAGCGCGATGTTGACCTGTCGATAGGTGTTCTCCAGCAGCTTGGTGAGTTCGGCGGCCGCCGGAGTGCTCACCGTGACCACCTTCTGCACCATGCGCTCGTACAGCGCGGTGGCGGCGGCCGTGCACCGGGCGGTGACACCCCCGACGACCTTCGGTGTGTTGTGCAGGCCGAACGCGGGATTGCCCGGGTCGACCCGCTCGGGTGAGAAGGCCAGCAGGAAGTCCTCGCCGACGGCTTTGACGCCCTGTGAGAGAACGGGCATCAGGACGTCGGTGGTGGTTCCCGGGTAGGTGGTGGACTCCAGCACCACGAGCGCTCCCGGGCGCAGACGCGGCGCCACCAGCCGAGCGGCGTCCAGAACGGCCGTCAGGTCGGGTACGGAGTCCCGCAGCGGCGTCGGTACGCAGATGGTGACGGCGTTCGCCCCGGCGATGACGTCGGGGTCGGTCGCCGGGACGAATCCCGAGGCCAGCGCCTCGGCGATCTCCTCGTCCGAGATGTCGTCCACGTGACTGACCCCGCGGGCCAGGGAGTTGATGCGTGCGGCGTCGACATCGAAGCCGGCGACCCGCATGCCGTTGCGGGCAGCCGCGACGACCAGCGGAAGCCCGGCGTAACCGAGTCCGACGACGGCCAGGTCGTACTTTTCAGCCACGGCCCCGACTCCTTCCAGTGCGCAGGAAGAGGATTCTGCGATCCGCCGCGAATGCGGCACGTCTCTGCAGGATGACCGAGGCACGTATCCCGTGGCCAAGAAATTGCGGAAATGCGAACGGAAGAATGGAAGGGCCACCTGGCGGTGTTGCGTGAATACGCATTCCTGGCCCGCCGTCAGCGGAATCGGGCCGCTGCGGCACGACGTGTCGTTAGGATCGCCCGATCAGTGCCAGTATCCGGAAACCGGAGGGAATTGTGACGAGCACGGAAGAGGGAATCACCGCGGGGGTGAACGGGCCGTTCGCAC
Organism: Streptomyces rhizosphaerihabitans; assembly: GCF_025399795.1. Taxonomy (GTDB): domain Bacteria; phylum Actinomycetota; class Actinomycetes; order Streptomycetales; family Streptomycetaceae; genus Streptomyces; species Streptomyces rhizosphaerihabitans. Next base: position 134,059 of record NZ_JAODTZ010000020.1, on the reverse strand, counting down.
GCTGCCACACGCTCACGCACCGCCCGCGATTCCCGAATGTCATGCCTGACGTCCCGGAATTCCTCGGCCGGTGGAACGCGCCCGGGGCGCCGCGTCGCGCCGCCCGGCTCCGCACCAGCGCGGACGGCAACATCAACACGGTCGGGCTGCCGGGCATCCACGAGGCGGACGATGTCGACCCCGCCCACCCCCAGTGGCGTGCAGCCATCGAGGAGGGTGTCTGGCCCCTGGTGGACGCGCTCACCACGGGCGACTGGCGGCTCGCCACCTACGACAGCTGCCAGGGGCACGCCTACGACTCCGCGTCCCTCACGCCCGGTTGGCGCCGCGTCGGCGTCCTGCCGCGTACCCGGGACGAGTTCGCGCGGGCCGGGGCGGCCCTGTGCCGCTCCGTGCGCGCGGCGGCCCCCGACGTTCCCGCACCGGTCCGGATCACGCTGAGCACCTGTGACCTGACGTGCGGGCGGACCGGGCGCACCTACCCCGTGCTCGACCTGGGGCTGGAGCCCTCGCCCGGCGCCGGCGCGGACGCCTACTTCGCGACGGTCGACGCGGCGACCGCGGTGCTCACCGCCCGGCTGCTCGGCCGGCGGCCCGTGGCGGACGAACCGTGCGGCTGTGCCGGCGGCGAGCGGGGGCCGGTCTCGGACCCCCGCCGTCAGTAGGACAGGTCCAGGGTGCCCGCCCGCCGGGCGGGCACCGCGACCAGCCAGCGGAACGTGACGACCGCGGCGATCAGCCAGAGGCCGGCGGTCAGCAGCGCGGGCACGACCGGGCCGAACACATCCGCCGCCGGACGGTTGTCGCTGACGGCCCTGAGCGCCCGCAGCGTATGGGTCAGCGGAACCGCCTGGACCACCGCCTGTATCCCCCGCGGCCAGAAGCCCACCGGCACCTGGACGCCGCAGAACGCCATCATCGCCAGATAGGCGCAGTTGGAGACCACGTTGCGCAGCCGCGGGACGTTGACCACCACCACGGCCAGGAAGAGGCCGACGCAGTAGGTGCCCAGCGCGGTGAGCGCGGTCAGCAGCACGACCAGCGGAACCTGCGACGCGCTCCAGGTGATCCCGAAGATCGGGCCGAGGCCGAACAGGGCCGCCGACGCGGTGGCGACGCCGCTGATCGGCCAGTGCAGACTGCGCCCGACGAACACCCACACCGGATCGGCGGGACTGGCCACCAGCAGCGAGAGCGTCCCGGCCCGGCGCTCCCCGCTCGTCGTCGCCACCACGGCCATGGTGTCGACGACACAGGTCATCAGCGCGTTGCCGAGCGCCAGATAACGGACCGCACCGGGCTGGTCCAGAACCCGGCCGAGACCGGTGAAGAACAGCACCTGGGCGAACATCCTGCCCAGCCAGCCGAACAGCCAGCTCCGCCAGGTGTAGGTGGCCTTGAAGTCGGCCACGGCGTTGAGGAAGCCGTAGCGCACGAGGTGAAGTGCGGATGGGTACACATCTACTCTCAAGTGTGCGTGAGGGTGCCGAGCCGACGGACCCGGCGCAGTACGCGGGCCAGCAGGAGCGCCCCGATGACGTAGCCGGACAGCCCGAGCAGGGCGACGACGGCGATCCGCGCGGCCGGCCCGGAGACCGCCGCGCCGTCCAGCGCGTCCCGGAACAGGTCGGCGCTCCAGCTCAGGAACACCAGACGACCGAAGGGCCTGAGCCATCCCGGCAGCGTCGACAGCGGCACCAGGACTCCGCTGAGCAGATACAGCGGATAGTTGAGCGTGTTCTGCACGATGCGCGCGGACGGCATCAGCACGAACAGCGACGACAGGATGCTCGCCGTCCCGGCCATGGCCGCCGCGTTCGCCAGCAGCGCGGCGCCCAGCACGAAGGGGTGCGGTACGGCGATCCACCGGCCGAAGCCGAGGCCCGCGACCAGCCAGGCCTCCGCCATGGCGGTGATGCCGAGCAGACTGACCGCGCAGATCCGGCCCACGACGACCACCGACAGTCGGCACGGTGTCGCGATCATCGCCTCCAGAGTGCCCTGGCTGCGCTCCTCCGTGATGAGTTCGCCCGCGATGCCCAGGGCCAGTGCCCACTGCCCCATGAGAGTCGGTGCGACGATCGCGTACGACGTGAGATCCGTCCGCCCCGCGTGCTCGGCGATCGACAGGAACACCGCGGTGAACAGCGGCGCGGTGGCCCATACCTGCAAGGTGCCGGGGGAGCGCGGAGCCAGGCGCAACTGGAAGCGCAGGGACACCAGGAACAGTGACATCAGGTCACCGCCATGCCCCGCCGGCCCACCAGGTGCAGGTACACCTCGCCCAGGTCCGGCCGCGCGGTGCTGACCCGGTGCACCCCCGCTCCGGCGAGGACCGAGAGGACCGCGGAGGTGGCGGACGGCTGCTCCGTCTCCACTTCGACCCGGCCCGCCTCGTGCCGCACGGCAACGACGCCGTCGAGCGCCTCGACCCGCCGCGCCAGTTCGGCGGGCACGTCGTCGGCGACCACACGCTCGTAGCCCGACAGCAGCCGGCCGACGGCGTCCGTGCTCTCGGTCATGATCAGCCGGCCCCGGTCGATCAGCGACACCCGGTCGCAGACCGCCTCGGCCTCCGCCATGTCGTGCGTGGTCAGCAGGACGGTCCGGCCCTCGCGACGCAGCTCTCCGATCAGCGCGCGGAAGTCCAGCGCCGCCACCGGGTCCATGCCCACCGTGGGCTCGTCGAGGATCAGCACCCGCGGATCCCCGACCAGCCCGCGTGCCAGGTGCAGCCGCTGCTTCATCCCGCGGGAGAACGTGTCGACCCGGGAGTCGGCACGATCCGCCAGGCCCACGCGTTCGAGCAACACCTCGGCACGGGCCCGCAGTCGGGACCGTCGCAGCCCGTACATCGCACCCCAGAACCACAGGTTCTCCCGGGCGCTCAGCCTCCCGTACAGTCCGCGGTCACCACCGAAGACCAGGCCGATCGACCGCCGGACGGCCCGCGACTGCCCGGTCACGTCCCGGCCCAGCACCCGTGCCGAACCCGTGGTGGGCTCCAGGGTCGTCGTCAGGATCTTGCACAGCGTCGTCTTGCCCGCGCCGTTCGGACCCAGCAGGCCGTGCACCTCACCGGGCGCCACCCGCAGGCTCACACCGCTCAGCGCGGTCACCTCACGGGTGGGGCGGCTGCGCCGGTCGACGTAGACGCGCCCGACGTCCTCGACGACGATGGCGTCCGTCGCCGCGCTCCCGCCCGGGGCGTACTCCGGCGCTTCCTGGCGCACCGGACCCTGTTCCGCATTGCTCACCACGGGCTCTCCCAGAAACAGTGGTCGACCGACCAGTCACCGGCCACGAGGGCGCGCAGCACGCTGTCCGCTCCGCGCGCCGCCTCCGGCTCATACGGGTGTACGACATGGCCGCACAAGGGGCGTCCTTCGGTGGCCTCTACGGCGGCTGCCACCAGCGCGGCGATGGCGGCCCGCCGGCTCTGCGCGTCGTCCACCAGGGTGTCCACCAGCTCGGCGAACTCCTCGCCGGTCACGCTGTCCTGCTCGGAGGTCAGCACGGTGCCGTGTCCGATCGGTTCGCCATGGAGTTCGGCGATGAACGACAACCGGCCCGGAGCGGCCATGATGCCCGCGACACCGGGGTGCCCGGACCGGATCTCCTGGCCGGGATAGGCGTTACGGAACGCCTGCACCAGCCAGTCGCGTACGCGTGGATCGTCGGCGCGGGTCGCCCGTCGTACCGTGAGGCCGGCGGGGGAGGGGGTGTTGCCCGCCCCGGTGGCCGGGCTCCGGTCGTGGCGTACGTACGTCAGCCGAGGTCGCCACGGCGTGGGCAGCCGATGATCGCCGGCAACCCGCAGCAGCACGGTGTCGGCCTCGTGACCGCGGGCGCGCAGTGCGGTGCGCAACGCCTCCAGTGCGGCGGGGGAGGCGGGCAGTCCTGGGTCGCAGTACTCGACCAGGACCTGCCGGCGCCCGGTGAACGGGTCGTCGCAGCGGTCGGCGACGAAGCCGAACCCGGCTGCCTCGTCGGCCAGTCCGGCCGAGGCCGCCTGGCGGAGGTATTCCCGCGTGGCCGTCACGGTGCCTCCGGCCGGACCACGGCCCGCCAGCCGTTCAGCACCTGCGCGGCCGCCTCGCGGAGATCGGCGGCGCTCACCGCGGCGATGTTCGCCACCTCGGCGGCGGGTGACCAGTCGGCCGGGCCACCGCTGCGCAGGGCCAGGAAACGCGCGCATTCCAGCGGGGCGTCGACGGAGGTGAAGATCCGCATCTGCGCCTGGCGCCGGGCGGAGTCCAGGTCGTCCGGCTTGGGGCCGTCCGTGGCGATCTCCTCAAGTGCCCTTCGGATCACGGCAAGTGCGGCGTCGCCGTTGCCGGCGTCCACGCCGGCCAGCACCCGCCAGGCGCCCGTCTCGCCGTAGCCGCGGTTCCACGACTGGAACGCGTAGGCGAGACCGGCCTCGCCGCGCAGCCGCCGGTACAGCACCGACGACGGACTCGAACCCAGCAACTGGGCGAGGACGTTGAAGTGGGGGCGGCGCGGATCGTGGTTGCCGACCGAACGCGCTCCCGCGCAGACCCAGGCGAACTCGTCCGGCCAGCGCACCGGTTGCTCCGGACCGGGTGCGGGCAGAGAGGCCAGGTCACGCTCCGCGGTGCCGAGTCGTGCCAGCGCCGTTGCCGGGACACCGGCGAGGAGCGGGTCCGCACTGGCGGGGACGGCCGGGCCGACCACGATCAGCGACAACGGGGCGGTCAGCAGCCGTTCCTCGTGCCCCGCCGCCATCGCGGCGACATCGAAGCGTTCGACCGTCTCCCGTGTGCCGCCCACGGGCCGGCCCAGCGGGTGGCCGGGAAACAGGTGATCGAGGAAGGCGTCCTGCACCACGTCGCTCGGATCGGCGGCGGCGGTCGCCAACTCCTGGAAGACCGCCCGTTTTTCCTGGGGCAGCGTCCTCTCGTCCCACCGGGGGTCCAGCACCGCGTGCTGCAGCAGACCGGTGATCTCCTCGGCGTCGTCGGCGTGCACCTGCGCGTAGAAGAGCATGCGGTCCAGGCCGGTCTCCGCGTTGGCGTGCCCGCCCAGCCGCTCGACGTACTCGCTGAACGACGGCACCGGGCCCACGGGCGCGGACATCAGCACATGTTCGAGGACATGGGCGAGACCGCAGTCCCGCGACGGATCGTCCCGCGAACCGTACTTCGAGCTCAGACAGACCGTGGTCGTGCTCAGCCGCTCGTCGACGACCGCCATGACCGGAAGCGGCCCGTCGATGGTCCGGAATTCGTACAAGGAAAGCACTCTCCCTCAATGATCCGTATAAGCGAATGCCGCCACACGAAAGGTGGCGGCATTCCACTTCAGATACTGGTTCAGCGGCTCTGCGGCTTCACCTTGTCGAGACGCGGACGCAGGATGGAAGCGTGCTTCATCATGTGATTCTCCTTCGTTGGGAGTTGGTCGAACGAAAGGGACTGTAGGCGGGCCCCATTGCCCCGGCAACAGCTGCTTCCGTAATCCGCACGTCGCGGCTTCCCTCACCTCAAGAACCCGTGTCATGCCCGGAGCCGAATGTTTTCCGGAATCCGCATCACGCGGGTCCGGTGCCGCCCCGCGAAGCTACGATGCTCGAAATTCCGCTGTGCCACGGGTGCGTCGGCAGGCGTACGACGGTATTCCCGTTCCCCTGGCGCACCGGCCGGCCCTTTCCCTGGAGGTGCACCATGGATCTGTCGCTGCGGACCGTGCGGGAGGTCATGGGTGTGGCCCCGGACGTGCGGCTGGGGCTGGTCCTGGAGCGGGCCGCCCGGCGCGACCAGCGCCTGACCGGCGCCGTGTGCTCGCTCGCTGCCGCCGAGGGCCGCAGGCTCGGACGGCTCGGCGACGTGCTGCTCGACGTGGAGCGGGCACGACGCGACGAGCACGACCGGATCATCGCGCTCGTGCGCGGGGTGGGCCGCGCGGAAGTCCTCAAGGGAGCGGCCCTGCAGCGCTATTACCCGCCGGGCGTGCTGCGCACGAGCAGGGACGTGGACCTGCTGATGCCGGACGAGGCCGAGCTGTGGGCGGCCGTGGCCGCGGTCTCGCGGGACAGGCCGGTGGACGAGGCCCGCGTCAGCATGATCGTGAGCGGTGGTCGGCGCCACTGGGCGGTGGCCCTGAACTGGCCTTCCCCGGAGTCGGACCTGGACTACGTGTACGCGGCCGAGTTCCTCACCGCGCCCTTCGTCGGAAACTCCGCGACCGTGCCCCTGCGCGCGGAACTGCCCGCTGACGAGACGGTCGCCCACTTGCTGCTCATCGCGGAGGAACTGTTCCAGCAGCCCCTGCGGGGGCGGGACGTGGTCGACGTCGCGGTCCTGGTCGACGCACTGACGGAGCAGGACGTGACGGAGCTGCGCGACGCGGCCGAGCGATGGCTGCTGGCACCGGAGGCGCACGAGGCGGTGCAACGGGTGAACGCCGTGCCCGGCCTGGCAACCGGGACCTCACGCCGGTTGGCGCAGGAGCTCTCCGGCTCCGCCGAGCGGGAACGAGCACGGCGGACAGCGGCCGGATCGGCGGACGGCGCCACGACGGTCACGCACTACGGCTTCCCTCTCGGCCCGGCACTGGGCGCACCCGGCGTCGTCGTCGAGCAGGACGCCGACATGACGGTCGTACGGTGCCCCGTGGGCGGATTTCTGATGGTCGACACGCTTTCCGTTCCGCTCGAACTCGCCCACGCCGCCCTGGAACGGTATCCCGAGGCCGTCCTGCCCGTATGACACCCCGAAAGCCCGGCGGCCCGGCATACGTCAGGGTGCCCTGAAATGCATGGAAAACCGTGACCGAGCGCATATCCGAAGAAGGGACGGCCATGCACGCGCCGACGCTCGCCCAATGGGTGGGAAACCCCGATGAGTTCCTCATCTCCTACTGGAACAGCCGCCCCGGCGTATTTCAACCGGCCGGCGGCGGCTACAGCTCCTTCACGCTGGACGACCTCGACGCCGCCATATCCACGGAATTCTTCCGGGAGCCCTACGTCGAGATGTGGGACGGCGACAAACTGCCGACGAGGAAGTTCACCACCGCCCGGACCGTCGCCCGCAGCACACCGGGCGGATTCGCCGATGCCCGCAAGATCCGGGAGCTGCTCGACAAGGGCGCCACCCTGCTCCTGCGCTGTGTCGACCAGTGGCACGCCCCCACCCGCACCTTGCTCGTCTCCCTGGCCGAGGAACTCGGACGGCATGTCGAAGCGTTCTTCTTCGTCACACCGGCGGGGCGTCAAGGGCTCCCCCTGCACCGCGACGACGCCGACGTCCTGGTCGTCCAGGTGGCCGGAAGCAAGACCTGGCACATTCACGAAGGTCCCACGGACGAGAACTGGCACGCGGGCCGGGTCACCGAGCAGGACGGGCCCCGTCCGGCCGAGATCCTGCGCACCACACTGCACACCGGTGACGTCCTGTACGTGCCCCGGGGCTTCGCTCACTGGGCCTCCGCGGACGAAGGGCTCTCCGCCCACCTCTCCCTGACAGTCCGTGAAGTCGGCGCCCCTGACCTGGTCGACACACTGCGGGCCCTCCTCGCCGAGGAACTGCGGCTCCCGGAGCGGCCGTTGGGGGAGGAAGCCCTCACCGCCACGGCCGCCCGACTGCTCGCCCACACCACCGAACGCCTCGCCGCGCTGACCCCGCAGGAACTGGTGAGCCGGGCGAGGGGGCGAGGCCGGGCCGGCATGCCGTCGGCACCTGAGGCCGCCTCCTTCGCGGAACTGGCGGCCCGCTGGGAGACACCGCGGGCCACCGACACCTCACCGCCCGCGCCCCGGCCCGTACTGTCCCGGGAGAGTACGGGCCGGGGCGCGGTTTGACGATGTGGCACAGTCCCGAGGGACACCTGACCGGTGGGGGCGGGTGACTGCCCCCAGTCCTACGGCCCGGTTCCTACGGTCCGGTTCCTGCAGCCCGGGTCCTACGATCCGGTGTCGAACTCGGGCGGCTGCAGACCTGCTAGGCAACCCGTGTTCGGCGCGGTCGGGCTGTTGAAGAACGAGATGGTGATCGCCTGGGCACACGGGGACTCGGCGAAGGCGACATGGGCGACGTAGGGAACCGTGACGGTGGTGGACCGGCTCAGCGTACGAGCCACGTACGCACCGTTGCTCGGCGCGGTCTGGGCGTCGAACCCGCCTGACATGACGAGGGTCGGGATGTCGCTCCGCGTCACCGCGCGCACCGAGCGTGGCGCGGCCGGGACGTCCCAGGCGCGGCAGTCCGCATGGAGGAAGGGGAGTTGGGGAGCGTTGGCGAGCACCGAGAGGGGGAACGTGGGGAACGCCCGTCGGCCGCCCCGGATCACGTCGGCCTCGCTCTCGAACGGTGTCCACTCGCGGCAGAAGACGCCATAGGCGAGCCCGTGCGCGATCCTGCCCATGGCCTGGGGGCTGAGCTTGCCTCCCGCCCACTGCTCGGCGATGCGCTGCGGGTTGCCGTGGGCCAGTTCGTCGATGGACCGGGGCACTCCGGCCGCCACGTGGGTGGCGGAGGTCAGCCAGTTCACCAGGACCCCGCCGTCCAGCACGACCTTCACCGGCGCCGCTTGCCCCGGCAGCGTGACGGTGGTGGTGAGCGGACGGGCTTCGAGCCGGCGGACGAGGCGTTCGAAGGTGTCCGACAGATGCGGATAGCGGTTGTTGCAGGCGGGCTGTTCGGCGCAGGCCTTGAACAGGCCGTCGAAGCCCTGCCGTGCGGCGCTCCAGGTCACTGCCCCGCCCGCCAGGGAGGGCGGCAGGACGCCGTCGATGCCGACCGACCGGATGCCCTTGGGATGGTCACGCATGTACTGGAGAGCCAGATCGGTGCCGTAGGAGATACCGAACACGTTCCACCGCTTGATGCCCAGCGCGACGCGCAGATCGGCGTAGTCGGTGGCGCTCTCGGTGCTGTCGTAGGCGCTGATGTCGCCGCGGCTCGCCGACCGGTCGCGGCAGGCCCGCGTCGCCTCGACGTGCAGGCGCCCGGTGGACGGCGCACCGTAGACGAGTCCGACGGCGCGTGCGTTGAACTCGTCGACGTTGGGACAGGTGAGCACCGGGTCCGCCGAGTAGGTCCCGCGCTGGGACATGAAGATCACGTCCCGGTCGCGGTTCAGGCCACCGTCGATCGCCAACTGGGCCTCGGAGACCGCGTCGTCGCCGGGCCCGCCGGCGAACCACACGATCGGATCGCGTGCCGGTCCGCTCGCGGCCGCTGACACGATCGCGACTCCGAGGGTGATCTTCCGCCCCCTGTGACGGGAACGGTTCTCGGGCACGGTGAGCGTTCCGCACCGGGCCCCTTCGAGAGCGGGGATCGGGTCCGCCGTCCTCGGGCAGGCGCCCGGCACGAAGCGGGCGTCGCCCACCGTCCGGGCGACCGTGCCGAGCGGCGCTGCGGGGCTGCCCTCGGCTCGCGCGGGTGTCACGGCGAGACCGAAGGCGAGGACACCGGCCGTCGCTCCGGCCAGTGCGGCCGGGAACCGTCGCAGAGTGCGCCGGTGGTGGGGCGGGCGGATGGACATCATGAGTTCTCCGGGGCGGGGGTGATGGTGAACGGTTTCGGTGCGAGTCCCGCCACGCAGGCGGTGTCGGGCGAGACCGGACGGGTGAGGAAGGAGGCCAGGACGCTTGCCGCGCAGGGCGACTGGGGGACCACCCAGTGGCCGATGCCGGGAATCCGCACGGCGGTCGAGCGGGGCAGCGTACGGCCCGTGTAGGGCCCCCAGCGCGCTCCGGTCTTCGCGTCGAAGGTCCCGGAGAGGATGAGCGTCGGCACGTTGCTGACGGTCGCGATCCGCTGGACGGGGGTGCGGTCCGGGACGTTCCAGACCCGGCAGACGTCGTGCTCGAAGGGAAGTTGGGGTGCCTGGGCCAGGACCGAGTCCGGCCATCCGGGGAACGCCCTGCGCCCCGCCTTCAGCAGGTCGGACCTCGGATGGCCGGGCACCCACTCGCTGCAGGCCACCGACTGGGTCAGGCCGTGGGCGAACTCGCCGATGACGGGATTCGCCCCGGCGGCGCGGGCCTGCGCGAAGCGCTCGGGGTTTCGGTGGGCGAGTTCGTCGAGGGCCGCGGGGACGTCGACGGCGGGGACGGCGTTGGCGACCAGCAGATTCACCAGCGCGCCCCCGTCGAGGACGACCTTCACCGGGTCTCCGCCACCCGGCGGCTGCGCTGTCACTGCCAGGGGGTGCGCCTCCAGCCGCCGGACCTGCCGGGTCAGCGTGCGCGGGAGATCGGGGTAGCGGCTCTCGCAGCGAGGCTGGGCCGCGCACGCCGCGAAGATCGCGCCGATCCCTTCCCGGGCGCTGTCCCAGGTCCACGGCAGGCTCACGATCTGCGGAGGTACGACGGAGTCGATCGCCACCGAACGAATCCCCTGGGGGTGCCGCCGCAGGAAGGTGAGGGCCAGGTCGGTGCCGTAGGAGTACCCGTAGACGTCCCACCGGTGGATGCCCAGCGCCGTGCGCAGATCGGCGAAGTCGGCGGCGTTCTCGGTGGTGTTGTAGGCACTCAGCTCGACTCCGCCGGCCGTCAGACGGTCCCGGCACTCCTTCGTCGCGCGCACCAGGAGACGTCCGGTCGACGGCGCGTCGTAGCGCAGCCCCACGGCGTCCGCGTAGAACCGGTCGATCTCCGGGCAGGCGAGGTTCGGCTGCGCATGCAGCGTTCCGCGCTGGGCCATGACGATGAGATCGCGGTCCCGGTTCACACCGGCGCCGATCAGGAAAGGAATCTCCTCGATCGCGTCGCCTCCGGGACCCCCGGTCATGAACACCACCGGGTCCTTCGCCGGTGTCGCCGACGCGGCCGGAATGATCGCGACGGCCAGCCGGATGGTCCGCCCTGCCGGGTGGGCGCGGTTCTCGGGCACCTCAAGGACCCCGCATCGCCCGGGGACCGGCTCGGGCGTCTTCGGGCAAGGACCGGGCACGAATCGCGCCGGGGGTTTCGACCGGGGCTCGCCGGCGGGTGATGACACGGCACCGGCCGGTGCCGTACCGGCCGCTCCCAGGAAGACCAGAGCGGTTGCGACGAGCGCCATCGTGGTGCGCGCGCTCCGTGAACGTCGCCGTGTGTACCGGTGGTGCGCCCTCCTTCGTAGGGTCCTGCCACTCCCGCGAACGGACGGCAGGCAACATGGACCGATGTCCTGTTCCCTCATGTGATCCCGTCTCTCTGACGGCCCCGGCCGTCTCGACCGGGACGGCCGGGGCGTGGTTCCACCCGCCGCCGCATGGCCGGGGCGGGCACTGCGTCCGCCAGCCTGGGTCGGCGGGGAGACGTCCACCACTCGTGGGCTCCACTTGGGGCCTCGGCGTCACCCGGACGCCGGTCACCCCGCCGTGCCGCGCAGCTCGCGGCCGCCGGGATCCCTGCGCACGTCCGCCGACACGGCCCGCCGCGCTCGCCCCAGCTGTCCGGGTGCGACTCCCATGTCCCGAGCGGGCCGGATCCGGGGAACGAGCGCCTACAGCTTCGTCGGCGGTGGCACGCGGGCAGGTGACGCGGTCTCGGCAACGAACGTTTGCGCCGCCCTCCTGCAGCGGCCAAGGCGGCCATGGGCGGAGCGCGGGACGAGGAAGCCTCCGGGCCCCGACCGGCTCCGGAGGCTTGTGCCTTGCTCCGCGGACGCGTTCGACGAACCGGGCCCGTCGCGTCACATCGCCGCGGCCCGCTTCACCGGACGTCCAGGTCGAAAGGGGTGACGAAGGCTTGAGAAGGACCCGGCCGGCAGCAACCTGCGGCTCAGTCGCGCTGTGCTTCTCCGGCCGCCCCGGACACGGTTGACGCGCCGTTGACGACGACATCGAAGGCTGCGTCGAGAGCCCGTCTCGGATCGGCGGAGCGGATCGCGAAGGCCGCAACGGGCGGGGCGTGGGCGGCGGTTCCGCACGACGTGCGGTCTCCGCAGTCCCGTTTTCCGTCGGGCGGGGTACGGTGGGGAAACCGAGGGCACGTCGTACGCCGGTGATCGGGCCGGTCTCGTCCCCGGCGCAGGACGACGCCGGGCGGCTCATCGCCCGGAGCAGGTGCCGCCCTAATGACGGCCGTAAGCGTCCGCCCTCCGCTCGGCTGTGCGGCGGCCGGAGTCACCCGGCCGCTCCAGCCACGCTGTGCGGGCCGACGCACGGACCCTGGAACCGACGCCCATTCCGAGGCGGAGTGTCTGCCGCGCGCATATTTCGCCCGCGCCTTGTCGACGACGAGCAGAGCGGGAACGGGGCCATCGATCGAGGGCCCGCCCGCCCCTGTACGAAGGCAGCCCCAGTCCGCGGCCGTACGGTTCGCACCGAGGCCACCGAGGCCACCGAGGCCACCGAGACTAACGAGGCCAACGAGCTCAAGGAGTCCTGTCCGGCCCTCGGCTCGACCGAGGCGTCCCGCTCGCCGCCGGGTCGCGGCGCGAGCCTCGGTGCACCGAAGACGTGCCCCCAGACCGGAGTTTCCATGGCCACTGTCCTCGAACCCCTGTCCTCCCTGCCTCTCGCCCGCGTGCGGCTGGCGCCGCACAGTGCCCTGCCCCGGCGTATCGACGGGGCATGGTGGCCACGCTCACGCGATCTCCTCGGCGAACTCCCGCTTCTGATCGGCACGTTGCCCCGTCTGTGGGGACAGATCGTCGCCGTGACGGTCCATACGGCGATGTGGCCGATGTCGCCCGGACGCATGCTCGTCGCCAACCACGTCGTACTGCTGCGCAGGTCGGCCGGGCCGCACGGGCGACACACCATCAGTCTGCTCAGCCAGGGCCGGGGCCGTAGAGACCTGCTGGTCGTGCCGCCGGAGGTCGACGCGGCGGACGCTGAGCCGCTGATGGCGGCTGCGGCGGTCGGCGACTGCTGACAGCCCCGGCTCCAGGCGCCCGCGCCACACGGGCTGCTCGTCCGTGTCCGGACCGACGCGGGAGCCTCTCTGCTCGAAAGCTCGACCACCAGTCCCCGGTACGGGCGATTCGGAACCCCTGGGCGGCCGACCAGGACGCCCGTTGTCGGCGACCACCGTGTCGAAGGCCGGGCGTTGCACATGCTGTTCGAAGCGGCTCAGAAAGCTCTGGCGGTCGCGGTGTTCGGCCCCCGCAGCCCCGTGGCAGGCCGCGACATGGGAGTCCGCGACGGCGTCCCGCTACTGCTCGGCCCCTCCGGGATGTTCCCCCCGGCCGGTGGGCTGCCGTACGCGCGGAGATCGCTGTTCTCCGCGCGCCGTGCGCTGAGCCGAGTGATCACACGGGTGGCCACAACGGTAAGGATCAGCAGGGAGCTGAAGGCGACGGCGGTGACCATGATGCTCAGTTCGCCGTGATCAGGAGGCTGGTTCGGGCGCCGGCTGTCCGGCAGGAGGAGGCGTCATCGCCCTCCTCCCAGGGTTCCTCGGAATCCTGGTCCCGGTCAGTCACGGAACCACCATGGAGGGCGTGTTCCGCCGCGATGAGCGCGCTCGCGGTCGTCGGAGGGCCGGAGCCGTCGCTCGCGGCGGTCATCAGGCGTCCGGCCGCCGCGGCCCCGGCCTCCGGCGGTACCACCAGCAGGTTCCAGCTGCCCGTGGTGTGGGAGAGCAGCAGGATCTTGTGGGGGTCCAGCTCCGTTGTGAACCAACGGAGCTTCACCAGATGACCGTTGACGGGCACGCTGCTCGGGATGGCCGGCCAGTACGTCGGGTTGACGGCGATCCGGGTGATCCGTCCGGACAGTGGGTCCAGTACGTCGGCCAGAGCAGAGAGTTCGTGAGCCAGGTCCCGGGAGTGGGGCCACCAGGCACCGTCGAGAGAGCCTCGGGACGTACTGACGGTCTTCAGTGCGAGACGAGCGGTCGGAGCCCTGAAGGGCGCGATCCGCAGCGGGGGGTGGTTGGTGGTCGCGGACATCGCGGGCACCTGTCTCCCGGCCGCCGCTTGACGTGGCGGCCCGGTGTCGTCACTCGCCGAGAACGACACGGGCATGGTGGCCGGTGTGCGAAGTACTCTCGATGCCTCCACGTTACTCCCACGCACGTCGGACGGGCCCTGTCGAGGCACCGGTTCCGAACACCGCCCATTGTGCAGCCCACCGTTCACCCACCCCCGGATCCGGGGCGGTGGTCATCAACCGGGCGGCCGGAGACGGCGTCGGTCTCGGGTGGGATCATCAGGGGCCCCGTGGCCGGAGGTGCAGGAGAGCGGCAGGAGCCTGTGCGCGCCTGGCCGGAGTCCGGCAGACGGTTCCCGTGGTGCGGGTTCCACGGTGTGCCGGACGCGCGGTCGCCCGTCGCCCGCCGCCGGCGGATGGGGGCGACACCTGGTGCTCCGGGACCATCGGGCGTATGCGATGGCGGCATCGGCCATGAGAAGCACGACGCCGATGACCAGCAGATATCCCAGGCCCTGCGCTGTGACGCCGATGATTCCCAGGATGACGGCAGCGAGGACGAGGAGAAGGAAGAGCACCATCGTCTGAACGCCTTCTTTGGCAAGGATCGGATCGGATCGGACCGGTCCGGGTGGGACAGGGTGCCGTCGCTCAGCGTCGCTCAGCGTCGCGCGAGTTGGCGTTCGCCGTTCACACCTGGCTGGTAGGTCATGCCGTAGTGCTGGAAGATCCCCTTCTCCTGTTCGGCGGGCAGGATGTCGTCCGTGGCCCCATCCCTTCCAGGCGCGGCATCCTCACGAGGCATGAGTCAACGGCTCCGGCGCAAACACGCCGGAGCCGCCCTTCCGGGCGGTTGCACGTGAGAGTGAACCAACCCAAAACCAACGGTACTGCGGTCTGTGGCTTTGGGACGTCTTCCCGGCCGGCCTCGCGGCGCCCGGAACGCGGCGGTGGCGGCCACGGCGATCACCGCCTTCGGTCCAGGATGACGTCGATACGCACACATGCGTGTTGACATACCTGCGCCTTTGGTCGCCATGGGCCGATTTCGGAGCCTCTGCCGCCTGGGCTGAGGCGGTCGGACGCGCATCGGTGATCTTTTCGGAGGGAGCCGTACGGCTTCAATGCCGGCCGGGTCTCGGATCAGCCACGCCGGGGTCTTCGTCATGGGTGAGGGCAGGGTCGTACGAGGGTCCGAAGCGCAGGCTCGGGCCGCCGCTGTACCGGACCGGTCCACGTCCCACGAGTACGGCCGTCGTCGCGAGGACGATCAAGGTGGTGATCACGACAATGAACACGGCTGCCATTCCCTCAGTCCTCCTGGCGAATTCCGCGTCGATGCCGACGAGACCGTGTTCGTACGACGGGGGAACCGCCCGCGGTATTTGCGTTCACCGCTTGAAGGCCTGCCTCGCCTTCTCACCCGCCTGCCTCAGATTGCCGGAGATCCGTTCGACCTTGCCCCGCCGTTCCAGTTTCCCGTTGCGGGTGGCCCGGCCCAACGCTTCGGTGATCCGGCCCTTGATTTCCTGCGACCTGTTCTTGACGGTTCGTCCAACACTCATGGTCGGCCTCGTCGTTGAAGGTGGACTACCTGCGACCGCGGTCGGTACGGATCGGCGGAAGGAGAGGAATCCGCGGCATCGCCGGACCTCCGGATCGCGGGAAGACTCGTGATTCCGCGGGGGCAGGGCGGAGCGGGAAGGAGGAAATGCGTCGCCCGAATGATCCGGATTGGCATGCCCCTACGTCGCGTGCTGTCAGTCAACGCCCGGCGCCTTCCAGTGTCAACACGACGTCGGTATAGGGGAGTTCCAGGGGCAGGCCTGGGGCAGCTGGGGTGGAGGCGCCCTCGGTGAGGGTGTCCGTCGGCTCGGTCGGCGGCAGTACATGCTCCTTCCACCAGGCCGCGTCGGGGTCGCTGTGCCGGGGGCAGGGGCGGCGGATCGTACGCGAGCCCTGCCCGTATTTCCTCGACGGGTGTCAAGTGGCCATCGACGTGCGGCAGTAGACGATGTGTCGCGCGCTATCGGCAGTTTTCAGGCAGGACTACGCTGTGGGTAAGGCCCCAGTCCCCGGTACCGATGCTGTGTTCCGCTCTCTGGGAGGACCACTGTGTTCGTTCTGCTTCTCGTCCTGATCGTGGTCCTGTTCGGCTTCGGCTTCCTGAACCCCATCTGGTGGGTCGCCGCGGCTGTGTTGGCCTTCGGAGCCACCCGCTACGGCCGTGGTGGCGGGTCGGACTTCGCTGAGTACCAGGACTACCGGGACCGTCAGGACCGCTGGGACCGCCGCTACAGCCGTCAGCACCGAGCGCGCTGGAATCGCGAGGACCGGCGGGACCGCGGACGCCGCGGGTGACCGACGCGGTCTCCGGGCGTGCGCACACCCTCTGCCAGCCGTGCCTGCCAGGTGCCGAAGCCGCCGCGAGGCGAGAACGCGTACGTCACGCCCTGTTCCGCTCGTCCTGCAACTGCTCTAGGCTCCCAACAGGGCAGGCGGGACTTCGGTTCGGGTATCGACGGAACCGGCAAGTCCCCTCCCCAGGCTCCCAGCCCCCGAGTCGCAATCGAGGCCGGCCGGAGCCGCATCGTCGGAGAACGCGGCTCCAGCTTCCGTCCTCCCGGCGTTTTCCACTCGGGGTGCTCCCGCAACCCCGCCGCCACGGAGGGCAGTGCGTGAGAACACGATGGCCCGGGGGGGCCTCGCGTCCTTGCGACCACGGCCGCCGCCGCGCACCAGCGGCGGCGGCCGTCCGGCCCGTGAGCGTGTCCGCGGACCACCCCGTGCGCCCTTCCACCGGCTGTCGCGATGTCGCCGCTCGCGAGTCGCCCGTACGATCTTCGTCACTCGGCGCTGTCGACGTGGCTCAACGCGGGCGTCGACCCTACCGAGGTGGCCGAGCGCGCCGGCAACAGCGTCGAGGTCCTGTTGACCCGCTATGCGAAGTGTCTCGACGGACGGCGGGACGTCGCCAACCGGCGTATCGAGGACCTGCTTCGCGAGTACGAGTGTCGTGCTCGGCGCCGGTACGGCGCAGCCGCCGACCGGATGGACGTCGATGGGCCAGGCCCGGAGGAGTCGGCCGGACGGGAGCTTCGCCAGCGTCGTACCGATCGGCGAGCCGGGCCTGGCCCGGTTCGTGTATTCCGGCGGGGACATCGAGCTGGCCGACGTCACGACCGAGGAAGTGGCCCGCCGTTTCCGCCTGTTCTACGGCGACGAGTACGAGCTGGTCGAGTCTCGAGGTCGAGGACGGCTGGGCGAGCGACCTGTTCCACACGGGCCAGGGAGTGCTGCTGATGACCGACGAGAAGTATCTCGCGCCGGTTCTGTCCTACCGGGACCGGATCAAGGCGGTGCTGGTGGGAGCGCTGCCGTGGGACGGCGTGGAGGCGGTGCTGGTCAGGCTTGACGGGCATGTGTGCTGGACGGCTCCGAGCCAGGACCTCGACGAGCCGCTGCGGACCTGGTTCGGTGCGGCGGGGTGATCACGCGGCGCCGGCCTGCGCGCCTAGGTACCGAGCACGGCAGCCCCGCCTCCTGCCGTGAGGGCGGGCACCTTGGGACCATTCAGCCACCGTCCGAGGGCGGACACCTTGGGGCCATTCAGGAGAGCGGCCCACACGCGTCGTTGTAGATCACGGTCAGAAGCCCCCAGCGCATGGCCGCGAGGGCGCCGCCGGTCCTCCCGTACGGCTCCCTCGGCGAGTTGTCTGCGGCTGCCGGCAGTCCGTCAACCGTGACCGGTGTCGATGACGCAGAACCGATTGCCCTCGGGGTCGGCGAGCACGATGAAATCCGCGTCGTGGGGATAGAGATCCCAGTCCACGCGCTGGGCGCCCAGGGCCACCAGTCTCTCGACCTCGGCCGCCTGGTCTGCCGCGTCCCCGGCGTAGAGGTCCAGATGGACCCGCGGATACGTCTGGACCACCGTCTCGCTGAGGCCGAGCGACAGTTGGGGCCCGTACCCCTCCGCCGGCACCAGCACCACCCAGTCGTCTTCCATCTCCTCGCGCGGGACGTAACCCAGAGCCTCCGTCCAGAACGCGGCAGCGCGCGGCACATCCGAGACACCCATCACGATGGATCCGATCCTCAGCATGCGCTGATTCTGGCAGCGGCAGACGCGTCGTCGACTTCCGTCGTCCCTGGCACCCGCGAGGGCTCGGTGAGAACTCGCCCTGAACCGGGGCGGTCAGCCGGGCTTCATCTATGGCTGATGTCGACGACTTCGACCTGTGGCGCGAAGGTTTCCACTGCGGATTCGAGGCGAGCGCGGTCGAGGTTCCACAAGTTGACCGGTCGGCTTGCATGGACGATTTCGGGTGATACATGAGGAATCAAAGTCTCGTACATCCGTTGGCGATGAGGGCCGTACGGCTGGCCGGGAAGCTGCGGAGATCCCTGCTTCCGCTGAAGTCCTATGTAAGGCATCTTCTTCCGGCCTACGTGTTGAGTCCACAGCACGACGGAGATGATGTCCGTCCAAGGCACGACGTCCGTCTTGTAGCCGACGGGAAGCGGGCTTCCCCCCAGTGTGACGCCGTTCTCGTCGACTCGGAGCGCGACCTTGCGGGAGAGCGCACCCACGCTGAACGTCAGGAGGCCGACGAGCCCGAACGCGCCGACCGACACGGCCATGAGGAGCGGTGCGTTCGGGAGGAAGGCGCAACCGAAGAAGGCGAGGCCTATCAGGGTCATCAGCACCGTTCGGGCGGTCCAGCCGAAGCGTGCTTCATAGGCCGCGTGCTCAGAGTTCATATGGTGATGATCTCCGACACGGTGGTGGGAGCGGAAGATCCCCGGAAACCATCTCACCGGTCGACGAGACTTCACCGGCGGCCCTGACCATGGTTCACATCTGGAAGGCCAGGGCCTTCGCGGGCCGTCAGCCGCAACCTGTTGGCCTGCCCGAGTTGTTGAGGCTCTGCCGGACCGCTGACCACCCGCGGCGCGTGCCGGACCGCGCGCCGACGCGGTGAGGGCCTTTCTCGATCGAACGTCAGGGTTTGTGGCTGGGCTCGACGCCTGACGGGAAGCCGTGGATACCTGGGACGTCGACCGCGTCGTCCGGGATATCGAGGGGGCAGATACCCCAATTCTGGGCGATTCGCATGACATGGTGTTCGCTGGGCATGGCGGCGGACCAGGCGTCCAATTCGGATTCCCGCCAGTCCTGCCATCCGTCTTCGAGCCAGCGCTGTCCGACACCCAGTTCCAACTCGACGTCGGTGGGTTCGCCGATGTGCAGCGGAACGTCACCACTCATGCCGATGTAGCAGTAGGCGCGGGTCAGCGCGCCGGATTCAGCCTTGGCCCAGGCGTGGTACTCGCCGATGCGGTCGGTGGCGAAGAACTGGACATCCCCGAGTTGCGTACTCAGCGTCTGAAGCCAGGCGGGGAAGCGTGGATCGGTGGCCTCGGTTCCGGGGGCCAGATGGATCCGGCCGTGGGCGATCGTCCAGTCGGGGACCGGCCTGGCCACGAAGACTCCCTGGCGGTAGGCGGCGTTGGTGCCGTCGGTCCAGTCCATGATCCGCCGGTTCCGCAGTCCGAGGGCGTCGGCGACCTCCTCCGGTGCGGCGTCGCGCACAGCGAGCCATGACGTCTTGTAGCCGAAGCTCACGGTTCCTCCTCCTGGGTGGCTCCGGAAGCATCGCAGGTGGTACTGACATTCCCTGGGCAGTCCCGGGACCTGGAAGGACACTCAACGAGACTGCGCCCGGCGGGACTTGCGCGTCCTTGTTCCCGCGGTCGGCGGCGGCGCGCTCGGGCTCCTCCCACTGGTTCCGACCGGCCTCCCTTCCATGTCTCCGCCGTGACCGGGTGTCCGTCCATGAACCCGAGCGGAACCACGCACCATGCCGTCAGCGTCCGTCACTGGCAGGGGCGGAATTCCACTGGACGGGACATGGACACCACTTCAAGAACCACCGGCGGCGCCGGTTGCCTCCTTGCCGGACTCGGCGCGACGACAGCGGCACTCGTGTGGGCACCGCGGGCGGCGTTCAGTATCGACGGCGGGTTCGAGGGCCATGCCCGTAACCTGCGGGTGCTCTACGTCGACCTTCCGCTCATCGTGCTCGGCGGCGCTCTGGTGCCGCTGCTGGTCTGGTCGCTGACCACGCGCTGGACCTGCCGGCCGTGGGTCTCGGTACTCGCGGCTCTGGTCGCGCTCGTGTTCGGCATCTGGGGACTCATGGAGTGGTGGACCCCTCGACAGCACCCGGACCCTGGCTACGGACCAGGACTCTGACCTTCCGCCGACGGCGAGTCACAGGTCCAGATCAAAAGGCGGCCGGCCGCGTTTCCGGCACCGGTGCTGTCGAGGCTGTGGGACATCCCGAACAAGGCACCACACGGATCGTGCGGTTGCCGGGGGAACTCGCCCGCCCGACAGCCCGGTGGAGCCCGTCGGAGTCATCTTCGACAGCGCCACTGTCCGGGTCGGACCGCCTCGACCAGCTTCTGGCTGCCGCTGGGGTCAGTGCACCAGGGGGAGGAAGATCGTGTCGACGATCTCTTCGAGGACATGGTCGGGTACGGGGGCGAAGGTCGTAAGGATTTCGTGGCGCAGCAAGTCGAAGGGGAGGGACTTGATGCGTTCGGTGAGGCGTCCCGGTTTGATCTCGCCGCGGTCGATGGCCCGGTCGAACAGTACGTCGACGCTTTTCGCGCGCCCCTTCGCGAGGAGCTCGCCGGGGCTGACGCCGGTCTCCTGGTAGTAGCCGGCCAGGTGCACGCTCATGACGGTGATGAGCTGGACACGGGTCGCGTTGATCTCCCGCATGAGGGTGAGGACGTCCTCCCGGAGGCTTCCCGTGTCGGGAATGCCGAGGCGGTACTTCTCCAGAATGTGGACGACGACTGCCCGGACGAGTTCGTCACGGTCGGACCAGCGGCGGTAGAGGACGGGAGGGCTGGTGCCCGCGCGCCGAACGACGGCGTCCATGGTGAACCTGGCGTAGCCGCTGTCCGTGAGTTCTTCCCAGGCCGCATCCAGGAGCGCCTTCTCCAGTGCCGCTCCGCGGCGCCGCTCGGGCATCCGTAACCTCCTTGGAAAGATTTGCCTATCTTATTCTAGCGCCCTACTCTGGCAGCCGTAAGACAGACCTCTCTATCTTAGGTGGCTGCTCGTGAGCACTCCCAACGAAACCGGACCCGCACTCGCTGTGGCGGATCCCTCTCCTGTGCCCCGGTCGTTGCGCGAGGCCTGGGTGGCCTTGGCCGGGCTGTCGGCAGTGTTTCTGTTCGAGATGCTGGACAACTCGATCTTGAACGTCGCATTGCCCACGATCGGACGCGAGTTGCGTGCTTCGACGATCGCGCTGCAATGGGTGACGGGCGCGTACGGAGTCGTGTTCGGCGGTCTGATGCTGGTGTTCGGCGCGGTGGCCGACCGGTTCGGCCGGCGACGGATCATGCTGGTCGGGCTGGTGCTGCTGGGTGTCGCGAGCCTGGCGACCGCTTTCGTCACCAATGCGGAGCAACTGATCGTCGTCCGGGCAGTGATGGGTGTCGCGGCGGCGATGACGACTCCAGGGTCGATGGCGCTGGCCTTCCGGCTGTTCGAGGAGGAGAGCCTGCGCGTCCGTGCGATAACGCTCATCTCGACCGTCGGTCTCGTCGGGCTCGCGATCGGCCCGACGTTGGGAGGCTTCGTGCTCGCCATCGCTCCCTGGCAGGTCCTGCTGCTGGTGAACGTGCCGATCGCCGTGCTCGCGGTGATCGGTGTGCGGGTCGGTGTAGCCGCGGACGAGGCGGCTGACCTCCACCGCGACCCGGTGGATGTCCTCGGAGCGGTGCTGAGCACGGCGGCGATCGTGCTCGCGCTCGTCGCGCCCACACTGTTCGTGAACGAAGGCATCGGCTCGTGGGCGCCCTGGACGGCCACCGCTGTGGCCGTCGCGGGGGCGATTTCCTTCTTCGTCCGTGAGCGTTCGATCCGCTATCCGCTTCTCGACCCGAAGCTCGTCGCTCGCCCGCTCGTTTCCAGCGGCCTGGCCTACAAGGCCGCCGCGGGGCTGGCGACCGCTGGTCTCGGCTACCTGGTGACCCTGCAACTGCAGCTCGACTGGGGGTGGACGCCCGCGCTCGCCGCCATCGGCATGCTGCCGCAGGTCGTCGTCCTCCTCGCGGCAGGCCCGTTCATCAATCCGCTCGTGGAACGCGTGGGTATCGGCCGCGCCGCATGGCTCGGTGCCGCAGCGGTCGTGTTCGGGCTCGCCCTCTACAGTCTGCTGAGCCGATTCGGATACGTATGGGTCGCGATCGCACTCGTCCTCGTAGCCGCCGGGATGCGCGTGGCCGGCGTCGTCGCCGCGGTCAACGTGCTCGGTGGCCTGCCCAAGGACCGGACCTCCATCGGCGCGGCGCTCACCGACACCGCAACCGAAGTCACCTCAGGCGTCGGCATCGCCGTCACCGGCACCATTCTCGCGACCCTCTTCACCGGCGACATCGCCACAGCGAACTGGAGCACGCAGCAGTCCGCGGAATTCCAGGAAGCCGCCACGGTGGCTGGTCTCGTGCTCACCGTGATGGCTGCGGCGCTGGTCGGTTGGGCGATTCTCCGTGCGCGGAATGCCGCGGTCGGCCAAGCGAACACGCCCCTCGCCGACGCGATCGGCGAGCAGAGGACGGCATGATGCCGGCCCGAGGCTGCGGATCCGGATGGCGGAGGCTCGCAACTCTGCGGCCCGGAAACTGCGCGGGCCCTTGCCGTGGCGGCCGGCCAGGGCCGAGCCGCCCATCGGTCTTGTCGATGCCGCGCTCGACCGCTCCTTGCGGATCGGCTTCGCATGATGGGGAGTTGGCCGCCGCGGTCCGTGCTTCCTGTGGTGGTCGGCCTGTTCGGCCTGTTCGGGTTGACCGCCTTGTGCTTGCGGCCCGTAGTCGACGATGCGGCCTGGGGCAACATGCTGTCGGGGACCGGCCGGGGAGCCGCTGAAAGGCGGGAAAGTCGTTGCGGGGCAGGCACGGAGGCCGCATCATCCACCGGATGGACGACATGCCGAGCCGATTCCCGGTCTCTCTGCCGGCCCTGCGTGCTGCCGCGCGCGCAGCGGGCTTCATCAGGTCCTGCGAGGAGCGCACCGGCAGCTTGCTGGCCGTCCTCGCGGCCGCCTGTCCCGGTGGCCGCATCCTCGAACTCGGCACGGGCGTGGGCGAGGGTACCGCCTGGCTTCTCAGTGGGATGGACCGCGCTTCTCATCTGGTCACGGTCGAACTCGACGAGGTCGTCCAGAGGGTCGCCCGCGAGGAGTTGGGGTCCGATCCACGGGTGACCTTCGTGGCCGAGGACGGCGGCGCATGGCTGCGGAACTACGGCGGGGAACCGTTCGACTTGGTGTTCGCGGACACCTGGCCCGGCAAGTTCAGCCACCTGGAACGAGCCCTGCAACTCGTGGCCCTCGGCGGGACGTACCTGATCGACGACCTCACCCCGCAGCCCGACTGGCCGGAGGACCACGAAGCCGCGGTCAAGCGCCTCCTGGCCGACCTGGAGGCACGAGAGGACTTTCACTCCGTCCGCATGGCCTGGGCGAGCGGGCTCCTGATGGCGGTACGGTCAGCCCGGGCCTGAGGGCGGTCAAGAGGGCGAAGACCAGCAGGCGACCAGGCCGACTGCCTCCATCTGCCTCCATCCTGCATCCTGCTCGCCAACGGGTTGTCGGCACGGCATGAGGAACTCCGGTCCTGCTGGAGACCTCAGGCCTGTCGCCTCCGCGTCGCCCCCCGTGGCCGCGGTGCCGGGACGGCCTCGCCGCTGAAGGCTCCGCGGTAGCCAACCGTGCCGAGACTCAGCAGGACGTGGCGCTCGGCGACCTCCTCGGCGGTCAGGGAACCGCTCTCGCGGTACCAGTTGGCGACGCCCTGGCACATGATGAGGACCGCGCGGACGGCGTCGGCCGGAATCGGAGTGGTGAAGGTGCCCTGGCGGATGCCCGCTTGCACGGTGTCCAGCAGCATGTGCTCCAGATAGTCCCGCAGCGCCACGTACCGGGCGCGGTTCGCGGGCTCCAGGCTGCGGATCTCGGTGTCCAGGAAGGCCAGCCCCTTGCGGTGGGCCATGTAGAGCACGATCGACTCCACCATGCCGCTGAAGCGGGGCAGCGGGTCGTCACCGGCTTCCTCGGCGGCGGCCCGACAGCGGTCCAGGACGTCCCTCATGGATGTCTCCAGCAATGTGGAGAGCAGCGCCTGCTTGTTCTCGTAGTGGTAATAGAGGGCGGGCACGGTGACGCCGACCCGCCCGGCGATCTCCCGGACCGAAGTGCCGTGATAGCCGTGCTCGTTGAACGCCTCCATGGCGTGCTGAAGGATGGGATGCAGGGTGAGCGGTCCGTACGAGCGCCAGCGCTGCGCGGGGGCGGCGACGGCCTGACTCGGTTCGGTGCTCAACGGCTCTCCTCGGACGGGTCGGCGACGGGGGACATCGTACGGCCAAGCGGGGGCCGTTACCGCTGCCTTCTTGCTTATCGATCGATCAGCAAGTGCGGAGGAAGCCGCCGGCGCTCACTCGACGTCCTCTCTTTGAAGTCCATTACCCAGAAGGGAAGTTGTCTCGACATGCTCCTGCGAACGCGGTCGAAAACTCGACCCGTCCCAGGAGTTGACCGGCCTCCCTGTCGCTCCTACGTTGTTTAGTGAACGCTCAGTAAGTCCCCGGTTCCGCAGCCGTTGAATCACCTCCCGAGAGGAACCGATGAGCTCGACCAGCGACCACGCGGCCACGGGAGCGGATCGACCGCGCGACCGCGCAGGGCAGTTGGACGGAGTCCCCCAAAACACCGAGTGCCCGACCGCCAGGAGGCCGAGTTCGATGACGACAGCCCCGCGCAGCACTGGGAGACCACCAGCGGAACCGACCGGAACGACCTTGCCGTCGCTGCTGGAACGCAACGCCCGTGAGTACGCCGACCTGCCCGCCCTGTCCTGGAGGCAGGCGGACGGCGGCGGAACCGGCCAGAACGGCTGGACCACACTCAGCTGGGCCCAGGTCCGGGAGCGCACCACCCGGCTCGCGGCCGGGTACGCGGCGCTCGGCGTCGGCCGAGGCGACCACGTCCTGCTCATGATGGCCAACCGGCCCGAGCACTGGCTGTCCGACCTGGCGCTGGTCCGCCTCGGCGCGGTGCCCGTCAGCGTCTACGGCACCTCGGCCGCGGAACAGGTCACCCACATCGCCCGCAACTGCCGGGCCCGGATCGCCGTCGTCGAGGGACGGGCGCAGGTGGACCTGTGGGCGCCGCTGCTCGACGACGCCGACACGCGCCTGGACCGGCTCGTCGTCGTGGAACCCGGGGCGCAGGACGGCCACTTCCCGTACGCCGCCCTCGGTAGGCAACCGGTGCCGGAGCAGTTCGCGAAGTCCCTGGACACGGCCCGGCCCGAGGACCCGCTGACCGTCGTCTACACCTCCGGGACCACAGGGGAACCCAAGGGCGTGGTGCTCAACCACCGGCACGTGCTGGCCAACGCCCGCGCGCTGGACGAGGTCGTGGAGCTGCCGCCGCACGTCGAGCACATCTGCTACCTGCCGTTCGCGCACATCGCGGAACGCATGCTCGGCATCTACCTGCCGTGCCACCGTGCGTCGCACGTCCATCTGTGTCCCGATCCGGCGGGCCTCGCCGAAACGGTGCGCAAGGTGCGCCCGGCCCAGTTCTTCGGCGTGCCGCGCGTGTGGGAGAAGCTCGCCGCCACCGTCCGGTCCGTCCTGTCGCTGCTGCCGGCGGAGCAGCAGGCGGTCATCGAGGAGGCCGCGCGGGTGGCGCGTGACCATGTCGCCCACCGGGAGCGGGGCGAGGAGCCGCCCGCCGGACTGGAGGCCGCCTACGTCCGGCACCGGGAGCAGGTCCTGCTGCCGTTGCTGGCCGCGGGCGGTCTGGACAGGGTCACCTGGGCGGCCAGCGCGTCGGCGCCCATGCCGATCGACGTGGTGCGGTTCTGGGCCGGGTTCGGCATCGTGATCATGGATGCATGGGGGCTGACGGAGACCACGGGGGTGGCGACCGCCAACAGTCCCCGCACCGGATTCCGGCTCGGTTCGGTCGGGCGGCCCGTCTCCTCGGCCGAGGTCCGGATCGCCGCGGACGGAGAGATCGAGGTGCGCGGGGCGACCGTGTTCTCGGGCTATCTGCGGGAGGACGGCACGGTGCGGCCCGCGGTGTCGCAGGAGGGCTGGCTCCGGACCGGTGACATCGGGCGGCTGGATGAGGACGGCTACCTCTGGCTCACCGACCGCAAGAAGGAGATGATCATCACCTCGACCGGCAAGAACGTCTCCCCCGCGCTGGTGGAGAACGCCCTCAAGGAGCACCCGCTGATCGGGCAGGCCCTCGCCCACGGCGACAACCGTTCCTACCTCGTGGCTCTGCTGGTCCTCGACCCGGAGGCGGCACCGGCCTGGGCGGCGGCCCACGGCATCGACACCGGCGGCGACCTCACGGCCCTGGCGGCGCATCCAGCCGTAAGGGAGGAGACGGACCGGGCCGTGGCCGCGGCCAACTCCCGGCTGAACCGTACCGAGCAGGTCAAGCGCTACAGGCTGCTGGCCGAGGAGTGGGGCCCGGCGACCGGTGAGCTGACGCCGTCGCTGAAGATGCGGCGCAGGGTCATCCGCGAGAAGTACGGCGCCGCGCTGACGGAGCTGTACGAGGGCTGATCCTCGGTCCGGAACACGGCGGCGGGCGCTTCACCCCGCAGCGAAAGCGCCCGCCGGGCCCCGTACGTCAGAGCCCGTAACTCTTGCCGATCAAGTCCCGTTGGATCTCGCTGGTCCCGCCGTAGACGGTGGAGACGACCGCCGCCCGCAGATGGCGTTCCATGTCGTACTCGGTGGCGTAGCCGTAGCCGCCCATCATCTGCATGCCTTCCAGGGCGGCCCGCTTGGCGGTCTCGGTGGCTTTGAGCTTCGCCATGGACGCCTCGCGGGGGAAGAGCCGGTCCGGTTCGGCGTCGCAGTCCGCGGCCACCTCCCGGACCAGCAGCCGGGTGCACTCGATCTCCACGGCGAGATCGGCGATCCGGTGCCGCAGAGCCTGGAACGAGCCGACCGGTCGGCCGAACTGTTCGCGCTCGCGGACGTAGGCGACAGTGTCGTCGAAGGCGCGCCGGGCCAGGCCGAGCATGTCGGCGGCCAGGAAGAGCCGCTCGTGGTTCAGTCCGGCCATCAGCTGCCGCCACCCGTTGTCGACCTCCCCGACGACGGCGTTCGAGGGCAGCCGCACATCGCTGAAGGAGACGTCGTTCACCTCCCGGCCGCCCATGGTCTCGATGCCCCGGATCTCCACGCCGGGGGTGTCTGACGGAACGTGGAACATGGTGAGCCCGGCGTGCTTGGCCCCGCTGGTACGCGCCACGAGCAGGATGCTGTCGGCCACATGGGCGTTGGAGATCCAGGTCTTCTGTCCGTCGATCAGCCAGCCGCCGTCCGGCCCCCGTCGCGCGCGGCAGCTCAGCGCGCCCACGTCGGAGCCGGCCGCGGGCTCCGACATGGCTATGGCGAGGACCGCGCCCCGCACCGCGCCGGTGAGCACCTCGGCCTTCTGTCGCCCGGTGCCGAACCGTTCGTAGGCCTTGGCGCTGATGACGGTGGTGACGAAGCCGCCCGCGGGGACCATCCCGTAGGACGTCTCCTCCAGGAACAGGCAGGCGTCGGCGAGTCCGCCGCCCGCACCGCCGTACTCCTCCGGCAGGCACACACCGAGCCAGCCGAAGTCGGCGAGCCTGGCGTAGAGCTCGGCGCTGTGCGTCTCACGGCCGCTCATGGTCAGTGCGTCGCGCTGTTCACGTGTGCCGCACTCGCGCTTGGCGAAGTCGCGGCGAAGTCGGCCTGTTCCGGGGTGAGTCGGGCGCTCATAGGGTCCTCCGGGTTCCGGATGAGTTACAAAGAAATGCAGAATGTTTCATAGTCTCTTCGGGGTGGATGGGGCGGTATCGTGAGGAGCACCATGAAGACATCTGCGAACGACTCCCTGCTCGCGCGGGCCATCGCCCGGCCCGAGACCGAGGAAAAGGTGGCGCGGCGCATCCTGGACGGTGCGCTGGAGCAGTTCACGACCTTCGGCCTGCGTCGCTCCTCGGTGGACGACGTCGCCAAACGGGCGGGGGTCTCGCGGGTCACGATCTACCGCCGCTTCCAGAACAAGGACGGACTGGTCGAGGCCTGCCTGCTGCGCGAGGGCAGCAGGTTCTTCCAGAAGCTGGACTCCGCGGTGGCACCTCTGCCGACCATGGCCGAGCGGGTCGTCGAGGGCTTCGTGGTGGCCCTGCGGTACACCAGGGCCCATCCGCTCTTCGGCGGTCTGCTGCGCCTCGAACCCGAGGTGGTGCTGCCCTACCTGACCGTTCAGGGCGGGCCCGCGCTCGCGGCCACCTGCGACTACCTGACAGCGCATCTGCGCAGGGCCCAGCAGGCGGAGGGGCACCCCGAATCCGACCCCCGGCCGGTCGCCGAACTCATGATCCGCGTCGCGGTCTCCTTCCTGCTGAACCCGTCCAGCTGCATCGAGATGGAGGACGAGGACCAGGCCCGCGCGTTCGCCCGCCGGTACCTCGCCCCGCTCCTCGACGCCTGACGGTCCGTCTCCGGTGCGGCGCCTCAGCGCCGTTGGTGCAGCCACCGCGCGAAGGAGACCGCGCGGGCCCGGGCGGCCGCCGCAGCGGTGAACGACGTCAGGTTCACCGGCGGGGCGAAGCGCTGGACCGTGACGGACTGGGGTGCGGTGAAGGCCCGCAGCCCGTCCGCGCCATGGACGCGTCCGAAACCGGAATCCCCCGAGCCGCCGAACGGCAGCGCGGGCACGGCTGCGAAGCCGAGCACGGAGTTGACGGAGACCGCACCGGCCCGCAGCCGGGCGGCGATCGCGGCGCCGGCGCGTCGGTCGCCGCTGAACACCGAGGCGCCCAGCGCGTAGGGGGAGGCGTTGGCGCGCTCGATCGCCTCGTCCGTGTCGGCCACCGCGTTGATCGCCACCGTCGGCCCGAGGGTCTCTTCCCTCATCGCGGGCGAGTCCTCCGGTACGTCGGCGAGGACGACCGGCGTCACGTACGCCCCGGAAACCGACGCCGATCCGCCCAGCAGTGCGCGCGCACCGGCCGCCAGCGCTTCGTCCACGTGCCGTTGGACCACCGTCGCCTGCCCCGGCATCGTCATCGGACCGTACACGGAGTCCGGCCCGGGCCGACACTCAGCGCACCGGCCCGCTCCACCACCTTGCGGCACAGGGCGGCGTGCACCTCCCGTACGACGTAGACGCGTTCGACGCCCGCGCAGGTCTGGCCGGCGTTGCTCATCGCCGGGCCGCGGGCAGTGCCGCCCAGCGGGCCGCGGCCGACCGGGCCCGCCGCACGGCGCGGGCCACCTCCGCCGGTCCGTCGACCGGGTGGTCGGCGAGCGCCTTGCCCGTCGCCGGGGCGTGGACGGTGAAGGCCGCCGGGTGCGACGCGGCTTCTCGGTCCGTCCGGGTCATCGCTGCTCCTGAGGTGTGTGCCGGTCCGCCGGACGGGTGGGGGGAGTGAAGGGCTCCGGTGGTTCGTCCGGTTCGTCCGCCGGAGAGGGAGTGATGGCCGCGGGTGGCTCGTCCGCCGTCCGTTCGCGGGCCTGCTGCCGGTCCACGGGCGGCCGGGGTGCGGGTGTTCTGTCCGTGGCCGCGGAACCTTCGTCCAGGAGAGGCTGCAGCGGCCTGCTCTGGGCCCAGTGCGGGCCGAGGTCGTCCAGGGTCCAGCCGAAGGGGTAGCTGCGGGGCTTGTTCCGGTACGGCCACCAGTCGGGCCGCGGCGGCAGGTGGCGCAGCAGTGCGGCCCGGGTGCGCAGGGCGTGGTGGGCGGCACTGCGGACCGGACGCGGCTGCGGACGGAAGCCCAGCGCGGTGAGCAGCGGTTCGTCGAGGACGGCGAGCGAGGCACGCGCCACCAGGGGGCGCAGCAGGTTCGGATACCACTGGGTGACGACCCTCAGCGTCGCCGCGGCGACCCGCCGGTTGGCCGGGTCGTACGCGAACATCCTCTGCTCGTAGGTGTCGTGCAGGTGGGCGAAGCCCGCGTAGTCGGCGGGTATGCCGGTGATGCCCATCAGCTCGCCCATGCGCCGCCCCACGAGTGCGAGGCTCTCGGTCTCCTGCTCGGACAGTGCCCGCCAGCCGTACCGGTCGATCCACCGTTTGGGACCCACCACGGTCGTGGCCAGGACGTAGAGGTAGTCGTCGTTGGGTATGCGGTAGCGGCCGTGGATGCGGTTGAGATGGCGGGCGGCGGCACGGGCCTGCTCGGATTCCATACCGTCGCGGACCATCTCGTGGGCGATCAGCACCTTGTCGTCGTACCTTTTCTGCCCGGCGCGCTCGAACTCCTGCGTGCGGTCCAGAAGTCGGGAGATGCGCGGTACGCCGTAGTCCCGCAGGAAGGCGACCGAGACGCCCTGAAGGTAGTCCCAGGGGAACTCGTACTGCGTGACCCAGCGGAAGATCTCCTCGTAGTCCTGGTGCGGGTCCATCCGCCGGATGCGGTGGAGCCGGCTGTAGCGGCCCATGGGGACGGTCTCCTATCGGTCTTTGCTGTGCATGGACAGGTCGGCGAAGTTGACGGTCTCGGCGTCGACCAGCACCTGGCCGGCCTCCACCGCGGTCACCGACAGCTTCGGCAGCTGTACGGCGACAGGGAGGTTCGCCGGGACGATGTCGGCGCCGACACAGATGCGCGGGGTGGCGACGCCGAGTACGGGGATGGTGATGGAGCCGGTGAGCTGTGTGACGTAGATGTCGACCTGCGGGATGTCGAGGTCCACGTCGATCGTCCGGACCTGGCCCGCGCCCTCCAGACGGAAGGTGTAGTTGTCCGCGATCAGCCGGTCGGCGTGCACCCACAGCACCTTCATCCGTCCGCCGTCGGCCGTCGGGAGATATGCCGCGCCGTGGATGATGGCGCCGTACGCGGTCAGGGTGTCGGCGCCGACCTCGGGGTGGTCGGGGCTGATCGGATAGGTCGACCGGGGGCGCCCCGGCCGGTCGCCGACGACGACCGGCGGGCGCAGCGCGGTCAGGTCGTCCGGGTCGGCTGAGGTCTTGCCGGGGGTGGCCTCCTCCAGCTCCTGGTCGGGGTCGGGGAGCCCTCCGGTGTCGACGCCTGTGAGACACGGGAGCGTGACCCGGGCGGCCCCGGCCCGGTCGTCCCGTTCTCCCGGCCCCTGGCTGTCGTCCTGGTCCGGCGAATCGCCGCTGTCCGCGTCCGTGTCTCCGGTGGCCTGCGGTGATCCGGCCGCAGCGGGAGGAGCCGATGCGGAGCCGGTACCGCCCGGTGAGGGGGTGGGAGTGGGGGAGGGGGACGGGGCGGAATCCCAGGGCCGGGCCAGGGTGGGCCGGGGGAGCGGGAACACGTCCGTGCCCGGTGCGGCGGCGGCGGTGCCGACGGCCGGGAGTCCGGCCGTCACCACCATCGCGCTCACCACGAAGAGGGCCGGGCTCCGGGCGGGCCTCCGGCGGCTGCCGGAGCGGGCACGGTCCTCACGGGCTTTTGGGGCACTGACCTCCTGGTCCTTCGGGGCACCGCCCTCCCGCGGCATGCCCGTCGCGCCGGGTGCGGCCTCGGCAGGTTCCGCCGGGGCCGGATCGCCCTGCCCGGTCCCTGACGGGCCGGGCAGCCGGTCCCCGTCGTCGCCGTCCGTCTCGCGGACGGGGTCGGGCATCCAGCCGAACGCCAGCGAGGAGCCGATCAGCCCGGCCATCATGCCGACGCCGAAGCCGCCCAGGTTCGTCGTCGCCATCGAGGTCAGCGAGGCGATGGCGGTGACTACGGAGACGAACATCCGCTGGTCGGGCTCGAAGAGGAAGAAGAGGCCGCCCGCGATCAGCACCAGACTGATGCCGACGGCCGACATGGCGCCCACGCCGATCTTGATCATCAGGGGGAGCGGGGCCAGCGGGATGGCGACCATCTCCACGCCTCCCGCGATGACCCAAACCGCTGCCCAGAACGGACGCCCGCGCCGCCGGCCGCGCAGGGAGCGGCGCAGCCGGGGCGCGGGCAGGATCCGGTCGAACCAGTCGCCGGTCTCGCGCGCCAGTTCCGACAGGAAGCCGAGGACGAAGCTGAACATGACCGAGTCCGTCCTTCGTCGCCGTCAGAAGCACTGCTTGCCGGTGCGGCTGAACTCGATCTCCAGCTTCTCCAGCGTGAGGGCGCCCCCGTTGGCGGCGTACGCGGTGCTCTCGACGTCATGGGCGACCGCGGTGCTCGCCTGGACCCCGAAGGTGCCCTTGGGCCCGGTGACACCGGGCGCACCGGTCAGAGTGGAGGCGTCGCGGCCGACCTGGACTCCGGTGACCTTGCCGCCGCCTCCGGTGAGGGCGTCCGCGTTCACCACGAGGTTGCTGCCTTCGAGCGGCTTGTCCGCCCCGGAGTGCACCAGCATGGTGATGTCCCCGACCAGCGGAAGCTTCTGCTTGAGCGAGACGCACACGTCGGAGACCGTGCCGTTCTTGACGGCGGCCAGCAGCACGGGTTTGGCGTCGTCAGCGGAGTCGCCGATGGAGGAGGGGAACGACGACATGCCCTCCGCGGTGATCTCCGAGGCGGAGACCTTGAACGCGGCGCCGGAGACGGCGAAGGACGCGGCGAGCGCCCCCTGGGCGAGGGCGATGCCGAGTGCCCCCACGGCCAGGGTGCAGGGGACGAACATGACGGCGCTGCGTTTCCAGTGCGTACGACCCGCACCCGGGGTACTCGTCCCGGTATAGGTGCATCTGTCACTCATGGGAAGTCCCTTTCGCAGGGCTGAGGTGATGGCGGTGAGCGTTGGGAGGCCGTCGATGAGTCGAAGATACAAAAACTATTGACTTGTTTCACCGGGCACGTCAATACTCCGGACGCAACGGAGAAACGGAGGCGTCATGGCTGCTCTGCCGCACCTGCCGGCCGATCCAACACCCGTACGTTCCAAGGGAGTTGAGGAATCCTCCGGAGTGAGAGCGCCTTGTCGGGGCGGAATGGCCTGGCGTCATTTCGGGGACGCCCGTGCCACCCTCATGGCGCCCCAGCTGCTCCTGCTCCAGGTCGCGCACCCCGTCGTCGGCGCCGGCGTCGAGGACCACAGCAACTTCCGCGCCGAACCCTGGCCCCGCCTGATCCGCACCCTGCTCTCGCTCAGCACCGTCATCTACGGAGGACAGCGCGCCGCCACCGACGAGGCACGGCGCCTGATCCACGTACACGCCGGAATGAAGGGCACCGACTCCGCGGGCCGCCGCTATCACGCGCTCAACCCGGAGGCCTATCACTGGGTGCACGCGACCCTCGTCAAAGGACCCGTCGACGCGCAGAGCCTGTTCGGCAAGGGCATGACCGAAGAGGAGACAGAGGAGTACTACCGCGAGATGCGGGACGTCGGACGGGTCTGGGGCCTCAAGGACCACCATCTGCCCCCGGACTGGGCGGCGTTCACCGCGTACTACGACGACATGGTCGACAACCGGTTGGAGTACAACCAGTCCGTGCGGGACGTCGTCGACGAACTCGTCCACCCGGCAAAGCCGTTCCGCCTGCTCCCGGGCGTGCTATGGCGGCCCGTTGCTCGAATAGCCGCCCACTACGCGCTGTTGGTCACCGTCGGCACCCTGCCGCCCCGCCTGCGCGACAGGCTCCACCTCACCTGGAGCCGTCGGCAGCAGCGCGCCCTGCGGCGCTTCGCCCTCGTCGTGAGATTCCTGATGCTGCTCGTCCCGCCCCCGTTCCGCATCACCGGCACGCTCGCCGTCGCCTACTGGGCCACCCACCGGCCGGGCACCGATCCCGCCGCGCGCCGTCCGCTGGGGGCGAGGTGACATGAAGCCGACCGCCCAGCCCGCACCGCTCGCCCCGGGGACGATCCTGTGGGAGATCGCGGGCGACGTACGGCTCCTGCTCTCGCTGCCCGCCGCCCTCGTCCTCCAGGTCGCCCACCCGGCGGTCGGCGCGGGCGTCGACGACCACTCGGTGTTCCGCACGGACCCCTGGGGGCGCGCCGAACGCTCGCTGGAATCACTCCAGTTGTGGGTCTACGGCGGCGAGCGGGCGATCGAGGAGGGGCGCCGCCTGCGCCGCCTGCACAAGTCCGTCAGCGGCACCGACACCCGGGGCCGCAGCTACCACGCGCTCACCCCCGCCTACTACGCCTGGGTGCACGCCACCGCCTACCCGGTTGTTCCTGCGGGCAGCCCGCTACCTGTCCCGGCCGCTGTCCCCCGAGGACGAGCGCCGCCTCTACGACGAACTGCTGCGACTCGGCGCCATCCTCGGCATCAACGACCGCGACATGCCGGCCACCCCCGAGGAGTTCTGGCCGTACTTCGACACGATGATCCAGGAGGAACTGGAGAGCACCGTCGTGGTCCGGGAACTGCTTGACCCCGGCCGCCCCATCGCCCCGCCTCCCGGTTCGGGCAGGCTGCTGCGAGGGCTCTGGCCGCTGCTCCGCCGGCCACTGGGCCGCCTGCACGTCTTCGTCACCGTGGGCCTGCTCCCGCCCGCCGCGCGGGACCGGCTCGGCGTTCCCTGGACGCCGGGGGACGAACGCAGGCTGTGTCGCTTCGGCGCGGTCGTACGCACCCTCGTCCCCCTGCTCCCGGAGCGCCTCCGCTACCTCCCCACGGCCCGCGCCGCCCGCGCGGCCGGACGGTGAACCACCACCCTCGGGACGGGACGACTTCCCCGCCGGGCAGCCCAAAGTTCCTGGAAGCATGCGGCTTCGACCGGCCGGAACTCTGCGGTCGCCCATATGGACACTGTGAGAGTGGACATGCTCTGATGCCAAGTGCTGATCTCTGTGGGCGGGGTCCGAGGAGGGTTTCATCCTGTACCGCCGCGCTCCCGGAGGAGGCCGCAGCCCGAACATTGCCCGCAGGCGGGAATCCCGACTCCAAGTCTCAACCGGCATACGGAGAAGGGTTCCCCACAGCAAGCAGAACGGATGTTGCGCATGACGACTGGTCCGAAGAGGCGACGGCTGAGATCCGTGCGACAGCAGGTGAGCGTCGCCGCTGCCCTTGCCGTGGCCGCCACCATGACACTGACAGGCGCTGACTTGGCGTCAGCCGGTGGTGCGCACGGCCCTCGAATCCCAACCCTCTCATCGGGGGACGCACGCTTCGAGATCCTCTCACCCACACTGATCCGTACCGAATACGCGGGCGACCGGAAGTTCACCGACGAACCGACGTTCAACGCCATCGGCCGCGAGGGGTTCGAGCCGGCCGCATACAGTGCCGGCACCTCCAACGGCTGGCTCACCATACGGACAAGCGCGATGAGCCTGCGCTACAAGGTCGACTCCGGGCCATTCGACGCGCAGAACCTTTCGGTGCGGATGACGGCGGGCTCCACTCCCGTGACCGCCGCCCCGTGGCAGCGTCTGACCTGCGCGCTCGGCACACTGTGCGAGGCCGAGAACGTGCGTCTCAACGGGCTTTCCGTAGCCTCCGACCATGGCGGCCACACGGGGACCGGCTTCGTGGCGGGATTCGAAGGCACAGGCAGCTCGGCGTCCGCTGACATCGATGTCAAAAATGATGGGGCGTATCAATTCGACCTGCGCTACGCCAACTCCCGCGGTGGTGACGGCCAGAGCCGGACCCGGACCTTGACGCTCTCCGCGGACGGCGGAGCGCCGCAGACGGTGTCGTTACCGGTCACGGCGAACTGGGACACGTGGAACGTCGCCACCGCGAGCGTCCACCTCGGCGCGGGTCACCACACGCTGGCCCTGACCCGAACGGCCGCGGACTCCGGCAACGTCAATGTCGACAGCGTCGCGCTCGTCCGGCCCGGCGACGCGTACCCGCCCGTCTCCAGCACCGCGATCACGGACTGTCCGTACGGAGTCAGCTGCGAGGCGGAGGCCGGACGCATCGGCGGTACGGCGGTCAACGCCACCGATCACCAGGGATATGCCGGCAGTGGATTCGTCGGTGACCTCCACCAGGGATCGAGCCTGACGACCCATGTGGTCGGCGTGCCCGCCGACGGCGTCTACACCCTCCGGGTGCGCTACGCCAACGGCGTCGGCGGCGACGGCCTCCACCAGAACCGCACCGCCACCGTATCCGCCGTCGGCACCAACACCGCCATCGGCACCAACACCACCGCCGGCACCGACACCACCTTGTCGTTCCCCACGACGAAGGACTGGGACGACTGGCAGACGGCCTCGGTGCCCGTCACACTCACAGCGGGCACGGACGACGTCACCCTCAACTGCCCCGAGGCGGCCAGCTGTCACATCAACGCGGACACCGTCTCGGTGGCCGCCCCCGAGGCGGCCGCGCCCCCACCGCACATCGCGCTCGGCGGATACCGCCGCGGCCTCGACGGCGTGACCGGCAACGAAAACTCTCTTCTCACCACGCCCGGCCTGCTCAACCAGGACGGTTGGTATCTGCTGGACGACACTCCGTCAGCGCTGTACGACACCACGGCGCAGAAGGCGGTCCCCCGACCCGACCACGGCGCCGCGCCCTACCAGGACGGCTATGTCTTCGGCTACGGACACGACTACAAGCGGGGACTCGGCGATCTGGCCACGCTGACCGGACCACCCGCACTACTGCCGCAATGGGCATACGGCGTCTGGTACTCGGAGTACATCGACCGCACCGCGGCGGACTACCAGAACGCCATCCTTCCGGCGTTCCGCTCCGAAGGCGCCCCGCTGGACGTCCTGGTGACCGACACGGACTTCAAGGCCGTGAACAATTGGAGCGGTTGGGAGATGGATCCCGCCAAGTTCCCCGATCCCAAGGGCTTCTTCGACTGGTCGGCTTCCCAGGGACTGCACAACACACTCAATGTGCACCCCAGCATCCTCGCGTCCGATCCCCAGTTCGCCCAGGCGCAGGCCACGGCCAAGGGCAAACTGACGAAGGGCGGCTGCGCCTCGGGCGCCAATGTCGAGAACAACTGCTACACCTTCGACTTCGGCGACCCGGACCAGCTCAAGGCGTACATGGACCTGCACCAAGCCATGGATCAGCAGGGCAACGACTTCTGGTGGCTCGACTGGTGCTGCGACGCATCGCAGTCGTCGCTGGCGGGTGTGACCCCGGACGCGTGGATCAACCAGCAGTACGCCACCGCCGCGGCCAAGACCCTCGGCCGCGGATTCGTTCTCTCCCGTGCGTACGGCTCGTTGCAGGCGGCCGGGTACAGCGGCCAGCAGGGGCTGCCGACCGGACCGTGGGCGGACAAGCGCAGCACCGTCCACTTCACAGGGGACACTTCCTCGACGTGGGGCACGTTGAAGCTGGAGGTCGGTTACACCCCCGGGGAGTCCGCCGCGACCGGGATGGCGGCCATCACCCACGACATCGGCGGCCACAACGACACGACAGGGCTGACCGGTTCGGAGACGTACACCGAAGGCGGGCAGCGCCGCACGACGCACAAACTGCCCGACGACCTGTACGCCCGGTGGGTCCAGTTCGGTGCCTTCCAGCCGATCGACCGCCTGCACAGCAACCACAGCGACCGGCTGCCCTGGCAGTACGGCGCGACGGCGCGGCAGTCGGCCGACAAGTTCCTCAATCTCCGCGAGAACCTGGTGCCCTACACCTACACGCTCGCCGAGGAAGCGAACCGTACCGGCGTGCCCATCGTCCGTCCCACCTACCTTGAGTACCCCGAGGAGCCCCAGGCGTACGCTGCCGCCGACAGCGAGTACTTCTACGGCTCCGACATACTGGTCGCCCCCGTGACCACACCGGGCACCTCCGCCACCACCTCGGTATGGCTGCCGCCCGGCCAGTGGACCAACTACTTCACCGGCGAGACCTACACCGGTGGGGGTACCCAGGAGGTGACCGCCGACCTGAACTCGATGCCGGTGTTCATCAAGGCGGGCGGCATCCTGCCCACCCGCACCCACAACGTCTCCAGCGACGACCGAAACCCCCTGACCGACGTCACACTCACCGTCGCCGCCGGTGCGTCGGGCTCGTTCCACCTCTACGAGGACAACGGCACCACCAAACACAAGAACCAGAGCGCCACGACGACCATCCGGTACCGCCAGAACGGTTCCCACCACACACTGTCGATCCGTCCGGTGCGCGGTTCCTTCCCCGGCCAGGTCAAGACCCGCCTGTGGACGCTCTCCATCCTGGGGACCCACGCACCCACCAAGGTCTCGGCGACCGGCATGCAGCTGTCCCCGCACGCCTACCACTGGGACAGCACCTCGAAGGTTCTGACCATCACGCTCCCACGCCAGAGCGTGCACGCCCCGATCACCGTCACTTATCAGTAGGCAGCTACAAGTAGCCGCCACCCACGACTCAGGGCCGGCTGCGGAGCGGCGCACATCGAACCCGCTCCGCAGCCGGCCGCCTCTCGGCGACTCGCCACCAACGCCGGCGATCTGAACTGCACGGTTCTGTGGTCTTTGCGCGCCCCCAGGGCAATCACTCTTGCGAGGAACGGTCGGAGGAACGGTTGGTTGCTTCAAGACCGAGTGGAGTTCCCGTTGCCGAGAGTCCAAGCCTCGATGTCGCGGTAGTGGATCGGTCCGCTGCTACGGCCGACGTTGCTGCCGACCAGGTGCAGACGTTCGGCGTGCCACTGGTGGCCGTTGAATTCGGCGATCCCCTGGGCGATTTCCGCTGCCGAGGACCGGTCTCCTCGGCGGGCACGGGCCAACGTCAGATGGGGGCGAAGCGGCCGGTCCTCGAAGGCGACCCCGCAGTCCCTGACGGTGGAACGCACATCGGCGGCGAGCTTGTGCAGCGCATCGAGGTCTCCGTCGATTCCGCTCCACAGCACGCGGTCGTCGAAGCTGCCGCTGCCGCGCAGTGCCAAGCGGAGCGGTCGGTGCTCCGCCGCGAGGTCGGCGAGAGGCGGTCGCAGGAGTGGAACTGCCTCACCCCGGATCTCTCCCAGGAACGCCAGGGTGATGTGCCAGTCTTCGACGCGGTTCCACCGCATGTGAGGATGCGTTTCGTAGGCGGGGCGTAGCTCCCGGGCCAGTTCCTCTTTCGCGTGGTCGGGCGGGGCAAGAGCGATGAACACGCGAACGGTCGAGGGCTGCGTCTGATCGTTCACACCAGAATTCATACCGCACCTGCCGCCGGTGATGCCGCCCTCGCCGTTCGCCGCGGCAGACCCGCCCCAGGTCAAGCCGCCTACGGCCGTCCCGCCGGAGCGAGGCGCCGACGACCGGGCCAACGCAACTCGCGCCGCGGATCCGCCGAGACCCCACACGATCGCCACAGATCTGGAAAGGACTGGGACACCGTCGTCCAGGGCCTGGCTCTCACTGGAGGACCTGAGCGGCACGAGCGGACACAAGCCAGCTGGGAAACTCCTGCAGAAGCCGGTCGTAGAGCAGTTCGTCAGGCACGGTGCGCGGATGACGGCCGGCGTGGAAGAAGCCCGCGTTGTCGACGACGCGATGTCTCGGTACGGCCAGATCGTCGAGCCTGCGGAGGAAGGCGAACTCGTTGTCGTCGGGGTCACCGAAACCGATGAACTGCCAGAACAGCGGCAGTTGGGCGGCTTTGCACAGGTAGCGCTCGGCGGCAAGTTTGCTTGAGGGCCCACCATCGGTCTGGAAGATCACGAGGGCGGGGGAGCCGCTGCCGGATTCCGCGTGGTGGTGGATCACCTCGTCCATGGCCCAGTGGTAGTTCGTGCGCCCCATGTGGCCGAGGTTTTCGTGGAGTTTGTCGATGCGGCCCCGGTGACCTCCGAGCTTGAGGTCGGTGGATCCGTCGATGTCGGTGGAGAAGAACACCACCGGAACCGTGCCGTTGTCATCGAGGTGGGCGGACAGAGAGAGGACCTGCTCACCAAGGTGCTGCATGGTGCCGTCCTTGTAGTAGGGCCGCATCGACCCGGAGCGGTCCAGTACGAGATAGACCGAGGCGCGTACTCCCTCAAGGCCATGCGCGCGCACGCTGGATCCGGCCGACTTGTAGAGGCTGACCAGGTCCGGCGCCTGCGATTGCACCTTGGACAGGCTGATTGCCGGAGCACCATCCTGAGCATCGACCACGTCCACCACTCCTTTGCCGGGTTGCGGTCCTCATCTTGGTGGTTGTGACCGTGCTGCGAGACGAGTTCGGTCCGTCCGGAGATGGAAGCGGAAGCGGAAGCGGAAGCTCGGCGTCATCGACGGGGACTTGGATCAGAGGGGCACCTCCCCTCTCAGAGGACGGTGATCTCCGCCGACGACGTCCCCGCGTTCTCGATGAACGCCCTGGTGGGGTTCGACCCGCAGGGCGAGGCCGCGCTGAGGACGGGCGCCTTCGCTCCCGCATCAGGGACAGGGGCGGGCGTACGGCCATTGCGGCGCAGCGGCGGGCTCGCGCCGACCGGGAAACGGCCGACAGCGCCGTTGGACTGGAATTGCGGCGGCCGCCAGGAGATGAAGTTGAGTCACGCGCCCCGGCGGCTCGGCACAGCCGATGAGTTCCCGCGCGGTTGAGACGGGGGTGTGAAGCGGGCGATGGTGTGGTGCCACCTCGCCCGATCACCGGCCTGGCACCATGGCGGCATGGAACGTGTGCTTGGAATCGGTGGCTACTTCTTGCGGGCCGCAGACCCGGTGTCCCTGGGCGCGTGGTATCGCGATTGCCTGGGCCTGGACGCCGATGAGAACGGCGTGTGGCGTCAGGGCGCCGGGCCGACGGTGTTCGCGACGTTCGAGTCCGAGAGCGACTACTTCGGCTCCCGTGCCCAGCAGACCATGCTCAACTTCCGGGTCCGCGACCTGGATGCGATGCTCGCGCAGCTGCGTGCCAAGGGAGCGGAGGTGGCGCAGGAGACGCAGGACATGGAGGGCGTCGGTCGATTCGGCTGGGTCGTCGATCCCGAAGGCAATCGGGTCGAGCTGTGGCAGCCCGTCTGAGAGTGTCCTCACGGAGACGGTGACGTGAGCGCGGCGGGCCGGCCCCGCTCACCATCGCTCCCTCTCCGCACCGGCCACCCTCATGCCCCCCTCGGGGCCTGCACCAGCGACACCGTCGGCCTCCTGACCGATCTGGCGCGGATATAACTGATCGACGCTCTGATCTTGATCGCGTTGACTGGCGGCATGCCCGAACTGCACACCGATCGTCTTCTGCTCCGCCGATGGCGGGAGTCCGACCTCGTGCCGTGGGCGGCGATGAACGCCGATCCCGAAGTCCGGGAGCACTTGGGAGAGCTGCTGACACGGGAGCAGAGCGATGCCGCGGTGACGCTCATGCAGGCCGAGTTCGACGAGCGAGGTTTTGGGTGGTGGGCGCTGGAAGCGCGGGAGACCGGCGAGTTCATCGGCCGTGCCGGCTTGGACGAGGTGGACGAGGACATGCCGTTCACGGGTGTGGATATCGGGTGGCGGCTGACTCGTTCGGCGTGGGGTCACGGTTACGCCACCGAGGCCGCCCTGGCCTGCCTGGCCTTCGGCTTCGAGGCCCTCGGGCTGTCAGAGGTCGTTGCGTCGACGACCGTCGGCAACCTTCGTTCCCAGGCAGTCATGCGCCGGATCGGCATGACCCGGGATCAGGCCGACGACTTCGAGGATCCGAGCGTGCCCCATGGGCCGCTGCGCCGGTGCGTGCTGTACCGCACCTTCCGCGAAGGTGCTCACGGCCCACACCACTCGGCGGCAACGCCGTTGCTTTGACCGGCAATGGTCATCCGGCAGGACTCGCCCGATTCCCAACCCGCTTGACGCATGCCGATATGGGAATATGATAGCTGTCATGGCACGAGCAGCGACGACGTCGGACGCGTTCAACGCGATCGCCGAGCCGCAGCGCCGGGAGATCCTGGCGCTGCTGCGGGCGGGTGAGCGGCCGGTGACCGACCTGGCCCAGGAGCTGGGGATGAGCCAGCCGGGGGCGTCGAAGCACTTGCGGGTGCTCCGGGAGGTGGGGCTGGTGCGGGTCCGCGGGGTGGGCAAGCAGCGCCTCTACGGGCTGGACGCCCGCGGACTGCGGCCGGTCCACGAGTGGGTCGGTGGATTCGAGCGGTTCTGGAACGAGAGTTTCGACCGGCTGGACACCTACGTGCAGGACCTCAAGCAGGCACGGCAGGAGGAATGACCGATGGCAGGGGCAAGGCAAGAAACGCGAGTGGAGCGGGCGACGGCCGACCGGGAGATCGTGATCTCTCGGGTCATCGACGCCCCGCGGGAGCTGGTGTTCGAGGCGTTCACCGAGGTCCGGCACCTGTCGCAGTGGTGGGGGCCGGAGGGGTTCACCACCACCACGCGGTCCTTCGAGTTCCGCGAGGGCGGGGAGTGGGACTTCGTGCTGCACGGGCCGGACGGGACCGACTACTCCGAATGGATCCGATGGGTGCGGATCGCTCCGCCGGAGCGGATCGCGCTGCTGCACGGTGAGTCCCGCGACGACCCGAACGCCTTCGAGTCGGTCCTGACCTTCGCGCCGGACGGCGCGGCGACCCGGATCGTGATGCACACGGTGTTCCCCACCAAGGAACTGCGCGACGAGGCGGTCGAGAAGTACCACGCGATCGAGGGCGGCCGGCAGACCCTGAGCAGCCTGGCCTCCTACGTCACCGAGATCGTTCGGAAGGGGGCGGAGGGCTGATGGCCGGGAAGGTGTTCTTCAGCGTGTCGATGTCGCTGGACGGGTTCATCGCGCCCGAGTCCGTGCCCGTTGACGACTTCCTTTTCGCGCCCGACAAGCAGGACGACCCCGATGTGCAGCGCTGGATGGCGCAATGGATGGAACTGCAGCAGTGGATCTTCCCACTGCGGTTCTTCCGGGAGAACCTGAAGCTCGGCGAGGGCGGCGAGGAGGGCCGCGACAACGACATCGCGCGGGAGACGTTCGAGCGCACCGGCGCGAGCGTCATGGGCAAGCGCATGTTCGACCTCGGCGAGCAGTCATGGCCGGAGGAGGCGCCGTTCCACACTCCGGTCTTCGTCGTGACGCACACCAAGCGTGACCCGTGGGAGCGGCTCGGCGGCACCACGTTCCACTTCGTCAACGACGGTATCGAGCACGCCCTCGACCAGGCCCGCGAGGCTGCCGGCGACCGCGACGTCCGCATCGCGGGCGGCGGCGCGACGATCCTGGAGCACCTGAACGCCGGCCTGGTCGACGAGTTCTCGATCACGCTGTCACCAGTGCTTTTCGGCGCCGGCACCCGCCTGTTCGACGGCGTGGACGCGTCCAGGGTCGCGCTGGAGCCGGTCCGTTCGGAGCCGTCGTCGCGGGTGACCCACCTGACCTACGCCGTGCACCCACGGTAGCCGCGCCACCGCTCCACCCCAGTGACCCGAGCGCCCACGGCGCACACGCTTGAATCAGCAGGCCACCACGGCCAACCGCGAATAGCCCTTTGACCGTCGGGCCCGGTGTCGATGTCTCCGTCCTTGAGCATCTTGAAGTCCAATGTGTACGCCCGCACGGTGCGCGGATGTCGGTCCCGCTGGAATGCGTACTTGCTGGATGTCTTGCGATAGCGGACCTTCAGACGCTGGCGGCACCATTCGGGAAGGAGGCCGGCCGGCCCGGCCGATGGCTCTGATCAGCGACGCCGTACTGCTTCGGACCGGCTCTGGGGCGACGATGATCTGGTCGGCGGCGGCCTGGAACAGAACGGTGAAACTCACCCGCTGGACGGACAGCCCCGGCGTGGCCGTCGTGACGTCGTCAGCGAGGCGGACCAGCGCCTGGTAGACCGTCAGCAGCGCGAAGATCTCCTGCTCAAGACCGGGCACACTGCGTGAACGCAGCACCCGGCCGTCCAAGACAGTGGACTTCGGCGAGAAATAGCAGGTCTCCGCCTGCCAGCGCCGATGGGAACCTCAACTGCCACAGCTGCGACAAGTTCGTTATGTCCGGCGCTGACCTCGTCCACTGGCGCCGCAAACGGGAGCAATGGCGGATGCTCGCCGAGCGCGCGACCTGATTCACCGGTGCCGCGCCCTGAACTGGGCGATGTTCTCGGCCTGGCGCTGGCGCCGAGTCGATCAAATGCCTGATCGGGACCGCTGGAGAGTGGAGGGGCTCGATCAGGTTCGTGCTGCACTCGATCGCTGCGGACTGGGTTGAACTCGAGACAGAAGGGCTGCTGGGTCCCCACCCGCTGCAGTGAGACCTGACAACCGGGCTGTCGCGTCACGGACAGCCTGCCGTTCAGCAGCCAGACCCCCACCCTGTGCATACCGCATCCCACCGGCGTACCGCAGGGATCACCAGACGTCACCCCCGACAACCACCCGAGAAGGTCAGTAACGCACTGGCGTTGCGCTCGGCGGGACACGGCCAGGCCGACCCCGCGAGTTGACCCCGAACCCGCGGGTCCACCCCCAGAATCGGGACAGCGCACCCTCGGGTTCGTGCTGAGGAAACTTCAGCTTCCGCGAACTCGCAGGGGTCC
Source organism: Streptomyces rhizosphaerihabitans (assembly GCF_025399795.1). GTDB lineage: Bacteria > Actinomycetota > Actinomycetes > Streptomycetales > Streptomycetaceae > Streptomyces > Streptomyces rhizosphaerihabitans. The sequence goes on along the minus strand of NZ_JAODTZ010000020.1, from coordinate 89,854 downwards.
CCGGCCTTGAGAACAGAGGGGCAGCGGTTGTCGGCGAGATCGATCATGGTCGGTCGACACACGGATCCGCTCCGCCACCGGAGTTCGGCGGTGACGGGGAGGCCCCAGCCGAGGAGCCCGTCGGCCGCTCCCCGGCTCGTGGCATGTGTCGGCCGTCAGCCCTCCTCGCGCAGGCCCCACGGAGAGCCGTACTCGTTGAGCAGGTCGAGGAAGGGGCGGGGCGGCAGGGCTTCCGGGCCGAGGACGCCGCCGGCCGACCAGGCTCCACCCGCGACGAGTTCGAGGGCGATGACAGGGTTGACGGCGGTCTGCCACACCACCGCCTGGGATCCGTACTCGCGCATCGACCATTGATTGTCGACCACGTGGTAGAGGTAGACCTCGCGAGCCGAGCCGTCCTTGGTGCCCTTGACCCAGGTGCCCGCACAGGTCTTGCCGGTCATCCGGTCGCCCAGTGTTGCCGGGTCGGGCAGGCAGGCGGCGACCACGTCGCGCGGGGAGACCGCCACGGGCCCGTTCTCCGAGGGGACGGTGACCTTCTTGGTGGCGTCCAGACCCAGCTCATGGAGGGTCTTCAGCTTGTCGATGAAGTCGTCGCCGAGGCCGTACTTGAACGTCACCCGGCGGGCGTCGACCCACCGGGGGATGAGCAGGACCTCCTCGTGCTCGACGTTGACGCACTCCACCGGGCCGATGCCCTCGGGGAAGTCGAAGACCTCAGGTTCGCTGAAGGGTTCGGTGGTGAACCAGCCACGATCCTTCTCGTAGACCACCGGGGGATTGAGGCACTCCTCGATGGTCGTCCAGATACTGAAGGACGGGGCGAAGTCGTAGCCCTCGACCGTCAGGTTGGCGCCGTCGCGGACGCCGATCTCCTCGATCTCGTCGAAGAGTTCGTCGGCTGCGTACCGGGCGAAGACGTCCGACAGGCCCGGCTCCACCCCCATGCCGACCAGGGCCAGCCGCCCGGAGCGCTCCCACGGACCGGCCTGTTCGAACTGCGCGTCGCCGAGCTTTACACCGCATCGCTCGTACGGGTCGGTGGCGTGCGGCGCGGACAGGGACATCGCCATGTCGAGATAGTGCGTGCCCGCCGCGAGGGCCGCGTTGAACAGCGGCAGCACGAACCGCGGATCGGTCGCGTTGAGCAGGGCGTCACACCTCTCCTCGGTGAGCGCCTGACGCACCGCGTCCTCGTCGGAGGCGTCCAGGCGCCTCGCGCTGAACCGGTCCCCGTGTTCCTTGAGCGCCGCGACGGCCGCCTCGGCGCGTGCGAGGTCGTAGTCCGCGACGACCATGTGGGTCAGGAAGTCGCGACGGGCCGCGATCCGGGTGACGGCCGTGCCGACGCCTCCCGCGCCCACGAGAAGAACTCGCATGTCACACACCTTTCGTTGCCGGAGGCGGACGCCTCCGGGGCTGGTCGGATGCAACGGGATGTCCTGGGTTAAGGTCAACAACGTTGGCATAAGTGTCGATGCGCTGTCGGCAGGGAGAGTGGGCGTGGCGAAACAGGTGGTGCCGGAGGCGGCGCGGCGCAGGCGTCGGCCGACGAAGCAGGGGACTGTGCTGTCCGAGAAGCTGATCGTGCAAACGGCGTTGCGGATGCTGCGGGAGCACGGCAGCGCTGGACTGACGGCACGCAGGCTGGGCGCGGTCCTCGGTGCCGACCCCAGCACCCTCTACCGGTACTTCGCCGGACTGGACGACCTGACCAGGGCCATCGGCGAGGAGTTGATGGGGCGGGTGCTGGACACCTGGAAGGCCACCGGAGAGTGGCGGTCCGACCTGCGGGCTCTGGGCCAGGCCATTCACGCCTCCTACCTCGCCCATCCCCAGGCTGCTGTGCTGACTGCCAGCCGGGTCACCGGCCGGCCCCGGGAGATCGCGGTGGACGAGACGATCCTCGGCATCCTGCGCACCGCGGGCTTCCCGGACCCGGACGCGGTCGTCGTCTACCACGCGTTCATCGACCTCACTCTGGCCTTCGCGGCCCTGGACGCAGGGTCGTTGGCGCTCACGGACGAGGCCCGCGCAGCGGACGAGGAGATGTGGAACTCCACCTACGCCGAGCTGCCCGCCGACACCCACCCGCATATCGCGGCCACCGCGCGGCTCCTGGCCGGGCGGATGACGCACAGTGCCTACCCCGTCGTCCTCGACACCCTGCTGAACAGCGCGGCAGAGCAGCTCGTCTGGGCTCGCGCCCGGCGATATCCCCACACCGCGAGTACGCAGAAGCCCTGACAGCCGCCGAACCCTGACTCCTAGGCTTATGCCAACGGTGGTGACCTCCTTCCTCCCCGGCAGACCGGTGCCGGTGAGGTATCGGCCGCCGCTTCATCGAGGGGGATGTCCAGGCGGCCGGCCACGGCGGTGAGGGCCATTCCCAGCGGGAGCGCGATTCGCGTGAGGGCGTGCTGGTCGCCGCGGGTCGGGTCCCGGTTGACGATCAACACCGGCTTCCCGGCCTGGGTGGCCTGGCGCACGAACCGTAGCCCGGACATCACCGTCAGTGAAGAGCCCAGGACCAGCAGCGAAGTCGCCTCCCGGACCAGCCGGCGGCACTGCTCGACCCGCGACTGCGGAACGGTTTCGCCGAAGAACACCACGTCCGGCTTGAGGACGCCGCCGCAGACTGCGCAGGGAACCACGCGGAAGTCGCCGACCTGTTCATCGGTCAGGTCGGCGTCACCGTCCGGGTTGATCGCGGCGGCCACCGGCTCGAACGCCGGATTGGCCTCCTCCAGCTGCCGGGCGAGTTCACGGCGCGGGGTGAACGCGCCGCAGACAAGGCAGACGACCCGGTCCAGGCTCCCATGGAGTTCCACGACGCCCTCGCTGCCGACGGCCTGGTGCAGACCGTCGACGTTCTGGGTGATCACCCCTGAGAGCAGGCCGTGCCGTCCGAACGCGGCCACGGCTCGGTGTCCGTCGTTGGGGCGGGCGTGGCCGAAGGTCCGCCAGCCGAGGTGGCTGCGCGCCCAGTACCGTCGACGGGCTTGGGCGCTTGCGGTGAATTCCTGGTAGGTCATCGGGGTGTGCCGGCTCAGGGTCCCGCTCGGGCCTCGATAGTCGGGGATGCCGGATTCCGTGGAGATTCCCGCCCCGCTGAGCACAAGCACACCGCCAGTGCTCAGCGCGTCGGTGACCGGCTCCAGATCCGTGGTGCCAGGCGGCAGGTCCTCGGCAGGGGTCCAGCTCAGGGTGGGGCGCATCCGCATATTCCCAGGGTACGGACACGACGACAGGTACGTGGGCCGCGCCAGGACCGGGCCGCACGGCGGACGCGGTAGAACTCTCCGGCCTGCTCGGCCTGCTCGGCGCCAGGGGCCGAAAACCGCGGTCCGGTTGGACGAGGCGCTCTCAGGCCTCTCTCAGACATGCAGGATGGGCCGGTAGACGAGCTCTTGGATCTGGCCGTCGAGCGTCCGGTGCTCGATGAGTTCGAGGTCGAAGTCGGCCGCACCCTGGAAGATGGGGTCCAGCCCGGTCTGACCGGTGATCACAGGGAAGAGTGTCACCTGGACGCGGTCCACCAGACCGGCGGCCATCAGCGCCCGGTTCATCGACAGGCTGCCGTGCGAGCGCAGCGGTACGTCAGAGTCCTTCTTGAGCCGAGCTACGACATCGACGGCGTCGCCGCTCACGACGTTCGCATCCGGCCAGTCGAGGGGTTCTTCCAGGGTGGTCGACACCACCGTTGCCGGCAGGCTCCTCATCCGCGTGACCCACGGGTCACGCACCTCGGACTCCTCGGTGCTCGAGGCCAGCATCTGCGCGAACGCCCTGTACGTGTTGGCCCCGAAGACCATCCGCTGCTCCTCGTCGTACAGGGCGAGGCGGTGGTCGAGGAGCTCGGGGCCTTGCTTGCCCCAGTAACCGGTCCAGTTTCCGCCGGCAGCGCCGAACCCGTCGAGGCTGGCAAAGACGTCGAAGGTGTAGGTGACGGTCATGACGTTCTCCTCGAGCGCGGTTGTCGGGGTATGTGGATACAGACTGGAGGCCAAGGCAAAACTCATCGCTCAAGGGCATTCCTCCCGTCCGTACCCGGCCCCTTCTCTCCGCCCTCCCGGCGAGGACCCTGCCGGCGAAAGCCGGTCAGGGTCCTCGCCGACAAGGGTTACGAATGTGTCCACCTGCGGGGATGGTCAGCGGAACGGGGTGTCCGGCATCGCCCGCAGGTTGCCGGTGCCGGTGCCGGTGGTTCAGGTCGGCAGTTTCCAGTTCTGGGCGTTCGAACCGTTGCAGGTGTAGAGCTGGAGTTGGGTGCCGGTTGTGGTGGTGGAGTTGGGGTCGTCCAGGCACAGCTTGGACTGGGGGTTGACGAGCGATCCGTTGGCGCCCGTGGTCCATTGCTGGGCGCCGCTGCCGTTGCATGTCCACAGCTGGACCAGGGTGCCGTTCGTGGTTCCGCTGTGGTCGGCGTCCAGGCACTTGCCGAGAGTCCGGACCGTTCCGTCGCCGGCGATGATCCAGTCCTGGGCGTAGGTACTGTTGCAGCTCCAGATCTGGACGTGGCTGCCGTCGGTGGTGGAGGAGCTCGCGTCGTCCACGCACAGGTTGGCTGCCACCGCGGAGGTGATGGGGCCGATGCGGGGCGAGGCCGGGGCCGTGGTGTCACCGGCGTAGGAGGGCGGGGCGGCGGACGCCGCCGTTGCCCAGGAGGTGTTGGCGCTGGTGCCGAGGGTGAAGTCCAGCGTGCCGCCGTCGGTGATCGCCGTGGTGGGAGCGAAGGCGTTGTTCCAGGCGGTGCCGTTCCACGCCGCGGACTGTACGTAGGGGGCGTTGTCGGCGGCGCCGTTGCCGTTGATCGTCAGGGTCTTGCCCGACGGGAGGGTGACCGCGGCCTGTGTGAACAGGGGGGAGCCCAGGGCGAGGTCGGAGGTGCCCGGGGTCTCGGGGTACATGCCGAGCGCGGACCACACGTACCAGGCGCTCATCGCGCCGAGATCGTCGTTGCCGTCGGCCAGGCCGCCGGGTGTGTTCGCCCAGATCTGGTCCTGGATGGCCCGGACGGTGCCCTGTGTCTTGTAGGGCTGTCCGGTGTAGTCGTATTCCCAAGGCAGTTCGATGCTGGGTTCGTTGCCGACCCACGCGTAGCCCTTGTCACCGGTGTAGCTGCGCAGCACGGTGTCCAGGTAGTGGTTCATCGCTGTGTTGCCGCCCTTGGCGTGGGCCAGGCCGCCGATGTTGAACGGGACCATCCCGGTGTAGATCCAGGAGTCGGCTTCGACCATGTCGGTGCCGCTGGTGGGGTCGAAGCCACCGGTCCAGGAGCCGCCGGCGTTGCGCGGTTCGACGAAGCCGGAGGCGGGGTTGAGTACGTTGCGCCAGCCTTGGGCGCGGTTGGCGTACGTCTTCTGGTTGCTGGTGTCGCCAAGTGCCCCGGCCAGAGCGGAGATCGCGAAGTCGGCGGTGTTGTACTCCAGTGTGGTGGCGACCGGGCCGTAGAAGTTGCAGCAGCCATAGCTGCCGTCGTGCGGCATGTAGCCGGGTGAGTTCAGGTAGTTGAGGCCCGGCCGGTCGTTGTTGGCCGTGCTCGCCTGTTTGACCATGTCGGCGAGTGCGGTCGTGGTGTCGAAGTTCCTGGCGCCGAAAGCGTAGTAGTCGGCGAGGATGGCGTCGGCCGGGTCGCCCACCATGACGTAGGACTCGCCGTTGTTCTCCGACCACTTGGGGAAGATTCCGGTCTGGGCGTAGTCGTCGATCATCGACTGCGCTGTGTCCGAGGCGACCTGGGGGGCGAGCAGGCCCTCGAGTTGGGCCTGCGAACGGTAGATGTCCCAGCCGGAGTAGTTCGCGTATGCCGCACCGTGGCCGGTGTCCACGGTGTGTGTCTTGCCGTCGAAGCCGTAGTACTGGCCGTTGGTGTCGCTGATGACGTTCGGGTGCAGCAGCGAGTGGTAGAGCGCGGTGTAGAAGCTCTGCTGCTGTGCGGCTGTCCCGCCGGCGATCTGTATTTTGCCGAGTGCGCTGTTCCAGGCGTTCTGCGCGGCGGTGCGGGTCGCATTGAAGTCCCAACCGGTGTTTTCCGCGGCCCGGTTGGCCGTCGCGTTGGCGATCGAGACGTAGGAGATGCCGACCTTGGCCTGCACCACCGGGTTGCTGGTGGTGTTGAAGGTGACGTAGCCGTTCGAGGCAGCGGCGTTCGGAGCGGCGGCGTTAGGGGAGACGCTGCCCTTGGCGGCCTTCGGGGCCGTTGTGGTGGGGTTCTTGCCGTGAAGTACCGGCTTGTTGGGCTTCTCGGCGGCGTTCTTCGACGTCGTGCCGGGCCTCTCGGGGGTGGCGGCCGATGTCTTCGCGATCGAGGTGCCTTGCGAGGCGAACGGCTGGTCGAAGACCATGTCGAAGTAGACGCTGTACGTGTTCCCCGCGCCGCAGAAGTGGCCGCTGGTGACCTGGCCGCTCACCTCGGTGTTCGAGACTTTGGTGAACTGCGTCGAGGTGGCGCCGTTCTGACTCCCGGTCAGTTTGAAGATCAGGTTGGCCTGGCTGCTGGAGGGGAAGGTGAAGCGCGCCATACCGCTGCGTGTCGTGGTGGTCAGCTCGGTGGTCACCTGGTTGTTGAGGGCGACCTTGTACGAGCCGGCGGACGCCGACTCGTTGGCGTGCGAGAACGCGTCCGTCGCACCGGTGTTCACGGTGCCGACCGTGGGCAGCACCGGTATGTCGCCGGCCGCACCGCAGCCAGGTCCGGCGATGTGGGTGAGGCTGAAGCCGGTGATGGACGAGTCGTTGTACTCGTATCCGCCACCGTCGGGCCGCGACGGCGTGTCCGGGCTCCACTGCACCATGCCGAACGGCACGTCGGCCCCGGGGAAGTCGTCAGCCTGGTTCGACGTTCCGATGAACGGGTTGACCACGGTGGCCGGTGACGCGACGAACGCAGCCTTGCCGGCTGCCCACGCGGGTGCGCACATCCCGGCCGCGGCCAGTGCCGCAGCGGCGAGTAAGCCGATCGCGGTGGTTCCGGGGGGTCTCGACAGTCGTGTCAGCACGGGGGTTTTCTCCTCTACTCGGGGGCGGGAGACAGAACTTGACAACGTTGTCTTCGTGCGGAGGGGGTGCTTTTGAGCGGCGAGCGCGCTTGAGTGACGGTGGATGGTGACAACGTTGTCTCATCGCCGAAATGGGGCACTGGCGATGCGAAGCGTTGACAGGGCCCCGGGGCCGCGAGCGCCTGGGGCGCAGACGAGAACGCTTCGTGAAGCTAGCCACAGGGCAGGGGCATGTCAATGAATCGCGCAAGCGTCGGCCACGAGCGCACGAGCGCACGAGCGCACGAGGGTCGTGGTCATGGGATTGCTCCCCGCTCCACCCGAATCCCGGTGAGGTGAATGCGGGGCAACGCAGCGGCGATGATCCGAGGAGGCGGGGCGCTCGTCGGCGTGGGAGGTTTGCCCGAGCACGTCAACCCCACTGCGTTCGGGGCCGACTGTGTACCGGTTCCACGTCCGGCGGCAACTGCTACCACCCTGATACCATGCCGGTGTGAATTCCACGAAGAAGCAGACGCAGGTCCGGCTGGAAGAGGACGTGCTCGCGGCCGGCAAGGCCGCCGCGGCCGCCCGTCGGCTGGACTTCAACAAGTACGTGGAGCGGCTCATCATCGAGGACACCACCGGCGCCCGCGCCGCCGGCATGGCGGCCGCCCAGCGGCTCATCGATGAGCACGGCGCTTTCCTCGATGATCTGGAGCAGCAGCTCGACGCTCCGTACGCCGATCCGCGGCCGGGCGCCGTCGCGTGATCCTGCACGTCGACGAGTCCTGGATCCTCGAAGTGGCGGAACGGGCCGGGCACCGCGACCCGGCCGCCGACGACTACGGCGTGCCCATCGCCGCTGTCTCCCGCCATCGCGGCGAACTCCTCGACACACCCGTCTACGACGGCGCCTACGCCCGCGCCGCCGCGCTGGTGCACAACCTGGGCCGCTGCCGCTGGCTGGAGCGTTCCAACCTCACCGTCGCCTGCGCCGTCGCCGTCATGTACCTCGAGGCCAGCAATATTCCGGTCAACCCCACGCGTGAACAACTCACAGCACTCGCCCACGAGTTGAATGATCCGCGCTGCACTGCCGCCCGGATCGCGTCCTTCCTGCGCACGTGGAAACCCTGAGCCCCGGCCGGTTGGGTTCTGGGAAGCGACCGACGGGTGTTTTGGACTTGTCGAGGCACTCGCCGGAAGGCTGGTTGACCGTGTACGCGGTCGCCTGGGCTGGCGCGGCCACGCCACCGCGGTGAACAGTGCCGCCGCGCCGGCGTCGGCCGTGGAGGTGACGCAGTCGGGGGACTGGCAACGGCCTTCTTGCTTGAAAGCCGAGCGATCATGCCTGCGTGAGCGATCGGATGATGTTGGCGGCGGCTGAGAAGTGCACCGGTTAACCGGACTGAGTTCAGGCCCGCCGCGGCAAATCGTGCCGCCCTGGCGATGGTGGTGAGCCGCGAGGAACAGCGGTCGAATCGAGGAAACCGGGTTTCGGGCGGCCCGAGGCCATAGCCCCTCCGAAAGGCGGGACAACAAGGCCCTGACCGTGCAACCATTCGCACCCCGGTGATGTCTCTCATAGTGGAATCATCGGTCCCCTTCACCAGAACATCTGGGGGCGTCATGCAAAATCACCCATCCCGTGCAGCAATTGTCGCGGGCATCCTTCTCACCGCCGTCGGCGCCACGGTCCCCGCCTCCGCGGTCACGCAGTCGAAGGCGGCCGCTAAGACTTCGCCGCCCGCGCGCATCGTCAACGCCCGGTGGGCCGGGCACTGCACCTACGACCGGCTCGTCGTCGACGTACGTGGCACCGCCCCGGCCGTCACCGTGAAGCCGGTCCAGACGCCCCGCTACGATCCTTCCGGGAAGAAGGTCCCGCTCACCGGGAAGTACTTCCTGGAGATCAGGCTCTCTCCCGCGGTCGCGCACGACAGCGCGGGCAAGTCCGTCTACCAGGGTCCCCGACTGGTGAAGATCCAGTTGCCCAAGCTGAAGGGGCTCGCCCTGACCGGAGACTTCGAAGGCGTGGTCAACTTCGCAACCGCGTTCCAGACCAAGCCCACGTACAAGGTCTTCAAGCTGCACAGCCCCGAGCGCGTGGTCCTGGACTTCAGCCACGCCAACTCGTGCGGGTGAGTGCCGGCCGTCACCGAATCAGTCGCTGCCCAGCCTGCCAGGGCTGGGCAGTTGCTCTGGGGTGAGCCCGAATTGCAGTGCCCGCCGGGGCAGTCGGCGTGTGATGCGTCGGTGGGCGCGACATTCGTCCACCGGGAGGGTGGCCCGCCCGGGCCGGGCCAGGACTCTGCCAGGAGTACGAGAGAGGCCAGGCCTGTCCGGGTGACCTTGTCGTAAGGATGGCGCTCAGGTGGTGGGAGCCCAGCCCGGACAGACCCTGGATCAGCAGTTCTTGCGAGGCGGGTCGGACAGCAGGCCCAGCACCAACCTCCCAGCCCGCAAGCGGGGTTCGATCCGCGCGAACCGACCGCGATCCGGCTCACGACCACCTCGAACGCATCCGCATCTTCTAGCTTGACTCTGTCGGTGATCTTGGAGTTTCGTGGTGTGGCAGCATGATCAGCGGGCATGCTCGGGGCTGTTACGAGTACCGGTGAAGTCGTAGAGGTGTCCGTTGTCGCTCCGTTCCCGTTCCGGTGAGCAGGTCCCTTCTCTGACCGTGCAGATCGCGCGGGCGAGCAACCCGGGCGGTACGACGGCGATATGGGTGCGAGACCGCCTCGACGGGCTGTGGCGTGACGAGGACTTCGCCGACTGGTATCCGCGTGACGGACGCCCCGGCCTCTCGCCCGCCCAGCTGGCCACCGTCTGTGTGCTGCAGTTCCTGCTCGGCCTGTCGGACCGTCAGGCGGCCGAGGCGGTCCGCTGCCGCATCGACTTCAAGTACGCGATGGCCATGGAGCTGGACGACCCCGGCTTCCACCACAGCGTGCTGGCCGACTTCCGCGACCGTCTCACCGAGGGCGACCGCGCCGACCGCCTCCTCGACCTGGCACTGGCCCGGCTGAAGGAGGCCGGACTGGTGCGCGAGCGCACCACGCAGCGCACCGACTCCACCCATGTCCTGGCCGCGGTGCGCGACCTGACACGCCTGGAGCTGATCACCGAGGCGGTACGCGCCGCGCTGGAAGAAGTCGCCGGCACCGCTCCGCACCTGCTGGACGCCCTGGTCGACGAGGAATGGGGACGCCGCTACGGCCGACCGGTCCGCCTGGGCAAGAACCCCACCAGGCCCAAGACCAGGATCCTCGCCACCGGCAACGACGCCCTCCGACTCCTGGAACACCTCTACCAGCACGGGGCAGACCGAACGTCCGGCCCCCGCGTCCAGGCCCTGCGCCAGATCATGGTGCAGAACTACCACCACGACGCCGCAGGCCGCCTGCTCTGGCGCACCGACGAGGACGGCGGGCCCGGGCTGCCGCCCTCGTCCCGGGCGATCGTCTCTCCCTACGACGCCTCGGCCCGCTACGCACGCCACGGACACATCATCAGCTGGAAAGGGTTCTCCGCGCACCTGACCGAGACCTGCGCCCCGACACCCCCAACGTGATCACGGACGTGGCCACCACCGCGGCCACCACCCACGACAGCCAGGTCCTGCCCGGCATCCACACCCGTCTGCGTCGGCGCGGCCTGCTGCCCGCCGAGCACCTCGTCGACAGCGGCTACACCTCCCTGGTCCACCTGGACCAGGCCGCCCGGCAGCACGAGGTCACCGTCACCGGACCACTGCCGGGAAACCCGACCCGGCAGCACCGCCGAGGCGAGGGCTTCGCCCGGGACGACTTCCACATCGACTACGACCGTCAGCAGGTGACCTGCCCCCAGGGCCAGGTCAGCCGGGGCTGGCACGGCCCCTACCCGACACCCTCTCCCACCGCGGCCCCGCTGATCGTGGCCCGGTTCACCAAGGGCCAGTGCCGGCCCTGCCCGGTCCGCGCCCAGTGCACCACCACCGCCGACAGCGCCCGGACCGTGGGTTTTCCCCCACGAGAACTCCGCGACCTGCAACTCCGCGTCCGAACCGAGCAACAGACGCCCGAGTGGAAGGCACGCTACGCGGTCCGCTCCGGAGTGGAAGGCACGCTACGCGGTCCGCTCCGGAGTGGAAGGCACGGTCAACGAATTCGCCCACGGACACGGCATACGCCGCTGCCGCTACCGAGGACAGCCGAAAACACACCTGCAACACGTACTCACGGCCATCGCCGTGAACATCGAACGACTCAGCGACCGGCCAGCGACCGAGGAACCCTCTTCACCGAGACCACCGACCGCCTTCCAGACCTTCCTGGACCAGCAGGGGATCCCCCGCTCAAAGTCCTGGCGCACCCTCGGCACCTGACCTCAACCATCCAAGATCACCGACAGAGTCAAGCTAGTGTTCTGAGTCGGGAATTCCGTTCAGATGTATAGGCTTGCTCTATGGCACGGACGGGGCGGCCGAAGGCCGAGTTGACGCTGTCGGATGCGGAACGGGCCGCACTCGAGGAATGGGTGCGGCGCCATTCCACGCCACAGGCATGGGCATTGCGGTGTCGGATCGTCCTGGCTTGCGCCGAGGGCGCCTCGAACAAGGACGTGGCTGCTCAACTCGGTTCCACACCTCATGCGGTGGGCCGCTGGCGGGCCCGGTTCGTGCAGTACCGGATCGCCGGTCTGGGCGACATGCCACGTCCGGGCGGTCCCAGGACCGTGACGGACGAACAGGTCGCCGCGGTCGTCACCAGGACGCTGGAATCCACTCCGAAGAACGCGACGCACTGGTCGACGCGGTCGATGGCGAAGGAGATGGGCCTCTCGCAGTCGTCGGTGTCGCGGATCTGGCGGGCATTCGGCCTGCAGCCGCACCGGTCGGAGACCTTCAAGCTGTCGACCGATCCGTACTTCGTCGACAAGGTCCACGACGTCGTCGGCCTTTACCTGGACCCGCCCGAGCGGGCCCTGGTGTTCTGTGTCGACGAGAAGTCGCAGATCCAGGCGCTGGACCGGTCCCAGCCCGTGCTGCCGATGATGCCCGGGGTTCCCGAGCGGGCGACCCACGACTACGTCCGTGCCGGCACCACCACCCTGTTCGCCGCCCTCGAGGTCGCCACCGGCAAAGTGATCGGCTCCCTGCACCGCAGACACCGGGCCGAGGAGTTCAAGAAGTTCCTGATCAAGCTCGACAAAGAGGTGCCTGCCGACCTGGGCATCCACCTCATCTGCGACAACTACGCCACCCACAAGACCCCCGCGATCAAAAAGTGGCTACTGGCCCATCCCCGGTTCCATCTGCACTTCACACCGACCGGCGCGTCCTGGCTGAACCTCGTCGAGCGATGGTTCGCCGAACTGACCAACAAGCAGATACGACGCGGCGTCCACCGCTCCGTCCAGGCCCTGGAGAAGGACATCCGCAACTGGATCTCCGCCTGGAACACCGACCCGAAACCCTACGTCTGGACGAAGACCGCAGACGAGATCCTCGAACGTCTCGCCAGCTATCTGAACAGAATTCCCGACTCAGAACACTAGGGCGTGTTTCGAAAGTAGCGTCGTCCGCCCGGAGGGCGGGGCTCGCGGCGTCTGGTGCGGTGCATCGCAAGGCGGAGGGTCGCCCGCGTACTGGGCACGGCGATCAGCGGGAATGCCCCGAACCCCAGCCCCGACCCGTAGGCGCTCACCGCGTATGCCGCCCACAACCAGCCGAACCGCTGGCCCAGGGATCGTCTCGCTGACAACCTCCGCCCTCTTCCTTCGTATGACACAACGCGCCGTTGGATCGCTACGCATCAGAGCAACGCCGAGGAGGGACGATCAAACCATCGACCCGGCCGCGAGCCGCAACCCTTTGCCTTTCGACCGCCCGGCCGCGCCCCCGCGCTGGGGCGGACGTGACGTACTCGTCGGGATCAGCCGACGCACACGTTCTTGTCGGCGTGTGACTGCGGGATGTCGACCGGGGGCTTGTCCGGGTCGGTGAGCGGCACTCCGGCGCCCTTGTAGTCGTGCCCGAGGGTGAGTGTCATGTCGCTGCCGGGTCCCAGGTCCTGGGTACCGGGGTGGAGTGCCGAGGCGGTCAGGCCCATCATCGCGGCGAGGGCCCGGGCCTGGTCGGCCTGGTCGGGCCCGTAGATCAGGGTCGTGCGGTCCTGCTTCGCCCCGGGGGCGTTGCCGCCGCTGGTGGCGTGGGTGACGCCCTTGGTCGTCTGCAGCCACTGCAGGGTGGTCTGCGCCGCGCCTTGGGGGCCACCGCCGTTGTAGACGACGACCCGGACCTTCGACGAGTCCGCCTTGGGGCCGCGGAGCTTGGCGTCGGCAGCCTTGGGTTTCTTGTCGATCTTGGTCAGCGAGACGTCGTCCTTGATCGCCGCGAAGAGCGCGGGCGCCCTGGTCTCGTCGATCACGACGGTCTTGTGGATCTTCCCCTCGGCCGGATTGTCGACGACCGGGAACGTCGTGAAGGTGATGTGCTCGGAATCGACCCGGTTGAGGTCCTTGGCGAGGGAAGTGAGCTTCCCGACACCGCCGATACCGGTGTCCACGGTGAGCGACTTGGTGGCGGCGTTCACCAGTTTGAAGAGCTTCCGGGGATCGGAGAGGGTGTCACCGGACTTCATCTGACGGATCATCGAACCCAGGAACTGCTTTTGCAGGTCGATGCGGTCCAGGTCGCTGCCGTTCTTCAGCGAGTGACGGGTCCTGACGAACTGCAGGGCTTGTTCGCCCTGGACCGTGTGCGGGCCGCTGGACAGGTGCAGATGGGAGCCCTGGCCGTGGGGGTCCGTGTCGTCGATGGCATGGCTGAGGCAGATCGGTACGCCGCCGACAGCAGCGGACAGGGTCTTCACGGCCTCGAAGTTGACCAGGATGAAGTGGTCGATCGGCAGGCCGGTGATTTTGGTGACGGTCCGCATGGTGCAGCCCGGGTCGCGGCCCGCCTGGCCGAGGCTCTCGTTGAAGCGCGGGCCGAACGCCGTCCTGGGCGTCCCCGAGATCGTCTTGGTGGAGCCGTCCTTCTGCTTGGTCGGGCAGTCCGGGATGCCGGTGACCATGTCGCGTGGGATGCTCATCGCCGTCGCGTTCGACCGGTCCTTCGCCACGTGGAAGAGGATCGTGGTGTCGGCGTGGCCCACGCTGCCGGCGTCCCCGTACTTTCCGCCCAGACCTATCCGGCTGTCGGTGCCTATGACCAGGATGTTCACCGCGTCCTTGCTGGTCGCGTTCTTGCTGCCCGCCGTGCCGACGTCCACCGTGCTGATGTTGCCGTTGAAGTGCCGGTACAGCAGGTAGGCCCCGCCGCTGCCCGCCAGCAGCACGAAACCCAGCGTCCCCGCGGTCCACATCAGGGCCTTCCGCTTCCTGGACCGTTTGGCCTTCCGCGATCTCGCCCCTCCGCTACGGCGGCGGCCCTCGCGCGGCTCGGGGACGGACCGCCGATCCCCCTCGCGGCGCGCGCGACGGCCTCCCTGCGGTGGCACCGTGGGGGCCGGAGTGTCACCGGCGTCGCTCCGCGGCCGGTAGTCACCGGTCTCCGGGTCGAGGACCCACTGGTCCGCGGAGTCGATGTTCCTGCCGCCTTGCGTGTCCACGGTCCTCCGTCTGTGCCTGCGCCGCCCTCACGGCGTCCGGTCGTCCAGCCCATGCCGGATCCGCCCCGTGGCCGAGCACAGGACACCCGTTCAGACATCCGAATACGGCTCATGGTTGCCCTCGGGTGACGTGCAACAGTTCGAGTACGTGAGGGGCTTGGGTGACCTCTGGTGACGGCGGAACAACATGCGAGCTTCCGCGCACAGTGCCCCCACGCCACGTCCTGCGTCTTTCGGGCTGGACGCCTAGCGCCGCCGGGCTCGGAGGCGGACGAACTCGAGGCGCCCGACCTGCCGAAGCCGGATTCCTGCGCGGCCTCGGACGAGGACTGGCGGGCGCCCGGTACCTATGCGCGTTGCGGGTCGGCGAGGCGTTCGGCCAGGAACTCGCGCTCGGCGTCGTTTCCGGTCAACTCCAGCGCCTGGCGGTAGGCGATCGAAGCCTCCTCCGAGCGGCCCAGCCTACGCAGGAGGTCCGCCTTGATCGCGGGTAGGTACTGGTATTTCGCAAGCCGGCCGTCCTTCTCCAACTCCGCAACCTCTGCCAGCGCCTGCGCCGGACCGGAGACCATCGACACCGCCACCGTCCGGTTCAACGCCACCACCGGTGAGGGCCACACCGACAGCAACTCGTCGTACAGGGTCACGATCTGCGGCCAGTCCGTACGGTCGTAGGACGGCGCCTCTGCGTAGAGCGAGGCGATCGCCGCCTGCAGGACATAGCGTCCCGGGCGCCCGCCGCGCAGCCCGTCCACGATCAGGTCGTGCGCCTCGGCCATCGCGGAGCGGTCCCAGAGCGATCGATCCTGGTCCTCCAGCCGCAGCAGGCGACCGGCGGCGTCGACCCGGGTGGCACGCCGGGCGTCGGTGACCAGCAGCAGGGCGAGCAGCCCCCGTACCTCCCGCTCGTCGGGCATCAGCTCCCGCAGCATCCGGGTCAGCCGCAGCGACCGGTCCACCAGGTCCGTACGCACCAGAGATGCGCCGGACGGCGCGGTGTGTCCGGCGGTGAACAGCAGATGGATCACGCCGAGCACAGCGCGTAGCCGCTCCGGCAGCTCACTCGCTCCGGGGAGCCGGAAGGGGATCCGCGCAGCCGAGATCTTCTTCTTCGCCCGGGTCGTACGGGCGGCCATCGTCGGCTCCGAAACCAGAAACGCCCGGGCGATATCGGTGGTCGTCACACCGCACACCAGCCGCAGCGTCAGCGCCAACTGCGCCTCCTGGGCCAACGCCGGATGGCAGCACATGAAGATCAGCCGCAAGCGTTCGTCCGGCACCACGTCCTCCGGCTCGACAGCGGCCCGTTCGTCGACAGGCACCTCGACCTCCGTCTCCTCGGGCACCACCAGCAGCGGGAGTTTCGAGCGGAAGGTCTGCTCGCGTCGCACCGCGTCCATCGCGCGGCGCTTGGCCGTGGTGGTCAGCCAGGCCGCCGGTCGGCTCGGGATCCCGTCGCGGGCCCAGCTCGCCAGGGCCGCGGCGTACGCCTCCTGCACGCACTCCTCGGCCAGATCCAGGTCGCGCGCGACGCGCGCCGTCGCGGCGAGCACCAGGGCCCATCCGTGTCGGTGCGCGTCCGCGACCGCCGTCTCGACGTCTGCCGGGGGCGTCATGCCGGGGCGGACCCGTCCGCGATGAAGCCGCCTTCGACGGGCCGCACCTCGACACCGCCACCCTGCTGGGTGGCGGGATTGGCGCGGGCGATCTCCAGAGCGGCGTCCAGGTCGGGCGCCTCGATGATGGCGAAGCCGGCGATGACCTCCTTGGCATCGATGAACGGGCCGTCCGTCACCGCGTCGCCGTGGATCGAAGTCGCTGTGTCGGCGGCGGGTTGCAGCGCGAATGCCGCGACCAGGGACCCGGACTTCACCATGTCCTCGAAGTGGCGGTCGTGGGCCTCCCTCGCCCCGGGAACGGTCTCGGCCTCGTCGGCGTGGGTCTTCGCGTAGATCAGGATCGCGTACTGAGCCATGGTGCTGTCCCTCCGGGTGCTTGTTGTTCCCTCTCGCCTCTACGTCGAACGGCCGGCCCGGATTCGACAGCCCACCTCGAAACTTCTTCGGCCGACACCCGCAACGTGACGATCACTCAAGCAGACGGTGCGGGCCGCTCGGTGTTGGTCGGTCGGGTCTCATGGGGTTCCGCCCAGGCGAGACGAGTGAACGGAGTGACCGCGCACTGCCGGGTCCTGCCGCTCTACGATCCGGGCAGACTGCCACGGGATCGTCACACGGGAGACGCCACCGCATGAACACGCCACCATCGCCATCTGGAGTGAAGCGGACTGACGGATCATCATCCGTCCGGATCGGTGTCCTCGTTCCGCTGACCCGGCCTGGCTGGGTCGAGGCAGGCCGACACCTGCTCGCTGGACTCGAACTGGCCGTTGGCGAAGTCAATGACGCCGGCGGGATCGCCGGAAGGCCGGTCGAGCTGGTGGTCCGGGATACCGCGGCTGATCCGCAGAGGGCCGCGGCGGCCGTAGACGAATTGGCTCGCCTGGGCGTGGCTGCCTTGGCGGGGGAGTATCACAGCGTCGTCGCCCGCGCCGCTGCCGCCAGGGCCGACGCGCTCGGCCTGCCGTTCCTCTGCTCGTCAGCGGTCCTCGACGCGCTCACCGAACAGCCGACGGAATGGGTCGCGCGCCTCGCCCCGGCGCAGTCCCACGGCTGGCGGATCTACGCGGACTTCCTCCTCGGCGCGGGCCACCGTCGCATCGCCGTTGCAGCCGAGCCGAGTGTCTACTGGGCATCCGGGGCCCGCATTCTGCGGGACTACCTCGCTCCACGCGGCGGCACCGTCATCGAACTCGACATGCGCGCGCTCGCCCCCACGGCGTTGTGCGACGAACTCGTCGACCATCGCGCGACAGCCCTTCTTCTCCTGGTAGGCCACCCGGAGCCGGCAGTGTCGATCGTCAAGTCCGTGCGCCGTGACCGCCGCCTCGCACAGATCATGATCGGTGCTCCGGCCGGGCAGCCGGAGTTCGCCGAATGGGCGAGGCTGCTGGGCGAAGACGGTGCCGCTATCCCGTTCTTGCGCTACCTGCCCGAGCTCCTCAGTCCACTCGGCGCACGGGTCGGGACGGCCCTCCACGAGCGGCTGGCCGAAGCGCCCTCCTTCGTCGCCTTCGAGGGCTACGACACGGTCGCCGTCCTCGCCGATGTGCTGCGTACTCACGGCGCCGACCGGGCGCGCACTGCCGAATCCTGGCCGCGTGTTGCCGTCGAAGGCACCCGTGGGCAGATCCGGTTCTCCCGCACGCCAGGAATCAGTGTCTGGCAATGGACTTGGGCGCCGGTCCAAGTCGTCGATCGAGACCCGACGGAACCCGATCGCTTCCGGATCCTCCACTCCGGTTGAGCGAGCCCCGGAGGTCCGAGCGGTCAGCTGCCCAGAAGCGACCGAGCCGCTTCTGTCTGCTGCGCGGAGTCGCGACGTGCTCATGCCGGGCCCGCATGGGTGGTGCGAACAGCATGCGGTACGGGCTACTACCAACCGAGTGACCATCAGGCCGAACCCCCTGGACTGACTGCTGAACTTGAAGGCGTGATGTCGGTCAGCCGGGTCGTTGTCTCGACCGGAGCGTGCTGTCGAACGGGACGGGACCGGCGGTCTGGGCAGGTGACGGCCGTTCTACGCTGGCGGCATGACGGGATATCAGGGCTTCGGTGTGCTGCTGGCCAGGTTGTCCGCTCACATGACCCTGGACATCGGCGTCCTGGCGCGGCGAGCCGGAGTCCCCGAACCTGAGCTCCGGAGCGTGTTGGCCGGCGTCGCGCCGACACCCTCGCTGCTCCGATCACTCGGACCCGCACTCGGCATGCATGCCGTAGACGTATTCGTGATGGCGGGGGCGACGGTTCCGGACGACCTGGCTCCCCTGGACGCAGGCGCCCGGAAGTGGGTCCCCCATGTGGTGCAACATGCCCTAGATCTCCCATCGGAGAAGAAGAGCGAGCTGCGCCACCTCGTTCGGTCGTTGCCACAACGCAAGCTGGCGCAGCCACCGCCGTTCCCGCAGCTCTTTGACCCGCCTGCTGGGCCACCCGGGGCCCTGCTCGTCCGCATGCTCAGATACCGGAATCTGGACTGGATGGGCATGGCCAGGACCTTCCACTTTCTGACTGGCAGGTACTGGTCCGCGTCCACGTACGGAATGGTAGGCGCGGGCCGCAAGCAGCTGGCCCCCGACCTTGTTGCCGATTTCGGAACCCTGCTGGGCATCCCCGTCGGCGACCTGACCGCACTGACCGGCATCGCACCGTCCGAGGAGCCGCACACCCAGGAGCCTGCGGCGGCAGACATGGCCGAGCTGATCTGGGACCTTCGACGCCTGACCGCCGACCAGGTGCGGCACACCAGCGAAGCGGCTGCATCCATGCGAACGACGTGATCACATCTCGCTCCCCGATCACATGTCGGGAGTCAGGCTGGTACCCGCCGGACAGCCATCGATCAGCTCCGGTCGGTACTGCAGCAGGGGATCTCCTGGATTCCACTGCCACCGGAACCGCGGTCCAGGAATAGGATGTTGACGCTCGGAGAAGACGGGCGTGTGGACCCTGCGAGTGCTGCGCAGATGTCGCGGTATGCCTGACACTGCAGGCAACCGCCGGTAGCCTCCGCTGCCTACCGCTCACGATCACCAGCCGGGGGGCTCTGATGGAAGTAGTGCTGCGAGCTGTGAGAGACGCCGACCTGCCCGTCTTCTTCGCTCAGATGAACGATCTCGAAGGGCTCCGGATGGCGGCATTCACTGCCAAGGACCCATCAGACCGGGCGCTGTTCCAGGAACACTGGGCACGGATCCGTCAAGACCCAGCGGTCATCGCGCGCACCGTCGTCGGCGACAACGACGAGGTCGTCGGGAACGCTGCCGTGTTCGGTCCGCCCGAGGAACGCGAGGTCACGTACTGGATCGGGCGGCAGTACTGGGGGCGAGGCGCGGCCACGGCCGCGCTGCGGGAGCTGCTCGTCATCGCGACGGAGCGTCCGTTGCACGCCCGCGCGGCGGCGGACAACCTCGCCTCGATCCAGGTTCTGAAGAAGTGCGGGTTCGAGGTCTCCGGCAGTGAGCGGGACTTCGCGAACGCGCGAGGGGAAATCATCGACGAAGTGCTCCTGACCTTGACCGGCTGACCCCGCGCCGGTTTCTCGATCCGTGTGCCGTGGTCGACTCCAGGTGGTGGTCCGGATCCACGGTGATCAGCGTCTGCGCTCCATCGCGGTCATCGTCCGACCGCGATGCCTCAGCATTGTCGGCAGCGGGCGTCGAGTGCTTGTACGAGTGCGACCTGCGGCCCGGGATGCCGGATATCCGGCCGACGTTGCCTGATACCAGCCGACTTCGGGACGTTCAGGTCACCGGACGCCCGGCACTTCTAGGGTTGCCGTGTCCGCGTTGACCGACGGGGGGGCGGCACGTGCACGAACTGCGCTCGTCTCCCTGGGCCGACTTGCCCGCCCGACTGGCCCACGCCCCTGACTGGGGCCGCCGTTTCGCCCTGCTGGACCACGTCCTGCGTCGGGCGCTCGAAACCGGTCCCGCCGCCAGCCCCGAGGTGGCCTGGGCCTGGCATCGTATTCAGGGCACGTGCGGGAGGATCCGGGTCGAGGAACTCGCGGCGCGCACGGGCTGGAGCCGCCGTCACCTCGAGCGCCGCTTCCGCTGCCGGATCGGGCTGACCCCGAAGGGGACGGCGCAGGTGATGCGGCTGCAGGCGGTCCTGCGTGGCAAAGAGGCCGGTGCCACCTGGGCGGATGCGGCGGCCCAGGCCGGGTACCATGATCAGCTGCACTTCGACCGGGTGTTCAAGGCGATGACGGGCCGCACCCCCGGCGCCTTCAGCGCCCACCGCTCCTGCGCGTCCGTGCGTGACGCGCAGGATTTCGTCCCGGAGCACGTGACGAGCGCGATGTTCGGACGCCCCGACTGAGCACCGGCGGGGGAACGCGCCGCTCAGGTGGAGGACGGCACTGCCCGGTCCGATCGTCCGGTCCTGCGGCGCGATGGTCTCCAGGAGAACCGCGCAGCCGCTCCGGCAGCTCGCCGTCGCAGCCGGACGGCATCTCGAAACGCAGGTGGCCTTCGCCAGGACGAAACGCGGTGCTTCAGAAGGCGGAGTTGGCGAACCAGTGGGCCAGCAGGTGCTCGTCGCCTTCGTGGGCGATGGCCCCCGCGGTGTGGGGCAGGCGGCCGTAGACGAGCAGGAGCAGGTCGGCCGCAGTTCCCCGTACGGTCGCGTCGGCGGTGTCGGCGGTGTCGGCGGTGTGGCCGTTCGTCTCGAGTCCGAAGCCGTCGGGCCGCAGGCGGACGAGCCAGGCATCGTCCCCGTCGGTCGTGTGGAAGCCGATGGTCCGGCCGGGGCCGCGCAGGTTGGCCACCTTGGGGGCGAAAGAGGTGGCGAGGGGCAGATTGACGAGAAACTCATCGATCCCGTCGACCGCGACCGCTCGGTCGATGGCGGGTTCGAGGCCGAGTGCGAGTTCGGCGTCGACCCGGTGCAGCACGGTCTCGAAGAGCATCCGGCGTGCCCAGAATCGCGCGTGCTGGTCGACGCCCCATGCCCACATCGGCAAGTCCGGTTCGGTGGTCGCGAACGCGTCCGCGGCCACGGTCGCACTCTCGTCCAACCACTCGGCGTATCCGGTTTCCTGGTCCGGGAGCCGCAGATCCACTTCACGCGTGCGCGGCGGTTCCTGGATGCGAGCACACAGGAGTGCTGAGAACCAGCGCTGGACGCTGCCGGTGTGCTTGACCAGGTCGGCCAGGGTCCAGCCGGGGCAGGTGGGCACTGGTGCGGCCAGGTCGGCGTTCCTGACCGCGGCGACGAAGCGGGCGGTCTCCGCCGCGACCGCAGTGGGGTGGTCGACCTGGTCGTGGAAGCGGCCGTGGCCGGTGTGGTCCGGGGTCGTCATGGACGATCTGCCTTTCGAAGAAGGTGCGAGGGAGTACGGGGTCTGCGATCAGACGATCTCGGCTCGGGGTTCGGCTTCGGCAAGCGGCGTCGTCCCGGAATCCGTGACCTTCCTCGGTACGGTCGTACGAGGCTGGTGCGCCACCTTGATCCCGAACAGGGCGACGACCACAACCAGCAGGAACGCCACTCCCGCGATCACGAAACTCAACGTGAACTGGCCTTCTTGCGGCAGTGCCGGCATCCCCTGCGGCAGCGGAATGGTCTTGGACGCCAGCAGCGAGGTGATCACCGCGCTCGCGACGGCGCTGCCGACGGAGCGGGAGATGGAGTTGATGCCGTTGGCGATGCCGGTCTGGTGGGCCGGAACGCTGGCAACGATGAGCGCGGGCATGGAGGCGTAACCGAAGCTGATCGCCAGACCGATGATCATGCCTGCACCGATCACCGAGGCAGTGGTGTCGTGCGCGGTGCTCAGCCAGGTGAAGCCGAGCACGCCGAAGCAGGCACCGGCGGCCAATGTGCCGCGCGCGCCGAGCCGGCGCACCAGTACACCGCCGAGCTGGGCGCCCACGAGCGACACGAGGGTGGTCGGCAGCAGGTACACGACGGAGGCTCGGAGCACGGAGGCGCCGAAGCCGTAGCCGGCGATGTCCTCGGGCATCTGGACGAGGTAGGAGACGCCGATGAACTGGGCGAACATCGCGAAGCCCAGCAGCAGCCCGGCCAGGTTGGTGAAGAGAACGGGACGATGGGCGAACATCTTCATGTCCACCATCGGTTCCTTGACCCGGAGCTCGGTGATGACCCACACGACTGCCATCACGACCGCGCCGGCGAAGGCCCCGAGCGTACGGCCGGAGGTCCATCCCCATGCGTGTCCCTGCGAGATGGGCACCAGGAGCAGCACCAGCAGCACCGCCAGGTTGACCGCGCCCAGCCAGTCCGTCCGCCCTCCGGTTTTCGTGCGGGAGGCGGGGACCGCCAGCAGCACGCCTGCCAGCGCCGCCACCGCGAGCACCACGGCGAGCCAGAAGACCCGGTGGTAGTCGGGGTCGGAGCCGCGGGTCAGCAGTCCCGCACCGACCAGTGCGAGCCCGCTGCCGAACGCGAGTGTGCCGCTGACCAGGGCCATGGCGCCGTGCAGTTTCTCCGGCCTGATCTCCTCGCGCAGGATGGAGAGGGCGAGCGGAAAGATCGCGGTGGCCGCTCCCTGCATCACCCTGCCGACGATCAGCCAGGTCAGCGAGGTCGTGGTGGCGGCGAGCACCGAGCCCGCGATCATCACGAGCAGTACGCCCACGAGGGTCGGCTTCTTGCCGTGCTGGTCGCCGAACCGTCCCAGCAGCGGGGTGAAGACGGCGGCCGACAGGAGCGTGGCCGTGGTCACCCAGCTGACGTTCGCCGTCGTGGTGTCGAGGTCGTTCTGGATGATCCCCAGGATCGGGACGACGAGGGTCTGCATCATCGAGACGACCATGGCGGCGAGCCCGAGCGCCAGGACGACCGTGGTGTCGCCTGCGGGTCGTCGGGTGACCGTTTGCTGTGGGTGGGACACGGAGGGATTTCCTGCCTTGAGAGCTGAAGAACTACTTGAGAACATCGATGCTTGAGAACATCAAGCAATGGCGTGACCGTAGCCATCAATATTTGAGATCGTCAAGTTTCCTGGCGTAGGGTGACGAGCGTGACTGGTACTCCCCGCAGTGACCCGGCCCAGCTCATGGAGCTGCTCTCGGTGTCCCTGGCTGCCTACTACGGCGACTTCACGGTCGCCGCCGCGAGCGAGAACCTCACCGCCAGCCAGGGCAAGACACTCAACGTGCTGCGCCGGGGACCCGCCTCCATGAGCGCGCTGGCCACCACGCTGACCTGCGACGCCTCCAACATGACCGGGATCATCGACCGGCTGGAGAAGCGCGGCTTGGTGCGCCGCGAGCCGAGACCCTCCGATCGCCGCGTCAAGAACGTCGTCCTGACCGCGGAGGGCGAGCGGGTCATCGACGTGATCCGCGGGAAGATGCACACCACCCAAGCGGGCCTGAACAGACTCGACGAGCAGGAGCGGGACACCCTGTACACCCTGCTGGAGCGCGCCTTCGTCCCCCAGGACGCTGCCGCCCGGCCCTGAGATCGTCCGTGGGCGGGTCGGGGGGCCATGGCCCTGGGACCACAGCCCTGGGACCACAGCCCCTTCGGTAGTCGTCAGGCGAACTGCTCGGCGAGTCCGATGATGATGCCTTCGGGCCGCGGACTCGACAGAGCCGATGACTGTCCCCCTACTGCTCCAGCCAGCCGACGAGTTCGGCGCAGTGGGTCATGCCGGGCCTCCTTCGTGCCGTACGGCCACGGTGGCCGCAGCCGGCTCCGGGACGGAGCAACCGGGCCTTTCTCGACATCCTCTTCGGCGGTTTCCTGCGGTTTCCTGCGGCGGACTGGTGCGGTCGGTACCGGGCCGTTCCTACATGTCGAGGACGAGGTCGGTGTCGGGACGGGAACAGCAGATCAGCGCCTGTCCCGCGGCGGGATCCTCAAGCGGGGGCGTGGTGTAAGCGACCTCGCCGGACAGGAGAGGTGTGATGCAGGTGTGGCACACCCCGGTGCGGCAGCTCCAGCGGACGGGAACGTCGCATGCCTCGGCGAGTTCGAGCAGGCTGCTTCGCCCGTCCGGGAACGGTGTGGAGATGCCGCTGCGGGCGAAGGTCACCACCGGGCCGGTCCCGGGCGGACCGGGCGGCTGATGCGGCCGCAGACCGCTCTGTCCGGCCAGACCGGGGGTGATGGAGGGCAGTGCGCCGAACAGCTCGGAATGGACGGCGCCAGGATCGACCCCGGCAGCGGTGAGCGCGTCTTTGATGTCGGTCATGAATGAGGCCGGTCCGCAGACGTAGGCGGTCGCGTCCGCCGGGACACCGAGAGCGGTCAAAGTGTCCTTGGTGAGACGTCCTGGCCGGGCCTGACGGCGGTTGTACTCGCCGGGCCGGGCGGCGCTGTAGAACACGTGCTCGCGGGAGTGCGGCAGCGCGGTGAGCAGCGCGTGTGCTTCTGCGGCCAGTGCGTGTTCCCGCGGGCCGCGGGCACCGTGGATCCACCAGACCTCGCGGCCGCTGGACGAGGCCGCAAGCTCGTGCAGCATGGCCAGCACCGGAGTGAGACCGATGCCGGCGGAGATGAGAAGAACCGGTCCGGCGCCCTCCTGGAGGACGAAGTCGCCTCGGGGAGCCGCGACATCGAGCATCGCACCCGGCCGCAGCTTCGTGGTCAGATACGCGCTGACGGCGCCGTGCGGCTCGTGTTTGACGCTGATCCGGTAGCGGCCGTCATCGGGCCCCGAGGACAGCGAGTAGCTGCGCACCGGGGCAGGCTGTCCGGCTCCGGGCGCGCGCAGGGTCAGATACTGGCCCGCGCGGGCAGGAGGCAGCCGTGACCCGTCCGGGGCGACCAGGTGGATGGAGGAGACCGTCGCGGTCTCGGGAATCACTTCGGCTACGCGCAGAGCCCTGAAGCCGTCCCAGACCGACGCCGCGCCGCCCGCGGCAGCAGCGCCCGGACTCTCCGCGGCCTCGAGCAGTTCACGGAACGAGCCCTGCCAGCCGGGGCTCAGAGCGGGGATGCTCACCGCCAGGCGCAGCCGCTCGGGGTCCCGGCCGGGGAGGTAGAGCAGTGCGTCGGTGTCGGCCACACTCAGTGTGCCCGGCCCGGACCCGATCTTGACGATCTCGTCGCCGGTCTGGATGTGCCCTTCCCGCAGGACCCGCATGTAGAAGCCGGGACGGTGGTGGCTGACCAGCAGAGCGGGCAGCTCGGGTTCACCGAGGCGCATACCCACGCGGTAGCAGGTGACCCGCGGCTGGGTCACCTCGAACTCGGCCTCCCCGATGCGGTACCGGTCACCGATGCACACTTCGTCGTCCGAAAGGCCGTCGACGGTGAGGTTCTCCCCGAACTGACCGTGCCCGAGATCGTCGCGCCCGAAGTGCTGTTTCCAGTGCCGGTACGACTCGATCTGGTAGACCAGCACGGCCCGCTGCTCACCGCCGTGGCCGGCCGTGTCCCCTTGCCCGTCGCCGTCGATGTTGAGACGACGCACCATGACCGGTCCGTTCACCGGGTACTTCCACACGCCCGTGAAGACGGTCCGGCCCTGCCAAGGCACATTCTTCGGCATACCGACATTCACCGAAAGCAAAGACGGCATCGGGTCCTCCCTCTCGCGGTAGCTCTCCCACGGATACGACGGCATCGGTCAGGCCCGTTGATCAGGAGCGCTGTGTCGAGGCCGAGATTGCGGTCCACTCCATGCGAGACGACGTTCTGCCCGGGTTCCAGGCTCTGCCGCACACCGTCGAGGCGCACCTCGGTCTCGTCCGCTTCCAACGACACCATCCCTGAAAATACGGCGCACCTCGTCCCGGCCGGCCTCGTACAGGGCTGCGAAACCGGACTCGTACAGAGGACTACGGGGTGCTCGCAGTCGGTGACGACACGATCACTGCCACCGCCACCGCCACCGCGGACGGCGGCTGGTCGGGCGGATGCCGATGCCGATGCAAGCATCGGCTCCGGATCAGCCGGCACGCGGTGAGATGCCGGACGATGCCGGACCTCTCCACGGGGTGATTCGTCGAAGTAGCCCTGGTATGAGGCGGTCCTCTCTAGCATGGGATGCCGGGTGGGAACCCGGGCGGGGGAGGGGCGTATGGGGACTGGGGGACCGCCGTCACAGGCCTGTCGTGTCTGTGCGGGGTGCGGGAGGGGGCGTCGTTTCAGGACGCGCGGACAGCTCCGCCGCATGAGTCGCCCGCGTCAGCTCGACCAGCTGCCGCGCGGTCAACTGCCCCGTGACATGGCCGTGCTTGAGCAGCCAGCGCTGCTGGCGCTGTGCGGGTGCGAGCGCCCAGCGGGACACGGCTCCCACCACCTCCCCGCCGAGGACTGCCACGATCGTGACCAGGGCGGCGAGCGCGACCCCATGCCAGTCGTGCCGGACACTCAGAATCGCGAGCGGCGCTCCCGTGGACACGGCCGCACGGGAGAAGACACTCATCGGGACCACCCACCGGCGACGACGGGACGAGTGGGCGTGGAACGCCCTCCTGTACGGAACATGGGTGCCTCCTCGGGCTCGGGGCCGTACGGAGGGTCAGGCCGGGTCCGGCGGATTTTTCCCGCCTCCCGAGCAAGATTCTTCAACTGGCTTTCTCCGATTGCCGTTTCCGCAGCTCACGGAGGCGCGGGATGAATGAGCGGGCTTCCTGTCGAGGACTGGCCGACGAGACGGACGAGGAACTGCTGCGCCTTCTTGCGCGGTACCCGGACCCTGCCGCCCGAGCCGACGTCTACGCCGTGATGGCGGAGCGCCACCGCCCCGTCGTCCTGCGATTCATCGCCGGCCGGGTGGACGCCGACGACGCGCCGGACATCGTGCAGGACACGTTCGTCGATGCCTTCCGCTACTTCGACCGGTACACGTCGCTGGGACCGCCGTACCAACTCGAGGCCTGGCTGGTCGAGGTCGCCCGGCGCCGGGTGCTGAAACACTGGTCGCGAGGCCGCAAGGAGCGCCCGGGTATGGCCGACGGAGCGGTCGAAGAGCTGAAAGAACGCGAACGCGTCGTCGAGGCGGGCCACGACCTCATCCGCCTCGAACGGGTCCATCGGCTCCTGGAAACGGTGTTCGAGAGTCTCGATGACGACCAGCGTGACCTCTATCGACTGCGGAACCTCGGAGGGCTGACAGGACGGGAGATCGCGGCCCGCAAGGGCGAGGACCCCAACACCGTCAGCAAGGCGTGCACCAATTTCGACAAACTGGTGGCCAAGCGCTTCCACGTCCTGCTGCTGGTCCGGGACGGCGGGACCCGGTGTGCAGTGCTCGGTGAGCTGCTGGCGGACCACGAGCGGCAGAACGGCCCCGGCTACACCGCTGCCCTCGCCGAACGCGTGGTCGAGCACTACAGCACCTGCCGGACCTGCGGCAACTGCTCCATGTGCCGCACCACTCAGCAGCGGCTCATCTGGCAGGCCGCCCCGGTCGCCATTCCCGTCATCCTGGCCGCCGCCTTCCGCGAGCGCGTCGATCTGGCCATGCAAGAAGTCTCCGACTCCACCGGCGTACCCAGCCGTTCACCTCAAGAGCCGCCCTCGCCACCCGGACCTCCCGACGGTCGACCGCCGGCGCCGGGCAACGGTAGGACGATCCGGCGGCGGGCAGTCCGGACCGGAGCGGCTGTTGCGGTGACGGCCCTCCTCGCCCTGCTCGCCCTCCGCGCCTTGAACGCGGGCGCGGCGCCGAATGCCGCTCCGGACCAGCGAGCGGCGGCGGCGTCCGCTGTCACCTCCGCGATGCTCGAGCGGAAGCTGGTCGCCTTCGACATCGACGCCAGACCTCCGGGCGACCCGAACTTCTTCGTCGGACAGGGCCGGCTCGACATGAGCCGAAAGCCGGTCCGAGCCGCGACACATGTGCTGTACGACTACGGCGAGGGCCACAACTGGACTCCGCCGGACATCGTGCTGGTCGGCGGGAGCGCCTACGTCACCCCGGACAACACGCCGGCCACCAAGGGCGCCGGAGCCTACGGAACCACCAAAGTCGTCCCCGTCACCGACACGGTCACCGACCTCTCCGTCCGCAACGCCCTGGAAGCCCAGTGGCTCGCGCAACCAGCGGACCTCGCGGCGCTGATCGCGAAGGCGTCCGGGTTCACCGAGAAGAAGGTGAAGGGCAGCGGACCGACTCTCCGCGGCACCGCCGCCCTGAGCGACCTGGCCGCCGATCCGACGGTGGGAGCTTTCTACCGCCCGTACCTCAAGATCTCCACGTCCGGAACGGCAACCTTCACCCTGACCACCGACTCCCGCCACCTGCCGATGTCGTTGACCCTGAACATCCCAGTGACCCGCACGGACGGCTACGCGGATGAGAAGCCCGTCGACACCTTCGGCATCACCTACAGGAACTGGGCCGACGGCAGACCCATCACCGCCACGGACCCGAAGAAGCCGACCCCGCAATGGGGAGGTACGGCCTAGTTTCTTGTCACCACAGGCCGCACCGGCGCCTCACGGCTCGCGTGGGCTTGCCGGGCGTGGGGTCTCGGCGACCGCGGAACGTGCGATGGTCCTTCGGCTGTTCGCCGATCGGACGGCGGCTCGGCTCGGAGGTAGTTGAGACCCTCGCCCCACGGGACGGACTGTCCGACTACGGGGCCGGTTGCCGGGCTCGTCGAGACCCGTTCGGTTCGCCGTCAGTCGCCGTCCCCGCCGAGTTCCTCAAGCGTGTCCGCCACGTGGGCGAGGAGGGTCTCGATGTTCGGCCAGGACGGTTCCGGGCCGTGGGACGTGGTGCCGTGGCGGACGACGCACCCGTACTGGTCGCCTGCGCGCAGGTCGACGAAGAGGCCGCCGCCCATGGCGTCCCCACCCACCGGCAGCCACTGCGGAAGCCAGAGCGGTGTCACGTCATGCGGGTAGTACGTGCCGGCCCGGTCCTGGCCGCAGCGGGCCAGCCAGACTTCCAGAGCGTCGGCGAGCGGCGGCGGCACGGTGTCGCGCATTGAGCACAGATACTCTTTCCGTCGCCTCAGCGCATCCTCCACCGGGTACGGGTCGCATCCGTACGGGAAGAGCCGGAACGGCGTTTCGCCGAGGGTCGGTCGGGCCGGGGAGACCCCGTCGGCGGCGCGCCACCAGGCGGCCAGTCCGTCGGGCAGCGGGCGGCCGATCTCCTGCTCCGCCTCCCGCAGCACCGCGGGATCGGCGGGCGGATTCAGCCGGGCGTGACAGGCGGGAGCGTTCCGGGCGAGCAGGTGCTCGATGCGGCTCCACGGCACGTCAACAGGCTGACCGGGCAAGGTCCTTCACTTCCCTTCGAGGCCGGGGTCAGACGTCCCGCACAAGGGGAACGTCCGGTTCCGTCCTGGTCTGGTTCCGTCCTCCGAACCAACGTTGTCTGCGGCCATTCGCTTTCGGGATTTGAGAACTCTTCGTACTCGGAGCAACGAGAGGACCGCGATCGTGGGAGAACCAACCGTAGTGCGCGCAGGGGCCGGAAAGTTACTGTCCGCCGTCGTGGCGGCGCTCGCCCTGATCCTGGCGATGGGGGCGCCGGCCATGTCCGCCACGCCTGCGCCCTCGCCCGGTGGCGGGAGCGGGCAACGGACGGCGGCCGACGGGAAGTGGATCGGGAAGCCGGTGATCCTCACCGGCGAGGACGTCGACAAGAAGACGCAGCGTCCCCGGTCGGCGTGGCGGGCCGCGCCCGCACCCAAGGCCAAGACGGCGTCCCTGTCCCCGGAGCAGGCGATGAAGGAAGCCCTGGCCGAGGCGAGGAAGGCGGGAGCCAAGTCGTACCTGGACACCTCCAAGGTGCCGTTGGCGACGGACGGACGGGCCTCCGCTCAGGCCGCCGCCCTGGGCCTCCCGCCGACCAACCTCGGTGACGAGCCCCCGGCTCAGGACACCAACCAGTGCCTCGACCGCGCCGGGGCATCCTCCGCCCAGGGCGAGACCCTCAACCGCTGGCTGTGGTGCCGGAAGATGCGCATAGGCGTCCAGTACTTCAAGATCATCGATGGCAAGCCGGAGTATCAGGGCACCAACAGCGTGGCCTACCACGCGGTGGCGGTCGGCAACGGTCAGCAGCGCGTTCTGCGCACCTATCTCCAAGCCCAGTACGACTCCGTGGAGTACGACGACTGGAGCCTGTGGGACCGGTACTTCACCGCCCCGGACCTCAAGATGTTCATCCTCTCGGACTGCGCGGAGAGCTACGAGTACTGCTTCGCGACCGGCAGTGGCATCGAGCACACCTTCGACGAGTGGGACTACCACCGCGAGTGGCTGCACTGGGACATCTACTCCGAGGAGGAGGCGTCCACCTCCACGGACAAAGTTCTCTTCCACCACTGGCACTTCCGATTCGGCGGCTCCGGCGGCGGCTACGTGGGCCCCGATGCCACCACCGCCGACCGCGCCTTCCGCTGCGACTCCGCCGACTACTTCTCGCAGTTCGGCGTCGACTATCCGAAGGCGTGCGTCAACTACGAGGTGATCCCGCACCTCCAGTACGACATCAGCGACACCCGTGTCTCCTCGGTCGCCCGGCACATCCGGGTCGCCCAGGACACCCCCGAGAAGACCTATCCGATCGAGCTGGAGCCCAAGCACATCCCCGGCAAGTACAGCGGTGCCCGGGACGATCAGGGTCTGCACCGCGTCGCCGACGGCAGTCCCTCCGCTCAGGCCAACGAGGCCATGAAGGACGCCGCCTGCAACCGCAGGCCCCCGTACGAGGACTGGCGTGGACTGCCGCCGTACGACACGGCCACCCAGGACTGTGACGAGTACCCGTTCCAGTCCACCGAGGAGGGCGCGGGCAGCTTCACCTGGGACTTCTCGGTCCGCGCGGTTCCGAACGGAGAGAACCGCTCCGCAGGCGGCCTGCTGCGCTGGTACTACTTCAGCGACCGCATCCTGTACGGGACGGACGCCTTCTGGGTCGAGGTCCGAGACTAGGACCGTCCCGGGCCGCACTCTTCGGACCGTCGGAGTGGCCTCGTGCAACCCCGGCGGTCCAGATCGCTCCCGGCGTGGCAGAGTATGCGTGTGCCCACCACTGATCCCGCCCGTACCGCCGGCGTCGATGTCTCCCCTGCAGTGAGCGCGACGGATGCCGCCCACGGGGAGCCCGGCCGCGTCATCGATCTGCGCAGCGACACCGTCACCCGGCCCGGTGAGGCGATGCGCCGGGCAATGGCCGAGGCCGACGTGGGCGACGACGTTTTCGGTGATGACCCCACCGTCAACGCGCTGCAGGAGCGGATCGCCGGACTGCTCGGATTCGAGTCCGCGCTGTTCGTCTCCTCGGGGACGCAGAGCAATCTGTGCGCTCTGCTCACCCACTGTGGCCGCGGGGACGAGTACATCGCCGGCCAGATGGCCCACATGTACCGGTGGGAGGGCGGTGGCGCCGCCGTGCTCGGGGGCATTCAGCCCCAGCCGCTGGCGCATCGGGCGGACGGGACGCTGGACCCGCTGGACATCGCGGCGGCCGTGAAACCGGACGACCCGCACTTCGCGCGGACGCGGTTGCTCTGCCTGGAGAACACCATCGGTGGCCGGGCCGTGTCGATGGACTACCTGAAGACCGCCACCCAGATCGCCCGCGACCACGGACTCGCCACGCACCTTGACGGGGCGCGGCTGTTCAACGCGGCGGTGGCCGGCGGGGACGACCCGTACGAGCAGGCACGGCTGATCGCCGGCCGGTTCGACAGTGTCTCCGTCTGCTTCAGCAAAGGCCTGGGCGCGCCGGTCGGCTCGGCGCTCGTGGGATCACGTGAGTTCGTGGCCGGTGCGCGGCGCTGGCGCAAGGTCCTGGGTGGCGGGATGCGGCAGGCCGGCGTGCTGGCGGCCGCGGCACTCTACGCCCTCGACCACCATGTGACGCGGCTCGCGGACGACCACGCGCACGCCGCGCTGTTCGCCGAGGGCCTGAAGGACGTGGAGGGCCTGACCGTGGAGCCCAGCGGGACCAACATGGTCTTCGCGAGGTCCGCTCCCGGCCTCGAGGCCGACGAGGTACGCGACCGACTGGCGCGTCGTGGCCTGCTGTGTGCGGGATACCCGGGCCAGCTGCGTTTCGTGTTCCACCTGGACGTGACGCGCGCCGACGCGGAACGTGCGGTGCGGATCGTGCGCGAGACCGTGGCCGAGACAGCAATCCGCTGAGTCCGCAGGGCCGTTGGCCCTCCTCCTGCCCCGCACAAATCCCCAACCCGAGACAGTGTTCGTGCCCGTTCGGATCGGCACTCAGCGGCACGGCTCGCGTGCTCGGTGAGCGGCCGCGTCAGACGGGTCGGTCGGGCGCGGCGGTCGAGCACCGGCACGCGAGCTGTCGTCAGTCCACCGGCCAGGTGTGGACGGGCGCGTTGAGGTGCATGTAGTCGATGTACTGCCGCGTCATGCGCCGCAGGGCCTCGTGACGCCCGCAGTGCTCCGACGCTTCGAAGCGGTGCAGCATCTCCTTCTGCCAGACCGCGCCGTTGCGCGCGGTGACGCACCGCTGCTCGATGATGCCGAGCAGTGGTTCCCGCCACGCCGCGTCCATACCCGAGCGCTCCAGGCCCTGGTGTGCCATCGGCAGCAGGCGTCGCAGGACGAGTTCGGGCACCGGAACCTCGCCCGCTCCGGGCCAGTACAGCCGGGCGTCGATGCCGTGCCGTGCCGCGGCGTGCAGGTTGTCCTCGGCGGCCGAGAAGGACATCCGTGACCACACCGGCCGGTCCTCGTCCACCAGGGCGCGGGTCAGGCCGTAGTAGAAGGCGCCGTTGGCGAGGGTGTCGGCGACCGTCGGGCCCGCGGGCAGCACGCGGTTCTCCACTCTCAGGTGCGGTCTGCCCTGGGCCACGGCGTAGACCGGACGGTTCCACCGGTAGATCGTGCCGTTGTGCAGGGTGAGTTCGGCCAGGTCCGGTGTGTCTCCGCGGTCCAGCGTCTGCGTGGGGTCCTGGTCCTCGCACAGGGGCAGCAGCGCCGGAAAGTAGCGGAGGTTCTCCTCGAAGAGATCGAAGACGCTGGTGATCCACCGCTCCCCGAACCAGACCCGGGGCCGTACTCCCTGCGCCTTGATCTCCTGCGGGCGGGTGTCCGTCGCCTGCTCGAAGAGGGGGATGCGGGTCTCGTGCGCCAGCTCCTTGCCGAACAGGAAGGGCGAGTTGGCCGCGAGCGCGACCTGGACCCCGGCGATCGCCTGCGCCGCGTTCCAGTAATCGGCGAACTCCTCCGGTGACACCTGGAGATGGAACTGCGTGCTCGTGCACGCGGCCTCCGGCGTGATGGTGTCCGCGTAGGTCCGCAGCCGGTCGACTCCGTCCACCTCGATGAGCAGATCCTCGCCGCGCGCCGCGAAGACCTGTTCGTTGATCAGGTGGTAGCGGGCGTTCTCCGACAGGGCCTTCGGGCCGACGTCCGCCTCTCGCAGGGTGGGCAGGATGCCGATCATGATCAGATGGACGCCGACCGTCCTGGCGCGCTCGTCCGCGTGGTTCAGTGCGGCGCGGATCTCCTCCTCCCAGGCGTCCGGGCCACCCGCGGTCAGCCGCCGGGGCGGAATGTTGATCTCCAGGTTGAACCGGCCCAGCTCCGTGTCCCAGGCGGGATCCGCGATCGCCTCGAGCACGTCGGCGTTCCGCATCGTCGGCTCGGCCTCGGCATCGGTCAGGTTCAGCTCGATCTCGAGCCCCACCTGAGGGCGCTTCGCGTCGAAACGTGACTCGCGCAGCATCTGCGCGAAGGCGTCGAGACAGTCCTGCATCTTGATCCGGTAGCGGCGACGGTCCTCGCGGGTGAAGACCAGCGCCGGAACGTCGCGTCCCATCGGCCCTCCCGGGTGGCCCCACGGATACCTTTCCCCTCCAGCGTCGCACCACCGGCCGGGTCTGACCATGCGGGACGGGGTCCTACGCCGCGACCGGGGCCGGCGGACGGGGGCCCGCCTCAGCTGTAGACGGCCTGCCCACGGCGCCCGGGGGCGGCGGGCCTGTATCCGGTCGGCTACGACGACCAGGGCACCCCCTGGCCACGGGCGGCCGGCGCACCCAGGCCGGAGGCCAACGGCGCAGGAGCATGTGCCGCGCGGGCGGCTCCAGCACGGTCGAGAAGGCCGGCAACGATCCCCCGGCGCGCTCGTCCTCTGACATGCCAGGGCTTCGTGCCGTCGACTCTCGCCGCGTCGAGCATGCGCACGGCCTGATTTGTCTCTAGCTGCTCCTCGGCCCGTCCTCTTCCGTCCGACGGTCGTCCGCCGGGTGCGCGTCTGCCCGACCCATCCGGATCACCATGTACGTCTCGCCGTTCCTCGGCGGCCGCGTCCAGGAACGGGTGGCGAACGTGTGCAGCCGCCCGTTCACGATGGCATGACGCGGCAGATGGGCACCGAACTCCTCGGTTACCGCTTCCAGCAGTGACCGTTCCACCTCGGCCGCGTCCTCCAGGGCGTCGAAATACCGGCTCGGATCCAGCGCCCGCGGTATCGCCCCGCTCTGCCGGGTCTCTCCGTCCGCGTACGTGAATGCGTACTGCTCGGCACCGTCTCGCGCCACCGAAAGATGGAAGAACGGATTCCCGCGCCGTGTCCTCAGGCCGCTCCACACCACCACCGTGCGAGTGCCCTCGCTGGCGGCCGCGGCAGGGGAGACGAACCGCCGCTGGTCGAACGCGGCGGGATCGCCGTCGAAGGCGAAACTCCAACCGGTGCCGGCCTGGCCGACCGCCATCAGAGCCCTGTCGTCGTAGGAAGAGAACTCCCGCTGGTTGCGTCGCGACCTGCGGTACGCCTCCCAGAAGGTCAAGGGTCCGTTCAGCACGGTGTCGTCCCCGTCTGCGAGACGTCCGGGCAGCTCCTGCGGCTTCACCCCTTCCACCAGGACGAACCGGAAGGACGTCCGGCTGTTGCCCGGGTCCGGCTCCGCGAGCCACGCCAGACCGCCCGGGTCGAGGCCGGCCGTCGGCCTCGGTGCCTCACCTGCCTGCCCGCCCCTCGGCGTGGACAGCAGCTCCCGGCCCCGCTCCGGAGTCAGCAGCGGCCCGAGCACGGTGTCGGCCACCCACCCCAGCGGCGCCAGATGGTCCGGCCCCAGCGGCTCCCACAGGGGCAAAGCGTCCATGAGCGTCCGCCATGCCCTATCGGATTCTCCCCACCGTGCCAGCTCCCGCGCCCGCTCGACCGCCTCCCCGAACGGCCCGGCCGCCGTATACCGGTACATGCCGTTCCGCACCTGATCCAGCGTCGCGTAAGCCAGCGACACCACGTCGTCGTCGGCGCCCCGCAGATGGAACCTCAGTGTGGAGTCGTCCCGGTGCGAATGCGCCGCGTGCTCGGCGACCAGCGGCGGCAGCAGATCGGGCGCGTACTGCGGGTCCGTCACCAGGTCCTCGAAGTACACCATGTAGGTCTGCCCGAGCAGACGACGTATCTGGTCGCCCAGCCCGGCAGCCCGCGGCCTGCCGTACTCCTTGGCCTCGTCCAGTGCCTTCACGGCCCGCTCCCAGCCGCCGCTCAGCGCTTCCAGCCGGGCCTCCTCCACCAGGGTGTCCAGTCTTCGTGTCGTGTCGTTGGCGAACTCCGGTTCCCCGTCACTCTGCCGCGCCCGAAGTCTGTGGAACTCCCGGTGCATGTCCCGCATGAACTCAAGGAAGTTCGCGTACCGCTCGGGCGGCGCGGCCCGCCAGCTCGCCCATGTGTACACGGCCCACTCACCGTCCTCGTCCACGTCCTCGGGATCCATCAGGACGTGCGTGATGTCCGATTCGACGTCGAGCTGCAGCCCGCGCCGCCATATGCCCGCCTCCCGTCGCGCCTCGGGCCCGGCGTCCTCGTCCAGGTCCTCCTCGTACATGTCCGCGAGTCCCGACTCGTTGTTGTGCCAGCGCGCGTCGCCGGTCCCCGCCAAGAGCCAGACGAATCCGCCCGCGTGCCGCCACCCGTCGCTGACCTTGAGGAACTCCCGGTACGACGGGGGCATCCGCAGGCCGAGGCGCTCCTCCATGGCGGTGATCCGCTCCTCGGAGGCGGGCGGGAACCCCAGCCACCGTGCTTGCAGCGCGCTCTCGTCGTCCTCTCCTCGCGTCTCGCCGTCCTGAAGGGAGTCCGCCCACTCCCCGCTCCAGCTGAGCAGGAAGGGCCGCCAGTCGAATGCCGTGGTGTCCGTCATGCGTCCGATGCTGCCACCCGACACTGACAGTGCTCCGCCGCTTCCCGCGGCCACCTTGATGATCAAGATGGGGACGAACCGGAACGCCCCCGAAGCGAGGCGTCGTCGAGTCCGCAGACTTCCCTTCAACAGACCGGGTACGTTCGGCGCGTACGGCCAGCAGGTTCACGTCGGCTGCGGTGAGGGCGACGGCGACGTGACTCGGCGAGCGCGGCGGCCGGCGAAGGTGGGCGTAAGCACCTGGAGTTTCCCTTGCAGTTGGTGATCGGGATGTCCGGTGCCCGATGGACCATGCGTCCCAACGCTCACGAGGGCGGTTCCGTCCCGGCCTGCTCGCTCACCATGTACCGCGCGTACCAGTCCGGCCAGTTGGGGTCCTCCGCGCCGATGCGCGCCTCGTGCTCACCGTGCGCTGCCGCGGCGCGCCGCAGTGCGCTCGCCAGGTCCTCGGCCGAGGCGAACGAGGTGGTCGCGGGGTCCAGCCGGCCCGGAAGCCGTGTGGTGATCTCCTGAAGGAGCCAGCCGTTGCCGTCCGGGTCACTGAACGACAGGAAGGAGCCGTAACTGCCGCGTTGAGGATCAGGGCCGGTCAACCGGGCGTCAGTGCCGGCGTGGTGGAAGACGCCGCCGGCGTCGTGGAACACGTCGCTGGGTTCGGCGCCGCCCCGGCTCAGCTCGTCGCGGGCTGCCTCGATGTCGTCGACGACCAGGTGCAGTCCGCGAGCGGAGCCCGGGTCCTGATCGGTGACCGATCTGCCGAAGATGACCGAAGCCGGAGAGCCCGGAGGGGTCAACTGCACCACCCTGAAGTCGCCGTCGGTGGCGACGTCCGCGTCGAGTCTCCAGCCCAGAGCCGTGTAGAAGTCCTTGGCCCGGTCGACGTCGGACACCGGCACCACGACGACCTCGAGTTTCATGTCCATAGCATGTTGTTCCTCTCGTCCCGGACCCGGATGGATGTCGGCGACGACCTGATCCACGAGTGGTGCCGGAGCGCGCTCGACGTCCGACTGCGGCTCGGGCCTGGGGCAGTTGAGGGTCAGTGCGCGACGAGCTGCTGGCCGCCGTCGATGTCGTATGTGGCGCCGGTGAGGGCGCCGTTGGCCATGATGTGCAGTGCGAGGGCGGCGACATCCTCAGGTCCGACCACCCGCCCAATGGGCAGCGTCTTCCTCAACTCCTCGCGCCGTGCGTCGAGTTGGTCACCGAGTAGGGAGGCCGACAGTGGCGTGTCCACGAACCCGGCCGCTATGAGGTTGACCCGGACAGGGGCGACCTCCAGTGCGAGGTTGGCGGTCAGAGCCGGCAGCGCCGCGGTGAGAGCGCCCGTCACGGCCATTCCGAGCGCGGGCCGGCGGCCGCCGGTGCCGCCGATGAACAGGAGCGTTCCCCCGGCTCTGACCTTCTCCCGGCTCGCCCGCGCCACTGCCAGCATCATCGCGATACGCCCGCCGAAGTCATACCCGGCCTTGGCCAGGTCGAGTTCGGCGATGGGGGTGTACGACGGGCTGCCCGCCGTGACCATCACATGGTCGACCTGCCCGGGCAGCTCTGTGATGAAGCGCTCCAGGCGTTCGACGTCCCGGGCGTCGAAGGCGGCCGTGCTCAGCGGGTCCAGTTCGTCCGCGGCCCGCTGGAGGCGTCCGGCGTCGCGCGCCACGAGAACCAGCTCGCCGCCGGCCGCACGCACCTGCCGCGCGGTCTCCAGACCGATGCCCGCGCTGCCTCCCACGACCACGACCGTCTGCCCGGCAAGTCCTCCACCGGCTTCTCCGTCGGTCCCACTCACAGGGGGTCACCACCCTCAGAACACGGATTCCGTACGTTCCCCGCTCGCGCCTGCGAACGCAGGCTTCGGCCCCCGCCGAAGCGGGTGGTGGAAGGTGCCTGCCTGCTCGACCATTGCGCACCGGGCTCGCCACACCCCTCGGCCGGGGCTTTTGCGCTGGCCGCGTCAGGCCCCGTGCCCTCCGGCACGGACCGCCGATTCGACTTTCAGTCTGTCACCCGTTCGACTGGACGGCATCCGCGCCGCGGATCGAGCGGCGGTACGCCTCGACGGGATACCAGTCGTGCGACATTGCGGCCGCGGGAGGCGGGCCGCGAAGGGCGGGTTGGCTCCGAAGCCCCGCCTCGCGGCGCGTGGACTCGCTTGCGGCGCCCGCGGCTTCCGCGCCGGAATGGTGCCGTTCCCCTATGGACCATCTTGTATCGAGCATTTGACACAAGGTTCCGACCGGGGCATCTTGTATCCACTGCTTGATACAAGATGATCTGGGGGGATCTCCATATGCTCGGCACTGTCCCGCTCAAGTCCAGGTTCCTCGACCACGCCGACCACTACGCCCGCTGGTCCGGTCTGGCCATCGGCGTCGTGGTCGCACAGAACCTGGTCACGATGGACAGCGATGACATCACGATGCCCCTCGTGTTCGCCATCACCGCTTTCGGCCTGTGCGCGGTGGGCGGAGTCCTGCTCGGCGACGCCCTGACCCTGCGTCCCCAGGAAGCGGTACGCACCGCGAGTCTCGCCCCGCGCCTGATCCGAGACCAAGTGCCGCCCCGTATGGCGCCCCTGCTCCTTCTGCAGGCGGCGTCCCTCGTCACCCTCCTGCTGATGGGTGCGGTCACGGCCTCCGCCGACTTCGACCGGCCGGGCGGAGCGGGGCGTGTCATCACCATCACCTGCGAAGGGATGCGCACATCCCTCGGTCCCTGGCCCGGCCTGTACTACAGCGGTCCGATGGTCGCCGCACTCGCGGTCGGAACCCCTGTCTGCGTCTGGGCCCTGCGCCGTATCGCGCACGGCCCGGGCGACGACCGGCAGCGCCGCGACCGCGCGTGGGCGATCACTGGAGCCTGGGGGCTGCTGGTGTCGAGCCAGGTGCTGCTCGTCGTGCTGATGATCTTCGTCGCACTCACGGACAAGGCTTGCGCGGGCCCGCTGGGTGCCGCCACCATCGTGGCGATCTGCCCTCTGGGCCTGCTGGGCATGTTCACCTTCGGATGGTCCCTGGTCACCGTGGTGGCACCCCGGGCGGTCGACGACGAGGCAGCCGACGATGGGACTTTCGACGATGAGTGACCCCGCCGTCCGCGTCGACACCACCAGCCAGGTAGCGCCGTACGAGCAGATCCGCGCCCAGCTGGCCGCGTTGATCCGCACCGGGCGGCTGGCCGAGGGCGAGCGCCTGCCGACCGTGCGCCAACTCGCCGCCGACCTCGGTCTGGCGCCGGGCACCGTGGCCCGCGCCTACCGCGAGCTGGAGATCGCCGAGCTGATCCGCACGCGTCGGGGCGCGGGCACCCGGGTCGCGGCACTCCCGTCCGAATCGCACGCGCATGACGCCGACCAACTTGCGACTCTGGTACGGGACTTCACGTCCGCCGCTCGAGCGCTCGGCGCCGACACCGAGGACATCCTGACCGCTGTCCGCGACGCTCTGGCCCCGGAGCCCGCCTTCTCCTCGGACACCGCCGACAGCGGAGCGGGTGGCCCCGGGACGCCAGGCGGCTTCATCGTCGGCGGTGACCCGAGCGACCATGCCGAGGGCGACGCCATCACGATGAACTCACGGCGGCCGTCCCAGAGTTAGCCCGCACGCGTCATCGCGGTGGACGAAGCCGCCACCGCCCGACCGGGCACATGCTCGTCATCGACGAGGCGGGCTCCGAGGCCCTGATCGAGCATGGCGCCACCATCAGCCCACCACCACGCGGTGGGCCGGGACCGCCGGCCTTGGTGCGACCGGCGGCCCCGACCTCTTCACCGCCGTCCTGCGGGCGGGCAAGCCGCGGTGGAGCCATCCGGGATCCTCAGTCCCGGAGCCGTGATCGATCCCCTTCGCCGGCACGGCGGTGTCGAGCCGGTGCGGCCCCCGCGGTCGGGGATGCGGCTACCAGCCGACGGCGACCAGCAGCCACTGCGGGTTGCCGTGGGAGATGAAGGAGGACTGACCCGCCACGTCGTCGTAGGGGAAGCCGTAGGCGAGGTTGTTGATGGCGTTGTCGTGCCAGAACTTGGCGTAGTAGTTCGCGGGCGCCGCCTTGTAGTACTGGGCCGGGTCGCCCTGTTGGGAGGCCGGCAGGGTGGCCACATGGCGGTTGAGGGCGGCGCACATGTTGGGGTTGCCCGCGAGAGACGCCGCGCAGCCGAAGATGTCGGAGGTGGCGGCGCTGACGCCCACGGACTGGGCGTAGGCGGTGAAGTAGTTCGCGTTGGCGCCGCCCGCCCGGAAGCTCGGGTCGCTGCCGGGTGCGATGATGCGGTACGGGGCCTGGCTCTGGGCGAGCACCTTGAACTGGTCGGGAACTGCGGCGGTGAACCGCTGGAAGGTGGTCGCGCGGTCCTCGGCGAAGGTCCCCCGGTTCTCACCGACCTCGGCGTCGTACCCGTCCTTGGTGTGCAGGCGCATGGCCAGTTTGAGGCCGAAGGCGTCGACCCTGGTGGTGTTGCCGTTGAAGACGTTGTTGCCGACGGTGAACTCGATGAAGTCGTAGTAGGGACCGTTCGGCGAACCGAGGTAGAAGTACATGCGGCCCGCGGAGTTCGCCGGCATGTCGAGGTACGGCTGCTCGGCTATGGAGTGGACCTGTCCGTTGAAGCTCCAGTACACCTGGCTGTCGGGGTACTTGCCGTTGGTGCGGTTGAGGATCTTCACCTCGACGGCGTTGTTCGCGGCTGGTATGTCACTGGTCGTGCCCCAGAAGGCGTCAGGAGGGGTGGTGCTTCCGGGCCCGTACACCTGGAACTCCCACAGGGAGTAGCCGTAGGGGGTGGCTCGCGTCGTTCCGAGGATTCGCACGTATCTGGCGTTGCCGGAGACGCCGATGTTCTGGGTGCCACCGGTGCCGGTTGTGGTGGAGAACGCCGTGGCCCACGTGTTCGCGTCCGTGGAGGTCTGGATCTGGAAGGCCGTGGCGTAGGCGGCCTCCCAGTTCAGGGTGACGCGGGTGAGCTGCTGGACGGAACCGAGGTCGACACGCAGCCATTGCGGGTCGGAGAAGGCCGAGGACCACCGGGTTCCGGTATTGCCGTCGACCGCGGCCCCCGCCGGGAAGGAGCCGTTCTCGACCGACGACGCCGTGGCGGGCCGTCCCTGGGAGAGCAGCTGGTCGGCGGCTTGCGCGGGTGACGGGGTCAGGACGGCGACGCAGGCGGCGAGCAGGACGACGACCAGAGCGAGAGCCGTACGGGCCCGCGCGGTCATGCCCGAGGGTCCATGGGGAGGGGCGCTGGTCGGGGCGCTGGTTAAGGACTGCATGCGGAGTCTCCTCGTGCCGAGTCGGCGTGTGTGGGGGCGGAGCAACAGCAGACGGAGAGCGCTCTCTCCGGGTTGTATCCCCACACGTTCCAGACGTCAACAACTGAAGCCGAAATGAAGGAAGTTCGGGTGTCCGGCACAGCCGAGCACCGTCTGGTGCCTCCTGTGCCGCGTCTGATCGCCCGACGCCTTCGGACCCCGACGGCTCGACCGGGCCCGTATCGCGCCACGCATTCAAGACTTGGCTTCTTCGAGCGGCGCGCGGCCTGAGCGGCGCGCGGCCTGAGCGGCGCGCGGCCTGAGCGGCGCGCGGCCTGAGCGGCGCGCAGTCCGTGGAGCGGTCTCCGGGCCTGGACCAGGCGGTCGCCTTCGGTTCGCTTCGGGCAGGATGGGTGGGCCCGTGATACCTCGGCGACTGCTGTGGTGTGAGCCTCGGCTGCCCCGGTTCAATCGACGGGAGCCGGTGACCCTGCGCGTTCGCGATCCCGGCTCCCGGGATCGCGTCGGGGTTCGGCCCCGCTGAGGATGCGCAGCCGGCCTGGTTCCAGGCTGAAGGGGGCGCCGACGACGGCGACCTTTCCGGGCCATCGGGTTACCTGGACGTCGGCCCGCACCGTAGAGGCGGCACCGGGCGTGCGCGGCCGCCGCGAACCAGGCCGATCCCGATCCACGGCGTTTTCCTCGCGCTCCCGATCCACGGCGATTTCCTGGCGCCCCCGCCGCGCGGAGATTTCCTGCCACGGCCGCCAGGCGCTGACTGGTCTACACCCTTGACTGGTACAGACCAAAGCGGTTGAGTGTGGCCCCACACCCCCCACCGCGGCCGCCCGGACTCTGCGGCGTCGACCCTCCGTCGGCGTGCGCGCATGGCTCTGCCTGCCTCCGGCGCTGCCTTGCTCCGCAAAGGACTGATCCCGTGTCACAACGCCGCGCCGCTTCCCTCCTGGCCGCGATTCTGATCGGAACCTCCGCACCGGCGCTGTTGCCGGCCGCGAGCGCGTCCGCCGCATCCTGTTCGAGCTACCCGAATTGGGTGGCGGGAAAGTCCTACGCCACCGGCAACATCGTCCGGTACACGGACGGCAAGGCCTATATAGCCGAGCACGACAACCCGGGCTACGACCCCGTCATCAGCACCTGGTACTGGGATCCGTACGCTTGCGACGGCGGGTCGACGAATCCCTCCGACGGTTTCGTCGTGAGCGAGGCGCATTTCAACCAGATGTTCCCGAACAGGAACTCCTTCTACACCTACAACGGCCTCAAGGCCGCCCTGAGTTCCTACCCCGGATTCGCCAACAGCGGCAGCGACACGGTCAGGAAGCAGGAGGCCGCCGCGTTCCTCGCCAACGTCAACCACGAGACCGGCGGACTCGTCTACGTGGTGGAGCAGAACACCGCCAACTACCCCACCTACTGCGACTGGAGCCAGTCCTACGGCTGCCCGGCCGGCCAGGCGGCGTACTACG
Organism: Streptomyces rhizosphaerihabitans; assembly: GCF_025399795.1. Classification (GTDB taxonomy): domain Bacteria; phylum Actinomycetota; class Actinomycetes; order Streptomycetales; family Streptomycetaceae; genus Streptomyces; species Streptomyces rhizosphaerihabitans. The sequence continues at coordinate 46,897 of NZ_JAODTZ010000020.1, read as the reverse complement.
GGCGCGGTCCGATCCAGCTCAGCTGGAACTTCAACTACAAGGCCGCGGGTGACGCGCTCGGCATCGACCTGCTCGGCAACCCCTGGCTCGTCCAGAACGACTCGGCCGTGGCCTGGAAGACGGGCCTGTGGTACTGGAACACCCAGTCGGGCCCCGGCTCCATGACCCCGCACAACGCGATGGTCAACAGCGCGGGCTTCGGTCAGACCATCCGCAGCATCAACGGCTCGCTGGAGTGCGACGGCAGGAACCCGGCGCAGGTGCAGAGCCGCGTGGACGCCTACCAGCGCTTCACGTCGATCCTCGGCGTCACGCCGGGAGCCAACCTCTACTGCTGACGGCCCGACGGCAACGCCAAGGGGCGCCCCGGCAGGTCCTGTTGCCGCCCGCAACAGGACCTGCCGGGGGCTTGCTCCCTCGCGGATCGAGCTCATGCGCCGGCCACAGTTCAAGTCCTGGTGGCGCGGCGGGACGTAGGGAGGCGTCCGGCTGGAGATGGCTGTCCCGGACGGGTCCCCCGGGTGCGGACGGCCCGGTCCGGGCGGGTTCGGCGGACGTATCCGTCGGGCCGGGTGCCGGCCTTGGGGCGCGAGGGCCCCGATTGCTGTCCCTACACCGGGCCGGTCTTGTAGTTCGAGGGAAGCGTGTACACGAACTCCCGTGGATCGGCGTACGCCTGCTCCAGCCAGACGGGGACGCTGTGGTACCCGAGGGTGTAGAGATTCCGGCTGGGGTCCCAGGTGTTGTAGGCCAGGATCGAGGAACGCTTCTTGGCCATATGCGCTGCCGGGATGTTGAGCACATACGCGGCGCCGCGGCCGCGATCGGCGGGGTCGGGATACTGCTGGTAGGCGTAGATGTGGTTGAACCGGACGTCGGTGAGTTCGCCGTTCTTCATCAGCCAGTAGGCGGCATCGCTGCACGCCTTGTGGGTGGGGTTCCCGTCCAGCCACCCGGCCGCGAACTTGTGCGAGGCGCCGGGGTACTGCTGGGCGAGTGCCCGGACCTTGGTCATGATCTTCTTGACGAAGTTGTCGTAGTCACCGAAGGCTTCGTCGGAGAGTTTGAAGTTGATGACCTTGTCGACGCCCAGGGCCTTGGCGGAGAGGTTGAACTCGGCCGTGCGGCCGGTGACGACCTCCGGTGTCGGCCAGGTCTCCTGCCAGCCGAGCTTGTGATAGTGGCCGGGGGCCGAACAATTGCCGCCCAGACTTTGGCAGTCGCCCTGGTTCATGTACGCGGCGAGGTCACCGTTCTCGCCCTTGCTGACCAGCACCAGGTAGACCGGCCTGCCGGCCTCCTTGTGTTCCAGTATCGAACCGGCGAGCCCGATCGCCTCGTCGTCCTGGTGCGGCGAGTAGAAGATCGCCGGGGACGCTGCCGCCGATGCGCTGGGAGCGCCCACGGCGGTGTCGAGCGCCAATCCCGCGGCCACCAGGCCGGTGGTCGTCAGCACCGACCTTCGGGAGGGGCCGGACAGTGTGGGACGGTTCGGGCCGTGGGCAGGCATGGGGTGTTTCCTCTCGCGCGGTGAGTGGGCTGCCGCGGGAGCCCGCGATCGCACGAGGTGCGGGCACTGCGCCGTGGCGTGAATCCACGCTGCCAGGCGGCACTGACGTTCTACTGACATTTTCCTGATGTCCGAAAACAGCTGCTCCTGACAGGACCGGTCGGACCAGCCTGCGCCACCCTGCTCGAACCCGAGACTCGCGCCTTCACAAACGCGATGTGCGCACCCCCGGGGCACGCTCACACGGTCGCGGCTCCTCACGATGGGCACGGCGAGTACGGCCGCGATCAGCGGCCCGAGCGCCGGCCGTCAACGTCAACCAGTGGTCCGTACGGCGAGGGGGTTCGGCGGGCCGCGCATCGCGCGGCCCGCCTCGCTCGTGCCCGGAACGCGGGCGGCACCGGACGCCGGGAGCGACCGGGTGGCTCGAACGCTGTTCGGAGCCTGTGACGCGGTACACATGTCCCTCCGTGGCATCCCGCGTACCAGCCACTTCACCCGGTTCGCATGTCGTGACTGAGCGTCAGGTGACCCAATTCCGCATTTAGTACCCGGAGTTACATCTGGTGGGCCGATCGAACTTGCTATCGTGTTACTCGTTGGTAGCAATCAGTAGGGGGCCACGGGGAGCCGGCGCGAGCATCGCCGCCGCATCCCGGGCGGATTGGCCGAGAAGGACGTTCTGGCAAGGGGGCCAGGCGGACACGGCATCTGCGCGTACCCATGACGCGGCCTCCGAACTCAGTCTTCTCGCTCACTTACGCGAACAGGTGAGACTCCTTTTATGGCTCGTTCCCTGGTCGATCTACTGACCACGCATGCCTCCCGACAGCCCGACCGGACTGCCTACCGGTACCTCGTCACGGGTGACTGCGACGGAGAGATCCAGGACATCTCCTACCGGCGGCTCGCCGAGCGGTCCCGGGCCGTCGCCGCCTGGCTGCAGGAGCGCGGCCTGGCCGGTTCCCGCGCCATGCTGCTGTATCCGCCCGGCATCGAGTTCATCTGCGGTTACCTCGGCTGTCTTTCGGCCGGGGTCGTCGCCGTGCCGGGCCTGCCCCCGCAGGGGCGGTCACAGAACCACCGCGCCCTGCTCCGGATGAAGCGCCTGATCGCCGACGCGGACGCCAAGGTGATCCTGGGCGGCCGCGAGGTGATCGCGGCCCTCGCCACCATGTCGGAACACCTGCCCGAACTGGCCGAGATCACCTGCGTAGCCACCGAGGACATCCCCGACGAGGCGGCCGGTTCCTGGCGCGAACCCGACATCACCGCAGACTCGCTCGCCTTCCTTCAGTACACCTCCGGGTCCACCTCCGCCCCGCGCGGGGTGATGGTGACCCACGGGAATCTGCTCGACAACGAGCGGGTCATCACGGAGCGGATGGGCCACACCCCCGACGTGATCGCGGAGTACGACCATGAACTCTTCGTCAGCTGGCTGCCCGTCTACCACGACATGGGACTCATCGGCCCGGTCCTGAACGCGGCCTACCTCGGGGTGACAGCCACTCTCTTCTCCCCGCTGCACTTCCTCCAGCGGCCCGAGCGCTGGCTGACCGCCATCAGCCGGTACCGCCCGCACACCAGCGGCGGCCCCAACTTCGCCTACGAGCTGTGTCTGAAGCACGCCACGCCGGACCTCCTCGACGGCCTCGACCTGAGCTCGTGGAAGGTCGCCTTCAACGGCGCCGAACCGGTGCGGGCCGCGACCCTGCGACGGTTCACCGAGACCTTCGGCGCGGCCGGCTTCCGCCGTGAGGCCCTGTATCCGTGCTACGGCCTGGCCGAGGCCACGCTGATCGTCACCGGCAGCTCGGTGCAGGCCCCGCCGACCCTGGCCACCGCCACCGCCACCGCCACCGACGGTGCCGGGCCGCATGCCGGCGCGGCGGAGGCCAGGTCGGCGGACGCGGCAGCGGTCGGCTCCGGCCGGCCCGGCCCCGGCATCACCGTGGTGATCGCCGACCCCGAACGGCAGGAGGAACTGCCCGAGGGGGAGGTCGGCGAGATCTGGGTCTCCGGCGCGAGTGTCGCCAAGGGCTACTGGCGCAACGCGCTCGCCACCCGGCAGACCTTCCGGGCCACTCTCAAGGGTCGCGAGGGCCGGTTCCTGCGCACCGGCGACCTCGGGTTCCTGCGGGACGGCGAACTCTTCGTCACCGGCCGTCTCAAGGACCTGATGGTCATCGACGGACGCAACCACTATCCGCAGGACCTGGAACTGTCCGCCGAGATGTCCCACTGGGCGCTGCGGCCCGGCTGCACCGCCGCCTTCTCCGTGGACGGCGAAGGGGAAGGCGAGCAGCCCGTCGTCGTCGCCGAGACGGCACCGGAGGCGGCGGGCGAGTCCGAGAAGATCATCGATCTGATCCGCGGCGCGATCGGTGAGGCACACGGTCTGCCGGTGCGCGATGTCGTGCTCGTCCACCCCGGCACCATCCCCAAGACGTCCAGCGGGAAGATCCAGCGCCGTGCCTCCCGGGCGGCGTATCTCGACGGCACTCTCTCCCTGGTCGGCGGGCCCGCGACGAGATGACCTCCCCCGCCGGCGGCGTGCCCGCGCGCCGTCGGCGGCTCAACGGCGGCCTCGGGCAAGCCTGTTCCCTCATGCCTGTTCCTCCGTCGTAGGCCGTAGGCCGTAGGTCGTCGGTAGGGCGGTCGTGCGTCAGCGCCATGGGGGTCGTACCGCGCTCGTACAGCCGCCGGAATCCGCCGCACGCCAACCGAATTCACCGTCTGCCGTCTGCCGTCTGCCGTGCGTCGGCGGCATCAGTCGTACGCCGTGCGCACCCGTCGCGTCGGCCGTCCGGATTCCACCTGAGCCCAAGTTCACGAGGACACCAGCCCAGATGCCTGCGAACGAGTCCCCGAAGCTGTTCCCCGAGATGTCACCGACGACCTCCGAGGGGGTGCGGGCCTGGTTGACGTCGGCCGTCGCCGAAGCGGCCGGGCTTGCCCCGTCGGCCGTCGCACCGGAGCGCCCGATCGCCGAATTCGGTCTGGGATCTCGGCAGTTGGTGACGTTGGCTGTGGGCCTGTCCGAATGGACCGGGCGGCCCGTCGAGCCGTCCCTCGTCTTCAACCACCCCACGATCGCGGGGATCGCCGAGGCCGTCCTCGACGAACAGTCCCTGGGTGCGGCCGATCCGGCCCCGGCCTCCGTCCCGGCCGGCCCGTCCGTGCGGCGGGACGACGACATCGCGATCATCTCCATGGCCTGCCGGTTCCCCGGCGGCGCCGACGACCCGGAGGCCCTCTGGCGGCTGCTGGCCGCGGGCGAGGACGCCGTCGGCGAGGTGCCCGCGGGCCGCTGGGACACCCAGGGGCTCTACGACCCCGACCCGGAGGCCACCGGCAAGACGTACACCCTGCGCGGCGGCTTCCTGACCGGCATCGACCGTTTCGACGCGGCCTTCTTCGGGATCTCGCCGCGCGAGGCCGCGGCCATGGACCCGCAGCAACGGCTGCTGCTGCAGACCGGCTGGGAGGCGATCGAGCGTGCCGGGATCGTCCCGGAGACGCTGAACGGCAGCTCGACGGGCGTCTACGTCGGCCTGTACGACAGCGGATACCTCGCCTCGGCCCCGCTGGACCGGCTCGACGGGCACGTCGGCACGGGCTCGGCGTCCAGCGTTGCGTCCGGGCGCATCGCCTACACCCTCGGACTCCAGGGGCCGGCCGTCACGGTCGACACCGCCTGCTCCTCCTCTCTCGTGGCCCTGCACCTGGCGGCGCGGGCACTGGCCGGCGGCGAGTGCGACCTCGCGCTGGCCGGCGGCGCGACGCTCCTCGTGACACCGCGCGGGCACGTCGAGTTCAGCAGGCTGCGCGGGCTGTCGCCGTCCGGGCGGTGCAGCCCGTTCTCCAGCGAGGCGGACGGGGTGGTGTGGGCCGAGGGCTGCGGTCTGGTGCTCCTCAAGCGGCTCGCGGACGCGCGCCGGGACGGCGACCGGGTCCTCGCGGTCGTCAAGGGGTCGGCGATCAACCAGGACGGCCGCAGTCAGGGTCTGAGCGCGCCGAACGGTCCGGCGCAGGAACGCGTGCTGCGCGCCGCCCTCGACGACGCCGGGCTCCGGCCGGACGACCTGGACTACGTCGAGGCGCACGGCACGGGCACGCGGCTCGGCGACCCCATCGAGGGCCGGGCGCTCGCGTCGGTCTTCGGACCGGGACGCCCGGCGGACCGGCCGCTCGGCGTCGGGTCCCTGAAGTCCAACATCGGTCACACACAGGCCGCGGCGGGCATCGGAGGCGTCATCAAGACGGTCCTGTCCCTCGGCCACGAACGGCTCCCGGCGTCCCTGCACGCCGGGACCCCGACCGAGCACGTCGACTGGGCGGACGACGGCCTGCGCGTGCACAGCGGCGCCGAGGCGTGGCCGCGGCGCGTTGACCGGGTGCGGCGGGCCGGGGTGAGCGCGTTCGGGATCAGCGGCACCAACGCGCATGTGGTGCTGGAGGAGTCACCGGAAGACCCGACACGAACGGCCGCGACACCGACGCCGATCCCGACGTCGGCTCCCACTCCGAAGCCCGCCCGGCGACCCCGTACCGGGCCGGCGCCTGCTCCCACTCCCACGTCCGCCAGGGGCCCTCGTACCGGGGATCGCACTCTCTTCCCGCTGTCCGCCCGCACCCTCCCGGCCCTCCGGGGGCAGGCAGCCCGCCTGCTCGATGCGCTCGCCGCAGAGCCGCGGCCGACACTGCCCGACGTGGCAGGAACGCTGACCCACCACCGCACACACTTCGAGCACCGCGTCGTCGTCCGGGCGGGCGACCACGACGAACTGCTCACCGCGCTCCGCGGCCTCGCCGAGGGAAAGCCGGACCCCGACCTGGTCGTGGGCCCGCAACAGACCCTTCCACCGGGCAAGTTGGCGTTCGTCTTCCCCGGCCAGGGCGCCCAGTGGTCCGGCATGGCCCGCGAACTCCTCGACCGGTCAACGGTGTTCGCCGACGAGCTCGACCGCTGCGACGTCGCGCTGCGCCCGTTCACCGTCTGGTCGGTGGCGGCCGTTCTGCGCGGCGACGAGGGCGCCCCTTCGCTGGAACGGGTGGACGTCGTCCAGCCGGTCCTCTTCGCCGTGATGGTCTCCCTGGCCGCGGTGTGGCGGGCCCGTGGCGTACGGCCGGACGCGGTGATCGGGCACAGTCAGGGCGAGGTCGCCGCGGCCTGCGTCGCCGGGGCGCTGAGCCTCAACGACGCCGCCGCGGTGGTCGCCCTGCGCAGCCAGGCCCTGACCGAGCTGTCCGGCACCGGGACGATGGCCGTCGTCGCCCTGCCGCATACAGAGGTCGAGGCGCGCCTCGCCGGCCTCGGCGGCAGGGTGTCCGTCGCCGCCGTGAACAGCGGCCGCTCGACGGTGATCGCCGGTGACGTGGAGCCGCTCGACGTCCTGCTCGCCGACCTCGACCGGGAGCAGGTGTTCGTCCGCCGCCTCGACGTCGACTACGCCTCCCACAGCGCCCGGGTCGAGCCCCTGCGCGCGACGATCCTCGACGAACTCGACGGCGTCACCACCTCCCCGACCACCGTCGCCTGGTACTCCACGGTCACCGGCGAGCCGGTCACAAAGGAGCTGGAGGCCGACTACTGGTACACGAACCTGCGTGAACCCGTGCGCTTCGCGCCCGCTGTGGAACGCATGGCGGCCGACGGCTACCGCCACTTCGTCGAACTCAGCCCCCACCCCTCCCTCGTCACCGCCGTCCGCACGGTCGCCGAGGACCGCGGCCACGAGGACCTGGTCGCCGTCGGATCGCTGCGCCGCGACGAGGACGGGCCCGCCTGTCTGGACCGGGCCGCCGCCGAACTCCACGTCCACGGACGGCGGATCGACTGGCGCCGCGTCGTTCCCGACGCCCAGGCGGCCGACCTGCCCACGTACTCCTGGGATCCGCAGTCCTACTGGATCGAGCCCGAACCCGCCTCCGGGGCCGTGGCCTCCGGTCTCTTCGACCGCGCCGCGCACCCGTTGCTGGGCGTTCAGCTGCAGTCGGCGGACGAGACCCGCTGGACCTTCCGCAACGAATGGTCCCCGGCCACCGCCGACTGGCTGCCCGACCACGCCGTGTTCGGGCGGACCGTGGTGTCGGGCACGACCGTGATGGAGCTGTGCCGTGCCGCGCTCTCCTTGGCCCGCCCGGACGTTCCCTGCGATGTGAGCGATCTGCTTCTGCTCGCTCCCCTCGTGCTGCCCGAGACCGGCACGGTCGAGGTGTCGGTCGAAGTGGTCACCACCGGATCCGCGCCCGAGGTCACCGTGCACAGCCGCCCGCGCGGCCCAGAGGCCCCGGGCTGGACCCTGCACGCCACCGCGTCGGCGGCCACGCCCGCTCCGGTGACGGCGGCGCGGCCGCCGGTGTGGCCGGAGGCCGCCGAGTCCGCATGGAGCGCCGGGACGTACGAACGGCTGGCCACGCTCGGTCTCGGCTACGGTCCCTCCTTCCAGGGCGTCCGGTCGGCGGTCACGACCACCGCCGACGGCGAGCTGCTGGCCCGGCTGTCGCTGCCGGCCGTGGCCCGCGACGCGAGCGATCCCTACCCTGTCCACCCGGCGCTGCTGGACGCCGCCCTGCAGGTGGCCGCCGCGCTGGACGCGTCCGACGGCCGGGTGCTGCTGCCGGTCGCGGTGGGCCGCTGCGTCCTGCCGCCCGGCGGCGCGAGCGACCTCACGGCGCTGGTACGGCGTTCGGGCGGCTCGGGGACGGACCTCACCCTCGATGTCACCCTGTGGGACACCGACGGCCTCCCGGCGGGCCGGCTGGAGGACGTGCGGCTGCGGGCCGCCGATCCGGCGGACCTGAACGGCGCCTCGGAGAACGGCCGTCACCTGTACGAAGTGGCGTGGACGGCCGTGACCGAACAGCCGGCGGCGGTACCGCGCGCCGCGTGGGCCGTCCACGGCGACCGCTCGGACCCACAGGTCGCGGACGCGCTGCGCGGCCTGGCGGCGGCAGGCGTCCAGGTGCGCGAGACGGGCGCCGACATCGTCGTACGATTCTGGCCGCGTCCGGCGGCCGATGCCGAACCGGCAGCCGCGGCGCAGGAGTTGGCTGCCGAGGCGCTGGCCGAACTGCGCTCCCTGATCGCGCCCGCGGACGACCGGCCGCCCGTGCGGACCGTCTGGGTGACCCGCGGCGCGGTCGCGACCGGTGCCGGGGACACCGTGCCCGGCCTGGCTCAGTCGGTCCTGTGGGGCCTCGCCCGCAGCGCCCGGACCGAACACCCGCACCTCGGACTGACCTTGCTCGACCTCGGGGGCTCCGATCCCGCCGACGTCCTGCCGACCGCGGTAGCCCATGCCGACGAGCCCGAACTCGCCTTCAGGGACGGCTCCTTGCTCGTTCCGCGGCTGGTGCGTGCCCGCGCGGCCGACGTGCTGCGGATCCCGGCCGGTGACTGCTACGAACTGACGGGTCCCGCGGCCGACCCGACCCTGCGCGCGGTGGAGTCCCCGGCGCTGACCCCGGGCCGGGTGAGGATTCAGGTGCACGCCTTGGCGGTTCCCGGGCCCGGCGGGGAGCGGTCGCGTACCGCCTGCGCCGGTGTGGTCATCGAGACCGCCGCCGACGTGAGGGACCTGAGCTCCGGCCTGCGGGTCGTCGCCCTCGCCGACACCCCGCCCGGCTCCATGGCGGTCGCCGACGCGCGGCTGGTCGCGGTGCTGCCGGACGACGTGCCGTTCACCACCGCGGCCGGCCTGCCCCTCGCGGCCAACGGCGCCACCAGTACCGAAGAGGCAGCCCGGACGCTGCACGAGACCGTCGCCGGGCGGGCGCGTCCGGCCCGCACCCAGGTCCTGCCCGTCACCGCCGCACGCGAGGCGATACGGCGGGCCGGAACGTCGAGCATCCCTGTCGTCCTCGACCTCGTCGGCCGCGGCGCACTTGTGCCCACCGACGGCACGGTGCTGATCACCGGCGGACTCGGTGCCGTCGGCCGGCACATCGCCCGGCTCCTCGTCGAACACGGCGTCCCCCGGCTTCTTCTGACCTCACGTCAGGGCGCGGCGGATCCCCGTGCCGCCGAGGTCACCGCCGAACTGACCGCGCTCGGAACCGAGGTCGAGATCGCGGAGTGCGACATCGCGGACGCGGCGGCCCTGGCCGGCGTACTCGCAGGCGTCGGCGACGAGTTGCCGCTGCGCGGTGTCGTGCACTGCGCCGGAATCCTGGACGACGGGGTGATCGCCGAGCTGACGCCCGAACGCCTCGCACGGGTGCTGCGCCCCAAGGTGGACGGCGCCGCCCATCTGCACCGGCTCACCGCCGACACGCCACTCGACCTCTTCCTGTTGATCTCCTCGGCGGCCGGCGTCCTCGGCAGCCCGGGCCAGGGCAACTACGCGGCGGCCAACGTCTTCCTCGACCAACTGGCCCACCACCGGCGGGCCCTCGGCCTGCCCGCGGTCTCGGTCTCCTTCGGCGCCTGGGCGGGCGAAGGTCTCGCCGCCGAACATGCCGACCTGGACCGGATGGCCCGGCTGGGCCACCGCGCCCTCACCCCCGACCAGGGCCGCGAACTCGTCGAACTCGCCCTGCGCCGGGGCGCACCGCACCTGATCGCCTGGTCCCTGGACCTGCCCCGCCTGCGCGAGACCACGGCTGCCAGGGGCGACGGTACGGCGGTCCTGTGGCGCTCGCTGCTGCCCGCGCCCCGCACCGGTCAGGACGGCGGTTCCGCTCTGGCGGACCGGCTGGCCCGGCTCCCGGAGGCCGACCGCGCCGCACGTGTCCTGGCCCTGGTCCGAGAAGAGGCGTCCCGGGCGCTCGGCCTGCGTTCGGCGGAGTCCGTCCGTCCCGATCAGCCGCTGCGTGAGCTCGGCATGGACTCGGTGACGGCGGTGGAGCTCCGCAACCGCATCGGCACCCGGATCGGTGCCAGACTCCCCGCCACCCTGCTGTTCGACCACCCCACCGCGGCCCGGCTCTGTGCCCACCTGCTTGCCACCGCACTCGCCACGGACACCCGCACCACCGGACGCGGCGCACCCGATCCGCGGTCCCCCCGCACCCCGGCGCCGCCGTCGGACGAGCCGCTGGCCCTGGTGGCCATGGCCTGCCGGCTGCCCGGCGGCGTGAACGACCCCGAGAGCCTGTGGCAGCTCGTCGACGAGGGCCGCGACGCGGTTGGCCCGTTCCCGGCCGACCGCTGGGACGTGGAGTCGCTGCACGACCCCGACCCGGAGGCCCTGGGCAAGTCGTACGCCAAGGAGGGCGGGTTCCTCGACGACCTGGAGTCCTTCGACGCGGGCTTCTTCGGCATCACCGCGAAGGAAGCGGCGGCCATGGACCCGCAGCAGCGGATGCTGCTGGAGACGGCGTGGGAGGCACTGGAGCGCGCGGGGATCGTGCCGGCCGAGCTGGCGGGCAGCACCACCGGTGTGTACGTCGGCATGTTCGGCAGCGACTACCTCGCGGGCTCCCGCCTCGATGAGCTGGACGGGTACGTCGGCACGGGATCGGCGCCGAGCGTGGCCTCGGGCCGGCTCGCGTACACCCTGGGCCTGAACGGACCCGCGCTGACGGTGGACACCGCGTGCTCGTCGTCCCTGGTGGCGCTGCACCTGGCGGCGCAGGCGCTGCGGTCGGGCGAGTGCGACCTGGCGCTCGCCGGCGGGGTGACGCTGATGGTGACCCCGGGAACCTTCGTCGAGTTCAGCCGTCTGCGGGGGCTGTCCCCGACCGGCCGCTGCCGCTCCTTCTCCGACGACGCCGACGGCGCCATCTGGGCCGAGGGCGCGGGCATGGTCGTACTGAAGCGGCTCGGTGACGCGCGGCGCGACGGCGACGAGGTGCTGGCCGTCCTGCGGGGTACGGCCGTCAACCAGGACGGCCGCAGCCAGGGCCTCTCCGCGCCGAACGGTCCGGCCCAGGAACAGGTGATCCGGCGGGCGTTGGAGCAGTCCGGTCTTGAACCCGCCGACATCGACTACGTCGAGGCGCACGGGACCGGCACCACCCTCGGCGACCCGATCGAGGCGAACGCCCTCGCGGAGGTCTTCGGCCCCTCGCGCCCCCAGGGCCGCCCCCTGTATCTCGGCTCGCTCAAGTCCAACATCGGTCACGCGCAGGCGGCTTCGGGGGTGGTCGGCCTGATCAAGGTCGTGCAGTCCCTGCGCCACCGGTCCCTGCCGCGCACCCTGCACGCCGGCACGCCCAGTCGCCATGTCGACTGGGACGACAGCGGGTTGCACCTGCTGCGGGAGACGGTCGCCTGGCCGTCGTCGGGCGACCGCGTACGGCGGGCCGGGGTGAGCGCTTTCGGGATCAGCGGAACCAACGCGCACCTGATCGTCGAGGAGGCCGATCCGGCCGAGATCCTGCCGGAGAAGGAAACCGCCCCGGGCAAGAGGCTGTTCGCGCTGTCCGGGCGCGGTGAGGCCGCCGTGCGGGGGCAGGCCGCACGGCTGGCCCGGTACCTGGACCAGGACGATGCCGCGCTGTCCGATGTCGCCCACACCCTGGCGCACCACCGCAGCCACTTCGAACGGCGAGCGGGGATCGTCGCCGGCGACCGGGACGAACTGCGCGCACGGCTCGACGCGTTGGCGACCGGACGGGTCCCGCTGGCCCCGCCCCGCGCGGAGCAGACCGGCAAGGTGGCCTTCGTCTTCGCCGGGCACGGCGGTCAATGGCCGGGCATGGGCGTGGAGTTGGCGGCCGAGTCGGAGGCCTTCCGCGAGGAGCTGGCCCGGATCGACGAGGCGGTGCACCGGCACGTCGGCTGGTCCGTGCTCAACGTGCTGGCGGCGCCGGAGGAGTTCGTCCCGTTCGACCGCACCGAGTTCCTGCAGCCGGTGCTGTTCGCGGTCAACGCGGCCCTGGCCGCCGCCTGGCGTGCGCTCGGCGTCCGCCCGGACGCCGTGATCGGGCACAGCCTGGGCGAGATCGCCGCCGCGTACAGCGCGGGCGCCCTCACCCTGGACGACGCCGCGTCCGTGGTGACCGGGCGCGCCCGTGCGGTCGCCCCGCTGGTCGGACAGGGCGGCATGCTGGCCCTGGAACTGCCGCGCACGGAGGCCGAGAAGCTGCTCGCGCCCTATTCGGACCGGCTGTTCGTTGCGGCGGTCAACAGCGCGCACTCCACGGCCGTCTCCGGCGACACCGCGGCGCTGGCCGAACTGCGCGGGCACCTCGAAGCATTGGACATCCCGGTACGACGGCTGTCGACACCGTTCGCCTCCCACACCCCCTTGATGGATCCGGTCCGCACGGATCTGCTGGAGCGGCTCTCCGGCATCCGGGGCACGCGCACGCCGACCCCGCTGTACTCGACGGTGCTGGCCGAACCGGTGCCCGGCGACCGGCTGGACGCCGAGCACTGGTACGCGAACCTCGGGCGCCCCGTCCGTTTCGCGGACACGATCCGGCGGATGCTGGACGACGGCTACCGCTACTTCGTCGAGCTGAGCCCGCACCCCTCGCTCACCGCGTCGGTCGAGGCGGTGGCGGCCGAGGCGGGGATCGACGCGGTCTCCATCGGCTCGCTGAGCCGTGGGCGGGACGGACGGGGTGTTCTGCTGGGCCGGCTGGGGGAGTTGTACGAGGCCGGGCACACGCCCGACTGGCCGGTGCTGCTCCCCGAGGGCCGCCGGATCGACCTGCCCACGTATGCCTTCGCCCGCGAACGCCACTGGCGCGCACCCGCCCCGGCCACCGGGACGGCCGGGGGTTCACCCCTCCTCGGCACGCATGTCGAGGCCAGCGACACACCCGGCCGGCACATCTTCCAGAGTGACATCGACCTGCGCGACAGCCGCTTCGCCTACCTCGCCGACCACCGGGTCACCGGCGAGGTGTGGCTGCCCGGCGCCGCTTTCCTCGACCTGGCGCTGGAGGCCGCGTCCGCGCTGCGGGACGGCGGCGAGGTACGACTGGCCGACGTGAGGTTCGTGCGGCCCCTGGCTCTCGAGGCGGACAAGCCCGTCCGGCTGCAACTGGTTCTGCAGCCCGCCGGACAGGACGGCTCACGGGACTTCACCATCGCCTCGGCGGCCACCGGGGAGCGGCGAGCGCCGTGGGAGCACCACGTCACCGGACGGGTCGTCGACGGCGCCGCAGAACCCGCGCCCGCCGCGCCCGACGCGGGCGAGGAGCCCGCCGTGCTGCGCGAGCGGTGCGACGAAGAGGCCGACCTGCCCGCCGCCTACGCGGGGCTCACGGCCCTGGGCATCGACTACGGCCCTGCCTTCCGGGTCCTGGAGCAGGGCCACCGCACGGACACCGCGGCGATCGGCCGACTCGCCCGGCGGCCCGCCGCCGGTCATCTGCTGCACCCTGCCGTCCTCGACGCCGCCTTCCACACGGCGGCCCTGCCGGCCGACGCGCCCGCGGGCCGGGCCTTCGTGCCCGCCGGTGTCGGACGGCTGCGCTTCACCGGCCTGCGCTCCGCGCCCGCGTGGGCGACCTGCCGACTGCGCTCCGTGGACGGCGACACCGTGCTCCTGGATCTGCGGCTCTGGGACGAGAAGGAGCAACTGGTCCTGGAAGCAACGGAGTTCGAACTCGCCGCGCTCTCGCCGCTGGACGGCGCGCTCTTCGAGACCCGCTGGCAGCCACGCCCGGCCGCACAGGAGCGGCCCGCCGACGGCACCTGGCTCGTCCTGGCCGACGAGACGGGGGTGGCCGACGCGCTCGGAGAGCGGTTGGCCACCGCCGCCGTGCCGCATGTGATCGTGCGCAGGGGCGCGGTGTTCGCCGCGCAGGGCCCCGGCCGCTATGTACTCGATCCGACCGATCCACGACAGTTGACCCGTCTGCTCGACGAGGCCTTCGCCGATGGGCCGCCGGAGCGGGTGGTGCAGTTGTCCGCACTCGACGCGCCGGCCGTCGAGGACGCCGCCACGGCCGAACAGGCCGCGCGGTGCTGCTGCTTGAGCACACTGCACCTGGTACGGGCGTTCGCCGACCGCCCCCGGGGTCGCGCCCCGCGCCTGTTCGTGGTCGTACGGGGCAGCCAGGCAGCCGGTGACAGTACGCAGGTGACACACCCTCAGCAGGCGCTCGCCTGGGGCTTCGGACTCTCGGTGGCCCAGGAGTACCCGGAACTGTCGACCACACTGATCGACCTGCCGGCCACGGACGGCGGCGACGACCTGTGGACGCAGCTGCGGCACGCGGACGACGAACGGCTCGTCGCGCTGCGGGAATCGGGCCGACTGGTGCCACGGCTGGCCCGCACCCGCCCGGACGACGGCGGACACGGCGGGATCGCCGCGGACGGCGTGCACCTGATCACGGGCGGTCTGGGCGGCCTCGGCCGGGTGGCCGCCGAGCGGCTGGTCCGCCGGGGTGCCCGCCGACTGGCTCTGCTCAGCCGGGGCGGACCCGACGCGGCCGCGGAGAGCTGGATCAACGGGATCGAAGCCCGCGGTGTCACCGTGCACCTCGCCCGCGCGGACGTCGCCGACCGCGCCGCGCTGACGGCAGCCCTGGACGCCGTACGACGTGAGGCCGGACCGATCGCCGCCGTCGTCCACGCGGCAGGTGTCCTCGACGACGCCACGGTGGCGAACCTGACCGACGAACGCGTCCTGCGTGTGCTCGCCCCCAAGGTCCTGGGCACCGCCCTGCTCACCGAACTGGCCCCGGAGGCCGAGAGGTTCATCCTCTTCGCCTCGGCGGCCGGTGTCCTCGGCTCGGCCGGCCAGAGTCCCTACGCGGCGGCGAACGCCTTCCTCGACGCCTGGGCCCACCACCTCTCCCGCACCGACCGCCGGGCGCTGAGCCTGGACTGGGGCGCCTGGACGGAGGTCGGCATGGTCGCCGGTTCCGACACCCGGGCCGCCGAGACCAGCCGTTCGGGTCTGGTCGCCTTCACCCCGGCGGAGGGCGGCGACCTGTTCGAGCGGGTGCTCGCCACTTCCCGCCGCCAGCTCGCCCCCCTCGCTCTGGACCGGGAGGCACTGGACCTCGACCCGGACGCGGCGCGCACCCGCCCGATCCTGGGCGACCTGACCGCTGCCGCCGCTGACCCGGCCGGCACGGACGACCTCGTCGCACGGGTGTTCGCGGCGACGACGGACCAGGACCGGACCGCACGGCTCGAAGCGTATGTACGGGCCAAGGTCGACCAGATCTCCGGCGGTGCCGTCGAACTGTCCGCGACCACGGCCCTCAAGGAACTGGGCCTGGACTCGCTCATGCTGGTCCGGCTGCGCAACGCCTTCACCCGCGAGCTGGGCGCCGAACTCCCGGCCGCCGCCGTCTTCTCGGCGTCCGACATCCGGAGCCTGGCACGGGCCCTGGGCGAGGTGCTGCCCGAACGCGACACCGGGGCACGCCGACAGGAGCCACAGCCCGAAGCCGCCTCCGAGGTGCCCGAGAGCGAGCTGCGGCCCGCGACCCGCGACGTCGTACGGCTGCTGCGCAGCGCCCAGCCGGGCATGCCGGACGCGGCGCACGCCGTCGGCCTGGCAGTCCGGCTCACCGCGCCGACCACCCGCGATGCGCTCACCGACATCGTCACCCGGCTCGCCGGACGGCATGCGGCCCTGCGCACGTCGATCGCCGCAGGCGGTGGACGGGGCCGACAACTGCGTGTGGAGCGGCAGTCGGCCGAGCCGTTGCTGCGCTGGACGGACGTGCCGGCCGACGCCGGACTCGACGCCGACGACCGGTTGTCCCGGCTGCTGGAGCCGCCGTTCGACCTGGCGACGGCGCCGCTGTGGCGGTTCGAGCTGCTCGACGCCGGAGCGCGTGGCCAGATCCTGGTGTTCGGCGCGCATCACGCGGTGAGCGATCTGCAGTCGCTGCTGCTCGTCGCGGGGGAGATCGATGCCGAACTGTCCGGCACCTCACTCGGCGACGCCGTCACCAATCGTGACATCGACCTGCTGATCGAGGCCCAGCGGACCGGCGACGCCTCCGGCGCCGCCACCACCGACTGGCGCGAGGCCTTCCACGGGAGCGGGCGACTCGACCTGACACTCGCCCGGCCGCGCCCGGCGACGCGTTCGTACCGGGCCGGAAGCGTGACCGTGGCGATACCCGACGGGCTGATGGAGCGGGTGTCGGCGGCCGCGAGCAGGCTCGCCGTCACACCGGCCGCCTTCTGCCTCGGCACCCTGACCGTACTGCTGGCCAGGATGCGGGAGCGGGAGCGCTTCGTGCTCGCCGTGCCCGTCGACACACGCATCCACGCCGACGCCTACGACGCGGTCGGGTTCTTCGGCGTACCGGTGCCGTTCCCGGCACAAGCGGCTGCGGGGGAGCGGATCGAGGAGGTACTGCGCCGGACGGACGCACGCCTGGACCGGGTCCTCGCGAAGGGCGCCATGTTCTCGGACGTGCTGTCGACACTGGCCGGGCAGGGGCTGCACCGGCCGAACGCCCCGCTGGTGGAGGTGTACTTCAACTATGTGCGCTCCTCGTCGGCCCGCCTCGGCCGCCTGGAGGTGCTCCCGGCCGGAACGGGTTACTCCGACCTCGACCTCATGGTCACCATGACCCCGGACGCGGGCCGCGTACGGCTCGACCACAACCTCGACATCCTGGACGCGGTGACCTCCACCGAGCTGGCGGAGGCGTTCCTGCGGCTGCTCGCCACGACGGCCGACGACCCGACCGCGCCGGTCCGTACGACCGATACGACGGCAACTGCCGCGACGAATACGACACTTACGCCGAGTGGGACGGGCACGACGGCAACTCCCGTCGCGACGACGACTCCGGTCGTGACGGCAACTCCGGTCGTGACGGCAACTCTGGGCGCGCGGGAGCCCGCTGCCCACCCGCGCCGCTCGCTCGCCCTCGCCGCCACCTTCGCGCTCGGCAATCTGCCGGTGCTGTGCGAGGCGGCGCTGGAGGAGGGCGCGCAGGAAGGAGCGCGGGAGCGGGCGCGGGTCGAGGGTCCGACGGTCGCGGAAGCGCCGTACCACCAGGTGCTCGCCGCCCTGCGCGATCCCTCGGGCGTCTTCACCGACCCCACGACAGCGGTCGGCGTGGTGCTGCTTCGGGCGGTGGACCTGGAACGGTTCGGTCCGGTGACCGACACGGTGCTGACCGAACTGCGCACCGCCTACCCGGCCGCGCTGCGGGCGCTGTCCGAGCGGTCCCGCAAACCACTGATCGTCGGCGTCCTGCCCTCGGCGCGGCAGGACGACCGCTTCGCGCGATGGGAGAGCGACCTCGTCACCGAGCTGACCGATGCGCCCGGCATCGCGGTGCTGGGCCCGGACGTCTGGACACGGCACCACGCCGTCGCGGAACCCTTCGACGAACGGACCGAACGGCTGGCTCATCTCCCCTTCACCCCGCACTTCCAGGCGGCGGTGGCCCTGCGGCTGGCCCAGGTCGTACGAGCGGTAGTGCGTCCCGCGCCGAAGGTGATCGCGGTGGACGGCGACGAGACCCTGTGGGGCGGGGTCGCCGGGGAGATCGGTCCCGAGTCGGTGGATCTGACCGGACCGCGCGCCCTGCTGGCCCGGACGCTGTTGCGGTGGCGTGCCGCGGGCGCGCTGCTCGCGCTGGTCAGCAACAACGACGAGGACACCGTACGGGCCGTCCTGGACCGTCCGGACAGCCCGCTGAAGGCGGAGCACTTCAGTGTGCTGTCCGCAGGCTGGGGCCCGAAGCCGGGCCGTCTCACGGAGACGGCGCGCACCCTCAACCTGGGGCTGGACAGTTTCCTGTTCCTCGACGACAACCCGGTCGAGATCGCGGGAGTGCGGTCGGCGCTGCCGGCGGTGCTGTCGGTGACCTGCCCTCCGGCGGCCGAACTGGGTGACTTCCTCGGCCGGTTGTGGCCACTGGTCCCGGCGCCGGCGACGGCCGAGGACGGGCTGCGGGCGGGGTTCTACGTGCAGGAGCGGGAGCGGGACGCGGTGCGCGAGCAGGCCGGTTTCGAGGAGTTCCTCGCCCAGCTGGAGCTGGAGGTCGACATCCGGGCGCTGTCCGGGGCCGACGTCGAGCGGGCCGGACAACTCGTCCGCCGCACCAATCAGTTCACCCTGCACCCCCGGTCCGCCGACGGCGGCGATCTGGCGCGGTGGCGGGAGCACGGCGAGGTGTGGACGGCCGCGGCCCGGGACCGCTTCGGCGACTACGGCCAGATCGGCCTGCTCGCCCTGCGCGCGGACGGCGATCGACTCGACGTCCTCGCCTGGATGTTGAGCTGCCGCGCGCTCGGTCGAGGCGTCGAGGAACGGTTGTTGGGGTGGCTGGCGGACCGCGCCGACCGACTGGGCTGTGTGAAGGTCCGGCTGACGGCGGAGCGCACCGACCGCAACGTACCGGCCCGGCGCCTGCTGGCCGCGCTCGGTGGCGGCGACCAGGACGACGAGCACCTGGAGAGCGTGGTCACGCCGGAACAGCTGCGGGGCTTCCGCTCCTGGCGGCGGCAGTGAGCGGGCCGGCGGCTCGGCCCGCGGAGGCAGTGCGTAAAAGGACAGTGCACAGGGGGGAAAGGCTCTCATGCGTGAAGTGAACGAGGACGCGGCGGCGCACGCCGGACAGCGGGCGACCGGCGAGGCGATCGAGCGAGGTGACGGCGGGCCGAGCGTGGAAGCCCTGCTGGCCAGGATCAGACAGGCCCCCACAGCAACGCCCACTCCCACAGCGACCGGAACCGACAGGAAGTCGGGTGTGGGGACCGATGCGGGTGCGAGGGCGGACACCTCCACGCCCCGCGTCGGTGAAGACGCCGATGCGGACGCGGGGAAGACTGCCGTGCCGTCCGGCGCCGTGGTGGACGTGGGTGCGCCTGCCGTTTCGTCCGGCGCAGGTGCGGATGTCGCGCCGCCAGGTGCCGGTACGGACCTGTACGCGAATGCGCCCACCGTGCCGTTCGGAGCGGGAGCGGGTGCTGGTACGGGAGTGGGAGGTGGTGGCGACACTGGTACCGGCACGGACCGCGGTGCCGGCGCACTGCCCGCCCTCGCCGTTTCGGCCGCACCGGCCGCCCCCGCACCCGACGCGGACGGCCTGGCCGCCGTCGTCGCCGCGGCGGCCGGTCCCTTCGTACCCGGAGGGCAACTGTCGCCCGACACCGACTTCTTCGACGCCGGGGGCACCTCCGTAGGCGCAGTGGAACTCGTCGCGGCGCTGGAGGACGAGCTGGGCATGGAGATCGACCTCGACGAGGTGTTCGCCGACGCCCGGCCCCGGAGCCTCGCCCTGCGCTGGCTGGTGACCGCCGGTGCAACGGCGGCTCTCTCGGCCGCGGGTGCGCCGGCAACCCCGACGGCCGCAGGGACCCCGGCTCCGGCGGCCGACACGATCGGCACCGCTCCCGCCCCGGGCACCTTCCCGTTCCCCGTCCCGGCTGCCGCCCATGGATTCAGCCCCGCTCCCGCTCCGGGATTCCGTCCTGCTCTCGCCCCGGCCTCCAGCCCGGCCCCCGCCACGGACACCCCATCCATCCCGTCGCCCCGCATCCCGTCCGGCGCGACGGTCACCGCCCGGACCACCGGCGCCGGCACCCCGTACGCCACGGCCCGTCCCGAAGACCTCGATCAGATCCTGGCCGACCTCTCCCTGGCCGACCGCCTGCCCTGGACCGGCTCGCCCGAGCCCCTGCCACCCCGCCGCATCCTGCTCACCGGCGCCACCGGCTTCCTCGGCAGCCATCTGCTCCTCGATCTGCTCAGGCACAGTGACGCGCATGTCCACTGCCTCGTTCGCGCGGCCGACGAGGAGGCGGCTACCGCCCGCCTCGGCGAGGCACTGAAGAGCCACCGGCTGCCCTGGTCGTCGGAGATCCGCCGCCGGGTGACGGTGCTCCCCGGCGACATCAGGCGTCCGCACCTAGGCCTGTCCGACGACGTCTGGAACAAGCTCGCCCACGAAGTGGACAGCGTCGTGGGCGTGGCGGCGGCCGTGGACTTCCTGCGCGGCTACCAGTCGCTGCGGCAGAGCAACGTCATCGGGGCGCTGACCCTGGCCGAACTGGCGGCGACAGGCCCGCCCAAGCCGCTGCATCACATCTCCTCGATCGCGGTCTTCAACGAGGTCGGTATCGCCTCCATGGGCGAGGACGACCCGCTCGCCCACGTCGACCGCCTGGTCGCTGGCTATGACCAGACGAAATGGGCCGCGGAGGTCGCCCTGCGGCGGGCCCGCGACCACGGCCTGATCGTCACCGCGATGCGCCCGGGAGGCATCGGGGGCCATACCCGGACGGGCGCCCACAACCCGCAGGACCTCAGCAGCGGCCTCATCTCGGCGTTCGGCCGCTTCCGCACCGTGCCCGCCTTCCACTGTCTGAACGCGGCCCCGGTGGACTGGGTGAGCCGGGTCGCGGCAGGCGTCATCTGCGAACCCGATGCCTGGGGATTCGACTACAACCTGACCGGCGTACCCAACACCCTCGACGACGTCGTACGGGACATGGCGTACGGCGGGATGCACGTGCGCGTACAGGACTGGGACGAGTGGCGCACCGACGCCTTGGCCCGCCTGGAGGCCGACCCTGTCCCCGAACTCGGCTTCCTCACAAGGGTGTTGCGCAGTCCCACCGCCCTCAAGCTGTGCGAGGCGACCCTGAAGGGGCCGGCGGCCACCGGCGAACGCACCGCCGCGCTCGTCGAGGCGCTCGGCCTGCGCCCCGCGGCCCGCTACGACGCCCAGGCCCAGCTGAGGACGTTCGAGCGGCTCGCCCGGGACGGCCTGGCCCGGCTGCCGGACAAGGGCGACCAGCCGTACCTGTGGTTCTCCGAGACGACCGAGGGCGATGTGGGCCCGGTCGGCGGCGGCGCCGACACCCCCTGCTCGATGGCGCTCACCCTCTCCATCGCGAGCATGTACCAACTGGTGAAGGAGCGCCGGGTCGACGTCGGCGGCGAGCTGGTGTGCGCCGCGGCCCATCCCGCGCCGCTGCTCGTGGAACACGGCGACGTCTGGATCCGCCCCGAGGAGGGCATCCCGCAGCGGCACGGGATGCGCCACCAACTCCTGCGCTACCGGCTGACGTTGCGCGACGCCGATGGAGGCCGCTGGTGGCTGGAGGGCCACAAGTACGCCCGCGCCCGTCGTGACGTATGGCGGCAGACCCGTGCGCTGAACGTCGAGATCGGCCGCGAGGGCGAACCGGCGAGCTTCGCGGGCGAGTTGGTCGTGCCCGCGGACAGCTATGTACGCGACCAGATCGACGGCATCAAGGTGGACCCCCGTCTGACCGGCCGGGAGAAGCGCGTTGCCAAGCTGACCTGGCTCGCCTGGTTCGGCGCGGAGATGGGCCGCGGCCTGCTCGGCCCTTTCACCCGCGCCGCCGCGGACCTCCTCGACCTGCGCCGCACCCGGACCCCCTCGGAGCGCCCCCGATGATTTTCAGAACCACCAACTCCCGCACCAGGCCGACGATCCGCAAGGTCAGGACGGGCACGGCGTTGCGGCCGCTGCGCCACCGCCTCGATCCGGCACGGGTCGAGGAGATCCCCTTCAGGGCCGGGGACGGCGTACGCCTCGGTCTCACCCGCATCGACAGCGGCGAGCAGGACCGGCCCGCGGTGCTGCTCCTGCATGGGCACACCGCGTCCGCCGACATGTTCCTGCTCCCCGAGACCCGCAATCTGGTCGACGTCCTGCTCGACGACGGCTACGAGCCCTGGCTGCTCGACTGGCGGGGCAGTTGCCGGCTTCCCTACAACGAGACCGGCCAGAGGTACACCTACGACGACGTCGCTCTTTACGACATCCCCGAAGCCGTCTCCCGCATCCGCGAACGCATCGGCGACCGGCCGCTGTTCGTCGTCGCCCACTGCATCGGCTCCCTCACCCTGTCGCTGAGCATGACGGCGGGGCTGGTGCCCGGGCTCGCGGGCGTCGTCTCCCAGGGCGTGTTCCTGACGCCGAAGCTCGCGGGACGCACCTCCCTGCGGATGACGGTGGCGGGTGAGCTGCTGAAGAACCGGATCGACCACATCCCGGTCGACTTCCGCAAGGTGGGTCTCCGGTCGAAGTACACGCCCCTGTTCGCGCTGGCCTCCCGGGGAGCGGGCTGCCCGGACCCGACCTGCCAGATCCTCCACAACTCGGCCTGGGGTTCGGGCGCCTCGCTGTTCCTGCACGAGAACCTGTCCGAAGCCACCCACGACCGGCTCGCCGAGCTCCTCGGGCCCGCGCCGCTGTGGATCCTGCCGCACCTGCGCCGTATCGAACTGGCCCGCAGCGTCGTCCGCTGGCACGACACCGACCACCGCTACCGGGCGCTGCCGCCCAACGCGCTGGACGCGGCCGCCCGTATCGACACCCCGGTGCTGCTGCTCGCGGGCAGCGAGAACGGACTGTGGCTGGACTCGCAGAGGCTCTGCCACGAGGTGCTGGCACACCGCCAGCCCCAGCTGGACGTGTCGTACACCGAGATCCCCGCCTACGGCCACCTGGACACGTTCCTGGGCCGGGGCGCCGCCCTCGACGTGTTCGGGCACATCCTCGAATTCCTCGCCGAACGACGGTGACGGCGGCCCCGCGCCCGGATACCGTACCGACCAGTAACCAGACCGATCAGTAACCAGACCGACCGGTGACCAGACCGCACTCCAGGAGGCCCCATGCCGCAGCTCGAAGTCGACGGCGCCGCGCTGACGTACGACGACGAGGGCCCCCGTGACGGTGACGGTGTCCCCCTGGTGTTCATCCACGGCTGGACGGCCAACCGGCACCGCTGGGACCACCAGATCGACCACTTCGCCCAGAAGCGGCGGGTCGTACGGCTGGACCTGCGCGGGCACGGGGAGAGCGACGGGTCGGGGCGGCGGACCGTGGCGGAGCTGGCCGGTGACGTTCTCGCCGTCCTCGACCATCTGGAGATCGACCGCTTCGTCCTCGTCGGCCACTCGATGGGCGGGATGATCGCGCAGACCCTGACGCTTGATCATCCCGAGCGGGTCGAGCGGCTGGTGCTGGTGAACTCGATCAGCAGGATGACCTACAGTCGGGGGAGGGGTCTGCTGATGGCGGTCTCGACCCTGGTGCCGTTCAAGCTGTTCGTGGCCGCCAACATCCAGCGGGCCTTCGCTCCCGGTTACCCGCGCGAGAAGATCCGCGAGCACGTCCGGGCCTCGGCGGACACGCCCCGCGAGGTGGTCATGACCTGCTACGGCGCCATGCGGTCCTTCGACGTCCTCGACCGGCTCGGGGAAATCCGCACCCCCACCCTTCTGGTCCACGGCTACCACGACATCCAACTGCCCGTCTCGCAGATGCTGCGGATGGCGAAGGCCTACCCGGACGCCGTGGTGCGGATCGTGGACGCAGGCCACGAACTGCCGGTGGAGAAGCCAGCGGAACTCACCGCCGTGCTCGACCGGTTCGTGACCGACCAGCCGTAGCCGGGCCTTTGGTGCGGGCCGGAGCGGACACCCGCTGCCGACCAGATGCAGGGGCGAAATCGTTCTCATGCACCGCCGGCACACCGTTCCGAGTGAGCCCCGGCACCCGCCGGGGCTCACGTATTTGGTCAACGCGGTCCACCGAGTGTGGTCTGACCTGCCACGGAGTGACCTTTCGTCCGCTGGACCGCGGTGAGGGTCGCGTACACCACGACGTTGCCGCGATATCCGCTGCCCCCGGCTTGGCCGCCGCACGTGATCACTCGTAGTTCGGGACGGCCGGAGCTGCCGTAGACCTTTTCGCTGGGGAATCTGTCCTTTTCGTAGACCTCCACGGCGTCGACGGTGAAGACCGCTGTACGCCCGTCCGCCCGGCTGATCTCGATGGTTTCACCCTTGGTGAGGGCGCCGAGTCTGTAGAAAACGCCGCGGCTTCCGGCGCGTGTGTCCACATGCCCCGTGGTTACGGCCGTGCCTGGCGAACCCGGTGCCGTGCCCCCGCCGTACCAGCCGGCAAGACCGGGCTCGTCCTCGGGCGGAGGCTGCAGTGCCCCCGCCCTGTCGAGGCCCAGCCTTGCCAGGGGCGCGTTCACATCGATGGCGGGGATACGCAGCCGGACGGGTCGTGCGGGGTGCAGCGGCCGGACGGAGGGGTGGGCCCGCGAGGCGGCAGGCCCCGCCGGCGGGGTGGAGAAGGCCTGGTCGGCCGAAGGCTGCGGGGGGCGCCTGTCGACCATCGTGCCGAGCACCAGCAGACTGCCCGCCACCAGTGCCAGGACCAGATACGTGACCGGTGGGACGAACATGCGCGGGGGCGCGTCGGTCTTGTCCCGGGATTCCTTCACCGGGTTCCTCCGAGGATGCCTCGGCCTTCAGACCGGGGTGGGGGTACCTCCCGCTTGCGGGGGAGAATCGGACTCCTGCGGAGCAGGGCAGGAAACGGGATTTCGCCCGAAGGGCGAAACACCGTCCACCTGAGTGGGTAAAGTACACGCCGTGCGGTGCGAGAACCAAGCGCGCACACCGTGCTGATCGAGAGCCAAGACAGCACCTGCACCTCCAAGCTCTGCTGTATCAAACGGGCTGGTTTCAACCCGGCTGGTGCTGATCGCGGAAGACCTGCCGGGTCGCTGACCCACAGGCAGCGTGAGCCAGGAATCCCCCTGCTTCAGTTGGGGGAGGATTCAAAGTTGAGCCTCTTGCCTGGAGCCGGGTGGGATTCGTTCCGGCGGTCCTGGGGACGGGTGCGGCGCTGGACCGGGGTGGTCGGAGCGGGAGGTCAGAACCGGGCGCCGTGCGAGCGGCGGCGCATCCTGATCAGGGCCCCGGCCGCGGCCGCGGTGATCAGCGCACCGCCGACGGCGACCTGTGTGTCGGTGTCCTCGGTGTCTCCGAAGCCGGCCTGGATGGCGCCGTTCGGTTGCCGTTCGGCGATCTCGTACGTATCCGTGAGCTTGATGCGTGGCGGGCACTTCACGGTGATGGTGTCGGTGCCGGACGCCCCCGCTGCCGGGATCTGGAACTCTCCCCTGAGCACTCCCTTGCGGTTGCCCTCGAAAAGATGGAACTGACCCCCCGCCACCGACTCGCCCTTGCCGTAAGTCACGTCCGGGCCGCAGGCCGTGGTGGTGACCGTGACCGTGGAGCCCGGCGAGGCATTGCCCGGGTCGATGCGGAGCTGCGGGTCACCGGCGGCCCAAGCGGCCGGACTCTGCAGAACCAGGACTCCGAAGAGCAGGCCGACACCGACGCCAACGTGTTTGTTTCGCAAGGGAATCCTCCGGCATAGCAGTGGCCGACCTGTCCGCCCGGCGCTCCTGTGGTCTTCACCGACGAGAGAACCGACGTTCCGTCAGCTCCGCAACAGGAGGCATCGGCACGGTGTCACCCGGGCAGACGTAGCGACCGCCCTTGCGGGAACGTCTGCGCAGGCCGCCGAAGCGGATCCGCCGCGGCGGAGGTGTGGCCGCAGGAGGCGGATGGGCTAACGCCGTTCGTCCCCGAACGGGCCTGGGAGCGTACGGCCGTATGTGGAGGCACGACAGGGGACCCGCTCAACGGCCCGCCGAGGACGAAGGCCGACGGCGGGGGGAGCGGTGGCCAGAGGGCGCCGGATGCGCCAGTGCCATGCATGGAAGCGCAAGAATTTGCATTGCTTGCGTTCGCTTGCATTGGGGGGGTGCAAGGCCTGCATCGGGGTATGCGGGCGGTGGCGCCGGGTGATGCCGACGCGGGCGGCGCCTGCCTCTCAACGGGCGGTGCGAGGCTTTCGGTAGGCAGCGTAAGGAGATTGACCCCGGAGAGGGGGCGCTCCGGGGGTGCTCCGCCGACTCGCTTTGGCGTTGTCGGCCTCGCGCATGGATCGGTTCATCGGTATGCCGACTTTGTGCGCTATGCCATCGGCGTTGAGACGCGGGTGTTGATGGTGAAACTTGTGGAGTCCTGGCCGTAGACGCACTCGCAGTGCTCTGCAATATTGCGATGAAACAATGCAAGAACCTGCGCATAGATCTCTTTCGAGGATCGCGCATGTCTGTACAGCCAGCTGTTCTTGTCGTTCAGCCCGTTCAGCCCGTTCTGTCGTACCGCGCCACCGCTCTGCCCAGGAACGAGCCGACCTCGCCGCCCCTCCGGCGCGCGAACCTTCGCAGGGAGTGAACCCCGTATGACTCCACACAAGCCGAGATCCTGGAGACGCCGCGCAGCGACCGCCGCGCTCGCCTCCGCCGTCATGGTTCTGGGCCTGCCCGCCGTCGGCGCCCACGCCGCCGTCGGTCCCGACGCAGTCGCGGACGCCGCCACCAAGGCCGGCAGCGTCCGCGGCGCACACACGGCAGCCAATGTCACCGACGGCGACGCCGACACCTATTGGCAGGCCGGAAAGAAGTCGGCCCAGTGGGTCCAGACCGACCTCGGGCGGACCAAGCGCGTCCGCCAGGTCGTGCTGCGACTGCCCGAACGCTGGCAGACCCGCACGCAGACGCTGGCCCTTCAGGGCAGCGCCGACGGAAAGAGCTTCGCCACGCTCAAGTCGTCGGCGCAGTACGTCTTCAGCCCCGGCAACGGCAACACGGTGAAGGTCTCCTTCCCCGCGACCCTCGCGCGGTACGTACGGGCCGACTTCAGCGGCAACTCGGTGGCCGCCACGGCCCAGCTCGCCGAGATGCAGGTTCTCACGGCCGCCGCCTCGACCCCCAACCTCGCCCTGGGCAAGCCCTTCACCGAGAGCGGGCACGCCGATGTGTACGGCGCGGCCAACGCCGGCGACGGCAACCGGGCCACCTACTGGGAGAGCACGAACAACGCCTTCCCGCAGTGGCTCCAGGTCGACCTCGGATCGTCGGTCAAGGTGAACCAGGTGGCGCTGCGGCTGCCCAGCGGATGGCCGAGCCGCAGCCAGACGCTGAAGGTCCAGGGCTCGACCGACAACCAGAACTTCACGGACCTGACGGCCTCGAAGGCGTACACCTTCGACAGCGGCGACGACCAGTCGGCGACCATCGCCCTTGACACCACCACGACGCGGTACGTGCGGGCACTGTTCACCGCCAACACCGGCTGGCCCGCCGGACAGGCTTCCGAGCTGGAGGTCTACGGACCGGCCACCGGCGACACCCAGGCGCCCACCGCGCCGTCGAACCTGGCGTTCACCGAACCGGCCACCGGGCAGATCAAGCTGACCTGGAACGCGGCGAGCGACGACACGGCCGTTACCGGCTACGACATCTACGCCAACGGCCAACTGCGGGCGAGCGTCGACGGGAACGTCCTGACCTACACCGACACGCAGCCGGCCGGCAGCGACATCACGTACTTCGTGCGGGCCAAGGACGCGGCGGGCAACGTCTCCTCCAACAGCAACAGCGTCACCCGCCAGGGATCGGGCGGGGACACCCAGGCCCCCACGGCGCCCGGCAACCTCGCCTACACGCAGTCCGGCAGCGACGTGAAGCTCACCTGGCAGGCGTCGAGCGACAACGTCAAGGTCACCGGCTACGACGTCTACGCGGGCGGCCAGCTCGTCAAGTCCGTAGCGGGTGACGTCACGACGTACACCGACACCCCGTCGGCGACGGCCACCGTCACCTACTACGTGAAGGCGAAGGACGCCGCGGGGAACGTGTCGGTGGCGAGCAACAGCGTCACCCGGACCGGTTCGACCGGTTCGGGCACCAACCTCGCCGAGGGCAAGCCCATCGAGGCGTCCTCCTACACCTTCACCTACGTGGCCGCCAACGCCAACGACGGCCAGATCGGAACCTATTGGGAGAGCGCGGGCGGCGCCTACCCGGCCACCCTCACGACCAAGCTGGGCGCCAACGCAGACCTCAGCCAGGTCGTCGTCAAGCTCAACCCGGACGCCGCCTGGTCGACCCGTACCCAGAACATCCAGGTGCTCGGCCGCGATCAGGACGCGACGGCCTTCACCAGTCTCGTAGCGGCGAAGGACTACACGTTCAACCCGTCGAGCGGCAACACCGTGACCATTCCGGTCTCCGGATCCGCTGCGGACATCCAGCTCAAGTTCACGTCCAACTCCGGTGCCCCGGGCGGGCAGGTGGCCGAGTTCCAGGTGATCGGCACCCCGGCGGCCAACCCCGACCTCAAGGTCACCGGGATCACCAACACACCCGCCGCCCCGGTCGAGTCGGACGCCATCAGCCTGACGGCGACGGTCACCAACAGTGGAACCAAGGCGTCCAAGGCCACCGACCTCAACTTCACCCTCGGCGGCACCAAGGCCGCCACGGCCGACGTCCCGGCCCTCGCGGCCGGTGAGACGCAGACCGTCACCGCGAGCATCGGGGCCCGGGACGCGGGCAGTTACCCGGTCGGTGCCGAGGTGGACCCGTCGAACAAGGTGATCGAGCAGAACGAGGGAAACAACACCTTCACCCGCTCCGACGCCCTCGTCGTCAAGGCCGTCTCCAGCTCAGACCTCCTGGCCGCACCGGTCTCCTGGACCCCCTCCAGTGCGTCGGCGGGCGACGAGGTCAGGTTCACCGTCGCGATCAAGAACCAGGGCACGGTGGCCTCCGGCTCGGGTACTCACGCTGTCACCCTCACGATCCAGGACTCCAAGGGTGCCACCATCAAGACGCTCAGCGGCTCCTACGACGGTGCCATCGCCGTGGGCCAGACGACCGCCCCGGTCTCTCTCGGCTCGTGGACGGCCGTCAACGGCAAGTACACCGTCAAGACGGTCATCGCCGACGACACCAACGAACTGCCGGTCAAGCGGACCAACAACACCACCACGCAGGCCCTGTTCGTCGGCCGGGGCGCCGACATGCCGTACGACATGTACGAGGCCGAGGACGGGACCCTCGGCGGCGGAGCCAAGGTCGTCGGACCGAACCGGACCATCGGCGACATCGCCGGTGAGGCGAGCGGCCGCAAGGCGGTGACCCTGGGCGGGACCGGTCAGTACGTCGAATGGACCACCCGCGCCGCGACCAACACCCTGGTGACCCGCTTCTCCATCCCGGACGGCACCGACACGACGCTCGACGTGTACGTGGACGGCCAGTTCCTCAAGGCGATCGACCTCACCTCCAAGTACGCCTGGCTCTACGGCAACGAGACCGCGCCCGGCAACTCGCCCGGCTCCGGGGCCCCGCGCCACATCTACGACGAGGCCAGCCTGCTGCTCGGCAAGACCGTCCCGGCCGGATCCAGGATCCGGCTCCAGAAGGACGCGGCCAACTCCTCCACCTACGCCATCGACTTCATCAACACCGAGCAGGCGACGGCGGTCGCCAACCCGGACCCGGCCGCGTACGCGGTCCCGACCGGATTCACCCACCAGGACGTGCAGAACGCCCTGGACAAGGTCCGTATGGACACCACTGGCAAACTCGTCGGTGTCTACCTGCCTGCCGGTGACTACGACACCTCAAGCAAGTTCCAGGTCTACGGCAAGGCGGTCAAGGTCGTCGGAGCGGGCTCTTGGTTCACCCGCTTCCACGCACCCTCCTCGCAGGAGAACACGGACATCGGCTTCCGCGCCGACTCCACGGCCAACGGCTCGACGTTCGCCGGGTTCACCTACCTCGGCAACTACACCTCCCGCATCGACGGCCCGGGCAAAGTGTTCGACTTCTCCAACGTCGCGAACATCACCATCGACAACATCTGGGTCGAGCACATGGTCTGCCTCTACTGGGGCGCCAACACCGACAACATGACCATCAAGAACGCCCGCATCCGTGACACCTTCGCCGACGGCATCAACATGACGAACGGCTCCACGGACAACCACGTCGTCAACAACGACGCGCGTGCCACGGGCGACGACAGCTTCGCCCTCTTCTCGGCGATCGACGCCGGCGGCGCCGACGAGAAGAACAACCTCTACGAGAACCTGACGTCGACGCTCACCTGGAGAGCGGCCGGTATCGCCGTCTACGGCGGCTACAACAACACGTTCCGCAACATCCGCGTCGCCGACACCCTGGTCTACTCCGGCATCACGATCTCCTCGCTGGACTTCGGCTACCCGATGAACGGCTTCGGGACCGATCCGACGACGATCGAGAACGTCTCCCTGGACAGAACGGGCGGCCACTTCTGGGGCTCGCAGGTCTTCCCCGCCATCTGGGCGTTCTCGGCCTCCAAGGTCTTCCAGGGCATCCGGGTCAACGACGTCGACATCGACGACTCCACCTACGGAGGAGTGATGTTCCAGACCAACTACGTAGGCGGACAACCGCAGTTCCCGGTGAAGGACACGATCTTCACCGACATCTCCATCACCAACTCCAAGAAGAGCGGAGACGCCTTCGACGCCAAGTCGGGATTCGGTATCTGGGCCAACGAGTTGCCGGAGCCCGGTCAGGGCCCTGCTGTCGGCGAAGCCACCTTCCGCAACCTGCGGATGAGCGGCAACGCCGCGGACATCCGCAACACGACCAGCACCTTCAAGATCAATATCGAGTAGGACCCGGACGGCACGGGCACTGAACGGTACGGGGCCGCCCTCCGCGAGGGCGGCCCCGCTCTGCCGTGCCCGCTCTGCCGTGCCCGGTGGTCGCCCGGTTCCGACCGCCGACATCCGCCGCTGAACACAGTGGCCGCACTGCACTTTGGTCATGGCCGGCATACAGAGCATCCGGCCTGGTTGGCGCTGTGCTCCTGCGAAGTCCGGGCGGAGTCCGGCCGGTTGCCGGCCGGACTGCGACAGCTGAAAACTCAGGTCGGTGGCCGCCGAAAATCTGTTGCCACCTCAGATTCGGAAAGTTGCGGTCCGGTTTCGAGATGTAACGGAAGTTGCCGCCGTGGTGAGGGGGGTCGATATCGTGACACGGCGATCATCTCGTGCGCGCGTCGCACAGGGCGGTCGCCGAAAGAACACAAGAAACGGGGATCCCTTGCTATGGCCCACTCGACCCGCTCTGCTCACATGGCCCGTGCC
Source organism: Streptomyces rhizosphaerihabitans (assembly GCF_025399795.1). Taxonomy (GTDB): domain Bacteria; phylum Actinomycetota; class Actinomycetes; order Streptomycetales; family Streptomycetaceae; genus Streptomyces; species Streptomyces rhizosphaerihabitans. The sequence goes on along the minus strand of NZ_JAODTZ010000020.1, from coordinate 15,696 downwards.
ACGCGCATCGGCGCGTTCGCCGCGGCCGTCCTTGCAGCCGCCGCCTCCTTGACCGGATGCTCCACCACCGACACGGATTCCAAGGCGGACGCTCCGTCGGCCGAGAGGCCGTTGCTCACCAAGGCCGAGGCGAACAAGACGGTGGACGCCTATCAGAAGGTCAACAACCAGGCCAACGCCCAGCGTTCCGCCACTCTCATGGCGAAGGCGGAAGGTGACGCTGTCCTTGCGATGGACAAGGCGTACTTCACGCAGATACCAGCCCTCGACAAGAGCGACGTTGCGGACAACCTCGCTCCGTTCGTCTACGTCAACCGCACCTTCTACATCCCGCCCGCTTCCGCCAAGGCCGACTGGTTCCTGGTGCGCGCCCAAGGCGCGCAGCTCGCCCATGGCAAGCCGGGCAAACTGTGGTCGAAGGACATCAGGTTCATCGTGTTCAAGCGCTCTGGTGACGGCTGGCGGATGGTCGTTGCGCGCGACTTCGTAGGGCCTGACTTGGCCAAGGCGCCGCACATCGCCCTCGACCGAGCCGGATTGATGAAGATTGCCGCCCCCGGCACCAGGATCGGTGGGACGGCTCCCTCTCAGTTGCCGGAACTGGTCACCGATCTGTGGGTGACAGGCGGGCGCAGCACCCCGCTTGCCGACACCTCGGCCCGGCGTACCGGCAGGTCCTGGTACACCGAACGGGCCGACAACCTGGACGGGCATGCCTGGGTCGACTTCAAAAAGACCGCCCCCCACGCCGGGGACGTCTTCGCCGCGAAGACCACGGACGGTGGCGCCCTCGTGTTGTCAGACAGCGCCGTCGAGGAGACCTTCCTCGCCAAGGACCTGCACTCGTACATCAACCTCGGCGACTCGGACAAGCCGTTGGTCAAGCACAACCCGGACGCACACATGTACAAGGTCGTCCGCCACTACGTACAGACGGAGCTCGGAATCATCTCCGCACAGGGCGAACCCGCCGTCTACTCCATCAGCACCCAGGTGACCAAGGTGGACGCCACACCGACATCTGACGTCTAGAGCGGATGCCCTCTGAAAGGCCCGGCGACCCGTTCGCCCCGCCGCGGTCCGCGGCGGGGCGAACGGGCGGGAGGGCTGTGCGTCACCTCGTGCGCGCGGCCCTCCCGACGGCCCTCCCGATACCGGCAGCGGTATCGGGCATCACTCCTTGAGGAATGCGAACCGCCGTCGCCCGCCCCGGAGACATCCCGGGACGGGCGACGGCGGTGATCGGTGTTTCCTGCGGTGCTACTTCGTGAGCGGCGAGAGCTTGGGGTCGTTGGCGTAGGCCTCGGCCGCGTTCTTCTTCGTCACGATGACGGGCGGGAGGAGGTAGGACGGGACGACCTTGGAGCCGTTGTCGTACGACTTGGTGTCGTTGATGGTCGGCTTGTCGCCCTTCTGCAGGGACTTGACCATGTTGATGGTCTCGGCGACGAGCTTGCGGGTGTCCTTGTTGATGGTCGAGTACTGCTGACCGGCCATGATCGACTTGACCGACTCGACCTCGGAGTCCTGGCCGGTGACGACCGGGACCGGCTTGCCGGCGCCCTTCACCGAGGTGAGGATCGCGCGGGCCAGGGTGTCGTTCGGGGACAGGACACCGTCGAGGGTCTTCTTGCCGCCGTAGGCGGAGGTCAGCAGCGAGTCCATGCGCTGCTGGGCGTTCTCGGCCTTCCAGCCCTGGGTCGCGGTCTGCTTGATGTCGGTCTGCTTGGAGCCGACAACGATGTCGCCCTTGTCGATGAGAGGCTTGAGCACCTCCATCGCTCCGTCGAAGAACACCTTCGAGTTGTTGTCGTCCGGCGAGCCGGAGAACAGTTCGATCGTCCACGGGCCCTTGGGCTTCTTGGCCTTCATGCCGTCGACGAGGGCCTGGCCCTGGAGCTGGCCGACCTTGAAGTTGTCGTAGGCGATGTAGTAGTCGACGTCCTTGGTGTTGGTGATCAGACGGTCGTAGGCGATGACGGTGGCGCCGGCCTCCTTGGCCTGCGAGACCTGGGTGGAGAGCTGCGAGGCGTCGGTCGCGCCGATCACGATGACCTTCGCGCCCTTGGTGACCATGGAGGAGATCTGCGCCTGCTGGTCGGCGACGGTGGTCGAGGCGCCCGCGTACTGGACGTCGCCCTTGAAGCCCGCCTCCTTCAGACCGTTGGTGAACAGGTCGCCGGCGAGCACCCAGTTCTCCGAGGTCTTGGCCGGGAGGGCGACGCCGATCAGGGCGTCCTTCCCGAAGCCCTTGCCGTCGGTGCTGGCGGTGGAACCCTCACGTTCGTTGGAGCAGGCCGTACCCAGGGTGAGCAGGGCAGCTGCGCCGACGGCGGCGATGCTTCTGATGACGAGTGAGCGCATGGTGGAGTCGAACCCTTCGTGTGGTGCTGGTTGCCGGAGTTGTGCTGCGCCGTCGAGCGCGGCAGTGGCGGTGCGGTGGGACACCGCCGGACCGTGTGCCCATGGCTGGTCGTACTGGTGTGGGGGACCGGGCACCCGGTTGTCAGGAGACCGGGTGCCCGGTCGTCGGGGGAGGTGGAGTGATCGCGGCCGGAGGCTGCGGGCGTCAGCCCGCGACCTTGGCCTTGTCGGTGTCGGAGGCCGGGGACGGCGGCGTCTTCGGTGTGGACGGATCGTCGTCCCGCCGGAACGGACGCATCAGCGCCCCGAGGATCGAGAAGCGTCCCTGGCTCTTGTTGTAGACGTCGAAGGCGACGGCGAGGAGCAGGACGAGCCCCTTGATCATCTGGACCAGGTCCGAGCCGACACCCTCCAGCTGGAGGCCGTTGTTGAGCAGGGCCATCACCAGACCGCCGACGATCGAGCCGCTGACGGTGCCGAGGCCGCCGGAGACCGCCGCGCCGCCGATGAACACCGCGGCGATGGCGTCCAGTTCCCAGCTCAGACCGTCCTGGGGGCCGGAGGCCGCGGACCGTGCCACGAAGATCATGCCTGCCAGCGCGGCCAGCACCGACATGTTCATCATGACGAAGAAGTTGACCCGCTTGAGCTTCACACCCGACAGTTCGGCCGCTCGCGCGTTGCCGCCGACGGCATAGATGTGCCGGCCGCCGATGGTGTTGCGCGTGTAGTACGAGTACGCGAGGACCAGGACGATCAGGATGATGCCGGAGATCGGCAGGCTGGTGCCGATCCGGCCACCGGCGAAGCGGAGCGTCGCGAAGATGATGACACCGAGCATGACGGCCAGCCGGACGCCCATGACCCACAGCGGCGCCACGTCGGCCTTCATCTCACGGCGGGTCTGGCGCGCCTTCCACTCACGCCACACCATGCCCGCGCAGGCGGCCGCCCCGAGCAGCAGCGTCAGGTTGTTGTAACCGGTGTCCGGACCCACCTCGGGAAGGAAGCCGGCGCCGATCTTGCGGAAGCCCTCGGGTACCGGAACCGTGTCGGCGTTGCCGATGTACTGGTTGCCGCCGCGGAACAGCAGCATCCCGGCGAGGGTCACGATGAAGGCCGGTATGCCGATGTAGGCGACCCAGAAGCCCTGCCACGCGCCGATCGCCGCGCCGACCAGCAGGCCGAGCAGGATGCCGAGCGGCCAGGGGAGCGAGTACTCCTGCATCGCCTTGGCGACGACGATGCCGGTGAACGCGGCGACGGAGCCGACCGACAGGTCGATGTGCCCGGCGACGATCACCATCAGCATCCCGATGGCCAGGATCAGGATGTACGAGTACTGGCTGGCGACCGCGATGAGGTTGCCGGAGGTGAGCGTCAGCCCGTCGGTCCAGATCTGGAACAGCAGGACGATCGCCACCAGGGTGGAGATCATGCCGAACTGGCGGGCGTTGGAGGTCGTGCCTCCGAAGAGGTTCTTCTGCAGGTCAGTTATACGGCTCATGGAGTCGGGCTCTTCTTGGTAGCGGTCATCTGCTTCATCAGGAGTTCCGGGTCGGCGTCGTCACGCGCCACATCGCCGGTGATGGTGCCCTCGAACACCGTGTAGATGCGGTCGCACAGGCCGATCAGCTCGGGCAGCTCGGAGGAGATGACGACGACCCCCTTGCCCTGGGCGACGAGCCGCTGGATGATCCCGTAGATCTCGAACTTGGCGCCCACGTCGATGCCGCGGGTCGGCTCGTCGAGGATCAGCAGGTCGGGGTCGGTGAACATCCACTTCGCCAGGACGACCTTCTGCTGGTTGCCGCCCGAGAGCTTGACGACACCCTCGTCGACGCCGGGGGTCTTGATCCTCAGGCTCTGGCGGTACTCCTCGGCGATCCGGTTCTCGCGCACCGGGTCGATGACGCTGCGCCGGGCGATCTTCGACAGCTTGGCGGCCACCATCGAGGTCTTGATGTCGTCCAGCAGGTTCAGGCCGATCGACTTGCGGTCCTCGCTGACGTAGGCCAGCCCGTGGCCGATGGCGTCCGCCACCGTCTTCAGCTGGATCTCCTCGCCGTCCTTGAAGATGCGCCCGGACAGCCAGGTGCCGTAGGAGCGGCCGAAGAGGCTCATCGCGAGTTCGGTTCGGCCGGCGCCCATGAGGCCCGCGAAGCCCACGATCTCGCCGCGGCGGACGTGGAACGTCGAGCCCTTGCACACGAGCCGTTCGTCCGAGGTCGGGTGCCGCACCGTCCAGTCGCGGACCTCGAAGAAGACCTCGCCGATGTCGGGTGTGCGGTCGGGGAAGCGGCTGTCGAGTGCCCGGCCGACCATGCCCCGCACGATGCGGTCCTCGTTGACGCCGTCGGCCTGGACGTCGAGGCTCTCGATGGTGCGGCCGTCACGCAGGATCGTGATGGTGTCGGCGATCGCCTCGATCTCGTTCAGCTTGTGGGAAATGATGATCGAGGTGATGCCCCGCTCGCGGAAGCCGCGCAGCAGGTCGAGCAGGTGCTGGGAGTCGTCCTCGTTCAGGGCCGCGGTCGGCTCGTCGAGGATCAGCAGCTTCACGTCCTTCGCGAACGCCTTGGCGATCTCGACGAGCTGCTGCTTGCCGACGCCGATGTCCTTGATCAGGGTGTCGGGGTCCTCACGGAGCCCGACCTGTTCCATCAGCTCCAGGGCTCGGCGCTGGGCCGTCTTCCAGTCGATCGAGCCGCGTCGGCGCGGCTCGTTGCCGAGGAAGAGGTTCTCGGTGATCGACATGCCCGGCACCAGGGCCAGTTCCTGGTGGATGATCACGATGCCGGCCTGTTCGCTGGCCCGGATGTCGTGGAACCGGACCTGCTCACCCCGGTAGACGATGTCCCCGGTGTAGCTGCCGTACGGGTGGACGCCGCTCAGCACCTTCATGAGCGTGGACTTGCCGGCGCCGTTCTCGCCGCAGATCGCGTGGATCTCGCCTTCCCGCACGACGAGGCTGACGTCGGCGAGCGCGGTGACGCCGGGGAACGTCTTGGTGATCGACCCCATCTCCAGCAGGGTCGGGGCGGTGGCGGTCATGAGCGGTGCTCCCCACCGCCGGGAACGCGCCGAGGCGTCTTCGGGCCGAGCCGCCCGCGGCATTCCATGGACATCAACTTGCCTCCGGTGGCACAGGTCCGTGCCCTCGCGTCCGGGATGTTTCATCTGCGGCCGGACACTAAATCCATTTGTTTTACTAAGTCAATGGGCAGGGGAAGATATGTTGTCGGGGCATCGAGAGAGGACCGTGCGTGCGGCAGGCAGGAACGAACCTTCCCAAGGTCGGGCGATACAACCGGGCAGTCGTCCTGGACCAGATCCAGCTCGCCGACGGCGTCAGCCGTGTCGAGATCGCCCAGTACACCGGTCTGACCCCGCAGACCGTCTCGGGCATCGTGCGCCGGCTCATCGAGGAGGGCATCATCCGGGAGGACGGCGAGAGCAAGGGAGCAGCCGGAGGGAAACCTCGCACCACCCTGAGGGTGAACGCCGACGCGGGCTGCGCCGTCGGCCTCCACTTCGACCCGGTGGAGCTGAGCTGCACCGTGGTCGACCTGCTCGGCCGGCCCCTGGTCGTCAAGAAGCGCCCGGCTCGCCACGTCACCGATCCGGCCGAGGTCGTGAAGGACATGGCCGAACTGGTCGCCGACGTGCTGGCCGAGACGGGTGTCGACCGCGACAAGGTCCTGGGGATCGGTCTCGCCACTCCCGGACCGATCGACATCGAACACGGCGTGATCGTCGGCGCGCCGCAACTCGCCAACTGGACCCGGGTGCCGGTTCAGCACATGCTCAGCGAGACGACCGGCCTGCCGGTGACCCTCGACAACGACGCCACCGCCGCCGCGATCGGCGAGCGCTGGTCGGGAGCCGGCAGGGGAGTGGCGGACTTCGCCTACTTCTTCTTCGGCACCGGTATCGGCGGCGGTCTCATCCTCAACCACCAGGTGTACCGCGGTGGTTCACGCAACGCGGGCGAGTTCGGGCACTCCTCGGTGCTGCCCGACGGTCCGGAGTGCTACTGCGGCAACCGGGGCTGCCTGGAGCGACTCGTCAACCCCACGGCGATCGTTGCCGAGGTGCACCGCAGGCTCGCGGCAGGATCGCACCCGGACAGTGCGCTGGCGCGGGCGTTCGCCGAGGACCCCGACGCGATCAACCACGCCGCCATCCGGGTGGCCGCGGCGGCCGGTGACCCGGTCGCCGCGGCGGTCATCGACGAGACCGCGGAGTACGTGGCCTCGGTCGCGGTCGACATCGCGAACTTCCTCGACGTCGACCTGATCATTCTCGGCGGCCACGGCATCCAGCACGTCGAGTCCCGCTACGTCGCGGTCGTCGCCGCCGCACTGAGGAGCCGCCCGCTGTCCCGTCACATCCGGGTCGTGGAGGTCGAGGCGTCCCCGCTCGGCACGGACGCGGCGGTGGTGGGCAGCGCGGCGCTCGTCCTGCATGCCACGTATTCCCCGCAGTTGTCGGCCCTGGTGGGGACGGGGGTGACGCCTGGCGGTCAACCATGACCGTAGTCCGGCGTGGTCGCAGCGGCTCCGATTTTCGCGCCGGGCGGCACCGGCAGACCACGCGTGCCGACGACGCCGAGGGGATGTCAGCCCCTCGGCGCGGCGGACGACACCGGCGTCAGCAGGCCTCGCGCCCGGACGGCGGGGAGGGAGAGCGTGCGATAGCCCACGCTCTCGAACAGAACCGTGATCCTGTTCCCGTCCTCGCTCATCACCTCGCCCTCGCCCCACGTGCTGTGCCCCACCCGCATCCCGGGTGGGAAGGCGCCGTCGGCCGCCACGGGTTCCAGCGGGTCAGGGCCCGTACCGGACAGGACGTCCCCTGTCCGGACAGGGGCCTCCTTCGACTCCGCTGTACGGGTGCATATATCGCAACCCGCGCAGTCGCCTTCCGCCAGACTCTCACCGAAGTAGCCGAGCAAGTGGCGTCGGCGACAGCCGTTCGTCTCCGCGTAGCCCCGCATCATCTCCACCCGGGAACGCTCCAGATCGACACGGGCGGAAGCGATCCGCACCGCCTCGCGGACGCAGGCGTCCCGCCGCGCCCCGGGCACGGCCCGAACACCGCCACGCTTCTCCGCCGTCACGGCGCCCGCCTCCTCCAGCAGGTGCAGCATCGACGTCAGCGGCGTCTGGGACAGACCGGTGCGCTCGCGCAGACCGGTCGCCGTGACCGGTCCCCGGTGCTCGCGCACCGTGTCGATCAGACCGCCCAGTGCCTCCGGGTCGGGGTGAGATCCCGTCCGGAACCGCTGCACGCCGAGGTCCTCGGGCCGGTACGCGAGGATCGCCGTCGACGGCTTCCCGTCGCGGCCCGCCCGGCCGATCTCCTGGTAGTAGGTGTCGAGGGACCCCGGCACCGATGCGTGCAGCACGAAGCGGATGTCCGGCTTGTCGATGCCCATCCCGAACGCGGAGGTGGCGACGACCACGTCGAGTTCGCCGCCCCGGAAGCGATCGTGCGTCCGGGAGCGCTCGGCCGACGACAGCCCCGCGTGGTACGCGGCGCTGTCGAATCCGAGCGCCGACAGTTCCCGCGCGTACTCCTCGGCCTCCCGTCGCGTTCCCGCGTAGACGATGCCGGGTTTGGCCTCGGCCGCGGCGCGTTCCACCACCCATCGGCGCTTCCCCGTGTTCTCCCGGTGCCGTACGACCTCCAGCGTGATGTTGCGGCGGTCGAACCCCGCGACCACCTCGTGCGCCTCGTGCATCCCGAGCCGCTCCACGATGTCCGCCCGTACGGGAGCCGCCGCGCTGGCGGTGAGGGCGAGGAGCGGAGGCCGGCCGATGCGCTCGCGCACATGGCACAGGGACAGGTAGTCGGGCCGGAAGTCGTATCCCCACGAGGACACGCAATGCGCTTCGTCGACCACCATCAGTGCGGGAGCGGCCGCGGCGATCTGCTCCACCACCTCGTCCTTGGCGAGCTGCTCGGGCGAGACGAACAGAAAGTCCAGGCTGCCTTCGCGTACCCGCTCCCACACGGCTTCGTTGTCCCGTGCGCGCTGCGCGGAGTTGACGGCGGAGGCACCGGGTCCCTCGATACGGGAGAGATTGGCGACCTGGTCCCGCTGAAGCGCTATCAGGGGTGAGACCACCACGGTCGGCCCCTTCAGCAGCACACCCGGCACCTGGTACACGGCGGACTTCCCCGCACCCGTCGGCATCACCACGATGGTGTCGCGCCCCTCCATCACGGCTGTCATGGCGGCGAGTTGGGACGGGCGCAGGCTCTCCCAGCCGAACACCTCACGGGCGCAGCGGCGCAGGCGTCTCCTGAGTGACCTGGTCCTGAAGTATCCGACCTTGACGCGCATGGCACTCCTGACGCCGCTCTCCAGTGGGGTTCGGCGCTCGTGTACCCCCGACGGGACGAAAAACGGGCCGCTCGCGGGGAGTTGTCGTTCCGAGTCCTCGGCGTGCGACGGTACGGCGTTCTCCCGCGGCGCGGTCGGCATCAACGGGGCGGTGCTCTCCGGCGCCAGGGCCGACGTCCGCTCATGGACATGTTCCGTGGCGCGTGAGTACCAGCGCGGGCTCCGGTCCCATGTCGAGAAACCGGCACCAGTCAGGTCGGGCGGTCAGGCAGACGATCCGAGCGGCACGAGGCGGCCCGGAAGCCCACAGCCCATGGTGCGGTGCGGGCCTGGTGGTCCACGCCCGCGACGAACCACGGTCTATGCCGCTGCCGTGTGACCGTGTGTCGGCAATGGCCGAAAGACGGACCGGTGGCGACGCTCGACCATAAGGCCACCGGCGCGGGGACGAGCGCAGTGCCCAGTGTGCTGATGACCGTGCTCAGTTGGTGGTGAGCATGCCGGTCCGGAGTTTGGTGAGGGTGCGGTTGAGGAGGCGGGAGACGTGCATCTGGGAGACGCCGAGGTGTTCGCCGATCTGGGCCTGGGTGAGTTCGTCGACGAAGCGCATGTGGATGATGCGCCGTTCCCGGTCGTCGAGTTCGGCGATCAGCGGGGCGAGGGCGTTGAAGTCCTCGACGAGTTCAAGGGCGTTGTCGTCGGTGCCGATGAATTCGGCCAGCGAGGCTTCGCCGTCGGTGCCGGAGCTGATGGTGGCGTCGAGGGAGGAGGAGGTGTAGCCGTTGGAGGCGAGGCGTGCTTCGTTGACTTCCTCCTCGCTCAGGCACATCAGCTGGGAGAGCTCCTTGACGGTGGGGGTGCGGTCGAGCCGGCTGCGGAGCTCTTCGGTGGCTTTGGCGAGCTGGATGCGGGCTTCCTGCAGGCGCCGGGGGACGTGGACGGCCCACGAGGTGTCGCGGAAGAAGCGCTTGATCTCGCCGACGATGTACGGGACGGCGAAGGAGGTGAACTCGACTTCGCGGGTGAGCTCGAACCGGTCGATGGCCTTGATCAGTCCGATCGTTCCGACCTGGACGATGTCCTCCGTCTCGCCCTGACTGCGGCTGCGGAAACGCCCGGCCGCGAAACGTACAAGGGTGAGATTCATTTCGATGAGGGTGTTGCGCGCGTACTGGTACTCGGGCGTGCCCTCTTCCAGAACGGTGAGCTGGTCGAAGAACAGCCTGGACAACTGCCGGGCGTCCTTGGGCGTGACCCGTGACGGTTCTGCGATCTCCGGCAGCACGACCGTCTGCTCTGCTGTCGCCTCGGTCACTGTCATGTCGGGCCCCTCCCACATGGTCCAGCCCCGTGCAGTCGGCTGCGGGAGCCGACAACACAGCGTGTACCCGCTGCCTAGGACGGTACGCCACGCAATGTCGTGCAGGGAACGGTTGTTGCCGAAGCTCCAGTTCCGTGCGGACATAGGTGCACAGTTTCCCGGTGCGGGCCCCGTCGATGATCAGTTCCGACACGTGCCGGAGCTTGATGTTCGTCAGCTGGGAGACCTCGCGGAGAACATCCCATGACCTGGATCACCACGTCAGACCAGCGGGAACGAAGGGGAAGGCAGCCGACAGGCACCAGGGCTCCAGGGCGGCCGGCGTCCGCCGGTGCGAACGGGTGTGCTCTGGGCGGCGGAACGCGGTGGGCGCGTCTTTTGAACGGCTGGGGCGAAAACCCGGTTCGGTCATGCAGCGGCGGGAGCGAGGTCGATGTAGGCGATGATGCACTTCCCTGCGGGCGTCCGCTCCACGGCGACTGTGCGGGCGAGGGCGGTGACGATCTCGAGGCCGTGCTGGCCGAGGCGCCCCGGATCCGGGGCCTTGGCGGTCGGCAGGGCGGGGTTGCTGTCCCAGAGTTCGACCCGCAGCACGGGGCCCGCGATCCGCAGATGCAGGAGGGCCGGTCCTGGAGCGTGCTTGCGGGCGTTGGTGACCAGTTCGCTGACGATGAGCTGGACGATCTCCAACGTGGCCGTCGCCACCGCGATGCCGTAGGTGTCTCTCGCCTTCGTCAGGAAAGCGGCTGCGAGGTGGCGGGCCTGGGCGATGCGGGAGCTGTCGCTGTCCAAAACGAGCGAGGCCTGCAGCGGTAAGGCAGTGCCGGGCAGTCCATCATTGACGTCCCCAGATGATTCGTCCATTTCTGCCCGCTTCCGTTTCCCCCGACGGATACCCCTCCAGGTACCGCGCACGCCGGTCTGTTGTCCTGGCCGGCCGCGGCTGGGACATCGTCCTGGCGGCCTCGGCGAGCGGCACGGAACTCGCCGCGCTACGCTGTGCCATCGGCGCGGACGACGTCATCATCGGGGCGGCCGGCGCGGACGACGTGGACGACGGCAAACCCGCCCCCGCCCCCGTCGAGCAGGCCAGGCAGCTCGTCGGCGTACCGTGCGAGCGGGCGGTGTTCGGCGGTGACGCCGTACGGGACATGAAGGCCGCTGAACGGGACGACCTCGTAGGGTCCTTTGTGAGCACCGGTTGCCGTAGGAAACATGAGAAGTGGGGCCGCCCGGAGCGTCTCCGGGCGGCCCCACTTCTCATATGGCGCTGTGCTCAGGCGCGGCGGTTCTGGTAGTAGCCGCCGACCTGCTCGTGGTAACCGGCGTCGCCGACGTGCTTGTCCTTGTCGAACTCGGGTGAGTCCTTGATCTGGTCCTTGGTGAGGGCGACGTAGATCTTCCGCTCGGCCTGGTCGACCGTCTTCACGGTCCCGGCCGGCAGCAGAACATGCTTGCCGAAGATCCACACGCCGGTGTCGACGACGAGGTACGAAGAGCTGACGTCGTCCGAGTGCTTGTCGACCTTCCCGATACTGCCGTCGGTCGCCTCGACCTTGTACCCGGTCAGATCGGTGCCCGCGATGTGGCCGGTGGTCGGCTGGTAGCCCCAGATGCTGTCACTCATAAAACGGCTCCCTCATCGAAATTCTTCGTCACTCCACAGAAGAACCGCGGAGTCGTACAAGCGTCATCCAAATTCGGTGACGTTTCCTCGGAACGTCGGGTGCCCTGCATCCCGGATTCCACACACTCGCACTGAAGGAATACGTAATCCGTATTCACCCCCGTGTACCCGGGCAACAGAGCGCGGGTGGGTCCCGATGCCTGGGCATCGGGACCCACCCGGATCAGCGAGCTGTTCCGGACATGCCTACCAGCGGTACCAGCGGCCCCGCTTGCCGCCGCTTGCCGCGGGCCGGATCACGAAGCCGAGGGCCCATACGACCAGCACGATGACGGCGATCCACCACAGAGCCTTGAGTGCGAAACCGGCACCGAAGAGGATCAGGGCGAGCAGAAGAACAAGAAGAACAGGAACCATAGTTATCAACCTCCGAGCCCACGTGTGCCCGGCGGAACGATCTGCACTCCCACGGAACTCAGATATTTTTTCGGGGAACTCGGAGTGACGAAAGTGCCGTGAGTCGCCGTCCGGGTTTGAGGGCGCAATCAGGGGTCACACGGGAGATTGAAATATTTCTCAATGGAGACAGGGCGTGAGTCGTTGTGGCTGCGGACGAGAAGGCACAGGCCAAGGGCGAGCAGGCCAAGGGCAAGGTCAAGAAGGTTGTCGGCGGTGCAGTGGGCAACGAGTCCCTGAAGGCTGAGGGGCACGCCGAAGAGTCCAAGGGCGATCTGCGCTCGGCCAAGGAGAAGGCCAAGGACGCAATCAAGCCCAAGTAGTACCAGCGCGACCGATCCCGGCAGCTGCCTCCCATGTGGCTGCCGGGATCTGTGCTGTTCTGACAGCGACCGCCTGCCCTGTCCTGCCTCCGGCTTCTGCCGATCTCCTGGCGCAGGACCGCTGCCGCGCTTGAGCCGTGGCACCGAAGGTCCGCATGCGAGGGCGTGATCGCCGGGCGTCTGATTCCCCGGCGTCGGCCCGTTCCAACGACAGCGTTATGGGTCGGCACCTCGGCGAGTGTGACGCTCGCCCGATGCGGTCCGGCCCGCCGAGCAGGGACGTCGACACAGACGACCACGACGCTGCCGGGCACGAACGCTCGACTGGCCCACTCAAGATGCGTCGGACCGGATGCGCACCAGACTTGAATTCATGGCAGAAGAGCGTCGGCCGCGCGCCAGGAAATCCTCGACGACAAGTGCTCGCCGCGCACCGTCCGTGCGTGGAGCGGGAGATGCCGCGCGTGCTGCCTGCCGGAGTCTGGAAGGTCTGATCGGCCATCCCACGGAGGGTGTATCAGCGGTGGGGCGCGAGGACGACGGTTGGTGTGTCGTCGTGGACGTCCTCGAGCTGCCGCGGATCCCGGACACGACGAGCCTTCTCGCTTCGTATGAGGTGCGGCTCGACCAGGACGGCGAGCTCATGGAGTACCGCAGGGTCCGCCGCTATCGGCGGGGTTCCGCCGATGAGTGATCAGTGACTCAGGTTTGCCCGACTACCGGAAGGACGCCCCATGCCTGCGACCACCTACTCCGACGAGGTAGTGGCGTGCCCGCCGCGCGCCGGCACGTTGTACGACGTGCTCGAACTCATTCTTGACCGGGGCATGGTGATCGACGTGTTCGTCCGGGTGTCCCTGGTCGGCATCGAGATCCTCAAGATAGATGCGCGCATCGTGGTGGCGAGTGTCGACACGTATCTGCGGTTCGCGGAAGCGTGCAACCGGCTCGACCTGGAACGTGACTCCGGCAGCACCACCGTTCCCGAGCTGATCGGCGGTGGTGCCGCCAAGTCCATCGGTAAACGCAAGGTTCGCAGGGCCGCGGAAACTGTGGGGGACACGGTTCGCAAGGCGGTCGGCGGCGGTGACGACGACTCCGACGAGCCTGATGAGGACGAGGAAGAGCAGCAGGAACGGCCGAGGAAGCGGCGGGCTCCGGCCCGGGGCAGTAGCAGGCGACGACGACCCGTGGAGGCGTGAGCCGTGACCGGCGATGGTGTGTACGTCTACGCGGTCATCCGGGCGGGAGCGCCGCTGCCGGTGGACGCAACGGGTGTGGGCAGCCCGGCTGCCCAGCTGCGGCCGATCCGGCAGGGGCGGGTCGCCGCTGTTGTGAGCGAGGCTCCCCCCAAGCTCCGCGCCAGACGGCGCGATCTGCTCGCTCACCAGGATCTGCTGTTGCGTCTGTCGGAGCAGGGGTCGGTACTGCCGATGCGGTTCGGCATGGTCGCATCCGACGAGGATGCGGTGCGTGCCCAGTTGAAGTCCCGCGAGGCGGACCACGTGGCCGCACTGGAACACCTCTCCGGCGGGGTCGAGGTGAACGTCAAGGCGCTCCCGGCCAAGGACGCGCTGGCGAGCCTGCTGGCGGAGGACAAGAACGTCCGCCGGCTGCGGGACGAGGTGCGTCGACGGCCCGGATACGAAGCCACTTTGCGACTGGGCGAGGCCGTCTCGGCTGCTCTCGAGAGCAGGGCCGCCGAAGCCGGTCGGCGAGTTCTGCGCGAGCTCACGCCCAGGGCCCGTGCGGTGGCCGCGGGTCCCGAAGTCCAGGGATGCGTGCTCAATGCGTCGTTCCTCGTCAATCGCGACGACAGCGATGGCTTCCGAACCGTGGCAGAGCGATTCGGCCATACGAATCGCGACCGTGTGGAGCTGCGCCTTACGGGTCCGCTGCCCTGTTACAGCTTCGTCTCCGCCGAAGGAACTCCCGGCCGAGCCATTGGGGTCTGAGATGGGACTGATCACCGGCCTGCTCACCCTGCCCATCGCGCCGGTCCGCGGCGTTGTCTGGGTGGCGGAGAAGCTCAATGACGCCGCCGAGCGTGAGTTGCACGACCCGTGCGTGCTCCGTGCCCAACTGGCCCTGCTGAACCGGGAGCTCGAGGACGGAGACATCAGCCTGGAGGAGTTCGAACGGGAAGAGGAACGACTGCTCGACCGACTGCATGCTGCGCAGGCCTGTTCCACGCCGAACGATCGAAGGTGACGAGATCATGAAAGACACGGAAAAGGTGGCTCTCGCGGCTGCGGTAGTGGGCGGCTATGTGCTGGGCCGGACCAAGAAGGGCCGGATGGCCTTGTCCATTGCGACCTATCTGGCGGGTCGGCGATTCGGCCTTGAACCTCGCCAGCTCGCCGCCGAAGGGATGCGCAGACTGGGGGAGATCCCACAGGTCGCCGAGTTGCAGGAGCAGTTGCGAGGGGAAGTGCTGGAGGCGGGCCGCCAGGCACTGACCGCTGCCGCCGACCGGGGCATGGCCACGCTTGCCGGCACCCTCAGCGACCGTACGGCCCGCCTCCTGGAGCAGGCGGATGAGAGGGAGGAGGAGTACGGCCCGGAAGAGGAGGACGCGGAGTACGAGGAGGGGGAGGAAGAAGAGGAGGAAGAAGAGCCGGAGGCCGAGTACGACGAGGACCAGGCCGAGGAAGAGGAAGAGGAAGAGGAAGAGCCGGAGGGCGAATACGAGGAGGAAGAGGAAGAGGAAGAAGAAGAGGAGGAACCGGAAGAGGAGGAACCTGAAGAGGAACCGGAAGCGAGGCCGCGGAAGCGCCGCGGTCCGCGATCGGATCGGTCCCGCAAGGCACCCGCACCAGCGGCGCGCAAGAAGGCTGCTCCGGCCGGCGGGCAGAAGCCCCGGGCGGCCAAGAAGACTGCGCCGGCGAAGAAGACCACCCCCAGCAAGACTGCGGCCAAGAAGACGGCACCCAGCAAGAAGACCGCGGCCGGCAGGCCTGCCAAGAAGACGCCGGCGAAGAAGACCGCGGCGAAGAAGTCAGCTCCGGCCAAGAAGACGGCGTCGAAGAAGTCAGCTCCGGCCAAGAAGACGGCGTCGAAGAAGTCAGCTCCGGCCAAGAAGACTGCTCCGGCCAAGAAGACCGCGGCGAAAAAGACGACGTCTTCCAAGCGAGCAGCGTCCAAGCGCGCCGATCGTCGGAGGTAGGCAGCGATGACCAAGACGGAAAAGGACGAACCGGCAGAGGAAACGTCGGGCATGGACCAGCTTCGTGAAGAGCTGTCCAAGTTCTTG